>JBQCHZ010000076.1:0-92363 GCA_051954195.1 Marmoricola sp.
ACCGGGATGACCGTGCCGAAGTACTCCTTGAAGAGGTCCTCGTGCTCACGGAGCGCGGTGTCGGTGTCGACGAAGATGACGCCCTGGGCCTCGAGGTCCTCGCGGATCGAGTGGTAGACGACCTCGGACTCGTACTGCGCCGCCACGCCGGAGACCAGCCGCTGCTTCTCCGCCTCGGGGATGCCCAGCTTGTCGTAGGTGTTGCGGATGTCCTCGGGGAGGTCGTCCCAGGTGGCGGCCTGCTTCTCGCTGGACCGCACGAAGTACTTGATGTTGTCGAAGTCGATCCCGCCGAGGTCGGAGCCCCAGGTCGGCATCGGCTTGCGGTGGAACAGCTTGAGCCCCTTCAGACGCAGGTCGAGCATCCACTGCGGCTCGGACTTCTTGGCGGAGATGTCGCGCACGACGTCCTCGTTCAGGCCCCGCTGTGCTGCGGCGCCGGCGACGTCGGAGTCGGCCCAGCCGAACTCGTAGCGACCGATGCCCTTCAGCTCCGGGTTGAGCTCCTCGATGCTGGTCATGACCTCTCCTTCGTGGTCGGGATGCAAGTGGTGCACACGCCGTCGCCGTGGGCGATCGTCGCGAGGCGCTGAACGTGGCTGTCGAGGACGCGGCCGATGGCCTCGGTCTCCGCCTCGCACAGCACCGGGAACTCGTGGGCCACGTGGGAGACCGGGCAGTGCTGCTGGCACAGCTGCTCCCCCAGCGGCAGGCTCCGCACGGAGGCGGCGTAGCCCTGGCCGGTGAAGACCCGCGCGAGCACCTCCGCGCGGCTCAGGTCGGGGTTGGCCTGGGCGATGCCGGCGAACTCCCTCTCGATGAACCCGGCGCGACGCTCGGCGAACGCCCGCACCGACTCCGGCCCACCGGTCTCGGCCAGGAACCGGATGGCCTGCACTGCCAGGTCGTCGTACTGCTGGTCGAAGCGGTCGCGACCGGCGTCGGTGAGCGCGAAGACCTTGGCGGGGCGTCCCCGTCGGCGCGCCGCGGCCAGGCGGCCCTCGCGCATCTCCAGGGCGCCCTCCTCGACCAGCTGGTCGAGGTGGCGGCGCACGGCTGCCGGCGTGATCGCCAGCCGCTCGGCCAGCGCCGCCGCTGTGGACGGACCGTTCTCGAGGATCGAGCACACGACACGCTCGCGCGTCGGCTGCTCACCCGCCTCGATTTCCACAACACCAGTGTGCCGTTATTGGGCAGAGCCGTTCAAGGAAGGGTGGCCTAACCCGCAGGCGCTCCCCGCAGCGGTCGGACCCTCATCGCCGTCGGGTCCGCGGCTACGCTGCGCGAGTGCCAGGTTCGATACTCGGAAACGCCGTCCGCCGCATCGAGGATCCCGAGCTGCTGGTCGGCCGCGGGACCTACGTCGACAACCAGCGGCCACCCGGCACGGCCCACGCGGTGTTCGTGCGCAGCCCGTTCGCGCACGCCCGCCTCACCGGCATCGCGACGGCGGAGGCGGCGGCCGCACCCGGCGTCCTCGCGGTGCTCACTGCGGCCGACCTCGGCGATGCTCCCGCCCCCACCTTCGCGATCGCGAACCCCGCCTGCGCACGCCTCCCCCTGACCACCGACGCCGTGCGCCACGTCGGCGACCCCGTGGCCCTCGTGGTGGCCGAGACCCGGGCGCAGGCGGTGGACGCGGCGGAGCTGGTCGACGTGGACTACGACGAGCTGCCGGCGGTGGTCGACGTGGAGGCGGCGCTGGCCCCGGGCGCACCGCTGCAGTTCCCGGACCTGGGCAGCAACATCGCGGCCGGCCTGCGCGGCGAGGGCGACCCGCTCGCGGGCGCCGCCCACGTGACGCGGGTGCGGATGGAGAACCAGCGGGTGGCGACAGCCCCGATCGAGGGCCACGCCATCCTCGTGGAGCCCGGCGCCGACGGTCCGGCCGGGGAGACCCTCACCGTCCACGTCGCCACCCAGCAGCCGCACGGCGCCCGGCGCCTGCTGGCCCAGGCCACCGGACTGCCCGAGACCAGCATCCGGGTGGTGGCGCCGCACGTCGGCGGCGCGTTCGGTGGCAAGGCCGGCGTGAACGCCGACCACGTCGCCGTGACCCTGGCCGCCCGGATCCTCGGTCGACCGTTGGCATGGACGGAGACCCGGAGCGAGGCGATGCTCTCGATGCAGGGACGCGCCCAGCTCCAGTACGCCGAGCTCGGGCTCGACACCGAGGGCCGCATCACCGGCATGCGGCTCCGGCTGCTCGGCGACTGCGGCGCCTACGGCGGCTTCAGCGGCGCCTTCGCCATCGGCCCGTCGTACCTGATGGCGCCCGGCCCGTACGACGTGCCGCGGATGCGTCACGACGGGGTGGCGGTGCTCACCAACACCGCTCCCGTGGGGGCCTTCCGCGGCGCCGGCCGACCGGAGGCGGCGGCGCTCCTGGAGCGGTTGCTCGACGTCGCCGCGCTCGAGACCGGACTCGCGCCGGAGGAGATCAGACGGCGGAACCTGATCGGGCCCGACCGCTTCCCCTTCACCACGCTCACCGGCGCGACCTACGACAACGGCGACTACGACCTCCCCCTGCGCGAGGCGATGCGTCTGGCCGACGTCGACGGCTGGCGCGCGGAGCAGCAGCGCCGCCGCGACACGGGCGACCCCCGCCAGATCGGCGTCGGCCTCGCGACGTACGTCGAGATCACCGGCTTCGGCGGCACCGAGTTCGGAGCCGTGCACATCGACGCCGACGGCAGCGCCGTGGTGCGCGCCGGCACCTCCGCCCACGGCCAGGGTCACGCGACGTCGTTCGCGATGATCGTCGCCGACCGGCTCGGCATCCCGCTCGAGCGCATCCGGTTCGTGCAGTCCGACACCGCCGAGATCCGCTCCGGCGGCGGCACCGGAGGCTCGCGCTCCCTGCAGATGGGCGGCAACGCGGTGGGCCAGGCGGCCGGCGAGGTGCGGGAGAAGGCACTCGACGCCGCCGCGCGGATGCTGGAGGTCGACCGCGCCGACGTGGTGCTCGAGGACGGCCGCTTCGGCGTGACCGGCGTCCCCGGGGTGGGCCACGACTGGGCCGAGGTGGCCGCTTGGGCCCACGAGCACGAGGGCGGACTCGGCTCCGACACCGAGTTCTTCCAGTCGGGAGCGACCTTCCCCTTCGGCGCCCACGTCTCGATCGTCGAGGTCGACACCGAGACCGGTCGGGTCACCCCGCTCAAGCACGTCGCCGTCGACGACTGCGGCACGGTGCTCAACCCGCTCATCGTGGCCGGGCAGCAGCACGGCGGCGCCGTCCAGGGGATCTCGCAGGCGCTGTGGGAGCACTTCGAGTACGACGATTCCGGCCAGCCGATCACCTCCTCCTTCGCCGACTACGCCATCCCCACCGCCGCCGACACCCCGCACCTCGACGCGCTCGTGACCACCAACACCGAGACCCCGACACCGCTCAACCCGCTCGGCGCCAAGGGCATCGGCGAGTCGGCCTCGGTCGGCTCCACCCCGGCGGTGCAGAACGCGGTGGTCGACGCGGTCGCGCATCTCGGCGTCCGCCACATCGACCTGCCCTGCACGCCCGAGCGCGTCTGGCGCGCGATCCAGGCCGCGGCGGACGGCGAGCAGGTGATCTGGCGCGAGCCGCCGCCGGTGTTCGACGACCTGCCGGTCCGTGGCGCCACGGCGGACGACGTCGAGTCCGCGGAGATCTGAGCCGAGAGACCTCCGTCACTCCCTGCCGCTCCGCGCTCGGGGCCGGGCGACCCGCTCCGTAGAATCGCGGCGTGCCCGCCTCCGCCGACCTCGCCGTCGAGGTGTCCGGCCTCCGCATGGCCTACGGCGACAAGGTCGCCGTCGACGGTCTCGACCTCACCGTCGAGCGGTGCACGATCACCGCGGTGCTCGGTCCCAACGGCGCGGGCAAGACCACGACGCTCGAGACGTGCGAGGGCTATCGGGCTCCGCAGCAGGGCCGGGTCCGGGTGCTGGGCCTCGATCCGGTGGCCGACCGGCGGGCGCTGCTCCCCCGCATCGGGGTGATGCTGCAGGCCGGCGGCGCCTGGAGCGGCGTGCGCGCCATGGAGATGCTGCGCCACGTCGCGACCCTGCACGCCCACCCGCTGGACGTCGACGAGCTCGCGTCCCGGGTGGGGCTGGGCGACTGCGGGCGCACCCCCTACCGGCGGCTCTCCGGCGGCCAGCAGCAACGCCTCTCCCTGGCCATGGCGGTCGTCGGCCGGCCCGAGGTGGTCTTCGTCGACGAGCCGACCGCCGGCATGGACCCGCAGGCCCGGCGCACCACCTGGGAGCTGCTGCGCGAGCTGCGGGCCGACGGCGTCACGGTGGTGCTCACCACCCACTACATGGACGAGGCGGAGCAGCTCGCCGACCGCATCCACATCATCGACCACGGCGCGATGATCGCCAGCGGCACGCCGCTGGAGCTCACCCGCGGCGCCGGGCACGGCACGGCGACCATCCGGCTCGTCGTCACCGAGCCGTTCCCGCCCGACGCGCCGGCATCGCTGCAGGAGGCGCTCGGCGGCCGGGTCGAGGTGCACCCCATCGACGAGCGCAGCCTGCTGGTCACCGGACCGGCCGACTCGACCACGCTGGCCATCGTCTCGACCTGGTGCGAGCGCAACGGCGTACTGCCGGAGTCGCTCAACCTCGGCCAGCGCACCCTCGAGGACGTCTTCCTCGAGCTCACCGGGAGAGGACTGCACTGATGGCCACCGGCACCTTCGCACCCCGTCCGGGCGCCGCGCCGCTGTCGCGGCAGGTGCTCGCCCAGGCGCGGATGGAGGCGCGGCTGATGCTGCGCAACGGCGAGCAGCTGCTCCTCGCCGTGGTGATCCCCCTGATCGTGCTGATCGGCGCCGTGGAGGGCGCCCGGCACCTCGGCCACTCCTTCGACCATCCGGCCGTCGACGTCTTCACACCCGGCGTCCTCGCGCTGGCGGTGATGTCCACGGCGTTCACCTCGCTGGCCATCGCCACCGGCTTCGAGCGCCGCTACGGCGTCATCAAGCGCCTCGGCTCCTCCCCACTCCCGCGGTCGGGCCTGCTGCTCGGCAAGATCGGGGCGCTGCTGCTCGTCGAGGTGCTCCAGATCGTCGTCGTGGGCCTGGTGGGGCTGGCCCTGGGCTGGTCGCCCCACGCGGCCGGCGCCGGGGTGATCGGCGTGCTGGTGTCTGTGGTCCTCGGCACGGCGGCGTTCGCCTCGCTCGGCCTGCTGGTCGCCGGCACCCTGCGCGCCGAGGCCACCCTTGCCGCCGCCAACCTGGTCTACCTGCTGCTGCTGGCCGGTGGTGCGGTCGTGCTGCCGGCGTCGTCGTACGGCGGCTGGGCGCACGTCGCCCGCCTGCTGCCCTCGGGCGCCCTGGGCGACGGCATGCGTGCGGCGTTCCTCGACGACCGGGTCGACGCCCTGTCGGTCGTGGTGCTGCTGGTGTGGGCCGTGGCCGCCGCGACGCTGACGGCGAGGACGTTCCGATGGGAGTGAGGACACCGGCCGCCGGTCGACGCTGGCTGGTGCGCGCGGGGTGGGCGACCCTCGCCGCGAACGTCGTCCTGGTCGTCACCGGCGGCGCCGTGCGGCTGACCGCCTCCGGGCTCGGGTGCCCGACGTGGCCGCGGTGCCACGGATCCTCGTTCACCCCGCACGGCGAGCTCAACGTCCACTCGGCCATCGAGTTCGGCAACCGCACCCTGACGTTCGTGCTCACCGTGGTCGCGATCGCCACCCTGGTGGTCGCGTGGCGGTCGGGCCGTCGCGAGCTGCGCTGGATGGCCGGCGGGCTCGTGCTGTCCATCCCGGCCCAGGCGGTGCTCGGCGGCATCACCGTCCTCACCCATCTCAACCCGTGGGTGGTCTCGCTCCACCTGGTGCTGTCCCTGGCGATCATCTGCCTCGCGGTGGCCTTCCTGTGGCGGATCGACCGGCCCCTCCCCCGGCCCGGCCTGCTCGGCTGGCTGACCTTCGGAGCGGCCTGGGCGGTGCTCTACGTCGGCACCGTCGTGACCGGCGCCGGCCCGCACGCCGGCGACATCCACGCCCGCCGCAACGGACTCTCGCCGCTGCAGACCTCCCAGCTGCACGCCGACCTCGTCTTCCTGCTGGTCGGCCTGACCATCGCGCTGCTCGTCCTCGACCGCGGGCGCGCGGTGCGCTGGCTGTTCGGCCTCGAGATCGCCCAGGGCGTGGTCGGCTTCGTGCAGTACTTCACCCACCTGCCGATCGCCCTCGTGGCGGTGCACATGCTGGGCGCGGCCCTGGTGGCCGCGGCGGCCATGTGGGTGCTCCTGGCCACCGGCACGCGGGCACCGGCCGTCACCGAGGTGCTGGACGCCACTCCGCCCGCAGCGCGGCGTACGCCTCCGCGAGCCGGGGCGCCGACCAGTGCGCGTTGAGCCCGCTGGGATTCGGTAGCACCCACACCCGGGCCGCGGCGAGCAGCTCCTCCTGCGGCCCCACGACGGCCTTCCGCCGGCCGAACGCCGCGCGGTATGCCGTGACACGCCGAGGACCCCGACCCACGCCGGTCGGTAGCGGGCGACCCGCTCGGTGAGTGCGGCGCCGCCGGCGACGTACTCCTCGGGCGTCAGCTCGTCGGCGCGGGCGGTGGCGCGCGGCACCACGTTGGTGACCCCGAGCCCGTACGACGGCAGCAGGTGCTCCTCGTCGGGGCGCAGCAGCCGGTCGGTGAGCCCGGAGGCGTGCAGCGCCGGCCAGAAGCGGTTGCCCGGACGGGCGAAGTGATGCCCGGTGGCGGCGGACCACAGCCCGGGATTGATGCCGCACAGCAGCACCCCGCCGACGGGTGGCACGACGTCGGGGACGGTGCGCTCCCGCGCCGCCTCGAGCTCATCGCGCGAGGGCACGACGACGCCCCCTCAGCGGGTCAGCAGCGGCTCGAGCGCGACGGCGACGAACAGCAGCGAGAGGTACATGTTCGACCAATGGAACAACCGCATCGGCCGCACCACCGAGAGGTCGTCGCTGCGGCGCGCGCGCGACCACATCAGGTGCGCCTCGACGAGGAACGCCGCTCCCAGCACCACGGCGACCACCGGATAGACCCAGCCCGTTCCGGCGACCGGCCACAGCGCCAGGGAGGTCGCCACCATCACCCAGGAGTAGACGACGATCTGCTTGGCGACGGCCTCCGCGTCGCGGCGCACCGGGAGCATCGGCACGTCGACGCGGGCGTAGTCCTCGCGGTAGCGCATGGCGAGCGCCCACGTGTGCGGCGGCGTCCAGAAGAACACCACGAGGAAGAGCACGAACGGCGCCCAGGCGAGGCTGTCGGTGACCGCCGTCCACCCGATCATCGTCGGGAAGCAGCCGGCGATGCCGCCCCAGACGATGTTCTGGGTGGTGCGGCGCTTGAGGACCATCGTGTAGCCGAAGAGGTAGAACGCACTCGCCGCCAGCGCCAGGAGGGACGACAGCCAGTTCACCCACAACCCGAGCATCAGCGTGGCGCCGATCATGAGCAGCAGCCCGAAGACCAGTGCCGCTCGGGGGGTGACCACGTGGCGTGGCAGGGCGCGCCGGCGGGTGCGCCGCATCTGCTCGTCGATGTCCCGGTCGTAGACGCAGTTGAGCACGTTGGCCGCGCCGGCCGAGAGCGTGCCGCCGACGACCGTGGCGACGACCAGACCGAGCGGGGGGACGCCGCGCTGGGCGAAGAACATCACCGGCACCGTGGTGAGCAGCAGCAGCTCGATCACGCGGGGCTTGGTCAGCCCCACGTAGGCGGCGACCACGTCGCGCAGGGTCGCCGGCGCGCGATCACCGTCGCGCAGAGGCTCCGCGACGCGGCCGGTCTCCTCCGAGGAGGCCGACACGCCGGAGTCGACCGCTGTCATGCGGGTCTCACCTTCGTCGGTGGTGTCGGGTGGCTCCCGGGGCGTCGTCATGGGCCGCCGAGGCCATGCCGAGTCTATCGGGCCGATGAGTAGGCTCGACACCGTGACTGGAGTGAGCATGCGCACCCTCGATTGGACCGAGCTGGACGACCGCGCGGTAGACACCGCCCGGTGCCTGGCGATGGACGCCGTGCAGAAGGCGGGGAACGGGCACCCGGGCACGGCGATGAGCCTGGCCCCGGTGGCCTACACGCTGTTCCAGAAGCGGATGCGGCACGACCCTGCCGACCCCGGATGGCTCGGGCGCGACCGGTTCGTGCTGTCCTGCGGCCACACCTCCATCACGCTCTACACGCAGCTGTTCCTCGGCGGCTGGGGCCTGGAGCTCGCCGACCTCGAGGCCCTGCGCACCTGGGGCAGCAAGACGCCCGGGCACCCCGAGCACGGCCACACCGCGGGTGTGGAGACGACCACCGGGCCGCTCGGGCAGGGCATCGGCAACGCGGTCGGCATGGCGCTGGCCGCCCGCCGCGAGCGCGGACTGCTCGATCCCGACGCCGCGCCCGGCGAGAGTCCCTTCGACCACCAGGTCTACGTGATCTGCAGCGACGGCGACCTCGAGGAGGGCATCAGCGCGGAGGCGTCCTCGATCGCCGGGCACCAGCAGCTCGGCAACCTGACGATGATCTACGACCTCAACCGGATCAGCATCGAGGGCGACACCCACATCGCCTTCTCCGAGGACGTCGCCCAGCGCTACGAGGCCTACGGCTGGCACGTCCAGCACGTCTACTGGGCCAAGCGCGACCAGCACGAGGGACCCCTGGACACCGATGGCTACCACGAGGACGTCCCGGCCCTCTGGGAGGCGCTGAACGCCGCCGAGGCCGTCACCGACAAGCCGAGCCTGATCGTGCTGCACACGATCATCGCGTGGCCGGCCCCGAACGCGCAGAACACCGGCGCGGCGCACGGCGCCGCCCTGGGCGAGGATGAGGTCCGGGCCACCAAGGAGGTGCTCGGCTTCGACCCCGACCAGACCTTCCAGGTGGCGCCCGAGGTCCTCGAGCACACCCGGTCGCTGCTGGCCCGCGGCAAGGAGTGGCACGCGGCCTGGAACGAGCGCTTCGGCGCCTGGGAGCAGGCCGACCCCGACGCCGCGGCGCTGCTGCAGCGCCTGCGGGACCGCCGGCTGCCCGACGGCTGGACCGACGTCCTGCCGTCCTACCCCGCGGATGAGAAGGGCGTCGCGACCCGCAAGGCGTCCGGCAAGGTGATCAACGCCCTCGCCGGTGTCCTTCCCGAGCTCTGGGGCGGCTCCGCCGACCTCGCCGAGTCCAACAACACCACGATCGAGGACGCTGCCAGCGTCACCCCCGAGGAGTGGCAGACGAAGTCGTGGAAGGGCGGTCCCTACGGCCGCGTGCTGCACTTCGGCATCCGCGAGCACGCCATGGGCTCGCTCATGAACGGCATCGCCCTCAACGGGCTCACCCGCGTCTTCGGCGGGACGTTCCTGGTGTTCTCCGACTACATGCGGCCCGCCGTACGCCTCGCGGCGCTGATGCAGCTGCCGGTGACCTACGTCTGGACCCACGACTCGATCGGCCTCGGCGAGGACGGTCCGACCCACCAGCCCATCGAGCACCTCGCTGCCCTGCGCGCGATCCCCGGCCTCGACGTGGTCCGGCCGGCCGACGCCAACGAGACCGCAGCCGCATGGCAGGCGATCCTCGAGCACACCGACCGGCCGGCGGGCCTCGCCCTGAGCAGGCAGAACCTGCCGGTGTTCCCGCGCGGCGACGTCGACGGCGACACCTGGGGCGCTGCCGACGGCACCGCTCGGGGTGCCTACGTCCTCGTCGATGCGGTCTCGGAGTCCGGCGGCCTGCCGGACGTGGTGCTGATCGGCACCGGCTCCGAGGTGCAGCTGGCCGTGCAGGCCCGGGCGCAGCTCGCCGCCGACGGCATCGCGGCCCGGGTCGTGTCGATGCCGTGCAAGGAGTGGTTCGAGGCGCAGGACCAGGCCTACCGGGATTCGGTGATCCCGCCCGGGGTACGCGCCCGAGTGAGTGTGGAGGCAGGCGTGGCACAGGGCTGGCGCGAGGTCGTCGGCGACGCGGGACGGATCGTGGCGCTGGACCACTTCGGCGCGTCCGCCGACTACGCCCGGATCTTCGCGGAGTTCGGGATCACCGCCGACGCGGTGGCGCGGGCGGCGCGCGACAGCATCGACGCAGCAGCACACTGACCGACCGACGCAGGAGGAGCGACATGACGCAGCACGACTCGGACCGACTCCGGGAGCTCTCGGACCTGGGGGTCAGCATCTGGCTCGACGACCTGTCCCGCGAGCGCATCGAGACCGGCAACCTCGCGGACCTGGTCAAGAACAGCTCCGTCGTCGGGGTGACGACCAACCCCTCGATCTTCCAGGCCGCCCTGGCCGAGGGTGAGCGCTACGACGACCAGGTACACACCCTCGTCGGCGACGGCGCCGACCTCGACCGGGTGGTCCAGGAGCTCACCACCACCGACGTGCGCAACGCCTGCGACATCCTGATGCCGGTCTTCGAGGCGACCTCCGGCGTCGACGGCCGGGTGTCCATCGAGGTCGCGCCCGGGCTCGCGCACGACGGGGACCGCACCGTCGCCGAGGCCGACACTCTGTGGCGCAAGGTCGACCGGCACAACCTGTTCATCAAGATCCCCGGCACGCCCGAGGGCTGCACGGCGATCGCGGAGACGCTCGGCGCCGGCATCTCGGTCAACGTGACGCTGATCTTCGGCCTCGACCAGTACCGCCAGGTGATGGAGGCCTACGTCGCCGGACTGGAGAAGGCCCGCGACAACGGCCACGACCTGTCGACCATCCAGTCGGTGGCGTCGTTCTTCGTCAGCCGCGTCGACACCGAGATCGACAAGCGCCTCGACGACCTCGGCGCCGACCCCTCGCTCAAGGGCAAGGCCGGCCTGGCCAACGCGCGGCTGGCCTACCAGGCCTACGAGGAGTTCTTCGCCGGCGAGCGCTGGGAGTCGCTGAAGGCCGCGGGCGCCAACGACCAGCGCCCGCTCTGGGCCTCGACCGGGGTGAAGAACCCCGACTACGCCGACACGATGTACGTCGTCGACCTCGCCGTCGCGGGGACCGTCAACACGATGCCCGAGAAGACACTCGACGCGGTCGCCGACCACGGCGAGCTCCGCGGGGACCAGGTGCACCCGCACCTGGCGGAGGCCGCCGACACGATGAAGGCGCTGGCCGAGGCCGGCATCGACTACGACGACGTCATCGCGGTCCTGATCCGCGAGGGTGTCGAGAAGTTCGTGACCGCCTGGGACCAGCTGCTGAAGACCGTGCAGCAGAGCATGGACGACATCCGGGCAGCGCAGGAGAAGGCGTGACGAACGCCGCCGCCCCGGTGGACCCGACGGCGACGGCGGCCTGGCGGCGCCTGGGCGACCTGGCCTCCACCGCGTGGGACCTGCGCGGTGCGCTGGCCGACGAGGACTGGGTACGACGCTCGACGCTGGACGCTGCCGACCTCCACGTGGACCTGTCGAAGAACCTCGTCACCCCGGAGATCTGGAAGGCCCTGCGCGAGCTGGCCGACGAGGTGGGCCTCGAGGCGCGCCGGGAGGCGATGTTCCGCGGCGACCACATCAACGTGACCGAGGACCGGGCCGTGCTGCACACGGCGCTGCGCCTGCCTGCGGGGGCGGAGCTCGTGGTGGACGGCCAGGACGTCGTCGCCGAGGTCCACGAGGTGCTCGACCGCGTCTATGCCTTCGCCGACGCGGTGCGCTCCGGCGCCTGGACGGGCGCGACGGGCGAGCGCATCCGCACGGTCGTCAACATCGGCATCGGCGGCTCCGACCTCGGCCCGGTGATGGCCTACGAAGCACTGCAGCCCTACGTCCACGACGACCTCACCTGCCGGTTCATCAGCAACGTCGACCCCACGGACGCGGCCACCACGCTGGCTGGCCTCGACCCCGCGACGACACTGTTCATCGTCTCCAGCAAGACCTTCGGGACCCTGGAGACGTTGACCAACGCGCGGCTGTGCAAGGCGTGGCTCCTGGACGGACTGGGCGCCGCGGACCCGGCTGAGGCGGTCGCGAAGCACTTCGTCGCGGTGTCGACCGCTCTCGACAAGGTGAAGGCCTTCGGCATCGACCCCGCGAACGCGTTCGGGTTCTGGGACTGGGTCGGCGGTCGCTACTCCGTCGACTCGGCGATCGGGACCTCGCTGGCGGTGGCGGTCGGCCCGGAGCGGTTCGGCGAGTTCCTCGCGGGCATGCACGCCGTCGACGAGCACTTCCGGACCGCACCGCTGGAGGAGAACGTGCCGGCCCTGATGGGCCTGCTCAACGTCTGGTACACCGACTTCCTGGGCGCCCAGACCCACGCGGTGCTGCCCTACTCCCAGCTGCTGCACCGCTTCCCCGCCTATCTCCAGCAGCTGACGATGGAGTCCAACGGCAAGGGCGTGCGCTGGGACGGCACGCCGGTGACGACCGACACCGGCGAGGTCTTCTGGGGCGAGCCCGGGACCAACGGCCAGCACGCGTTCTACCAGCTGATCCATCAGGGCACCCGGCTGATCCCCGCCGACTTCATCGGCTTCGCGAACCCGGCGTACCCGCTGGTCGACGAGCACGACGGCACCCGCACCGACGTGCACGAGCTGCTGCTCGCCAACTTCCTGGCCCAGACCCGGGCGCTCGCTCTGGGGAAGACGGCCGAGGAGGTCCGGTCAGAGGGGACCGCCGAGGACGTCGTCCCGGCGCGGGTCTTCTCCGGGAACCGGCCCACCACGTCGATCATCGCCCCGGCGCTGACGCCGTCGGTGCTCGGGCAGCTCATCGCGCTCTACGAGCACGTCACGTTCACCGAGGGCACCGTGTGGGGCATCGACAGCTTCGACCAGTGGGGCGTCGAGCTCGGCAAGCAGCTGGCCCAACAGATCGTGCCCGCCCTCGCCGGCGACGAGGCCGCTCTGAGCGAGCAGGACGCCTCCACCCGGGCCCTCGTGTCCTACTACCGGAGCCACCGCGACCGATGACCTACGACAACCCGCTGCGCGATCCGCAGGACCGACGGCTGCCCCGGATCGCCGGCCCCTGCGGCATGGTGCTCTTCGGCGTGACCGGCGACCTCTCCCGCAAGAAGGTCATGCCGGCGATCTACGACCTGGCGAACCGCGGCCTGCTCCCTCCGGGGTTCAGCCTGGTGGGATTCGCCCGCCGGGACTGGGAGGACCAGGACTTCGCCCAGATCGTGCACGACTCGGTGCAGCAGCACGCCCGCACCGAGTTCCGCGAGGAGGTCTGGCGCCAGCTGGCGGAGGGCTTCCGCTTCGTGCCCGGCGACTTCGACGACGACGGCGCGTTCGACCAGCTGCGGCGCACGATCGAGGAGCTCGACCAGGTCCGCGGCACCGGCGGCAACCACGCCTTCTACCTGGCGATCCCGCCGACCTTCTTCGGGGTGGTCGCCGACCAGCTGAAGAAGCACGGCCTGGCCGAGCCGACCGGTGACTCGTGGCGCCGAGTGGTCATCGAGAAGCCCTTCGGCCACGACCTGGCGTCCGCACGCGAGCTCAACGCCATCCTCGACGAGGTCTTCCCGCCCGAGGCGATCTTCCGCATCGACCACTACCTGGGCAAGGAGACCGTCCAGAACATCATGGCGATGCGGTTCGCCAACAACCTCTTCGAGCCGATCTGGAACGGCAACTACGTCGACCACGTGCAGATCACCATGGCCGAGGACATCGGCATCGGTGGCCGCGCCGGCTACTACGACGGGGTGGGTGCCGCGCGCGACGTCATCCAGAACCACCTGCTCCAGCTGATGGCGCTGGTCGCCATGGAGGAGCCGGCCGCCTTCGACGCGCGCAGCCTGCAGCTGGAGAAGCAGAAGGTGCTCGCCTCGGTGAAGCTGCCGACCCGGCTCGACCTGCAGACCGCCCGCGGGCAGTACACCGCCGGCTGGGCCGGTGGGGTGAAGGTCGAGGGCTTCCTCGAGGAGGAGGGCATCGACCCGCGCTCGACCACCGAGACCTACGCCGCCGTACGCCTCGACGTGGAGACGCGGCGCTGGGCCGGCGTGCCGTTCTACCTGCGCACCGGCAAGCGCCTGGGCCGGCGCGTCACCGAGGTCGCCGTCGTCTTCAAGCGCGCACCGCACCTCCCGTTCACGGCCACCGCCACCGAGGAGCTGACCGAGAACGCGCTGGTGATCCGGGTCCAGCCGGACGAGGGCATGACGATCCGCTTCGGCGCGAAGGTGCCCGGCACCGCGATGGAGATCCGCGACGTCAACATGGACTTCGTCTACGGCAGTGCGTTCACCGAGTCCTCGCCCGAGGCCTACGAGCGACTCATCCTCGACGTGCTGCTCGGTGACCCACCGCTGTTCCCCCGGCACGAGGAGGTCGAGCTGTCCTGGCAGATCCTCGACCCCGTCCTCGAGGCCTGGGCCGAGAAGGGCCGGCCCGAGCCGTACCCCGCCGGCACCTGGGGGCCGGCGTCCGCCGACGAGATGCTGGCGCGCGACGGCCGCAGCTGGCGCCGACCGTGACAGGGGGCAACCGCCGATGAAGGAGCTGCTCGAGACCAACGCGAGCGCGATCGCGGCCGAGTTCGTCCGGGCCCGGGTCCGTGCCGGCAGCCCGGCCATGGGCATGGTCATGACGCTGATCGTCGTGGTCGACGAGGCCGGGTCGCACGACGCGATGACGGCTGCCCGGCTGGCGTCGCGCGAGCACCCCGCCCGGGTCCTCGGCGTGATCCTCGGCTCCCCGCGCGGCGCCTCGGTCGTCAACGCCCAGGTGGGCATCGGCGACGGCTGGTCCGGGGAGATCGCCCTGATCCGGCTCAAGGGCGAGGTCGTGCGCCACGCGGAGTCGGTGGTGCTGCCCCTGCTCCTGCCCGACTCACCGGTCGCGGCGTGGTGGCCCTCGAACCCTCCGCCGGACCCGGCCGCCGACCCGTTGGGCGCGCTCGCGCAACGCCGTATCACCGACGCGGCGGCCGCGACCCGGCACAAGAAGCTGGCGATGCAGCAGCAGTGCGCGGCGTACGCCAAGGGCAACACCGACCTCGCCTGGACGCGGCTCACCCCGTGGCGGGCGCTGCTGGCCGCGGCGCTCGACCAGTACCAGCTCACCGTCACCGGCGCGTCGGTCACCGCCGAGAGGATCAGCCCGAGCGCGGACCTGCTGGTCGCCTGGCTCGCGCTGCGGCTCGGCGTCGAGGTCGACCGGCGCAGCTCCGCCGGCCCGGGCATCACCGAGGTCGTGCTGGAGACCGCCGAGGGACCGATCCGGGTGGCCCGTCACGACGGCAAGCTGGCGACGTTCACCTCGCCCGGCCGTCCGGACCGGCCGGTCGCCCTCAAGCGGCGCAGTGTGCCGGAGCTGCTCGGCGAGGAGCTGCGCCGGCTCGACGAGGACAACGTGTACGCCGAGGTGACCCGCCACCTCGCAGTGACAGAGGAGGAGTCATGAGGTCGTTGCACATCAGCCCCGACGCGGCCGGCGTCGCCCGCACCGTCGCCCAGGAGATGCTCGCCCGGTTGGCGAGGATCCAGCACGGGGGCCGTGACCCGCACCTGGTGCTCACCGGCGGCACGATCGCCGACAAGATCCACCAGGAGGTCGCCCGGCTCTCCCCGGAGAGCGCGGTGGACTGGACGCGGGTGGTGGTGTGGTGGGGCGACGAGCGGTTCGTGGCCCCCGACAGCGAGGACCGCAACGCCCTGCACGCCCGTCGGGACCTGCTCGACGTCGTCGGCGCCACGCAGGTCCACGAGATGCCCTCGACCGCAAACGCGTCCTCGATCGACGAGGCCGCACGGATGTATGCGGCGACCCTGCGCGAGCACGGGCCCGAGCGGTTCGACCTGCTCATGCTGGGTCTGGGCAAGAACGGCCACGTCGCCTCGCTGATGCCCCACAAGCCCACGCTCGACGTCACCGACGCCAGCGTGGTCGGGGTGCCGGACTCGCCCAAGCCGCCTCCGACCCGGGTCAGCATGACCTTCCCGCGGCTCAACCGCAGCGACGCGCTGTGGTTCGTGGTGAGCGGCGAGGACAAGGCCGACGCCGTAGCCCGCGCCACCGCTCCCGAGGGCGACGTGCACGAGACCCCCGCCCGTGGCCTCACCGTCGCCGACACCGTCTGGTACGTCGACGAGGCCGCCGCCTCCCTCGCCTGATCCCGAGCGGGCGGAAACGGCTCGCTCCCAAGCGCTGAGCGGGCGGAAACGGCTCGCTCCGATGCGTCGAGCGGGCACGTGCGGTCACGGAGTCCAGATGGCCATCGACCGCCGTGCTTCGGCGAACCCACGAGCGAGACGTTCGCCGATCGTCGTGTCCGTGCCGTAGACGTCGTGCTTGGTGAAGACGTCGATGTGCCATCCGCGCTGCGTGCGGATCCAGTCACGTCTCTCCTCGTCGTGTGCCACGTCGACCGCTCGGGTGTGGAACTGCTCGCCGTCGTACTCTGCGGCGTAGCGGACCCCCGGCGCAGGTACGTCGAGGCGATAGATCCCGATGCCGGCGTCGTCGCAGATCCAGTGCTGCAGGTCGGGTGCCGGAAGTCCCGCGTCGAGCCAGTGCAGGCGAAGCGCCGACTCCCCCGGCGACTCCGAACGGCCGTCGGCGAGCGGCGCGAGCACTCGCAGCTGCCGCACTCCGCGATATCCCTTGAACCGGTCCATCTCGACGAGCAGTCGTTGATGGTCGACTCCGAGACGAAGGCTCGCGTCGAGGCTGGCCAGCGCGTCGAAGCGCCACAGCAGCCGGCCCAGGTCCAGAGCGGTTCGCAGCGCCGTGGTGACGCGCACGCCGTGCAGCTCGGCGACGTCGCCGGCAAGCAGATCACGGCGGTGGCCGTCCACCTCCGGCCGTCGCGACCGGGTGTCGGTGACGTGGCAGACCTCGATCGGCGGCGCAGCCAGGTGGGCGCCGCGGCGCAGGACGGGCATGCCGTGGAGCCAGGCAGCTGCGCGGTCCGTGACGACCGCGTGCTCGGACACCACCAGGGCGACGGCTCGAGCCCGGAAGCGGACGGAGTCAGGAGCCTGCGCCACCGCATGGACGCCGTGCAGCACCGGACGGACCAGCCCTGCAGCCGAGAGCCTCCGCAGGACCGGCGTACTGATCCCGGCTGCATCCGCGACCGCGCGGGTGAACGGCTCGGTCAGGGGAAGCGGGAAGGCCTCCCCCAGCAACGCACCAGTGGGGTCCAGCCATCGGGTCCAGGAAGAGCGCATCGGGGAAGGATGGACCAGCCGGCCCCCGCCCCGTTGTCGCAATCCACAGGTGGCGGGGTCACCGCCCGCTCAGCGTGTTTCAGCGCGCCGTTTCCGCCCGCTCGGGGTCAGAAGATGATCTCGCCGTTCTTCCGGCGGGTGCGGAGGAGCTGGATCGCCTCTTCGAGGATGTCCTTGGCCTCGGCGTCGGAGCGGCGCTCCTTCACGTAGGCCAGGTGCGTCTTGTACGGCTCGATCTTCGGCGGCGGCGGAGGGTTCTCCGAGTCCAGGCTCGCCGGCAGTCCGCAGCGCGGGCAGTCCCACGACTCGGGCGGCTGCGCTTCGATGGAGAACGCGATCAGGGTGCGGTGCTCCTGGGAGCAGAAGTAGGTGACGTTCTGCCGCGGCGCGGCCTCACCGCGCTCCGCCTCGCCCATGGGGCCCGCACCGACCCGGCTTCCCCGGATGGCATTTCCTCCGCCAGCCACGACTGGTCTCCTCGTGTGGTGAGTGGGATCAGTTGGCGGCCTTGAGCAACAGCCCCAGGCCGATGACGCACGCGAACCAGACCACGCCGGTACCGATGGTGATCCGGTCGAGGTTCCGCTCGGCGACGGACGATCCGCCCAGGCCGCTCGAGACGCCACCACCGAACATGTCGGAGAGCCCGCCGCCCCGCCCCTTGTGGAGGAGGACCAGCAGGATCATCAAGAGGCTCGAAATGACGAGCAGGATCTCGAACAGCAGTACCACGTCGCGAAGCCTAACCGATCCTGGCCGGACGCCCGAGCCATCCCGTCACAGGACGGGCATGTCGTAGAACCGGCAGATGCCGCCGAACTCCTCGGCGTCGAGGCTGGCGCCGCCGACGAGCGCGCCGTCGACGTCCGGCTGCTGCATGATCGCGCCCACGTTGGCCGCCTTGACGGAGCCGCCGTAGAGCACCCGTACGCCCTCCGCCGCCGCATCGCCGTGCAGCTCGCCGATCCTGGACCGGATGGCGCCGCACACCTCCTGGGCGTCCGCGGGCGTGGCCACCTCGCCGGTGCCGATGGCCCAGACGGGCTCATAGGCGATGACCAGGCCGGCCACCTGCTCCGCGGAGAAGCCGGCAAGCGAGCCCTCGACCTGCGCGAGGGTGAACGCCACCTGCTCGCCCTGCTTGCGCACGTCGAGGCCCTCGCCGACGCACACGATCGGCGTCATGCCGTGCTTGAGCGCCTGGTGCGCCTTAGCATTGACCTCCCGGTCGTCCTCCGCGTGGTACTCGCGCCGCTCGGAATGGCCCACGACGACGTACGAGCAGCCGAGCTTCGCCAGCATCAGCGCCGAGATCTCGCCGGTGAACGCACCGCTCTCATGTGTCGAGACGTCCTGAGCGCCGTAGCGGATCGGGAGCCGGTCACCGTCGACGAGGGTCTGCACGCTGCGCAGGTCGGTGAACGGCGGGATCACCGCCACCTCGGCGCGCGCCGGGTCGTGCTTCTTGTCGGCCAGCGTCAACGCCAGCTTCTGCACCAGGTGCACCGCCTCGAGGTGGGTGCAGTTCATCTTCCAGTTGCCGGCCATCAGCGGGGTGCGGCCGGTCGTCTTCGTAGCCAATCAGCTCTCCTGCAGGACGTCGATGCCGGGGAGGGCCTTGCCCTCGAGGTACTCGAGGCTGGCGCCACCGCCGGTCGAGATGTGGCCGAAGGCGTCGTCGGCGAAGCCCAGGGCGCGGACGGCCGCCGCCGAGTCACCGCCACCGACGACCGAGAGGCCGTCGACCTCGGTGAGCGCCTGGGCGACCGCTCGCGTGCCCGCGGCGAAGGCAGGGAACTCGAAGACGCCCATCGGACCGTTCCAGAACACGGTGTGGGCTCCGCGGACCTCCGCGGCGAAGGCCGCCGCGGTGTCGGGCCCGATGTCGAGCCCGATCTGGTCCTCCGGGATGCCCGCGGCCGCGACCACCGTCGGGGGCGCATCGGCGGAGAACTCCGGCGCTACCACGACGTCGGTGGGCAGCAGCAGTCGCACACCACTCTCCTCGGCACGACGCAGGTAGGCGCGGCACGTGTCGACCTGGTCCTGCTCGAGCAGGCTCCTGCCCACCTGGTGTCCCTGGGCGGCGAGGAAGGTGAAGAGCATGCCGCCGCCGATCAGCAGGGTGTCGGCCTTGCTGAGCAGGTTGTCGATCACGGCGAGCTTGTCGGAGACCTTCGAGCCGCCGAGCACGACGACGTAGGGCCGCTGCGGGTCCTCGGTCAGCCGACGCAGGACGTCGATCTCCGCGGCCACGAGGCCGCCCATGGCGTGCGGGAGCCGCTGCGCCACGTCGTAGACGCTCGCCTGCTTGCGGTGCACGACCCCGAAGCCGTCGCTGACGAAGGCGTCCGCCAGGCTCGCCAGCTCGTCGGCGAAGGCACCGCGCTCGGCGTCGTCCTTGCTGGTCTCACCGGCGTTGAAGCGCACGTTCTCCAGCAGCGCCACCTCGCCGTCGACGAGGCCGTCGACCGTCGCGCGGGCGGAGTTCCCGACGGTGTCGGTCGCGAAGGCCACCTCGGCGCCCAGGAGCTCGCCGAGCCGACGGGCGACCGGCGCCAGGGAGTACGCCGGGTCCGGCGCGCCCTTCGGCCTGCCCAGGTGGGCGGTGACCACCACCCGCGCCCCGGCGTCGGCCAGAGCACGGATGGTGGGGACGCTGGCCCGGATGCGGCCGTCGTCGGTGATCTGCCCGGCGTCGTCGAGCGGGACGTTGAGGTCGCTGCGGACCAGGACCCGCCGTCCGGCGACCTCCCCGAGCCCGGGGTAGTCCCCCACGCCGCTCAGAGGTCGGCGCCGACGAGCGCGACCAGGTCGACGAGGCGGTTGGAGTAGCCCCACTCGTTGTCGTACCAGCCGACGACCTTGACCTGGTTGCCGATGACCTTGGTCAGCGGCGCGTCGAAGATGCACGACGCCGGGTCGGTGACGATGTCGGAGGACACGATCGGGTCGGTGCTGTACTTGAGGATGCGGCCGTCGGCAGCCTTCTGCACCGCCGCGTTGACCTCCTCGACGGTGGTCTCCCGGCGGGCCTCGAAGGTGAGGTCGGTCGCCGAGCCGGTGGGCACCGGCACGCGGATCGCGTAGCCGTCGAGCTTGCCCTTGAGGTCCGGCAGGACCAGGCCGATCGCCTTCGCAGCGCCGGTCGAGGTGGGGACCAGGTTGATCGCGGCGGCCCGCGCCCGGCGCAGGTCCTTGTGGATGTTGTCCTGGAGGTTCTGGTCGGCGGTGTAGGCGTGGATGGTGGTCATCAGGCCCTTGACGATGCCGAACTCGTCGTGCAGCGCCTTCGCCATCGGTGCCAGGCAGTTGGTCGTGCACGAGGCGTTGGAGATCACCGTGTGCTGCGCCGGGTCGTACAGGTCGTCGTTGACGCCCATCACGATCGTGATGTCCTCGTTGGAGGCGGGCGCGGAGATGATGACCTTCTTGGCACCGGCGTCGACGTGGGCGTGCGCCTTGGTGGCGTCGGTGAAGAAGCCGGTGGACTCGATGACGACGTCGGCACCGATCTCGCCCCACTTCAGCTGCGCGGGGTCGCGCTCGGCGAACGTCGCGATCTCGTGGTCGCCGACGGTGATCGCGGAGTCGGTGTAGGACACCTCGGCGTCGAGGCGGCCCAGGATCGAGTCGAACTTGAGCAGGTGCGCGAGGGACTTGTTGTCGGTGAGGTCGTTGACGCCGACGATCTCGATGTCGGCGCCCCCCGAGGATGCGGCACGGACGGCGCGGTAGAAGTTGCGGCCGATGCGGCCGAAGCCGTTGATGCCTACGCGGACGGTCACAGAGAAACTCCTGGGTAGCGGGCTCTTGCTTCGCTTCGACCCTACCGTGGGCCCGCGAGGTCGATCCCGGCCGTGTCCGGGGTACGTGCGAGTAACCGCCGTACCGGGGTCAGGCCTCCTCGGCGAGCATCTCCGGGGTCAGCGACGCCTCGGTGTCGGGGATCCCGAGGTCCTCGGCGCGCTTGTCGGCCATCGCGAGGAGCCGGCGGATCCGGCCCGCGATCGCGTCCTTGGTGAGCACCGGGTCGTGCAGCTGGCCCAGCTCCTCCAGCGAGGCCTGCTTGTGGTCGAGCCGGAGCTGGCCGGCCTGGCGGAGGTGGTCGGGAAGCTCCTCGCCGAGGATCTCCAGCGCACGCTGCACGCGGGCGCCCGCGGCGACGGCGGCGCGAGCCGAGCGCCGCAGGTTCGCGTCGTCGAAGTTGGCCAGACGGTTGGCGGTGGCGCGGACCTCGCGCCGCATCCGGCGCTCCTCCCACGCCAGCAGCGTCTCGTGGGCGCCGAGCCGGGTCAGCATCTGCGCGATCGCGTCGCCGTCGCGGATCACCACCCGGTCGACGCCGCGGACCTCGCGCGCCTTGGCCGGGATGCCGAGGCGCCGAGCTGCGCCGACCAGGGCCAGTGCTGCCTCGGGGCCGGGACAGGTGACCTCCAGCGAGCTGGAGCGACCGGGCTCGGTGAGCGAGCCGTGGGCGAGGAAGGCGCCGCGCCATGCGGCCACGGCGTCACAGCCCGAGCCCGAGACGACCTGCGGTGGCAGGCCGCGCACCGGCCGGTTGCGCTGGTCGATGAGCCCGGTCTGGCGCGCCAGCGCCTCGCCGTGGCGGGCGATCCGGACCAGGTAGCGGGTGCCGCGCCGGATGCCGCTGCCCTTGAGGAGGACCACCTCCGACTCGTGCCCGAAGACGTCGGCGATGTCGGTGCGGAGACGGCGCGCGGCGGCCCCGGTGTCGAGCTCGGCCTCGATGACCACGTGCCCGTTGACCAGGTGCAGCGCGTCGGCGAATCGCAGCATCGAGGAGACCTCGGACTTGCGGCAGCAGGTCTTGGTGATCTTGGTGTTGGCAAGCTCCGCCTTGACCTGAGCCGTCATCGCCATGCCCTGCACCCTATGTCGAGTCCGCAACGGCCGCATAGGCAAGTGCCAGCTTCTCCGGGTGGTGGGTCAGCGGTGCTGCGTCGTCGCGGACGTCGGCCACCACGAGGCGCCCGCCGAGCCTCGCGGCGGCCGCCTCGAGAGGCTCCCGCTCCGGTACGGCGTGCTGGTCGGCGAGCACCACGTCGACATGGAGGTCGGGCGCGTGGCGGCGCAGCGCCTCGAGGTGCTCGACCGGTCCCATCCCCTCGGTCTCCCCCGCCTGCGAGGCCAGGTTCATCGTCACCACGACGCGCGCCGTGGTCCGGGTGAGGGCGGCTCGCAGGTCGGGCACGAGCATGTGCGGGAGCACACTGGTGAACCACGAGCCGGGACCGAGCACGACCAGGTCGGCCGCGTCGATGGCCTCCACGGCCTCGGGGCACGCCGGCGGCCGGGCCGGGTCGAGCCGGACCGCGACCAGCCCCGTCGTCGTGGCCACCTCGACCTGTCCGCGGACGTCGACCTCGCCGGCCTCGCTGCGCGCGGTCGCCACGATGTCGAGCGGCACGGTCGCCATCGGCAGCACCCGTCCGCGCGCGCCGAGCAGCGCCGCCACCCAGTCCAGGCCGGCGACGTGGTCGCCGAGGAGCTCCCACAGGGTGAGGATGAGCAGGTTGCCGGTCGCGTGCCCGGCGAGCGGGCCGTCGGAGTCGAACCGGTGCTGCAGCACGCGGGCCCAGGTCTGGCCCCAGCGGTCGTCGCCGCACAGCGCCGCCAGCGCCATCCGGAGGTCGCCGGGTGGGAGCACACCCAGCTCCTGGCGCAACCGCCCCGAGGAGCCGCCGTTGTCGGCCACGGTCACCACGGCCGTCACCTCGCTGGTGACGCGACGCAGTGCGGCCAGCGAGGCGGCCAGCCCGTGGCCACCGCCGAGCGCCACCACGCGCGGGTCGGGTGAGCCCGTCGCGGGGAACGGGCCGGGGAGGCTCACTCGCGCCCCAGGTCGCGGTGGGCGGTGCGGGCCGGGACACCGCCCTCGCGGAGCCGCCGGGCGATCTCCTCGACCATCGCCACCGAGCGGTGCTTGCCACCGGTGCACCCGATCGCCACCGTCATGAACCGCTTCCCCTCGCGGACGTAGCCCGCGCCGACGGTCTCGACGACCGGCACGTACCGGTCGAGGAACTCGACGGCGCCGTCCTGGTCGAGCACGTAGGACGCGACCGCCACGTCCTTGCCGGTCTGCGGCCGCAGCTCGGGCACCCAGTGCGGGTTGGGCAGGAAGCGCATGTCCGCCATCAGGTCGGCGTCGACCGGCACGCCGTACTTGAACCCGAAGCTGAGGACAGTGATCTGGAGGGCGACGGAGGCGGGGTTGCCGAAGGCCTCGGCGATCCGGGAGCGCAGCTCGGTGGGGCTCAGCGAGGTGGTGTCGATGACGAGCTGGGCGTCTCCGCGCAGCGGGGACAGCACCTCCCGCTCGCGCTGGATCCCCTCCAGCAGTCGGCCGGTGCCCTGCAGGGGGTGCGGGCGACGGGCCGCCTCCTGACGGCGGACCAGGATGTCGTCGTCCGCCTCGAGGAACAGCAGGGTCGTACGCCGGGTCGGGAGCCGGCTCGCGAGCGCCTCCGTGAGTGCCGCGAAGAACTCGCCGGCCCGGACGTCCACGACGGCCGCGACCGGCTGGGTGACCCCTTGGCGTGCGTCGACCAGGCGGACCACGTCGTGCACCAGCTCCGGGGGCACGTTGTCGACGACGAAGAAGCCGAGGTCCTCCAGCTCCTTGGCGGCGGTCGACCGTCCGGCGCCGGTCATGCCCGTCACCACGACGAGCTCTCCCAGCGGTGCCGCGGACGCGGCGTCCTCGTCGGACATCAGCGGTCCCCCTCGCTCTCGATGATCTCCCCCGTCGCGGTGTTGACCGCGACAGTCTTGCGTCCCTCCTCGGCCGGCGCGACCGCCGTCGCCACGGCGGCCGCGGTCGCGGGACCGATGCCCGGCACTGCGGCGATCTCCTCGAGACTGGCGGCCCGGAGCCGCTTCAGGGAGCCGAACTGCCTCAGCAACGCCTTGCGCCGGACCTCGCCGAGCCCCGGGACGTCGTCGAGCACGCTCTCCACCATCGAGCGCGAGCGGCGCCCGCGGTGATGGGTGATCGCGAACCGGTGCGCCTCGTCGCGCACGCGCTGCAGAAGGTAGAGGCCCTCGCTGGTCCGGGGCAGGATCACCGGGTCGGGCTCGCCGGGGAGCCACACCTCCTCGAGCCGCTTCGCGAGCCCGCACACCGCGACGTCGTCGATGCCCAGCTCGTCGAGCGCACGCTGCGCGGCGGCCACCTGCGGCGGACCGCCGTCGACGACGACCAGGCCGGGTGCGTAGGCGAAGCCGCGGGGCGCCGTCTCCTCGCCGATCTCCGGGGTGCGCTCCCGCTCCTCGAGCAACCGGGTGAAGCGGCGGCTGATCACCTCGTGCATCGAGGCGACGTCGTTGGACCCGCCCTCGCCACCGACGGAGCGCACCACGAACCGGCGGTACTCCCCCTTGCGGGCCAGCCCGTCCTCGAAGACGACCATCGAGCCCACGATCTCGGTGCCGTGCAGGTTGGAGATGTCGTAGCACTCGATGCGCAGAGGCGCCGTGGTGAGCTCGAGCGCGTGCTGGATCTCCTCCAGGGCCTGGTTGCGGGTGGTCAGGTCGCTGGCGCGCTTGGTCTTGTGCAGGGCCAGCGCCTGGCGCGCGTTCTGCTCGACGGTGTCCTGGAGCGTGCGCTTGTCGCCACGGCGCGGCACCCGGAGCGCGACCCGTCCACCGCGCGCCTCGCTGAGCAGCTGCTCGTAGGTGGCGGCGTCCTCGGGCAGCACCGGGACCAGGATCTCCCGCGGGACGGCATCGCCCGCCTCGCCGGCGTACAGCTGCAGCAGGAAGTCGCCGACGAGGCCGGCCGTGTCGGCGTCCTCGACCCGGTCGGCGACCCACCCGCGTTGTCCGCGGATGCGCCCGGCACGGACGTGGAAGACCTGCACGGCCACCTCGAGCTGGTCCTCCGCGAGCGCCACCACGTCGGCGTCGGTGCCGTCGCCGAGGACGACCGCCTGCTTCTCCAGCGCCTTCTGGAGCGCCCCGAGGTCGTCACGCAGCCGGGCTGCGCGCTCGTAGTCCTGCTCGTCGGAGGCCGCGTACATGGCGCGCTCGACGCGGCGCACGAAGGCGTCGGTCCGGCCGCCCATGAAGTCGCAGAAGTCGTCGACGATGTGCCGGTGCTCCTCGGGCGTGACCCGCCCGACGCACGGCGCCGAGCACTTGTCGATGTAGCCCAGCAGGCAGGGCCGGCCCACCTGGCCGGCGCGGTTGAAGACCCCCTTGCTGCACGAGCGCATCGGGAAGACGCGCAGCAGGGTGTCGACGGTGTCGCGGATCGCCCAGGCGTGGCTGTAGGGGCCGAAGTAGCGCACGCCCTTCTTCTTGGCGCCGCGCACGACCATCACGCGGGGGAACTCCTCCCCCACGGTCACGGCGAGCCACGGGTAAGACTTGTCGTCGCGGTACTTGACGTTGAACCGGGGGTCGAACTCCTTGATCCAGCTGTACTCCAGCTGGAGCGCCTCGACCTCGGTGCCGACCACCGTCCACTCCACCGAGGCGGCGGTGGTGACCATGGTGGCGGTGCGCGGGTGCAGGTTGGCCAGGTCCTGGAAGTACGACGAGAGCCGCGCCCGCAGGTTCTTCGCCTTGCCGACGTAGATGACGCGTCGCTGCGGATCACGGAACCGGTAGACGCCGGGCTGGGTCGGGATGGTCCCGGGCGCGGGCCGGTAGGTCGAGGGGTCCGCCACACCACCAGCCTACGAGGGGGGACGGACAGCGGCGGACGCCGGCGGCTCCGCCAGCCGGCGGCGGAAGGCCGCCACCGCGACCCGGCCGGCCGGCGTCGTGCGGGGACCGCTGCTGCCCGCGAGCGCACCCAGGTGGAAGTCGATGCCCGGGGTCAGGCCGGATCCGGCCTCCAGCACCTCGGCGACGGCGTCCTCCCCGCCCGGCGCGGCGACGCCGGGCGCCAGCACGACGGCACGTCCGGGCAGCAGGTACCGGGCCACCGCCTGGGCTGCCGCGGCGATCGACGCCGAGCCCGCGATCACCGCGATGTCGAAGTCGGCGAGCGCGGACTCCTCGGCGCTGACGCGGAACTCCTCCGGGGCGAGGGCACGCAGGCGGGTCTCGCTCACGCCGTCGACGTAGGACCGTCCGACGGCGAGGGCCTGCAGGCGCCGGCGGTCGGTCTCGTGGCCGACCACCGCGTGGTCGACCTCGGCGGCCCGGACGGCCAGCCGGAGCCCGACCTCGTCCAGCCCCACCACGACGATCTTCACCCGACGCGGCCCGTCGGTGCTGCCGGTCCGGGCCTGTCCCGGCGTACGCGGGCGCGGCACGCGCGGGGACAGCCGCGTTCCCGCGGCATCCGCAGCGAAGTGCCCCATCACGCTCCCTCTCGTCTGTTGCGCACGAGTCTGCCCACCGGGACGCGCCGAGCGGTCGAAGCCGGTCGAGTCAGGTGGGGGGCGACTAGACCGGTGCGACCCCACATGTCGGACCGATCACCCGCAGCCGGACAGATCACCCGGGACGTTGGTCGCTCCTCGCCGCCGGGAGCCGTCCTCAGGCCAGGGAGATGGTGCCGTTCGCCACCTCGACGTCGACCGCCGGCAGCGGAGCCGGAGCCGGCCCGCCGACGACCGAGCCGTCGGTGATCGAGAACCGGCTGCCGTGACAGGGGCACCGGATCTGCCCGTCCGCCACGGAGCGGACGAGGCATCCGGCGTGCGTGCAGACCGCCGAGAACGCCTTGTACTCGCCGGCCTTGGGCTGGGTGACCACCACCTGCTTGTCGGCGAAGACGTGACCGCCCCCGACCGGCACCTCCGAGGCCGGCCCCAGCGGTCCGGTGCCGGTCGGGCCGGTGTGCGGGTGCCCCTTGCCGATGTCACCGCAGGCCGCCAGCAGCGGCAGGGCCAGGCCGACGGCCGCGGTGCCGGCCACCACGGCCCGACGGTCCGGGCCGGCGCCGGTGGCACTCACGAGGACACCCGCGCCGCGCCTGCCGTGAGCAAGGGCCGCAGGAACTGACCGGTGAAGCTGCCCTCGACCTCGGCGACCTGCTCGGGCGTGCCCTCCGCCACCACCGTGCCGCCGTTGGTGCCGCCGCCCGGACCCATGTCGACGATCCAGTCGGCGGTCTTGATCACGTCGAGGTTGTGCTCGATCACCAGCACCGTGTTGCCCTTGTCGACCAGGCTCGACAGGACGCCGAGCAGCTTGCGGATGTCCTCGAAGTGGAGCCCGGTGGTCGGCTCGTCGAGGACGTAGACGGTGCGCCCCGTGGAGCGCTTCTGCAGCTCGCTGGCCAGCTTCACGCGCTGCGCCTCGCCACCGGACAGGGTGGTCGCCGGCTGCCCGAGGCGTACGTAGCCGAGCCCGACCTCGCACAACGTGGTCATGTGGCGCGCGATCGCGGGGATGGCTGCGAAGAAGTCGGCAGCCTCCTCGATCGGCATGTCGAGGACGTCGGCGATCGTCTTGCCCTTGTAGTGCACCTCGAGCGTCTCGCGGTTGTAGCGGGCCCCGTGGCAGACCTCGCACGGGACGTAGACGTCGGGCAGGAAGTTCATCTCGATCTTGATCGTGCCGTCGCCGGCGCACGCCTCGCAGCGACCGCCCTTGACGTTGAAGGAGAACCGGCCCGGCTGGTAGCCGCGCATCTTCGCCTCCGGGGTCGAGGCGAACAGCTTGCGGACGTGGTCGAAGACGCCGGTGTAGGTCGCCGGGTTGGAGCGCGGCGTACGGCCGATCGGCGACTGGTCGACGTGGATCACCTTGTCGACGTGGTCGAGCCCGCTGATCCTGCGGTGCCGCCCGGGCACCGTGCGCGCGTTGTAGATCTCCCGCGCCAGCGAGGTGTAGAGGATGTCGTTGACCAGCGTCGACTTCCCCGAGCCGCTCACCCCGGTGACGGCGACGAACAGCCCCAACGGGAACGCGACGTCGATGTCCTTGAGGTTGTTCTCCCGGGCGCCGTGGACCGTCAGCGAGCGGCCCTTCTGCCGAGGGCGGCGTACGGCGGGCAGCGGGATCTCCTTGCGCCCCGAGAGGTAGAGACCGGTCTCGGAGTCGGGGTGGTCGAGCAGGTCGGCGACCGTGCCGGAGTGCACGACCTGACCACCGTGCTCGCCCGCACCGGGGCCGATGTCGACGATCCAGTCCGCGACCCGGATGGTGTCCTCGTCGTGCTCGACGACGATGAGGGTGTTGCCGAGGTCCTTGAGCCGGACGAGGGTCTCGATCAGGCGCTGGTTGTCGCGCTGGTGCAGGCCGATGCTTGGCTCGTCGAGGACGTAGAGCACGCCGACCAGGCCGGCCCCGATCTGGGTGGCGAGCCGGATCCGCTGGGCCTCGCCGCCGGAGAGCGTGGCGGAGGCGCGGTCGAGCGAGAGGTAGTCGAGACCGACGTCGAGCAGGAACCGCAGTCGCTCCTGGATCTCCTTGAGGACCCGCTCCGCGATCTGCCGCTCCCGGGCGGTGAGCTCGAGCGCGCCGAGGAACTCCGAGGACTCGCGGATCGAGAGCGCGCACACCTCGGCGATGCCGCGGCCTCCGAGCGTGACGGCGCGGGACACCGGCTTGAGCCGGGTGCCGGCGCAGGTGGGGCACGGCACCTCGCGCATGAAGCCCTCGAACCGCTCGCGGCTCGTGTCGGACTCCGCCTCGCGGTGCCGCCGCTCGATGTAGGGCTTCACGCCCTCGAAGGAGGTGTCGTAGGCCCGACGGCGCCCGTAGCGGTTGGTGTGCACCACGTGCACCTTGGTGGCGTGTCCCTCGAGGATCGAGCGCTGTGCCTTCTTCGGCAGGTCCTGCCAGGGGGTATTCAGGTCGAAGCCGAGCTCGTCGCCGAGCGCGCCGAGCAGCCGGGTGAAGTAGTCGGCGACGTGGGCGCCCGACCAGGGCTGGATGACGCCCTCGCCCAGGGTGGCGCCCGGGTCGCTGATCACCAGCTCGGGATCGACCTCCATCCGGGTGCCGAGCCCGTGACACTGCGGGCAGGCGCCGAACGGGGAGTTGAACGAGAACGAGCGCGGCTCCAGCTCGTCGGTCTCGATCGCGTGCTCGTTGGGGCACGACATCTTCTCCGAGAACCGCAGCTCCCGGCCGGGGTCGCGCTCGGGCAGGTCGACCAGGTCGAGCAGCAGCACGCCGGAGGCGAGGTTGAGCGCCGTCTCGACGGAGTCGGTGAGCCGGCGCCGGGCCGAGTCCTTGACGGCCAGGCGGTCGACGACGACCTCGATCGTGTGCTTCTTCTGCTTGTCCAGCCGCGGGGTGTCGGCGACCATGTCGGCCAGCTGCACGGTCTCGCCGTCCACCCGGGCCCTGCTGAAGCCCTGAGACTGCAGCGACCGGAACAGCTCGGTGTACTCGCCCTTCCGGGCCTTCACCACGGGGGCGAGCACCTGGAACCGGGTGCCCTCGGGCAGCTGCAGCACCCGGTCGACGATCTGCTGCGGGGTCTGCCGCTCGATGGCGGCCCCGCACACCGGGCAGTGCGGCCGGCCGGCGCGCGCGTAGAGCAGCCGGAGGTAGTCGTAGACCTCGGTGATGGTGCCGACCGTCGAGCGCGGGTTCTTCGAGGTCGACTTCTGGTCGATGGAGACGGCGGGCGAGAGCCCCTCGATGAAGTCGACGTCGGGCTTGTCCATCTGGCCCAGGAACTGGCGGGCGTACGCCGAGAGCGACTCGACGTAGCGGCGCTGGCCCTCGGCGAAGATCGTGTCGAAGGCAAGCGAGCTCTTGCCCGAGCCGGAGAGCCCGGTGAACACGATGAGGGCGTCGCGTGGAAGGTCGAGCGAGACGTCCTTCAGGTTGTGCTCGCGCGCGCCCCGGATGACGAGCTGGTCTGCCACGGGTTCCCCTGCTGTCTCGGTGGCTGAAGGTGGTGCGGTCCCGACGGTACGGAGGTGCCGGCGACGACGTGTCGTCGAACACACGTTCGTCCATCCTAGGCCATCGCGCAAGCGGGCCCGCCGCTACGCTCGGCACCATGTCTGCCTACACCGGCCACGTCTCCCCCGGCGGTGCGCCCGACGTCCGCGAGCTCACCGACCTGGTCGTGTCGAAGGTGGCCGTCGACGCGGACATGTCGAACAACTGCTACCTGCTGCGCTCCCGCTCGACCGGCGACCAGCTCCTCGTCGACGCCGCCGCGGAGCCGGGCGTGCTGCTCCGGCTGGTCGGGGACGACGGCCTGCAGCGGGTGGTCACCACCCACCAGCACTGGGACCACCACCGCGCCCTGGCCGACGTGGTCGCGGCGACCGGCGCCGTGACCGCCGCCGGTGCGGACGACGCGGCCGCGATCACGGAGCAGACCGGCGTCAGGATCGCCGAGCCGCTCCACGACGGCGACGTGGTCGAGGTCGGCGACTGCCGCCTCGAGGTGATCACGCTCGTCGGCCACACCCCCGGCTCGGTCGCCCTGCTGTACGACGACCCCGAGGGCACCCCGCACCTGTGGACCGGCGACAGCCTGTTCCCCGGCGGCGTGGGCAACACCTTCGGCGACGACGCCGCCTTCAGGTCCCTCATCGACGACGTGTCGGCCAAGATCTTCGACCGGCTCCCCGACGAGACCTGGTTCTACCCCGGCCACGGCGACGACGGCGTCCTCGGTGACCAGCGCCCGCACCTCCAGGAGTGGCGCGAGCGCGGCTGGTAGTCCGGAGGTGAGGGACGGCACGCTTCGGCTCGCGAACCTCGACGACGGTGCACAGCTGCTCGACCTGTGGTCCCACCTGTTCGCCGAGAGTGACGCCGAGAGTGACATGGAGACCGACGGACCGACGTCAGGCGGCGCCGAGTGAGCGTCTCCACAGGCGGGGGTCAGCGGGCGAGGAGCCGATCCGGTCGGCGCCCCGGTTGGTCATCCGGAGGGACCGCCACGCCCTCATCGGTCGATCGGGTGGACCGGCCGTCACGTGGTGAGTGCGATCTCACCCGACGAGGCCTCCGGGCAACGACATGATCGCCGGCAGCGTGCCGTCGCGCATGCCCTCCAGGACGAGGCGCTCGTGCGGAACGACGTCGTCGGGAAGCGCACGCAGGGAGAACCACCGCATCGCCGCGCACTTGTCTGGCTCCTGCACCGACGGCTCGCCGCTCCAGCGACTGCACGCGAAGAAGAAGTCGGCCCGCTGCTCGACCTGCGGGCCGCCGACCTCGAAGCGGTGCAGCGTGGTCAGCGGCCGCAGGTCCGCACGGTCGATCACCACGCCGCCCTCCTCGAGCGCCTCCCGGACGGCGGCGTGGTCGACTGCTTCGTCGCGGTCGACGTGACCGGCGAGGAGCGCCCACCGGCCGTCCATGTAGCCGGTGCCCTGCCGCAGCTGCAGCAGCACGTCGTCTTCGCGCCGCAGCACGACGTAGGCCGCGGCCACCAGCAGCGTCCGCTCGGCCAGGTGGTCGTCCAGGGCGTAGTGCTCGGTCACGCCGGTGATGCTCGCACGCTCACCCGTTGTAGGTGATCCGCAGCCTCGCGCTCGCCGGCAGGGCCTGGCAGGCGAGCCGGAGGCCGTGGGCCAGGTCGGCGTCGTCCAGCACGTCGTTGTGCCGCAGCGCGACGTCGCCCTCGAGGACGAGGAAGGCGCACGCGGAGCACTCGCCGGCACGGCAGGAGAACGGCGCCGGGACGCCCTTGCCCTCGAGGAACTCCAGCAGCGGCTCCTCGCCCCGCCAGTCGTCGAAGGAGTACCGAGCGCCGTCGAGGTCGACCTCGACGCTGACCGGTCGGGTGACGAGAGGCGTCGCGACCACCGGGTCGCCCGCGTGTTCGGCGTCGTCCGCCTCGTCGAGCGTGCGCTGGGCGGCGAGCACCTCCTCCACGTCGCCGAAGGGGTTGCCGCCGAGCGAGACGAACTTCTCCTGGTGGCGCCGCGCACGGGGGAACCCGAGGTCCTTCAGCGCGGCGACACAGGCCTTCATGAAGGGCGCCGGACCGCATAGGAACGCGGTGGAGGACTCGTACGCCGACGCGAACGTGCGCAGCCCCTCCTGGGACGGAAGGCCCTGCACCGACTCCAGCCAGTGCACCACCACCAGCCGGTCGGCGTACTGCGCGGCGAGGTCGCGGAGCGCCGCGGCGAAGATGACCGAGCGCTCGTCGCGGTTGGCGTAGAGCAGCACGACCCGCTCACTCCCCCTCTCCAGCGCCGTCCGCAGGATCGACAGCACGGGGGTGATCCCGGAGCCGGCGGCGAGGAGGAGCAGGTCCTCGTCCAGGCTCGCCGGGGTGAAGATGCCGCTCGGGGGCAGCACGCGCAGCCGGTCGCCGACGCGCAGGTGGTCATGGATCCAGCCCGAGGCGTAGCCGCCGGGGGTGCGCTTGACGGTGATGCGGTGCTCGCCCGAGTGCGGCGTGCTCGACAGCGAGTAGCAGCGCGCGACGAGCCCGGTCCGGTCGGAGGGGACGCCCACGGTGAGGAACTGACCCGGCTGGTAGGCGAACACCTCCTGCAGCTCGGCGGGCACCTCGAGAAGGATCGACCGGGCGTCCTCGGTCTCCTCGACGACGTCGACCACACGGAGCAAGTAGGACTCAGTGGCCATCGAGCGCTCCGGGTGTGCAGGGGAAGGCGGGCGGACTGCGAGCAGTGTGCCAGCGCCCCGGCACGCCACCGCACGGAGGTGGGACGCTCGCCCTGCGGGCACCTGAGATCCTTGCGGCGTGGATCGACTTTCGTCGCGAGCCCTCGCCCTTCCGCTCCTCGCGGACCTGCTCTGCGTGCTCGCCTTCGCCTTCGGCGGGAAGTCCTCGCACGAGGCGGGAGACTCCGACTGGGTGGTGCTGCTGATCGCGTGGCCCTTCGCCCTGGGCACGGTGATCGCGCACTGCGTCCTGGTCGGCAGGGGACGGGACACCACGCGGGTCCGGCCGGCGGGCGTGGTCGTCCTCGCGGCCACCTACGTGGTCGGCATGGCGCTCCGGGTGGCGACGAGCCGGGGCATCGCCGTCGCCTTCCTGTTCGTGGCCATCGTCTTCCTCGGCGTGACGATGCTCGGCTGGCGTGCGGTGGCGGGGCTGGTGAGCGGCCGGCGGTCGCGCTGAGCGGTCCTGGTGCCGGTGCCTACGCGACCACGTCGATGAGGACCTTGCCGACGGCCCCGTCCTCGACGGCCGCGTGCGCACGGGCGGCGTCCTCGAGCGTGAAGTGGTGCAGCGGCAGTCCTGCCTCGGAGCCGACACGCACGGCGCGGTCGAGGACAGCGACGGAGAGGTCGTCGAGCGCGCCGCGCCGCCAGCTGTCGGGAGCGGTGTAGAGCAGCACGAACTGGAAGCGGGCGTTGAGCGCCATCAGCTCCCGCACGGGCAGGGCCACCTCGTCGCCCGGCACGCCGGCGTAGGCGGCGATCGAGCCGCCCTGGGCCAGTACCCGTGCGTCGATCGGCGCGTTGGCGACCGGAGCGACCTCGACGATCGTGTCGACGCCGTGCGGCGCGATGCCGCGGACCACCTCGACGACGTCGTCGGTGTGGTAGTCGATCACGTGGTCCGCGCCGGCGAGGCGGGCCAGCGTCGCCTTCTCCGGGCTGCTGACGGTAGTGATCACGGTCGCGTCGGACCAGCGCGCCAGCTGGATCGCGGCGTTGCCGACCGCGCCGGCTCCCCCGGCCACCAGGACCGTGCGGCCCGTCATCCGGCCCGGGCCCAGCCGGGACGGCCCGTCCTCGGTCACCGTCAGGCAGCGGTGGGCCGTCAGGAACGGCACCCCCAGGCTCGCGCCGAGGTCGAAGCTCGCCGTGTCCGGCAGCAGCACGACGCGGCTCGCCGGGACGACGGCGTAGTCCTGGGCGGTGCCGCCCGCGGGCCGGCCGTGGGCCGCCTCCCAGATCCACACGCGCAGTCCGCGCAGCGAGGCCTGGACGCCCTCGCCCACCGCATCCACCACCCCGGCGCCGTCCTGGTTCGGCACCTGGGCGGGCTCGACGACCGCCCCCGGCGACGTGCCACGCCGGCTCTTCCAGTCGGTCGGGTTGACCCCGGACCGGTGGATCTCGACCCGGACCTCTCCCGGGCCGGGTTCCGGCAGCGGCCGGTCCTCGAGCGTCAGGACGTCGGGGTCGCCGGTGCGGGAGTAGCTGATCGCGCGCATGCACCGAACCTAGCCCGGTGCCGTCACGTCGTACGCCGCACGTCGCCCCGAAAGCCGGCCCGCGGGCGCCCACCTCACTACGCTGCCGCCCATGGTCGCGGTCGTGTTCATCGGCTTCCTCGCACTGGTCGTGCTGGTCGGCGTCCTCGGGTACCTCCAGCAGAAGCGCCGCCGCGAGGCGTTCGCCGCGCTCGCCGCCGCGCGCGGCTGGACCTACACCCGGCGCGACGACGCCTGGGTCGGCCGCTTCGGAGGGCGCCCGTTCGGAGCGGGCCACGGCCGGCGCGCCGAGAACGTCCTCTCCGGCGACCACGACGGCCGGCCCTTCGCCGCCTTCGACTACAGCTACCGCACCACGGAGACGACCACGGACGCCCAGGGCCACGCCAGCACCCACGAGCGCACCCACCGGTTCTCGGTGACGGCCGTGCAGGTCGGCGGTGACGTGCCGGGCCTCCACGTCGCTCCGGAGGGGTTCCTCAGTCGCGCCGTCGGCCGGCTCACCAACAGCGACATCGAGATCGAGTCCGAGGACTTCAACCGCGCCTTCCGCGTGACGTGCAGCGACCGCAAGTTCGCCTCCGACGTGCTCCACCCGCGCCTGGTCGAGACGCTGCTGGCCGGGCACCGCGACCTCGACTGGCGCTTCGACGGCGGCTGGCTGCTCACCGTCGACGGCGGGGCCCACGCCGTCGACGCCGTGGAGCCGCGCCTGCAGGCGCTCGACCTGATCCTGGACAGCCTGCCGCGGTTCGTCCGCGAGGATTTCGGACTTCCCCCGCAGGCGACGCCGACGCCCTAGGGTCCTGTCATGACCGCCGTGTACGTCGTGATCGCCCTCGTCGTCGTCCTGCTGGTCGCCGTCGTGGTGATGTACAACCGCTTCGTGCGCCAGCGTGCGCTGATCGAGGAGTCCTGGAAGCAGATCGACGTTGAGCTGAACCGCCGGCACGACCTGATCCCCAACCTCGTCTCCACGGTCCAGGGATACGCCGACCACGAGCGGGGCGTCCTCGAGCAGCTCACCGCCGCCCGCGAGGCCGCGCAGGCGCGCAAGGACGCCGGGCCCGGCGACCGCGCCGTCGCCGAGGAGGCGCTGGGCCGGGCGGTGACCACGGTGCTCGCCCGCGCCGAGGCCTATCCCGACCTAAAGGCCAGCGCCAACTTCCTGGAGCTCCAACGCGAGCTGACCGGGACCGAGGACCGGATCGCGGCCGCCCGCCGGTTCTACAACGCCAACGTCCGGGCGTACAACACCCGCGTGCACACCTTCCCCTCGACCCTGGTCGCCAGCGGGTTCGGGTTCGCCGACCGGGACTACTTCGAGCTGACCGACCCCGCGGCGCGCGAGGTGCCGAGCGTCCACTTCGGCAGGTAGCCCCAGGCCCTCGTCGGGCGCTCCCGACAGCGACCGATCCTTCATTGCGCGCTTCTTCGGATTCGGGTGAAGTCGGGGCGTATCGGACCGTAGGATCGCTCGCGGGTCTTCTGTGCAGCGGGAGGCCGGGGAGCCGGGGAGCGGGGGACGCGCATGCTCGACGCAGCGGAGCTGTGGCGTCTGGCGCTCGAGCACTCCCCCGTCGGGATGGCGCTGGTCGACCTCGACGGCCGGCTGCTGACCCTCAACCACGCCCTCGCCGAGATGCTCGGACGCAACGTCGAGGAGCTGCTCGGGTGCGGGTTCCAGGCACTGACCCACCCCGAGGACCTCGACACCGATCTCGCCCTGTTCCACCGCGCCCTGGCCGGTGAGATCGACACCTACCGAGTGCGCAAGCGCTACCTGCACGCCAGCGGGGCGACCGTGTGGGGCGACCTCTCCGTGGCCGTGGCCCGCGACGCCGACGACCGGCCCCTGCACTTCATCGCCCAGATCGTCGACATCACCCGCCAGCAGGAGCACGAGGAGCGGCTCCGCATCGCGACCGCGGAGGCGGAGAAGGACCACCAGACCCTGGAGGCGATCTTCGAGGCGGTCAGCGTCGGGCTGCTGCTCATCGACCGCGACGGCCGCTACCTGCGGATGAACCAGCGCCACGTCGACAACCTCAAGGTGCCCTACCCCGACGGCCACGCCGGCGTCGCCGGTCAGCTGGGGTACGTCTACGGGGTGGACGGCCGGACGCCGATGCGCCGCGAGGAGATGCCCTCCTACCGCGCGACGCAGGGCGAGGAGTTCGACGACGTCCGGTTCTGGGTCGGGCACGACCCGGCGACGCGCACCGCGCTGTCGGTCTCGGCCCGCCAGGTCCGCTCGCCCTCCGGGGAGCGGATCGGGGCGGCGCTGGCCTACCAGGACGTGACCGACCTGCTCCGCGCCATCCAGGTCAAGGACGACTTCGTCGCCTCGGTCTCGCACGAGCTCCGGACGCCGCTCACCCCGATCCTGGGCCATCTGGAGCTGCTGTGCGACCACCCGGCGCTGCCGGCGGAGGTCCAGCTCCAGCTCGGCGTCGTCGAGCGCAACGCCCGCCGGCTCCAGGCGCTGGTCTCCGACCTGCTCGACGTGGCGCGCCACCGGGACGGCGCGGTCCGGCTGCGCTGGGCGACCGCCGACCTGGGCACGCTGGTCCGCGATGCCGTCGAGGCGATGCGCCCGCACGCGGAGGGGTCCGCCATCAGCGTCGCCGTCGACGCACCGGAGTCCCTCCTCGCGCTCGTCGACGAGCGCCGGCTGCGGCAGGTGCTCGACAACCTGCTCTCCAACGCCGTGAAGTACTCCGCGCCCGGCGGGTCCGCGACCGTCTCCCTGCGATCGGTCGACGACACCGTCGAGATCGTCGTGCGCGACACCGGCATGGGGATCTCCGAGGCCGACGTGGAGCAGGTGTTCTCCCGCTTCTTCCGCGGCGACGCGGCCGTGCAGCGGCACATCCCCGGCACGGGCCTCGGCCTGACCATCGTGGCCTCGATCGTGGCCGCCCACGACGGCACGGTGGAGGTGGCGAGCGAGCGCGGCGTGGGCAGCACCTTCCGGGTGGTGCTGCCCCACCGCGTGGACCTCAGGCCAGGACCTCCGCGATCCGGCGTACCTCGGCGGGCGAGCGCAGGCTGAGCAGCAGCGTCGTCACGCCGGTCTCCTCCCACTGCGCCACGCGATCCCGGACGTAGCCCGGGTCGCCGACGATGTGCATGTCGTCGACGAGCTCGTCGGGGATCAGCGCGGTCGCCCTGTCCTTCTGCCCTGTCAGGTAGAGCTCCTGGACCTCGTCGGCCAGAGCGCTGTAGCCCATCCGATCGAAGACGTTCTTGTGGAAGTTCTGCTCCTTGGCGCCCATCCCGCCCATGTAGAGAGCGACCATCGGCTTCATCGCCTCGATCACGCCCTGCCGCTCCTCCGCCGAGGAGGTGACCTGCAGGTGGCAGGTGGCCGCGATCTCGAAGTCGGCCCGGGCACGCCGCGCACCGGGGCGCCCGAAGCCCTCGTCGAGCCACGGCTGGTACATCGCTGCCGAGCGGGGCGTGTAGAACAGCGGGATCCACCCGTCGGCGATCTCCGCGGTCTGGGCCACGTTCTTGGGCCCCTCGGCGCCGAGCCAGATCGGTACGTCCGCCCGCAGCGGGTGCACGATCGACCGGAGCGGCTTGCCCAGGCCGGTCGCTCCCGGACCGGCGTACGGAAGCGGGTGGTGGGGACCGTCGTGGGTGACCGCCCCCTCGCGGGCGAGGACCTGCCGGATGATCGAGACGACCTCGCGGGTGCGCGCCAGCGGCTTCTCGAACGGCTGGCCGTACCACCCCTCGACCACCTGGGGGCCGGAGACGCCCATGCCGAGCACCACCCTGCCGCCCGAGAGGTGATCGAGCGTCAGCACGTGCATCGCGATGCTGGTGGGGGTGCGTCCCGACATCTGCACGATCGAGGTGCCCAGCCGGATCCGGGTGGTGTCGCGACCCCACCAGGCCAGCGGCGTGAAGGCGTCCGAGCCCCACGCCTCGGCCGTGAACACCGCGTCGAAGCCGGCCTCCTCGGCCGCCGCGACGAGATCGCCGACGCCCTCGGGCGGTTGCGCACCCCAGTAGCCCAGTTGGAGTCCCAGCCTCATGTGCGCTCCTTCACGTCGTTGCCGTGACACGAGAACGTACTCGTCGTCCGGGAGGACGCCGGACAGCTCCCCGGCCCTCCCGGCCGGTGGGGCGCAGGAGACCCGCCCAGTAGCCTCGACCGCGTGATCGAGCTCCTCACCCCGACCCAGGTCGACCAGATGCGTCCGGCCGGCCGCTTTGTGGCCGACGTCCTCACGGCGCTGCGCGACGCCGCCGACGTCGGCGTCAACCTGCTCGACCTGGACGGCCTCGCGCACGAGATGATCCGGGAGCGCGGCGCGGAGTCCTGCTACATCGACTACCACCCCTCCTTCGGCGCGATGCCCTTCGGGAAGGTGCTCTGCACCTCGGTCAACGACGCCGTGCTGCACGGCCTGCCGCACGACTACCGGCTCCGTGACGGCGACCTGCTCAGCGTCGACTTCGCGTGCTCGGTCGACGGCTGGGTGGCCGACTCCGCGCTCAGCGTCGTCGTCGGCACGCCGCAGCCCGCCGACCTCGAGCTGATCGCGACGACCGAGCGTGCGCTCGCGGCCGGCATCGAGCAGGCGGTGGCCGGCAACCGGCTCGGCGACATCAGCAACGCCGTCGGCGAGGTGGCGCGGTCGGCCGGGCTGAGCGTCAACCTGCAGTTCGGCGGCCACGGCGTCGGCCGGACCATGCACGGCGATCCGCACGTGCCCAACGACGGCCGCGCCGGCCGCGGGCTGCGGCTGCGGCCGGGGCTCGTGATCGCGATCGAGCCGTGGTTCCTGCACACGACGGATGAGATCCACACCGACCCCGACGGCTGGACGATCCGCAGCAACGACGGCTCCCGGGGCGCGCACAGCGAGCACACGGTGGCGATCACCGAGGTCGGCCCGCTGGTGCTCACCGCCCGCTGAGCGGGACCTGCCGGATCTCCACCACGCGACCGGTCTCAGCGGGCGTCTCGCCGCCGAGCAGGTACGCCGTATCCTGCGCGCGCACGACCGCGGAGTCCGCGAGGGGCCACGGCAGGCGCGGCCCGGGCCGGGTGCGGTGGGAGTCGAGGTTCCACCACCAGCTGCGGTCGGTGACGGTGTCGGCGCTGGTGCGACCGCCCGCGACGAGCACCCGCCGGCCGACCACCACCGCTGCCGCGTGACCGATCGGACGCGGCAGGTGCCCCACGACCCGGGCCGAGCCGGTGCGCAGGTCGACACGCTGCACGTCGTCGACCATGGCGCCGGAGCGTTCGCCCCCGACGATCCAGGCCAGGTGCCCCTGCACGGCCAGGGCGGCGTAGCGCACCGGCACCGGGAGGGCTCCGATCCGTCGCCAGTGCCGGCCGTCGGTGCTGCACAGCACGGCGCCGAGCGCGGGAGCGCCGCCGTCGTAGCCACCGAGCACGCAGGCCCGTCCGCCCTCGACCGCCGCGACCAGGTCCGAGCGCGCGGCCGGGAGACGGCCGACGACGTGCGGGCGCCCGCCGGCCGAGACCGACTGCACGACGGCCTGCTCGGACGCGTTGCCACCCCCGAGGACCAGCGGCCTGCCCGCGAGCAGGACCCCGGCGGTGTCGTGCACGGCGACCGGGAGGGCGGCCCGGTGGTCGACGCGACCGGTCCGGAGGTCGACGCGGTAGGTCGCGGTGCTCGAGGCGTCACCGGGGAGCAGGCCGCCGGCGACCACGGCATGGGCGCCGTCGGGGAGCAGCACGGCCGCCTCGCGGGCCAGCGGCGCCGGCAGTCGCCACGCCGCCCGGCGTACCACGGTGTGGGTGGGACGTGCTCCGGCGGTCGCCGTCGCGGGGGATGCAGCGTTCGACGCAGCGGGACGTTCGCTGGGCCGAGCGTTGGACGCCGGCGACGTGCCGCCGCAACCGGCGGCCACGAGCACGACGCCCGACACGACGGCGAGCCCGAGCGCCGGCCTCACCGCATGTTCCCGGTGTGCCCGAGCGAGTAGCGACCGGGTTGCGGCCAGACCAGCAGGCCGTGCGGGTCGCCGCCGACGCGGATCTTTGCGACCAGCTTGCCGCTGCTGGTGTCCCAGCCGTAGACGTAGCCGTCGTAGCGGCCGGAGAGCCACAGCGTGCGACCGTCGGCGGAGATCCCGCCCATGTCGGGGTGGCTGCCGGCGGCATGCCAGGTGTCGACGATGCGCCGCTTCGCGAGCGAGACCACGCTGACCTCGCCGGCACCACGGTCGGAGACGTAGAGGAACCGGCCGTCGCGGCTGGGGTAGATGCCGTGGGGCATCGACGGCGTGTGGATCCGGTGCACGACGCGGAGCCGGTGCCGGGCGTCGACCTGGAGCAGCTCGTCGTGGTCCATCGCGGCGACCCAGAAGGTGCGCCCGTCGGGCGCGAGGCGGACGTCCTGCGGCTTGGCACCGGCAGGCAGGTGCAGGTGGCCGATCACACGGTGGTGCAGCGTGGAGACCTCGAGCAGCTCGTCGGAGAACTCGCAGGTGACCAGGAAGAACCGGCCGTTGGCGGAGAAGTCGGCGTGGTTCGGGCCCTTGCAGCTCGGGTCCGTGACGACGGCGCGGCGCCGGAACGTGTGCGGGTCGTCGAAGACGATCTCGTCGTCCTGCTCGGCCATCACCACCGCGCGCCTGCCGTCCGGGGTGAAGTAGAGGTTGTACGGCCGGGTCTGCAGGATGCGGCGCTCGATCCGACCGGTGCGCGGGTCGAGGGCCACGAGCTGGTTGGAGGCGCTGGCCTCCACGTAGAGGGTGCGCAGGTCGTAGGAGGGGGTGACGTGCTGCGAGAGCTCGCCGGTGGTCAGCACGCGCACGATCTTGTGCGTGCGCTGGTCGATCACCGTCGTGGTCGGTGCTCCGTAGGAGTTGGGAACGTAGAGGTAGGCCTTGTCGCCGGCGAGGCGGGGCTGCGTCGTGCCGGCGGCGTCGGCCGCGTAGACGTCGTGGCCCTCGACCGGCGGCATCCCCGGCAGTGGGTGCGCGAAGGGCCAGCGCAGCGGCGCGGACGAGCGCGACGGATCCGGCGCGTGGTGCCCGGACGTCGCGCTCGGGCTCGCCGGCGCTGGGGCACTGCGTGCGGTGGCCCCGCACCCGGACGCGGCCAGCGCCACCGCCACGAGCAGGCCGAAGGCCAGGACACCCCGCAGGCGGCCGCGGGTCGGACGGGGCACGGGAACCTCGGGCATGGGAACCGACCCTAGGCCGCACACGTGACACCGACCTGACGCCGGCCGGTCCCACTCCGCTGCAGGCCGACCCGCCGGCCCCTGTGCGCGCTAGTCTCGAGGAGACGTCGAGAAGACCCCGCGTCCCCCAGGAGGATCGGATGAGCGACCCCATCGTCCTCGTCGGTGGCGGCCTCGCCTCCGGCACGGCGGTCACCACGCTGCGCGAGCATGGCCACGACGGCCCGGTGCTGGTGATCGCCGAGGAGCCGCATCTGCCCTACGAGCGGCCGCCGCTCTCGAAGGGCTACCTCCAGGGCGAGGAGCCCGCCGAGAAGGCGCTCGTCCACGACGCCGAGTGGTACGCCGAGCACGATGTCGAGGTCCGCACCGGCACGACCGTGGAGGCGGTGGACCCGGCGGCGCACGTCGTACGGGTCGGCGGGGAGGACGTCCGCTACGCCGGGCTGCTGCTCGCGACCGGCGCAAAGCCCCGGCACCTGCCGCTCGCGGACGACAGCGGCGCGCCGGTGACCTACCTGCGCACCCTCGACGACGCGAGGGCGCTGAGGGAGCACCTGGAGCCGGGCAAGCGGCTCGGCATCGTGGGCGGGGGCTGGATCGGCCTGGAGGTCGCCGCGTCGGCGCGCCAGCGGGGCGCGGACGTCGTGGTCCTGGAGTCGCTCGAGCTGCCGTTGCTGCGGGTGCTCGGACCCGACGTGGCCGCGGTGTTCGCCCAGCTGCACCGCGACCACGGCGTGGACCTGCGCACCGGGGTGTCGCTGCAGGAGATCCACCGGGAGGGGTCCGCCACCCGGCTGGTCACCGACGTCGGGACGCACGAGGTCGACCACCTGCTGGTCGGTGTCGGGGTGCAGCCGCGCGTGGACCTGGCCGAGGCGTCGGGCCTGCGGGTGGACAACGGCATCCGCACCGACGCCGGGCTGCGCACCTCCGCCCCCGACATCTACGCCGGGGGCGACGTCGCGAACGTCGACCACCCCGTCCTCGGGCACCCGGTGCGGGTGGAGCACTGGGAGACGGCTCGCGCCCACGGCAAGGTGGCGGCGCAGAACCTGCTCGGCGGGGACGCCCGCGCCGACGCGCTCCCGTACTTCTTCACCGATCAGTACGACCTCGGCATGGAGTACGTCGGCCACGCCGGCCCGGACGACTACGACCGGGTCGTGCTCGACGGCGACGTCGAGGGCCTGCGGTTCCGGGCCTGGTGGCTGCAGGGCGACCGGGTCGTCGCGGGCATGCACGTCAACGACTGGGACGCCATCGACCGGGTGCGGGAGATCGTGGGCACCGAGGTCGACGTGGGCGCGCTGCGCTGGTGACCGCGAACCGTCCCGGGACAGACCGGGGCCGGGGTCACGGGTGCATGGTGCCGTGCTCGCTGTCGTAGGTGTCACCGGTCAGCTTGGTCTTGGCGAACGAGATCAGTGACGCGACCTTGCCTCCCGGGGTGTCCCAGTACTCGACCTCGTCGACGTCGACGCGGAGCAGGACGGCGTTGGGGTCCTCCGGTCCGCCGGGCAACCAGGCCTCGGCGAAGGAGTTCCACAGCTCCTCGAGCTTCGCGGTGTCGTCGACGACGGCCGCGCGACCGGCGCAGGCCACCCAGGTGTCGCGTGAGGAGAAGGTCAGCGAGACCCGGGGCTCCTCGGCCACGTCACGGGTGTGGCGGGTGTCGCGGGCGGTGATGAACCACAGCTCGGCACTGGCGTCGACCTGTTGACGGGCCATCGGCAGGCTCCTCGGGCCGTCGGCTCCGTAGGTGGTCAGCATCGCGATCGGCATGTCCTCGACCAGGTCGGCGAAGGTCTCCTGCTCGGTCGGCATCGGGTTCCTCTCGTTCGGGTTCAGGACACCTCGCGTACCCGGGCGGCGCCGCCCACACGCGCCCGGCAGCGCTTCCGACCGCCGCACCCCGCCGCCTCCGGTGGCGCCCTGGGGCATGATCGTCGGCATGCCCGAGCGTCGCGGACTCTTCGTCGCCCCCTTCGACGCCTTGGCCGATCCGCGCCTGATCGGCGAGCTGGCCGCAGCCGCGGAGGATGCCGGCTGGGACGGCTTCTTCTGTTGGGACCACCTCCAGTACGGCGAGCGGGTCGAGGCGATCGCCGACCCGTGGATCTGCTGTGCCGCGGTGGCGCTGCGCACCGAGCGCCTGCTCTTCGGGCCGATGGTCACGCCTCTCGCGCGCCGCCGCCCCCAGGTCGTCGCACGGCAGGCCGCGAGCCTGGCGGAGCTGTCCGGCGGTCGATTCGTGCTCGGTCTCGGCCTCGGCGACGACTGGGTCGGGGAGTTCAGCGCGTTCCGCGACGAGGCCGATCCCCGCGTCCGCGGCCGGATGCTCGACGAGGGTCTCGACGTGCTGGCGCACCTGCTGTCCGGGGAGGGCGTCGAGCACGACGGTGATCACTACGCGGCCCGCGGCGTCCGCTTCCGGCCGGCTCCCCGGGTGCCGATCTGGCTGGGGGGACGGTTCGGCAACGGTGCACCGCTGCGGCGAGCAGCCCGGCACGACGGCTTCTTCGTGATCGGTGCGGATGCTCCCGGCGACCTCCGGGTCGTCGCAGACGACCTCAGCGCACTGGCGCCGGCCCCCGGCTTCGACCTCGTCGTGGACCTGCCTCCCGACCAGGATCCGAGTCCCTGGCTCGGGAGCGGTGCCTCGTGGGTGCTCACCCGGATCGGCCCGTACGACGTCGACCTCGCCGAGGTCCGCCGGATTGTCGAAGCGGGTCCGTGAGGCTCACGTCCTCCGAGCGGCTCCGCGGTGTCGGACACGTGCACGCGGCAGGCATCACGCGCCGCTGGCCAGGAGCGGTTCCCTCCCCCCGACGTCCTGGCAGCAACGCCTGAGTGTCGGTGGCTGTCCTTAGCATGTACACATGTTCGAACCACTCGGGGACGCCGCGGCGCTGCAGGCAGCAGCGGTCGATCCGGGTGCGCTGAGCGAGGCCGACCTGATCGACACGATCCGGCAGGCTGAGGAGGTCAAGGCAGCCGCGGCGGCAGCCCAGGTGGTCGCCACCCAGCAGCTCTCCTGGTTGCGCCGGCAGCGTGAGGAAGCCGAGAAGGTCCCGGCACGACGGCGCGGCTCGGGCCTGGGCGCCGAGGTCGGACTGGCCCGCCGCGAGTCACCGGTCCGCGGCAGCCAGGCGCTCGGCCTCGCGGTTGCGTTGGGCGAGATGCCCCACACCTTCCGCGCTCTGGCCACCGGGAGGCTCAACGAGTGGCGCGCCACCCTGCTGGCCCGCGAGACCGCCTACCTCACCCTCGAAGGCCGCCAGCAGGTCGATGCGACCATCGCCGCCGACACCGGCCGGACCGAAGGCTGGGGCGACCGCCGGCTCGTCGCTGAGGCACAGAAGCTCGCCTACGCCCTCGAACCCGACGCCGTCCTCGCCCGCGCCCGCCGCGCCGAACGCGACCGCCACGTCTCGCTGCGCCCCGCACCCGATGTGATGTCCCGGCTCTCCGCGCTCCTCCCCGTCGCCCAAGGCGTCGCCTGCTACGCGGCGTTGAAGGCGGCCGCCGACACCGCCAAGGCAGGCGGTGACCAGCGCTCCCGGGGCCAGCTGATGGCCGACCTCCTCATCGAGCGGCTCACCGGCCGCGCCGCAGCCGATGGTCCCGACGTGTCGGTCAACCTGACCATCACCACCGGTCGCTCTTCGCCGCCGACACCGAGCCCGCCCACCTCGAGGGCTACGGCACCGTGCCGGCCCAGTGGGCCCGCGACCTCCTTCGCACCGCCGAAGCCAACGGTCTCGACCACCAGGTCGCGTTGTGGTTCCGGGCCCTCTACACCCACCCCGTCACCGGCGCCCTGCTCGCGATGAGCTCCCGACGCCGGTGCGCACCCGCCGGGCTGGCGGCGTTCATCGCCACCCGCGACCAGACATGTCGCACCCCCTGGTGCGACGCAGCCATCCGCCACACCGACCACGTGATCGCCGCCGTGGCCGGCGGACCCACCACCACCGAGAACACCCAAGGACTCTGCGAGGCCTGCAACCACACCAAACAAGCACCCGGCTGGACAGCCCGCTCCTCCCCCGCCCTCCGCCACCTCGTCGTCACCCGCACCCCCACCGGCCACACCTACCGCTCCACCGCCCCACCCGGAGCCGGCCACGAGTACAGCTCCGGTGAGACATATCAGACACCCTTCCTGGCGTGGGCCTACGAGCCCGCCTAGCCACGCGACGGTCGGCACGCCGGGCTAGGGCCGGTCGAGCACCCGCTGCAGGAACGCCACCTGCCGTGCCACCGACTGCTCGAAGATCTCACCGACGTAGATGTCGAAGTGGCCGCAGTCGAAGGTGAGCACCTCTGCCCGGTCGCCGAGGCGGCGGGCGACCTCGCACACCGAGGCGGCCGGCGCGATGTTGTCCGACTCCGCGATCACGAGCAGCACCGGGCAGCGCACCCGCGCGGCGGCGCGCACCGGCCGGTTCAGCGCGATCCGGAGCACCCCGCGTCCGCACATCTCGTTGCGGAACGTCGGACCCATGATGTGGCGGTAGCCGGCCTCGGCGCCTGGAGCCGAGATCACCGCGTCCGATCCCGGTGGTCCGACGATCGGCACCATCGCCGGCGGTCGGCGCAGCAGGGCGCCGACGGCGTCCCGGACGCCGGCTCCGGTCAGCGACAGCGCCTTGCCGGATCCGGACGTCTGCTGCACACCGGTGAGCGCCGCGAGCCCATCCATGGCCGCCCCCTGGCTGACCACCGCGGCGACCCGCTGGTCCTCCGCCGCGACCACCACCACGTGGCCGCCCGAGTACGAGCTGCCCCACAGCACGACGCGATCCGGATCCACCCCGTCGCGGGCGCGGACGTAGGCGAGTGCGGCGTGGTAGTCCTCGCGGTGCCTGCGGTGGTCCACGTCCTGCCGCAGGGACCCCTGCGACGTACCGAACCCGCGGTAGTCGAAGACCAGCACGTCGGCGCCGGCAGCGGCGAACCGCTCCGCGAACGGGAGCAGGCCGGCGTCGCGGGTCGCGCCGAAGCCGTGGGCCATCACCACGCACGGGCGCCGTCCTTCGCGCAGCAGCGCATCGCCCTCGCCGGTGAGGTACCACCCCTCGCAGCGGGTGCCGTGGCTGTCGAACGAGACGGTCTCCATCGCGCCATCATGGCGCTCCGCGGAATGCCGGTCCACGGCCCGTAGCCTGTGCCGGTGGCAGCCACCGGGGGACGCGTGTCGTGGCGCGCCGTCCGGCACCGGGGCGGGCAGGCCGTGGTGCTGTTCGTCCTCGCCGGTCTGCTCACCGCCGGCGCTGCGTTCCCCGCGCTCTACGTCCGCGCGACCGAGCAGGCGATCGTGGCGCTCGACCTGCGCCAGAACCCTGTCGACGTCACCGGTCTGCGGATCACCTCGCGCGGCCACATGTTCACCACTTTCGTCACCTCCGACGACGCCGCACCGATCGCACCTCCCGAGCTGCTCGCCCTCGTGCCGCAGCCGAGCCGCCACGGCTTCGGCACGCCGGTGAAGGTCTCCTCGGCCGTCGCCACGGCCTACCCCGACCACTCCGGCGCCGCCATCGGCAACGTGACGTCGTACAGCGGCATGTGCGCGCACCTGCGCTTCCTCCGTGGGAGGTGCCCGGCCGCGCAGAACGAGATCGCCGTCACCGCGGCCGACCTGCGGCGCTTCCACCTGCGCCTGGGCGGCACCACGGACGTCGCCACCTTGCCGGTGAACGGCGCGCCGCCCGGGAGACCGGCCAGGATCCACCAGCTGCCGCTGCGCCTGCGCGTGGTGGGCCTCTACCGGCAGGTGCCCTCCAGCTACTGGTTCGGGTCGATCCTCACCGGCAAGTCCGGGTCGATCGACCAGAGCAAGGACATCCCGCACACCGCGCACGACGACTGGTTGACGGTGTCGCAGACGTTCACCGGCGCCGGCCCGGCACCGCTCCCCGAGCGGTACGACGAGGCACGGCTGCCGCTGGACCCGTCCCGGGTGGACCTGGACACTTTCGAGGCGCTGGGGCCGCTGCTGCGTCACGTCGACCACCAGGCGCTCACGCCGCCGAACGGCGTGACGATCAGCACCGTGACCGGCATCCCCGCGCTGCTGGCCGATCTGCACGCCCAGCAGCGCCAGGCGCGGGTGATCGTGCCGCTGGTCGTGGTCCAGCTGGTGCTGCTCGCGCTGTTCGTGCTCCGGCTGGTGATCGGTGCGATGACCGGTCAGCGCCGCCCGGAGGTCGCCCTGGCGCTGCTCCGCGGACGCGGCCGCCGCGGCGCTCGCCGCCAGCTCACGGCCGAGCTGCTCCCCCTGGCGTGGGCCGGTGTCCCCGTCGGGGCGGCGCTGGCCGTCGCCCTGTCCTCCGTCGTACGACGGGTCGCGCTGCCACGGGGTGCGCCGCTGGAGCTGCCGGCGCTGTTCTGGGCGAGCGTGCTGGCCGCGGCCGCCGTGCTGGTGCTCCTCGTCGCCGAGGCGGTCCTCGAGGTCACCCGGCAGCCGGTCGAGACGCTGCTGCGCCGCGTGCCACCACGGTCGAGCCACCGCCTCGGAGCCGGTGAGCTGCTCCTGCTCGCCGTGAGCGGCACCGCCACGGCCGCCTTCCTCAGCGGTGGCCTGACCGGCGCGGCGGCACTCTGCGGCCCGGCCGTGCTGGCCCTGCTGGTGGGTCTCCTGCTCGCCCGCGCGGTGCCGCTCTCCGCCCTACTGGGCCGATGGGCGTTGCGCGACGGACGGCTGCGCACCGGATTGGTCCTGCTCGACGCCGCCCGCAGCCCCGCGACCCGGCGCACGGTCGCCGTCGTCGCGGTGGCGAGCGCGCTGCTGGTCTTCGCCGTGGACGCCTTCGCCGTCGGTCAGCGCAACCGCCAGCTCCAGGCCGAGCAGCAGGTCGGCGCGGCCGCCGCGCTCTCGGTGGACACCACCGACCTCGCCGGCGTGCGAGCGGCCGTGCACCAGGCCGACCCCACCGGGCACCGGGCCACCCCCGTGGTGGTCGTCGCACCGCCATCCAGCGTCGGGCCGACCACCGTCGCCGTCATCCCCGACCAGATCGTCCACGTCACCGCCTCCCCCGCGGTCCTCGACCAGATGCCCCTCCAGCGGCTGCGCCCTCCGCCGGGCGACCCGCTGCGGCTGACCGGCACCCGTGTCGCGGTGCGCGTCCACACCAGCGCGTTGAAGGTCGGTGGCCTCGGCCCGGGCACCGAGCCGCACCTGGTGATCGGCGTCGTGTTCCCAGCCGGCGACCCCGGCACGCTCGACCTCGGACCGCTGCCGGCGGCCGGCACGACCCGACGGCTGCGCACACCCATGTCGTGCTCGGACGGCTGCCTTGTCACCCATCTCGGCGTGAGCGGCGCCCCGGGCGCCGCGGTGACGACGCGCCTGGTGCTCGGTGCGCTCGACACCGACGAGGGCACGGTGCCGCTCGGCACGGCCGACTCCTGGACCCGGGTCCGCGGCCACCAGGGGTCGATGCGCGCGCTGGCAGCGGCCCCCGAGGGCGGCCTGGTGGTGAAGGCGAACACGAACCAGTCCGACGAGGTCGACCTGCCCCAGCAGTGGTTCCCGACCACGGTGCCGGCGCTGGTCACCGGAGCGCTGCCTCCCGACAGCAGCGGTGATCACTTCGCCCTGACCGGGCTCGACGCCCAGGTCCGGCCCGCGGTGCGCGTGGGCACGATCGACCGGGTGCCCGGGGGGCCTCCGGACACCGCTCTGGTGAACCTGGAGACCATCGCCCGGGGCAGCGGGATCTACCCCAGCGACCACATCCAGGTCTGGCTGGGCTCGACCGACCCGGGCCTGCGGAGCCGCGTGCGGGCGGCGCTCGCGGCCCACCACCTCCCGGTGGTGTCGAGCGCGACCCTCGCCGACCAGCGCACCGCCTACGACCGCTCCGCCTCGGCCTGGGGCCTCGCGCTCGGGCGCGTGGTCGGAGTGCTGGCGCTGCTGCTCGCCGTCCTCGTGCTCGTGGTCGTCGCCGCGACCACCTGGCGGGCACGCGCGCGTGACCTGGCGGCGCTCGCGATGGCGGGAGTCCCCCGGTCCGTGCTCGGCGGGGTGGTGGCCGGCGGGCAGTTGCTCGCGGTGGTCCCGGCGGTGGTGGCGGGCACGGCCACCGGCATCCTCGGCGCCGCCGTCGCGCTCCGCTCGATCCCGCTGTTCACCCAGGAGCCCGACGTCCCGGTGCTCGACCTGTCCACCGCCTGGCCGGCCGCACTGGCCGCCGGAGTCGCCGCGCTGGTCGTCCTGGGCGTCGGCGGCTGGCTCACCGGCCGTGCGGTCGCCCGCCGCGGCGACCTCGACCGTCTCCGGGAGATGTGAGGCCCATGAGCGGACTGCGGATCAGCACCCGGCGCCTGGTGCACATCTACCGGACCGAGGGCCACGACGTCGCCGCCCTCTCCGGGGTGGACCTCGACGTGGCGGCCGGCGAGATCGTCGGCCTGCTCGGGCCCTCGGGATCGGGGAAGTCGACGCTGCTCACCCTGCTCGGCGGCCTGTTCCGGCCGAGCGCCGGCAAGGTGTTCCTCGGCGGTGACGAGCTCTCGGCCGTCTCGCCGCAGCGCCTCGACGAGCTCCGCGCGACCGAGGTCGCGCTGATGCTGCAGGGTGCCGCGCGCAACCTGCTGCCCTACCTGAGCATCCGGCAGAACCTCGCCTTCGCGCGGGCGGCGGCGGAGCGGGCCGGCAAGGAGCTCCCCGAGATCGACGACCTGCTCGCCGAGGTCGGCCTCGAGACGGTGGCCGACCAGCCGCCCGGCGCGCTGACGCCGGGCGACGTCCAGCTCGCCGCGGTCGCGGTCGCGGTCGCGGCGCAGCCCGGAGTGCTGCTCGCCGACGAGCCCACCAGCCAGCTCGACCACGCCGCCGCCGACCGGGTGCTCGCCACCATCGAGCGGATCAACCGCTCCCACGGCACCACCGTCGTGCTGGTCACCCACGACCCGGCGGTCGCCGCGCGCCTCCCCCGGACCGTGACGATCCGCGACGGCCGGATCGGCGGCGAGGGACGCAGCGGCGAGGAGTACGCCGTGGTCACCGCCGACGGCTTCCTGCCGCTGCCTGCGCACGCCCTCACCGACCTGCCGCCCGGCACCCTGCTGCGCTTCCACGTCGACGATGCCGGCCGCTACACCCTCGTGCCCGAGGAGGACGACCTGTGAGCCCCGACGTCACGCTCTCCGCCGAGGACCTCCGGGTGACGTACGGCGAGCTGGTCGCGCTCGACGCCGTCGCGCTCACCGCCCGCGCCGGCGACTTCGTCGCGGTCACCGGTCCCTCGGGAGCCGGCAAGACGACCCTGCTGTGGGTGCTGGCGGCGGCCCGTGTCCCCGACGTCGGCTCGGTGCTGCTCGACGGCCGTCCGTTGGGCGGTCGCACGGCGGCCGCCCGTGCCGGGGTGGCGCTGGTGCCGCAGGGCAACGGTCTGGCGGCCGGGCTGACCGCCGCGGAGAACGTGCTCGCCGCCCTGCTGCCGCTCGGGGTGGGCGCAGCCGACGCTGCCCGGCGTACCGGGGAGGCGTTGGAGCTCGTCGGCCTGGAGGACTCCGGGGGGCATCTCGTCGAGGAGCTCTCCGGCGGCCAGCAGCAGCGGGTGGCGTTGGCCCGCGCCTTCGCCGGTCGCGCCCGGGTGCTGCTCGCCGACGAGCCCACCAGCGACCTCGACGCCGTCAACCGGGCGCGCATGGTGTCCGCGCTGCGCGCGCAGGCCGAGCGCGGAGCCATCGTGGTGATGAGCACCCACGACCCCGAAGCCGCGGCCGAGGCCGATCGTGAGCTGGCTCTCGACGGCGGGCGGATGCAGCCGGACGGGCGTGGGGTGCGTCATACCGGCCGGTAGCACCCGCTGCTAGCGTCCGCCCCATGCGTACCGCCAAGGACTTCTTCGCCCCGCTCGCCGTCGGCGCGCCGCAGCCCGTGCGGGAGATCCCGGCTCGTCCGAGCCGCGCCATCCACTTCTTCGACCCGGGCAACCCGAAGATGGCGGCCAAGGTCCCCGACATGGTCGGGACCGTCGACGTGCTGCTCGGCAACCTCGAGGACGCGGTCAAGGCCGACAAGAAGGAGGAGGCCCGCGAGGGCCTGGTGCGGATCGGCCAGGAGGTCGAGGGGCTCGGCGGCCCGGACAGCCCGACCCAGCTGTGGACCCGGATCAACTCCCTCGACAGCCCGTGGGTGCTCGACGACCTCACCACGCTGGTCCCGGCGATCGGCCACAAGCTCGACGTGATCATGGTCCCGAAGGTGCAGGGGGCCGAGGACATCCACTACGTCGACCGGATCCTCGCCCAGCTCGAGGCGAAGGCCGGACTCGACCGACCGATCCTGGTGCACGCGATCCTGGAGACGGCGCGCGGCGTCGCGAACATCGAGGAGATCTGCGGCGCCTCTCCGCGCATGCAGGGGCTCTCGCTGGGCCCCGCCGACCTCGCCGCCGACCGCCGGATGAAGACCACCCGCGTGGGCGGCCCGCACCCCGGCTACCTGGTGCGGCAGGACCCGCCGCGCACCGGCGACGGCGGGTTCGCCTACGACGCCGAGCGCGCGACCTACCAGCAGGACCTCTACCACTACACGATCGCCCGGATGGTCGACGCGTGCGCGATGCACGGGATCTTCCCCTACTGGGGTCCGTTCGGGGACATCAAGGACACCGTCGCGTGCGAGGACCAGTTCCGCAACGCGTTCGTGCTGGGCTGCGTCGGCGCCTGGTCACTGCACCCGGCACAGATCACGATCGCCAACAAGGTCTTCTCCCCCAGCGTCGAGGACGTCGCGCACGCCAAGCGCGTCATCGCCGCGATGGGCGACGGCACCGGTGCGGTGATGATCGACGGCAAGATGGAGGACGACGCCTCGGTCAAGCAGTGCCAGGTGATGGTCCGGCTCGCCGATCAGCTCGCCGCGATCGACCCGGAGCTGAAGAAGCAGTACGACGCCATCGAGGTCGACGCATGAGTGACTTCACCCCGTTGCGCTCGGTCCTCTACATGCCGAGCTCGAACGCCAAGGCACTCGAGAAGGCCAAGACGCTGCCGATCGACGGGGTCATCTTCGACCTCGAGGACGCAGTCGCCCCGGACGCCAAGCCGGACGCGCGCGACGCAGCCTGTGCTGCGGCGTCGAGCGGCGCGTACGGCAAGCGGACGCTGACCATCCGGGTCAACGGCATCGGCACCCCGTGGCACGACGACGACCTCGCCGCAGCGGCGCAGGCCGGACCCGACGGCATCGTGGTGCCGAAGGTCAACAGCGCCGACGAGGTGCGCTCGCTGGTGGCGGCCATGGAGAGGGCCGGCGCTCCCGAGCACACCCGGCTGTGGGCGATGGTGGAGACACCCGAGGCCATCTTCGGTGTCCGCGAGCTCGCCGCGGCCTCCGACCGGCTCGCCGTGCTCGGGATGGGCACCAACGACCTGGTCAAGGAGCTCTACGCCGAGCACGTGCCCGGCCGGGCACCGCTGCTCACTGCGCTCTCGCTGTCGTTGCTGGCGGCGCGCGCTGCCGGCGTCGCGATCCTCGACGGGGTCTACAACGACGTCAAGGACACCGACGGCTTCCTCGCCGAGTGCCGCCAGGGCCGCGAGATGGGCTTCGACGGCAAGACACTGATCCACCCCGGACAGGTGGAGGGCGCCAACGCGGCGTTCGCCCCGTCGGAGAAGGCCGTCGAGGACGCCCGCGGCATCCTCCAGGCCTGGGAGGACGGCCAGGGCTCCGGCGTGGTCACCTACAAGGGGCGGATGATCGAGAACCTGCACGTCGAGTCGGCGCAGCGCACGCTCGCGATCGCGGACGCGATCGCCGCGCTCGCCGACTGAGCACATCGGCCCTGCCGTCGCCGCCGACGGATCAGGCCGACGGATCAGGCCGACAAATCAGGCCGACAAATCAGGGCGCGCCGGTGGCGTGCGAGGGGCAGTCGGGGTTCGGGCAGAAGTCGACCCGCACCATCTCCCCGGCCTGGAACTCCGGGTCGTCGCGGTTGGTCTCGTCGAGGTCGACCGTGGCCTGCTGCAGGTGCGTGCCGCAGGTCGGGCACTCGGTCGGCCACGCCTCGTCGGTCAGGGAGTGCTCCGGCGTCATGGCCGCGTCGTACCCAGGACGAGCCCGGATCAGGCCTGACGGGCCCTAGGTTGGACGCCATGCAGCCCGAGGTCGACCCCCTGGTCGCCCGGCTCCGTGCCGCCGGCTGCGTCTTCGCCGAGGACGAGGCACGCCTGCTCCGCGAGGCCGCGTCCGCAGACCCCACGGAGGACCCTGCGGAAGACCCGGCCGTGGGGGCAGCCGCCCTGGAGGACCTGGTCCGCAGGCGGATCGACGGCGAGCCCCTCGAGCACCTGGTCGGCCACGTCGACCTCGGCGGTCACCGCTACCGGGTCGCTCCGGGCGTGTTCGTGCCGCGCCAGCGCAGCCTGCTCCTGGTGCGCGAGGCGGTCCGCCTGGCCGCAGCCCTCCCGCGGCCGCCGCTGGTCCTGGACCTGTGCTGCGGGTGCGGAGCTCTGGGGCTGGCCGTGCACCGGGCCTGCGGCGGCCGGCTGCACGCCAGCGACATCGACCCGGTCGCGGTCGCCTGTGCCCGCCGCAACGGCGCCCAGCACACGTCCGTGGGCGACCTGTTCACCCCGGTCCCCCGCTCCCTGCGCGGCGCGGTCGACCTCCTCCTCGTCAACGCGCCGTACGTGCCGAGCGAGGCGATCGCCTCGATGCCCCCGGAGGCGCGCCTCCACGAGCCCCGGCACGCCCTCGACGGCGGCTCCGACGGGCTGGCCGTGCAGCACCGGGTCCTCGGGCAGGCCGCCGACTGGCTGGCGCCCGGCGGTCACCTGCTGACCGAGACCAGCCAGGTACAGGCCGAGGCGCTGGTACGGCTGGCCACCGCGGCGGGCTGGCGCTGCAGCGTGGTCCGCGACGCGGATCTGGGCGCCACGGCGCTCGTCGCCACCCCCCCCTGCACCGGCGCACGACGCTCGCCCGGAGGCCGTCAAGGGCGCGGAGTAGACCAGTTGGGCCGCTGTAGTGGACCAGTGGAGGCGCAAAATCGGACATTCCGCGCGCAACTTGCCGTTCCGGTGGCGGTATGGACCGGGGACCCGCAAACTCTTGACATCCGCACGACGCGGCGCATGGGAGGAGACCACGGATGGCCGAGCACGCACCCCGCACGGGACTGATCTGCGAAGAGCTCGTCTTCGAGCTCGCCGACCTGGACCAGGAGCCGACCCCGGTGACCGCCTCCCTGCTCTACGACCCCCGCGACCCCTGGGCCGTCACCCTGGACTTCGGCGAGGGCAGCGTGCACTGGACCTTCGCCCGCGACCTGCTCGTCGAGGGCCTCGACGCCCCCGCCGGCATCGGCGACGTCCAGGTCTGGCCGACCGTCGACCGTGACGGCGTCGCCACCACCGTGCTCGCGCTCAGCTCCCCCGACGGCGTCGCCCTGCTCCAAGGCCCCACCCGGCCGCTGGCGATGTTCGTGGCCGCCATGCTCGACCGGGTCCCGCTCGGCGCGGAGTCGACGCTGGTCGACCTCGACCGCGAGCTGATCAGCCTCACCCGCTGAGCCCGCTGAGCCCGCTGAGCCCCCTGAGCCCCCTGAGCCTGCTGGGTCGGACCCGTCAGCTCGGCTGGTAGCGCGTCAGCACGCAGAACTCGTTGCCCTCGGGGTCGGCCAGGACCGCCCAGCCCCGCTCACCGTCACGGCGGTCGTCGTACATCGTCGCGCCCAGGCCGAGGATGCGCTCGACCTCCTCGTCGCGACTGCGGTCGGTGGGCCGCAGGCACAGGTGCATCCGGTTCTTGATCGTCTTGGACTCCGGCACCTTCAGGAAGAGCAGGTAGCGGTCGTCGGGACCGCCGAGACCGCACTCCTCGTCGTCCGGCTTCATGTCCCACTCCTCGACGACGGAGAAGTCGTCCTCGAGGACCTGCGCCCACCACATCGTCTGGGCGTAGGGGTCGTGGGCGTCGATGCAGATGTTGGATGCGCGGGAGGCCATGGCACCACCGTGTCACCCCGCCTGGTGGGCGCGCCAGAGCGACCGGGCGGCATAGCGGTCCTGGCCCGCCGCCGTCCCTCGTCCGGCGCTGCTAGGGCTGCAGGTGGCCCAGCCCGGCGCGGGGAGCGCGACCGGCCGCCTCGGTGACCGAGCGCCCCATCGCCCGCGCCGCCATCCCGACCCGGCTCGGGGGCAGGCCGGCGATCGACCGCGGTACGACGACCAACGGGCAGTCCAGGCCGTGCAACAGCCGCTGCACCAGCCCGGGCCCGTCGGTGGCCAGCCCTCGTGGGGCGTCGACCACGAGCAGGTCGGCGTCCGCGGCCGCGTCGAGGAGCACCCGGCGGCGGCCACCCTCGACCAGGCGGACCTGGGCGCCGTGGTCCTCGCCGAGGACGGCAGCCACGTCGCTGCGCAGCGTGGCCAGGGCGTCGCTGCGCGAGGTGGCGTTGTGCGCGTCCTGGGGCGAGCCCGGACGCCAGGCGCGCACCGCCTCCAGCCGGGCGTCGTGGGAGGCGGCGTAGTCGGCGGCCCACCTTAAGGCGGTGGGCGACTTCGACCGGGCGCTGACGCCCACCACCACGAGACCGGAGCGCTGCTGGGGGCTCTGCTGGTTCTCAGTCATCCTCAGTCCTCTCAGGCCGCGGCCGGCTCGGCGTCGTCGGAGACCTTGCTCAGCGGATCGGCCACGTCCTCCAGGCTCTTGCCCTCGGCGCTGACGCCCGCCCAGAGCGCGACCACGGCGCCGAAGAGCATGATCGCCGAGGCGAAGACGTAGCCCCAGAACAAGGGCGTCGGGTCCTTGCCGTCGCCGATCATCGCGCCGAAGATCGTCGGGCCGAAGGAGCCCACGACCTGCCCGATCGCGAAGAAGTAGGAGATCGCCTGCCCGCGGACCTCCAGCGGGAAGATCTCGCTCACCGTGAGGTAGGCCGACGAGGCGCCGGCGGAGGCGAAGAAGAACGACACGCACCAGAAGATCGTCTGGGTGGTGGCGGTCAGCGCACCGGCGTGGAACAGGAACGCCGAGGCGAGCAGGACCAAGCCCGAGACGCCGTAGGTCGCGAAGATCATCTTCCGACGGCCGACGGTGTCGAAGAGCGGTCCCAGGACGATGGGCCCGAGCAGGTTGCCCGCGGCGAAGGGGAAGAAGAAGTACGGCACGTTGCCGGTGGGGATCTTGTAGAAGTGCTCGAGCACCAGCGCGTAGGTGAAGAAGATCGCGTTGTAGAGGAAGCTCTGGGTGATCATCATCGTCAGGCCGAGGAACGTGCGCTTCGGATACTTCTTGAAGAACACGTGGCCGAGCTCGCGGAACGGGATCTGCTCCTTGGGCTTGATCCACATCGCCTTCTCCTCAGGGACCGGCTCCAGGTGGTGGCCCTGCTCCTCGACATCCCTCTCGATGCCCTCGAGGATCGCCTCGGCCTCGTCGCCGTGGCCGTGGGTCACCATCCACCGCGGGCTCTCCGGGATGTGGCGCCGGATGAAGATGATGATCAGGCCGAGGACGGGACCGATGAAGAACGCGATCCGCCAGCCCCAGTCGGTGTCGATGATGCTGTCGTTGAAGAGCGGGATCGCCGCGGCGGCGCCGAGCGCGGCCCCGCCCCAGTACGTCCCGTTGATGGCGAGGTCGACCCTGCCGCGGTACTTCGAGGGGATCAGCTCGTCGATGGCGGAGTTGATCGCGGTGTACTCGCCGCCGATGCCCATGCCGGCGATGAACCGGAAGACCCACAGGAACCACACGTTCATGGCGAAGCCGTCGATGCCGCTGCCGATCAGGTAGATCGCCAGCGTGACGACGAACAGCTTCCGGCGGCCGACCTTGTCGGTGATCCGGCCGAAGACGAGCGCGCCGACGACCTGGCCGATCAGGTAGATCGTGCCGGTGAAGCCGACCTCGCCGGTCGACATGTGCAGGCTGTCGGCGAACGCGCCGACGGAGACGAGCTGGATCTCCAACCCGTCGAGGATCCAGGCCGTACCGAGGCCGAAGACGACCATCCAGTGGAACTTCGACCACGGCAAACGGTCGAGCCGGTAGGGGACCAGGCTCTTGACCGCACCGGAGTCCGTGGTCTCCATGACCGCCATCTGTCCTCCCGGGGTGCGAGGGACGACCGTCGCGGCCGTCCGGCTTCCCCGGTGCAGTGCCCCGGAAAGGGGTGCTTGCAAACGCCGGGCACTGCGAGCGGCGCTCCCGAAGGGCCGGCGTCGCCCCTTCAGTACGGTGAGGTCATGCCTCGCACGCGCGCCTACACGATCCGTCAGGGCCTCCTCGCCGCTCTGGCGGCGAACGCCGTCAAGCCGTTGAGCACCCCGGCGACCGCGCTGCCCGCGTTCGCGGCCGGCTGGTTGGCCAGCGAGCTCGCGCCGCAGCTGATCGCTCTCGCGGGGGCCGACACGCTGCTCTCAGCGCGGCGCGGGAAGGCGGGGCCGCTCGGCGTCGCGCTCGCCACGGGCGCGACCGGAGCGCTCGCCTGGACGGTCGCGCGGGCCCAGGGGTCGGCGAAGGTCGTCGAGGACAGCATCCAGCAGGGACTGGGCCCCGACTACCAGGACATCCTCGACAGCCCGCCCACCGCGTCGGACCTAGCCACCTCGTGGCGCGCGATCGCCCGCCCCTTCCACCTGACGCTGCCCGGGGTCGAGGTGGTCCGCGACATCCAGTACGCCGAGGGCGGCCGACGTGCTCGACTGGACATCTACCGCCCCCAGGGGGTCGACCTCGAGCGGGCGCCCGTGCTGGTGCAGGTCCACGGCGGCGGGTGGACGATCGGCAGCAAGGAGCAGCAGGGCCTGTTGCTGATGAACCGGATGGCCGCGCGCGGCTGGGTCTGCGTCGCGGTGAACTACCGGCTGGCGCCCAAGCACCCGTTCCCCGCACAGATCGTCGACGTCAAGCGTGCCCTGGCCTGGACCCACGAGCACATCGCGTCCTACGGCGGCGATCCGTCGTACGTCGTGATCACGGGCGGCTCCGCGGGCGGCCACCTCGCGGCGCTCGCGGCGCTGACGCCCGGACTTCCGGAGTACCAGCCGGGGTTCGAGGACGCCGACACCAGCGTGGTCGCCTGCGTGCCGTTCTACGGCATCTACGACATGGTCGGCGACGACGAGGACCGCTACACCGTGGGCCTGCGCGACGGCTTCCTGGCCAAGCGCGTGTTCCGCAGCGATCCTCGCGAGCACCTCGAGGACTACCGCCGCGCCTCGCCCCTGGTGCACGTCGGTGACACGGCGCCCGACTTCTTCGTGATCCACGGGGTCAACGACACGCTGGTCTCGGTCCGCCAGGCGCGGGCGTTCGTGCGGCGCCTGCGTGAGCGCACCCGGGCGACGGTCACCTACGCCGAGCTGCCCAGCGCCCAGCACGCCTTCGAGGTGTTCGGCTCGGTCCGCAGCCACCATGTGATCAAGGCCGTCCAGCGCTGGTTGGAGTGGCACCGCGCCACCTGGCTGCGCCAGCACACGGCCGCCTGACGTCGACGCGCCGCGCTCTCCGGAGGGAGCGCGGCGGAGCGGTAGGGTCCGCGTCCGTGACCGTCATCCCCGCCGCCCTGCTCGAGCACGCCCTGGCAGCCAAGGGGTTCATGCCCGAGGACGAGGGCGCCTTCCTGCATGACACCGCCCGCGCCCACCTCCAGGACGGTCCCGCGCTGGAGATCGGCAGCTACTGCGGCAAGTCCGCGATCTACCTGGGTGCCGCCGCCCGGGCGGTCGGCGGCGAGGCGGTCGTCTTCACGCTGGACCACCACCGGGGTTCGGAGGAGAACCAGGCGGGCTGGGAGCACCACGACGCGAGCCTCGTCGACGACGAGAGCGGGCTGATGGACACCCTCCCCACCTTCCGGCGCACCATCGAGCGGGCCGGCCTGGAGGACGTCGTCGTCGCGGTCGTCGGCCGGTCCACCACGGTGGCGGTCCACTGGCGCATCCCGGTGTCCCTGCTGTTCATCGACGGCGGACATGCGGAGGAGCACGCGCAGAACGACTACGCGGGCTTCGCGCGCTGGGTGCTGCCCGGCGGGGCGCTGGTGATCCACGACGTGTTCGAGCGGCCCGAGGAGGGCGGGCAGGCGCCCTTCCACGTGTGGCAGCGCGCCGTGGCGAGCGGCGCCTTCGAGCCGGCCGGCACGGTGGGCTCGATGCGCGTGCTGACGCGGACCTCAGGAGCGGCCGGAGACGCTGTCGGCTGAGACCTCGCTCGCGTCCGGGCAGCCGCACTCCAGGGCGATCTCCTCGAAGTGCGGGGCAAGGGTGTCGCCGCGCATGATGCCCGACCCCGGGGTCGTCCGCGAGAGCTCGTCGGCGGCCAGGATGACCGCGGCCGCCGTGTAGGTGGTGTGCTCGTGCGGCCAGTTCACCTGGTCGGGCCAGACCCAACCGGTCCAGTACCGGCCGTCCTCGGCGCGCAGGTGCTGCATCGCGGCGAACTGCTCCAGAGCCCGCGCGTGGTCGCCGATCGCGTCCAGCGCCATCACCAGCTCGCAGGTCTCCGCACCGGTCACCCACGGGTTCTGCTCGACGCACTTGATGCCGAGACCCTCGACGACGAAGCGGTCCCAGCGGCTCTCGATCAACTCCGCCGCGGCCGCACCGCGCACCGCTCCGCCGAGGACCGGGTAGTACCAGTCCATCGAGAACTGCGACTTGTCGAGGAACAGGTCGCGGTGCTGACGCAGGGCATGGCCCAGCCGGCCACCGGCGAGCTCCCAGTCCACCTGCGGATCGCCCACCAGGTCGGCCAGGGCGCACCCCGCGCGCAGCGCCTGGTAGATGCTGGAGGAGCCGGCGAGCAGCGCCTCGTCGTTGATCGGCCCGGGGACGCCGTCGCGCCACTCCTGGGACCACGCGATGCCGCCGTACGGCAGCTGCAGGCCGACGACGAAGTCGAGCGCGTCACGGACCACCGGCCACATCCGGCGCACGAACGACCGGTCCCGCCGCATCAGCCAGTGGTGCCACACCCCGACCGCGAGGTAGGCCGACATGTTGGTCTCGCCCGAGGGGTCGCGCACCGCGCCCCCGACGATCTCCATGGGCCAGGACCCGTCGGCGCGCTGGGTCTGGGCACACCACGCGTAGGCGCGCTCGGCGGCATCCACCTCGCCGCCCACGAGCAACGCCATCGCGGCCTCGACGTGGTTCCACACGTCGGTCTTGTCACCCGGCGTCCACGGCACCGCGCCGCTCGGCTCCTGCATCGCCGCGATGGACGCCGCGGTGTCGGCGATCTGCGCGGCGGTCAGCACGCCCGGGACGGACGGGATCGGGTGGTCCACAGGCACTACTCCGGCTTGCGGAAGTAGAGCACCATGCTCTTGCCGATGAGCGGGTTCAACGCGCGCTCGGCCGCCCGGGTGAGCCGCGACCAGCCCGGCGTACGCATGATGTCCCACACCAGGACCTGGTGGTAGGCCCGCACGAGCGGGTGGTCGTCGTTCTCGACGCCGACGGCGGACTTGAGCCACCAGTACGGAGCGTGCAGGCCGTGCGCGTGGGCCTTGCCCTCGAAGACCATCGCGGTGCCTGGAGTGCCGTCGTTGGGGCGGCCGCCCTTGGTGACCTTGTCGACCAGCTCGTGGTCGGTGTAGATGCGGATGTGCCCGCCCTCGGCGTTGTGGTACTCCGGCGACAGACGCCAGTTGACGACCTCGGGCAGCCACCGCGGCACGGTGATGGCCATCGTGCCGCCGGGACGCAGCACCCGGATCAGCTCCGAGATCGCCGTGACGTCGTCCCAGATGTGCTCGAGCACCTCCGAGGCGACCACCCGGTCGAACTCACCGTCGGCGAAGGGCAGGGCGAGCGCGTCGCCCTCCTTGATGTCGGCCGCGGCGCCCTCGGGCACCTCGCCGGCCTCCTTCATCGCGCCGAACAGCTCGAGGACGCCGGCGAGCTCGTCGGCGTCACGGTCGAAGGCGACCACGTCGGCACCGCGGCGGTACATCTCGAACGCGTGCCGGCCGGCCCCGCACCCCATGTCGATGACACGGTCACCGGGCTCCAGCCCGAGCCGGTCGAAGTCAACGGTGAGCATCGTTCCCCCGGATGGTTGGGCCTGTCGAACCCTCGTAGTCGTCGATGACACGGACGTAGGCCTCGGCGGTCGCCCGGGCCACCGCGGCCCAGCTGAACCGCTCCTCGGCCCGCCGCCGCCCGGCCGCGCCCATCCGTTCCCGGCGCTCGGGGTCGTCGAGCAGCGCGGCGATCGCGCTGGTGAGCTGGCCGACGTCGCCAGGTGTGACCAGGTCGGCGCACTCCCCGTCGGGGCCGACGACCTCCGGGATCGCCCCGGCCCGGCTGACGACCAGCGGCGTCGCGCAGGCCATCAGCTCGGCGGTGGGCAGAGAGAAGCCCTCGTAGAGCGACGGGACGCAGGCGATCTCCGCCGAGCCCATCACCCGTACCAGCTCCTCGTCGCTGATGCCGTTGACGAAGCGCACGTGCTCGCCGATCCCGAGCTCGTCGATGAGCTGCTCGGTGCGTCCCCCCGGCGTGGGGCGCGTGACCAGCAGCAGCTCGACGTCGCGCTCGGTGCGCAGCTTGGCGAAGGCCTCCAGCAGCGTGGCGATGCCCTTCATCGGCGCGTCGGCGCTCGCCATGGCGACGATCCGTCCGGGGACCCGGGGCTCGGTCGGCGGCACGAAGCAGGCGTCGACGCCGAGGGGGACGACCTGCATCCGCGCCGGGTCCACGCCGAAGTCCCGGGCCACGTCGCGCTTGGAGGACTCCGAGGGCAGCAGGATCCAGCGGGCCCGGCGGGCCACCGCGCCCTGCATGCGCAGGAAGCCGTACCACCGTCGCAGGCTGAGCTTCTTGCGCAGCGTCGGTGCCGCCTCGATGTCGACGCGGCGGTCGAAGGTGATCGGGTGGTGCAGCGTGGTGAGCACCGGCAGCCCCAGCTGCGTCTCGATCCGGGCGATGCCGTGGGCGAGCACCTGGTTGTCGTGCACGACGTCGAAGTCGCCGGCGCGGTCCCGCAGCACGCGCAGCACCCGCGTCCCGAACGTGCGGGGCTCCGGGAAGCCGGCCGTGCACATGATCGCGAACTCCTGCACGTCGACGAGGTCGCGGAACTCCCAGGGCCACACCATCCGGAACGGATCCGGCTCGCGATAGAGGTCCAGGCTCGGCACCTTGGTCAGTGCGACACCCTCGTCGAGCTCGGGGTAGGGCTGGCCGGAGAACACCTCCACGGTGTGCCCGAGGGCCACCAGCTCACGGCTGAGGTGACGGACGTAGACGCCCTGGCCACCGCAGTGCGGCTTGCTGCGGTAGGATAACAGAGCGATGCGCAAGGGGTTTCCTCCGGCGCTGAGAACGGTCGGGCGGACGTAGAACGTGTTCCCATCCTACGGGAGTCGGCTGTTAGCCTCGCCGCGTGACCACGGCGAACCCTCTCGGCGCCGACGATCTCGGGTCCGCCGCCCAGCGCGACCGCCGCCGCCGGATCCTCGACGCGACGATCGCGATCGCCTCCCAGGGTGGCTTCGACGCCGTCCAGATGCGGGCGGTGGCCCAGCAGGCCGACGTCGCGCTCGGCACGCTCTACCGCTATTTCCCCTCCAAGGTCCACCTGCTCGTCTCGGCCCTGGCGGTCCGGTTCGAGCGGAGCCGGACCCAGCTCGCCGGCCGCGCGATACCCGGCGACACCGCGGCGGAGCGGGTCGTCAACCTGCTCGAGCCCGCCACCCGCGGCATGCAGGACGACCCCCACCTGACCGAGGCCCTCACCCGCGCGTTCATGTTCGCCGACAAGTCGGTGGCCGACGAGATCCACGTGGTGGCGATGCACCTGACCGCCATGCTCACCCAGGCGATGCAGGGCGATGCGTACGTCGAAGGCGCCGCACCGAGCGACCAGGAGATCGCGGTGGCGCGGGTGATCAGCGACGTGTGGCTCTCCGCACTGATGTCCTGGGTCACCGGGCGCGCGAGCGCCCAGGAGGTCGGCGACCACATCGCGACCGCCGTCCGCCTGGTGCTGCGCTAGTCCTCGACGATGCGCAGCGCCGACCGCGGACAGGCCGCGACGGCCTGCTGCACGCGGTCGCGGTTCTCGTCGGTGACCGTCGGGTCGTCGACCTGGAGGTAGTCGTCGTCGTCGATCCGGAAGACGTCGGGGGCCAGCGCCTCGCACATGGCGTTGGACTCGCACAGGTCGAAGTCGACGGCGATCTTCTCGGTCATCGAGGTCCTCTCGTGGGGGCTGTGATGGGGTGGGTCTGTCGCTCAGCCCTGGCCGGGCAGCGCGTGCATCTTGCGGTGGTCCCAGCTCGCGACCTTCTCGGGCTCGATCACCACGCCGACCCGCTTGCGGGCCTGGCCGTCGACGATCTGCGCGCCGGCCTCGCCGAGGAGGGCCGGGTCGTCGACGCCGGCCATCCGGCCGACGACTCGCGACCCCAGGGCGCGGACGTCGTCGTAGTCCTCGAGGAGCCTGGCCCGCCCGGTGATGCTGACACCGCGCAGCTCGCCGTAGTCCACGCCGTCCTCCACCAGGCACGACACCCGGGGATCGCGGCGAAGGTTCGCGACCTTCTGGGAGGAGCGGTAGGTCCAGAACGCGATCCGGCCCTGGTCGAGGACGTAGAACAAGGTGGTCAGGTGCGGCGCCCCGTCCGGACCGACGGTCGCGACCTGGACCTTCATGTTGTCGGCCAGGAACGCGGCGACCTCGTCCTCGCTCAGCCGGACCGAGGACCGACCCGGTGCTCGCTCTGCTCCCACCGTCAGCTCCCTTCGCTCGAGTGCCCGGGGAACACGTGTGCCTCCGGGTCGATGACCACCGCCGCGTTGTTGATCGCCGTCGCGACCTCCCCGAAGCCGACGGCGATCAGCCGCACCTTGCCGGGGTACTCCGTGATGTCGCCGGCCGCGAACACCCGCGGCAGGTTGGTGCGCATGGCCGGGTCGACGGCGATGTGACGCTTGTCGAACGCCAGGCCCCACTCCCTCATCGCGCTCAGGTCGGCGACGAAGCCCAGGGCCGCGACGACGGTCTGCGCGGGCCGCAGGAGCACCTCGCCGGCCCTGGTGGTGATCTCGACCTTCTCCACCCGGCCGTTGCCCTCCAGGCGGGTGACCTCGGCGCTGGTGATCACCTCGGTGGGCCCGGCGAGGACGGCGTCGATCGTGGCCTGGTGGGCCCGGAACGCGTCGCGCCGGTGGACCAGCGTGATGCTGGCGGCGATGCCGGTCAGGCCGTGCGCCCAGTCGAACGCGCTGTCTCCCCCGCCGACGATCACCACGTCGTGACCACGCAGGTCCTCGAAGGACGGCACGAAGAAGAGCAGTCCGCGCCCCTCCCAGCCCGCGCCCGCGGGCAGCGGCCGCGCGGTGAACTTCCCGATGCCGGCGGTCACCACGACGACCTTGGCGCGGACGACGGTGCCGTCGTCGAGGGTCATCGTCGCGGCGTCGTCGTCACAGGCCAGCCCCGTGGCCGTGCGACCCAGCAGGTAGGTCGGCGACGCCGACGCGGCCTGGGCGACCAGACCGGCGACGAGCTCACGGCCCTTGACCACGGGGAAGCCCGCGACGTCGAGGATCGCCTTCTCCGGGTAGAGCGCCGACACCTGGCCGCCCAGCTCGGGCAGCGAGTCGACCACGGCGACGCTAAAGCCACGGAAGCCGGCGTAGTAGGCGCCGAAGAGGCCCGCCGGACCCGCGCCCACGATCAACACGTCGGTGTCGATCATGATCCTCCTGCCGGGCCCCGACCAGAACGGTAACGTGTTCTAGGAAGGAGCCTATCCCAGAGCGATGTGCTGTGGGGATCAGCCAACCACTGGCGGACACGCGTGTCAGCCACGGCGGGCCGACGGCGCCGCGTGTCGTCCCTAGACTCGGCTCGTGCCCGAGCCAGCCCACGACCCGCCCGTGCCGACCGCGCCGCGACGGCTCCCGGTGAGCCTGCGCGAGCACCCCTCGGCACTGCTGCTGCTGGCTCAGCTGGGCGCCGTCATCGCCTACCCGTTCTGCGGCGACTCCCGCGCCGGCCTGGCGGTGGTCAACGTCGTCTCGATCGTCGTCGTCGCCTTCGCCCTGTACGTCGTGCGCCGCTCGCCGGCGCTCACCGTGGTAGCCCTCGGCCTCGGCGTTCCGGCCCTGGCGCTGGCCGTGGTCGAGGCGGTCGACCCGGCCAACGGCGGGATCGCGCTGGCCAGTGCGTGCTTCCACGCGCCGTTCTACTTCTACGTCTCCTACGGCCAGCTGCGCTACCTCTTCGCCGACGACCGGGTCACCCGGGACGACCTGTTCGCCACCGCGGCGGCGTTCACGGTGGTCGCCTGGGGCTTCACCTATCTCTACGCGGCCGTGGCGGTGATCTGGCCCGGCTCCTACTCCGGCGCCGGCCGGCCGAGCTGGTTCGAGCTGCTCTACCTGTCGTTCACCACGCTGAGCAACACCGGACTGGCCGACATCGCCCCGACGATGGCGCACGCGCAGTCGGTCTCGATCGTCGAGGAGGTGACCGGGGTGTTCTACATCGGCCTGGTCATCGCGCGGCTGGTCGGGTTGACGCTCGGCTCCCGCCAGGGTCGCTGAACGGGGCGGCGCTCACCGCGTCGCCTCCAGCATCTGACGGAGCTCTTTCTTCAGATCGCTGATCTCGTCGCGAAGGCGTGCGGCCACCTCGAACTGGAGCTCGGCCGCGGCGGTGTGCATCTGGTCGGTGAGCTGCTGGACGAGCGCGGCCAGGTCGCTGGCCGGCACGTCGGCCGCCGCGGGCGCGTTCTGCCGCAGCTTGGACAGGCCGGGCACCGGCGCCTTCTTGCCCTTGCCGTCGAGGCTCCCGAGGAGCTCCTGGGTCGACTCGTCCTCGCGGGCGAGCATCTCGGTGATGTCGGCGATCTTCTTGCGCAGCGGCTGCGGGTCGATGCCGCGCTCGGTGTTGTAGGCGACCTGCTTCGCGCGCCGGCGGTTGGTCTCGTCGATCGCCGACTCCATGCTGGCGGTGATCTTGTCGGCGTACATGATCACCTGGCCGGAGACGTTGCGGGCGGCCCGGCCGATGGTCTGGATCAAGGACTTGTCCGAGCGCAGGAAGCCCTCCTTGTCGGCGTCGAGGATCGCCACCAGCGACACCTCCGGCAGGTCCAGCCCCTCGCGCAGCAGGTTGATGCCGACCAGCACGTCGTACTCGCCGAGCCGCAGGTCGCGCAGCAGCTCGATCCGCTTGAGCGTGTCGACCTCGGAGTGGAGGTAGCGGGTGCGCACGCCGTGCTCGAGGAGGTAGTCGGTGAGGTCCTCGGACATCTTCTTGGTCAGGGTGGTGACCAGCACCCGCTCGTTGCGCTCGACGCGGGTCTGGATCTCCCCGATCAGGTCGTCGATCTGGCCCTTGGTCGGCTTGACCACGACCTCGGGGTCGATGAGGCCGGTGGGCCGGATGATTTGCTCCACGACGTTGTCGACGCCGCCGCCCTTGGCGAGCTCGTAGTCGCCGGGCGTGGCGGAGAGGTAGATCGTCTGGCCGATCCGGTCCAGGAACTCCTCCCACTTCAACGGCCGGTTGTCCATCGCGCTGGGCAACCGGAAGCCGAAGTCGACGAGGTTGCGCTTGCGGGACATGTCGCCCTCGTACATGCCGCCGATCTGCGGCACGGCCACGTGCGACTCGTCGACCACCAGGACGAAGTCCTCGGGGAAGTAGTCGAGCAGGCAGTTCGGCGCGCTGCCCCGGCTGCGGCCGTCGATGTGCATGGAGTAGTTCTCGATGCCCGAGCAGGACCCGACCTGGCGCATCATCTCGATGTCGTAGGTGGTCCGCATCCGCAGCCGCTGAGCCTCCAGCAGCTTGCCCTGCCGCTCGAAGAGCGAGACCTGCTCCTCCAGCTCCGCCTCGATGCCGGCGATGGCCCGCTCCATCCGCTCGGGTCCCGCGACGTAGTGGGTGGCCGGGAAGACGTAGAGCTCCTGGTCCTCGGTCAGCACCTCCCCGGTGACCGGGTGCAGGGTCATCAGCCGCTCGATCTCGTCGCCGAAGAACTCCACCCGCACGGCCAGCTCCTCGTAGACAGGGAAGATCTCCAGGGTGTCGCCGCGGACGCGGAAGGTGCCCCGGGTGAACGCCAGGTCGTTGCGGCTGTACTGGATGCCGACCAGCTGGCGCAGCACGTCGTCGCGGTCGATCCGCAGGCCGGTGCGCAGCCGGATCATCCGGTCGACGTACTCCTGGGGGGTGCCGAGGCCGTAGATGCACGACACCGTCGAGACCACGATGACGTCACGGCGGGTGAGCAGCGAGTTGGTCGCGGAGTGCCGCAGCCGCTCGACCTCCTCGTTGATGGAGGAGTCCTTCTCGATGTAGGTGTCGGTCTGGGGGACGTACGCCTCGGGCTGGTAGTAGTCGTAGTAGCTGACGAAGTACTCGACGGCGTTGTTGGGGAAGAGCTGGCGCAGCTCGTTGGCGAACTGCGCGGCGAGCGTCTTGTTGGGCTGCATGACCAGGAGCGGTCGCTGCAGCTGCTCGGCGACCCACGCCACCGTCGCGGTCTTGCCGGTGCCGGTGGCCCCGAGCAGCACCACGTCCTGCTCACCGGCGCGGATCCGGCGGCTGATCTCCTCGATCGCCGCGGGCTGGTCGCCCGAGGGCTGGTAATCGGAGATGACCTCGAACGGCGCGACACGGCGCTCCAGGTCGGTGACGGGACGCATGCCGTCGAGCGTACGGGGGCGCACCGACACTCCCGACCCGTCGGTAGGTTGGGCCCGTGAAGGCGCTCACCGTGGTCCGCAGGGCGCTGCTGGCCGTCCTGGGCGTGCAGCTCGCCGTGGCCCTCGGGCTGACCCTGGTCGACTCCTACCGGCGCCGCGGCAAGCGACCGGCGCCGTTCCCCACCAGGCCGCCGACGCAGGTCACGGTCGGCGCCGGGACGATCACGACCTACACCTACGGCCAGGACCTCTACGACGACATGCTGCGGGCGATCGAGGGCGCCCGGCGGCAGGTGCTGCTGGAGACCTACATCTGGAAGGGCGACGCGGTCGGCGAGCGGTTCAAGCAGGCGGTCGCCGACGCAGCGGCGCGCGGCGTCGACGTGCACGTGGTCTACGACGCCTTCGCCAACCTGGTCGTCTCCCCGCGGTTCAAGCGCTTCCCCCCGGCGGTCAAGGTGCTCGCCTATCCCGTGTACGCCGCCGGCTGGCGGTTCTTCGACCTGCGTCGCTACGGCCGCGACCACCGCAAGATCCTGGTGGTCGACGACGAGGTCGCGTTCGTCGGCGGCTACAACCTCGGCTCCGCCTACGCCACGGAGTGGCGCGACACCCACTGCCGGCTGACCGGTCCCCCGGTGCTGGACCTCAAGCGCGCCTTCGCGGACTTCTGGAACCTCAACCGGACCAAGCGCTTCCAGATGCCGCGCAACCGGGTGCGGCCCCTGCTGACCGAGACCACGACCGCCTGGGAGCCGCGGGTGCGGGTGCACCGCAACGTGCCCCGGCTGTGGATGTTCCCGATCCGGGCGATGTACCTGGAGGCGATCAACAAGGCCGACCGCAACGTCTGGCTGACCCACGCCTACTTCATCCCGGACGAGAACTTCGTCGAGGGGCTGCGCGAGGCGGCCGCGCGAGGTGTCGACGTACGGCTGCTGCTCCCGGCGAAGTCGAACCACATCGTCGTGGACTGGATCTCCCGCGGCTACTTCTCCCCGCTGTTGGAGTCGGGAGTGCGGATCTTCCGCTTCCGCGACGCGATGGTGCACGCCAAGACCGCGACGGTAGACGGGTCCTGGTCGACGATCGGCACCGCGAACGTCGACCGGCTGAGCATGAGCGGCAACTACGAGATCAACCTCGAGGTGATCGACGCCGACTTCGCCGAGGAGATGGAGCGCGTCTTCCTCACCGACGAGTCACACTGCGACGAGCTCACCCTGGCCGAGTGGCAGCACCGCGCCATCGCGCGCCGCTTCACCGAGGCGCTCCTGCGTCCCCTGCGCCACCTGCTCTGAGCCTCGCGTCCCCTCACCGCGGCTCCTCACCAGGGCACCGCTCCGTCGATGTCGACGAAGGTGCCGGACGGCCCGTCCGGGCCGACCTGCGCCATCCGTACGACGATCTCCGCGCCCTCGCCGACCGGGTGCCCGTTGACGGCGGTCGGCGCGAACTCCGTCGCGGTCAGCCCCGGGGTCACCGCGTTGACCCGCCACCGCGGGTAGGCGCGGGCGTACTGGATCGTCAGCATGTTCAGCGCCGCCTTCGACATCGGATAGGCGAGCATCGACCAGGACGACGTCGGCGCCGCGTTGATCGTCAGCGACCCGACGGCGCTGCTGACGTTGACCACGACCGGCGCGGCGCTGCGGTCCAGGAGGGGCGCGAAGGCGGTCAGCACGCGGGTCGCGCCGACGACGTTGGTGTCCAGGACGCGGGTCAGGTCGGCGATGGTCGCCTCGGCCGGCGGCCGCTGGTCGCCTGCGATGCCCGCGTTGTTGACCAGGACGTCGACCGCGGCGACCTCCGTGCGCAGCCGCTCGGCGGCTGCCGCCACGGAGGTGTCGTCGACGACGTCGAGCGCCAGGGCGGTGGCGCCGACGCGTGCGGCGGCCTCCTCGCCGCGACGCAGGTCGCGGGCGCCGAGGTAGACGGTGTGGCCGGCCTCGACGAGCCGGCGAGCCGTCTCGTAGCCCAGGCCGCGGGTGGCTCCGGTGATCACGGTGGTCGTCATGGCATCCACCGTGCCCGCAGCCGGAGGCGTCGCCCAGTCGTGCCGATGTCCTGGGAACCCCGGTACCAGGATCGGTACTGGATCGAGCGGCACGAGCCGGGAGAATGGTCGTCATGGACGATCTCGGCTCCACGCTGCGCTCGTGGCGCGACCGCCTGTCGGCCGCTGACGCCGGCCTGCCGGTGACGGGTCGGCGGCGCGCACCGGGGCTCCGCCGCGAGGAGCTCGCCGCCCTCGCGGGCATCTCCGTCGACTACCTGACCCGGCTCGAGCAGGGCCGCGCGAGCGCGCCGTCGGGACAGGTGCTGGAGTCGCTGTCGCGGGCGCTCCGCCTCAGCGCCGAGGAGCACCGGCACCTGTTCACGCTCGGGCGGCGGGTGCCGCGCTCGAACCGGATGCGCACCGAGCTGACACCCAGCGTGGTGCGGCTGCTCCAGCAGCTGCAGACGCCGATGTGCGTGTACGACGCCACCTGGACGCCGCTCGCCTGGAACCGGTCGTTCGCCGTGCTCTTCGGCGACCCCGGCCGCCGGCACGGGGTGGAGCGCAACCTGGTCTGGCGCTACCTGACCGGGGCGCCCACCCGCGCTCGGGGGTCGGGCGACGACCGCCTGCGCGCGTACGTCGCCGACCTGCGCGCCGTCGCCGCCCGCTTCCCCCGCGACCCGCGGGTGCACCGGCTGATCGCGGAGCTGCGGGCGACCGGCGACCGGTTCGGTGAGCTGTGGGAGCGCAACGAGGTCGAGGTGCTGCACGAGAGCCACAAGACGGTGGAGCACCCCGACCTCGGCGTGCTGGAGCTGGACTGCGACATCCTGACCGTCGACGGGGCGGACCTGCGGATCATGATCCTCACCGCGACCGCGGGCACCGCCGGAGCCGACTCGCTGGCGCTGCTCGCGTCACTGCCGGTGGAGCACCCCACGCAGCAGCCGGTGGGGACCGCCACCAGCGACGGCTGCAGGAGCGACCAGGAGTCCCGCGGCGTCCGGAACCGGTGCTGACCTCTCACTCCCGGACGACGTCGATGTCGCCCTCGGAGTACCAGGACCGGATCACCTTCTTGTCGAACTTCCCGACCGAGGTGCGCGGCACCTGGGCGATGAAGCTCCAGGCGTCGGGCAGCTGCCACTTCGCGAAGTCGCGGGCGAGGAAGTCGCGCAGGTCCGCCGGCGTGGTCGTGGCCCCCTCGCGGAGCACGACGGAGGCCAGCGGCCGCTCCTGCCACTTCTCGTCGGGGATGCCGATGACGGCCGCCTCGACGACGTCCTCGTGGGCCATCAGCGCGTTCTCGAGGTCGACCGAGGAGATCCACTCCCCGCCCGACTTGATCACGTCCTTGGCGCGGTCGGTGAGGGTGATGTAGCCGAGCTCGTCCAGGGTCCCCACGTCGCCGGTGCGCAGCCACCCGTCGTGGAACTTCTGGGCGGCGCCGCCCTGCTCGGCCTCGTCGACGTTGTAGTACGCCGCCGTCACCCACGGGCCCCGCACCTCGAGCTCGCCGACCGCGGTGCCGTCCTGGGCGAGCGGCTCGTCGGCGTCACCGACGATGCGACCCTCCACCCCGCACAGGAGCCGTCCTTGCGAGCCGCGGTAGCGCCACTGGTCCTCGCCCTCGACGCCGAGCGGCACGACGCCCGCCGAGGCCACCGGGGAGGTCTCGGTCATGCCCCACGCCTGGCGGACCAGCAGGCCGTGCCGGTCCTGCAGCGCCTTCTGCAGCGACACCGGCACGGCCGACCCGCCGCACAGGATCAGCCGCAGCGAGTCCAGGCGCACGCCCTCGTGGCTGTCCAGGTACTGCAGCACGTCGTTCCACACCGTCGGCACCGCCCCCGACAGGGTCGGCCGGGTCTCCTGGATGAAGCGGACCAGCGGCTCGGCCTGCAGCCAGCGGTCGGGCATGCACAGCGACGCGCCGCTCATCAGCGCCGCGTAGGCCAGCCCCCAGGCGTTGGCGTGGAACATCGGGACGATCGGCAGCACCCGGTCGTGGAAGCTGAGGCCCGCGACGTTGCCGGTGCTGATCATCTGCGAGTGCAGCCACAGCGACCGGTGGCTGTACACCACGCCCTTGGGGTTGCCGGTGGTGCCGCTGGTGTAGCACATGGCCGCGGCGTCGCGCTCGTCCACGTCGGGCCAGTCGTAGGTCTCGGGCCGGCCCTCGAGCAGGTCGTCGTAGAGCAGCACCTCCTTGCCGGAGGCGCGCAGCGCGTCCAGGTCCGCGGCGGCGGCGTCGGGACCCGCGACGACCACGTGGGTGACCGTCCGCATCTCGCCCAGGTGCGGTGCGAGCAGCCCGACCAGCGAGTCGTCGACGATCACCACCCGGTCCTCGGCGTGGTTGGCGATGTACACCAGCTGGTCGGGGAAGAGGCGGATGTTGAGGGTGTGCAGGATCGCCCCCATCGCCGGCACGGCCGTGTAGGCGGCGAGGTGCTCGGTGTTGTTCCACTGGAACGTCGCCACCCGGGTGTCGCGCTCGACGCCGAGCGACCGCAGCCCGTGGGCCAGCCGGGCCATCTGCGCGCCGATCTCGCCGTACGACGTGCGGCGGCTGCCGCCGTCCGTGGCGGTCACCACCTCGGAGTCGCGGTGCACGGTGGTGCCGTGCCGCATGATCGAGCCGACGGTGAGCTGGACGTCCTGCATCGTGCTGCGCATGTGCGCATGGTGGCTGCGGGAGTGCGCCTTCGTCCAGAGGCTGTTCAGCCCGTGGCGGCCGGCCGCGGACGGCCTCAGCGGCCGAGGGCCCAGCCGCCCGAGGACTCAGCGGCTCAGCGGAGTGGTCAGGGCGACGTCGTAGAGCCAGCCGAGCGAGGCCGCCAGCACGGCCAGCGTCGCGAACGCGCGGAGACGGGCGTGCGGACGCGCCGTCCGGCTGCCGGTGTCGCCGTCGTGCATCGGTCGCCTCCCCGCTCCCGAACACGATCCTAGGGCCGCCCGGCGGTCACCGCAGCCGGTCGGAGGATCAGCGGTGCGCCCGCCCGGGCAGGTGCGTGCGCGGCGCCATCCGCGGGCCCCGCCGCGGCCGGCCGAGCCCCGCCATCGCGACCAGCGCCTGCACCCGGTGGCGGTGCGGGCGGTAGGCCGCGAGCAGCACCGCCAGTGCCTCGTCGTCGACCGCCTCGCCGGTCAGGGCCCAGCCGATGTCCTTGGCGACGTGGTAGTCGCCGAAGCTGACCGCGTCCGCGTCGCCGAGCACCCGGCTGCGCACCTCGGCGCTGGTCCACACCCCGATGCCGGGGACGCTGCGCACCGCCCGATCGAGGTCCGCGGCGCCCCGGTCGGCCGCGCGCTGGAGGGCGTCGGCCACCCGGACGGCGTGCTGCACGGTCCGCGACCGCGCCGGGTCGACCGGGAGCCGGAGCCACTCCCAGCTCGGCACCTGGCGCAGCGTCGCGGCGTCGGGCTGGAGCCAGAGGTCGAGCCCGCCGCCGGGTCCGGGCGCCGGCTCGCCGAAGCGCCGCACGAGGCGGCGGAAGCCGGCGAAGGCCTCCTGGCCGGTGACCTTCTGCTCCAGGATGCTGGGCACCAGCGCCTCGAGCACCAGTCCGGTCGCGCCGAGCCGCCAGTGCCGGTGCCGCTGCCAGGCGTCGGCGAGCGCGGGCGGCGGAACGAACCCGGTCGGGTCGTCCTCGGCACCCAGCATCCGCGGCAGGGTGTCGAGGGCCCACTCGCGGCCGGGGCCCCAGGCGGTCCCGGTGACCGTCCCCTCGCCCGGCGTGCTGGCGATCCGCAGGGTCACCGGCCCGGCGGGCGTCCGCACGGCACGCCAGTGGGCGCCATCGGGCCCGACGCGGTAGGTCGGGTCGCCCGCACCACGCCGCAGCGGAGCGAGCACCGACCCGACCGGGCACGGCCAGTCGGGTCGCCAGGTGCGTTCGACCGGTCCGCTCACCCGCTCACCCTAGGCGGGCGTTCCCCCACCCCGGCTACGGTGCGCTCATGCTGCTGCGACGGGTCGTCGACGTCTCCGGCGAGGTCGCCGCCACCCGCTCGCGCAACGCCAAGCGTGACCTCGTCGCCGCATTGCTCCGCGACGCCGAGGCGGGCGAGGTGGAGCTCGTGACGAGCTACCTCTCCGGCACCGTGCTGCAACGGCGCACCGGGCTGGGCTGGCGCAGCGTGGCGCAGGCGCCGCCTCCGGCCGAGGAGACGACGGTCTCGCTCGGCGAGCTCGACGCGGCACTCGAGGCGGTGTCGGCGATCGCGGGCACGGGCTCCGCGGCCGAGCGCACGCGCGCCACCACAGCGCTGTTCGGCCGGCTGACCGGGCCCGAGCAGGAGTGGCTGCGCGGCGTGCTCACCGGCACGCTGCGCCAGGGCGCCCTCGACGCGGTCGTGCTCGACGCGATCGCGGTGGCGGCAGGCGTCGCGCCGGCCGCCGTACGACGGGCGGCGACGTTCAGCGCCTTGACGGGGCCGGTGGCGCGGGCAGCGCTCACCGGGGGCGAGGCGGCGCTGGCGGCGTTCCGGCTGGAGGCCGGCCGTCCGGTGCGTCCCATGCTGGCCGGCTCCGCGCCCGACGTGGCGGCCGGCGTCGAGAAGGTCGGGGGCGCCCTCGTCGCCGACACCAAGCTCGACGGGATGCGCGTGCAGGTCCACCGGGTCGCCGACGTGGTCACCGTGTTCACCCGCAGCCTCGACGACGTCTCTGACCGGCTGCCGGCCGTGGTCGCCGCGGTCCGGGCGCTGCCGGTCGACCGGGTGGTGCTCGACGGCGAGGCCCTGCTCGTGGACGACTCCGGGCGCCCGCTCCCCTTCCAGGACAGCGCGTCGGCGAGCGACCGGGTGGAGCCGTACTTCTTCGACCTGCTCCTCGTCGACGACGAGCCGCTGATGGACCGTCCGCTCGCCGAGCGGCTGAAGCGACTCGACGCGCTGGTGCCGGCCGGGCAGCGGGTGCGCCGGAGCGCGGTCGACAATGCCTCGGACGCCGAGCGGTTCTTCGCCGACGTCGTGGCCGCCGGTCACGAGGGGGTGGTGCTCAAGCGGCTGGACGCGCCCTACGAGGCGGGTCGACGCGGCTCGGCGTGGGTCAAGGTCAAACCCCGGCACACCCTCGATCTCGTGGTGCTCGCCGTCGAGTGGGGATCCGGCAGGCGCCGGGGGCTGCTGTCGAACATCATCTCGGCGCCCGGGGCGCCGATGGCCCGGTGATGGTCGGCAAGACCTTTAAGGGCATGACGGACGAGATGCTCGCCTGGCAGACCGAGCGCTTCCTCGCGCTGGAGACCCACCGCGAGGGCCACGTCGTCCACGTGCGGCCCGAGCAGGTCGTCGAGATCGCGCTCGACGGCGTGCAGCGGTCCTCCCGCTACCCCGGCGGCGTCGCGTTGCGGTTCGCCCGGGTGCTCCGCTACCGCGACGACAAGGGGCCGGGCGAGGCGGACACCCTGGAGAGCGTGCGCGCGTTCCTCTGAGGGCGCTCACTGCTGCGGTGAACCGCGCTGTCGAAGCACTCAGTGCGTGGCCAGCGCGCGGGCGGTGGCGACGAGGTAGGTGCGGACCTGGTCCGACGAGAGCGGCACCACCTCGGGGATGCCGGGGGCGGCCTCACGCACCAGCATGCCGACGCGGGCGAGCTGGAGTGCGCCGAGGCCCGAGGCGTACATGTGGTTGGCCAGCACCTCGCTGTCGACGTGCCGGAACTCCCCGGACGCCTGCCCCTCGTCGAGCACGGCGACGAGCTGCTTGAGGCAACCGGCGATCGCCCGGCCGAGCCGGAACATCGCACCCTCGGAGATCTCCTCGAGCAGCTCGGGCCCGGTGCGCCGCATCAACGTCTGGGCGCAATCGACGAACGCGGGGTGCGCGACGCCGAAGTCGACGAAGGCGCCGATGATGGCCGTCAGCCGGTCCGCCGCCGACCCCGCTCCCCCACGCGCCGCTTCCAGCACGGCCGCGAGCTCGTCGAGGTAGCCGACCAGGGTGAGCGCGAAGAGCTCCTCCTTGCCGGTGAAGTGCCGGTAGATGATCGCCCGGTTGACGCCGACCGCCTTGGCGATGTCGTCGATCTGGGCGTCCCGCAGCCCGTTCGCGTCGAAGACCGCGCGCGTCGCCGCCAGGATGTCGAGCTCTCGCTGGCGACGACGCGCAGCAGCAGCCGCACGCGCGGTGGTCACCGGATCAGGTCACCTCTCCAGGATGGCGACGACACCCTGCCCGCCGGCGGCACAGATGGAGATGAGCGCGCGCCCCTTCCCCTTCTCCGCGAGCAGCTTGGCGGCGTTGGCCACGATCCGGCCCCCGGTGGCGGCGAACGGGTGACCCGCCGCGAGCGAGGAGCCCTTCACGTTCAGCTTGCTGCGGTCCACCGACCCGAGCACGGTGTCGCGGCCCAGGCGCTCCTTGCAGAACACCGGGTCCTCCCAGGCCTTGAGCGTGGACAGCACCTGGGAGGCGAACGCCTCGTGGATCTCGTAGAAGTCGAAGTCCTGCAGGGTCAGCCCGTTGCGGTCCAGCAGGCGCGGGACGGCGTAGGCCGGCGCCATCAGCAGGCCCTCGCCGCCATGCACGAAGTCGACGGCCGCGGTCTCGCAGTCGACGAAGAACGCCTGCGGCTCGAGGCCGTGCGCGGCCGCCCACTCCTCGGAGGCCAGCAGCACCGCGGACGCGCCGTCGGTGAGCGGAGTCGAGTTGGCGGCGGTCATCGTGGCGGCCTCACCCTTGCCGAAGACCGGCTTGAGCTTCGCGAGCTTCTCCACCGAGGAGTCCGGGCGCAGGTTGTTGTCGCGCTCGAGGCCGCGGAAGGGCGTCACCAGGTCGTCCTGCCAGCCCTCGTCGTACGACGCAGCGAGCTTGTGGTGGGAGGCCACCGCCAGCTCGTCCTGCTTCTCGCGGCTGATCTGCCACTCCAGTGCGGTCAGCGCCTGGTGGTTGCCCATCGAGAGGCCGGTGCGCGGCTCGCCGTTCTGCGGGATCTCCAGGCCGATGTCGCCGGGGCGGACGTCGGCCAGCGCGAGCAGCTTGCCCTTGGTGTCGCGGGCTGCGTTGACCTTCATCAGCTTCTTGCGCAGCCGGTCCGAGATGGCCACCGGGGCGTCGGAGGTGGTGTCGGTGCCGCCGCCGACGCCGGCGTCGATCTGGCCCAGCGCGATCTTGTTGGCGATGTAGTTGATCGCCTGCAGACCGGTGCCGCACGCCTGCTGGAGGTCGACACCGGGCGTCTCGGGCGCCAGCTTGGAGCCCAGCACGGACTCGCGGACCAGGTTGAAGTCGCGGGCGTGCTTGAGCACGGCCCCGCCGGCGACCTCGCCCAGACGCTCGCCCTCCAGGCCGAAGCGGGTCACCAGGCCGTCGAGGGCGGCGGTGAACATCTCCTGGTTCGAGGCCGTCGCGTAGACGGAGTTCGACCGGGCGAACGGGATGCGGTTGCCGCCGAGCACGGCGACGCGACGAGTGGTGTCCATGCCTCCATCTTGCGTGAGCCCGGGCCGATCCGGAACGCGATGAGGGGCACGTCACGAAACTTGGACACTGAGTTACACCCCTCGTTACATTTGATGCCGCCCCGTCCCCAGCGCGAAGGAAGCCCCGCATGAGTGACCGCTACCAGTCGTTCACCGCCAGCCCGATCGGCAAGCTCCTGGTGAAGAACCTCGGCCTGCCGGCTCCCGTGCGGCTCGAGCGCTGGCACGAGGGCGCACCGCTGGTCGACGGCACGGTCGTCGTGGGCGGCACCGGCCGGCTCCGGCAGCCGGTCGAGGCGGCCCTCGACGGCCTGGGCATCGCCCACGCCGGGGCCGCGATCGAGGGCGAGAAGGCCAAGGGCCTGGTCTTCGACGCGACCGGCCTGACCAGCTCGGCCGCCCTGGTGGCGCTGCAGGAGTTCTTCAGCCCGCTGGTGCGCGGCCTGAGCAGCAACGGCCGGGTCCTCGTGCTCGGCACGGTCCCCGACCAGACCGCCACCGCCGAGGAGCGGGTCGCCCAGCGTGCGCTCGAGGGCTTCACCCGGTCGCTCGGCAAGGAGATCGGCAAGGGCAGCACCGTCAACCTCGTGTACGTCGCCCCCGGCGCCGAGGACGCGCTGTCCTCCACCCTGGGCTTCTTCCTCTCCCCCAAGAGCGCCTACGTCTCGGGCCAGGTCGCCCGGGTCGGCGCCGTCGGCAGCAAGGACGCCGCGGCCGTGACCGACCCCGCCAAGCCGCTGACCGGCAAGGTCGCGATCGTCACCGGTGCCTCGCGCGGCATCGGCGAGCAGATCGCCCGGGTCCTGCACCGCGACGGCGCGACAGTGCTGGGCATCGACGTGCCGCAGGCGGCCAGCGAGCTGCAGGCGCTCATGCGTGAGCTCGACGGCGACGACCTGGTCCTCGACATCACCGCCAAGGACGCACCCCAGCGCATCGCCCAGCAGGTGCGGACAAAGTTCGGCGGCGTCGACGCCGTCGTCCACAACGCCGGCATCACCCGCGACAAGAAGCTCGCGAACATGAAGGACGACCGCTGGAGCTCGGTGATCGCGGTCAACCTGACCGCGCCGGAGCGGATCACGCGCGAGCTCCTCGACCAGGGCCTGATCAAGGACAACGGCCGCATCGTCGGCGTCGCCTCGATCGCCGGCATCGCCGGCAACGTCGGCCAGACCAACTACGCAGCCTCCAAGGCCGGCGTGATCGGGCTGGTCGACAGCCTGGCCGGCGAGCTGCAGAACGGCGTCACGGTCAACGCGGTGGCCCCGGGCTTCATCATCACGCAGATGACCGCCGCGGTGCCGTTCGCGACCCGCGAGGTCGGTCAGCGCCTCAACGCGCTGGCGCAGGGCGGCCTGCCGGTCGACGTCGCCGAGACCATCGCCTGGTACCTCGACCCGGGCTCCACCGCGGTCAACGGCAACGTGGTCCGCGTGTGCGGCCAGATGATGCTCGGAGCCTGACATGGCCGTGCCCGTGATGCTCAAGGCCGCCCTGCCGGTGCTGCCCGGGGTCAACCTGATCCCCGGCGTCGCGAAGAAGGGCGGTCCCCTGCCCGAGCTCGTGGAGGAGCGCACCGGTGTGGCGATCGACGCGGAGCACGTGGCGTCGTATGCGGCGATCTGCGGCTTTGCCCCGTCCGACCAGCTCCCGCTGACCTACCTGCACATGCTGTCCTTCCCGCTGCAGATGCAGATCATGACCTACGGCCGCTTCCCCTATCCGGCGATCGGGACCGTGCACCTGGCCAACGTGATCCATCGGATCCGCCCGATCACCGCGCGCGACACCGTCGACGCCACCGTGCGCGCGGCCAACCTGCGCCCGCACGCGAAGGGCACGGTCTTCGACCTGCTCACCAGCATCAGCAGCGGTGGCGAGGCCGTCTGGGAGTCGACCTCGACGTACCTGCGCCTGGGCAGGGGCGACACCGACGCCGAGCCGGACCGGGCTCCGTTCGACGTGGTCCCGTCCAACGGCGTCGAGTGGCGGCTGCCGGGCAACCTGGGCCGTCGGTACGCCGCGGTGTCCGGCGACCACAACCCGATCCACCTCTATCCGATGACCGCCAAGGCGCTGGGATTCAAGCGCCAGATCGCGCACGGCATGTGGACGCTGGCCCGCTCGGTCGCCGCGATCTCGAGCCGGCTGCCCGACGACGTGACCGTCGAGGTCGAGTTCAAGAAGCCGGTCTTCCTGCCGGGCACGGTGGCCTTCGGGTCGCGCCTCGTCCCCGGCGGGATCGACTTCGCCCTGACGAACCCGCGCACCGGCGCCCCCCACCTCGTCGGGCGCAGCCGCTGACGCTCAGGAGGGCTTGACCACCCGGATCAGGCCCTCCTGGGCCACCGTCGCCACCAGGCGACCGTCGGGGGTGAACACCCGCGCCAGCGCCAGCCCGCGACCACCGGAGGCCGAGGGCGAGTGCTGGTCGTAGAGCCACCACTCGTCGGCGCGGAAGGGCCGGTGGAACCAGATGGTGTGGTCGAGCGATGCGGCCTGCACCGCCGGGTCGTTGATGTGCACGGCGTGCGGCACGAGCGTCGCGGCCAGCAGCGTCATGTCGCTGGCGTAGGTGAACGAGGCGATGTGCGCGAGCGGGTCGTCGGGCAGCTCGCCGTTCACCCGCATCCACAGGCGGGCCCGCGCGGGGAAGCGCGGGTCGTCCAGCGGCCGCCCCGGCCGGGAGTCGCCGGCGTAGCGGATGTCGAGCGCCGCCCACTCCCGCCGCCACTCGTCGGGGTTGGCCTCGCCCCGGTCCTCGAGGAGGTCGACGCAGTCCTCGGGAGCGGGCACGTCGGGCATCGCGTCCTGGTGCTCGCGGCCCTCCTCGGGCACCTGGAAGCTCGCGGTCATCCCGAAGATCGGGCGCCCGTGCTGGCGCGCCAGCACCCGCCGCGTGGCGAAGCTCCGGCCGTCGCGCACGTCGTCGACGTCGTAGACGATCGGCACCGCCGTGTCGCCGGGCCGCAGGAAGTAGGAGTGCAGCGAGTGCACCGCGTAGCGGGGGTCGACCGTGCGGCTGGCGGCGACGAGCGCGTGGGCGGCGACCTGGCCGCCGAAGACCCGCTGCAGCCGGGTGTCGGGCTGGCGCCCGCGGAAGAGGTTGTCCTCGATCGCCTCGAGGTCGAGGAGGTCCATCAGCTCCTGGACGGTCCTGGGCACCGCGCTCAGTCCTCCTGCTCGTCGTCGAGGCCCGCGAGGAAGCGCTCGAACTGGGCGCCGAGCTCCTCCCCCGAGGGCAGCGGCCGGTCCTCGGCGAGGAGCGAGTCCTCGGCACCGGCGTGGAAGGCGTCGTACTGCTGCTCCAGTCCGGCGACCACCGCCCGCACCTCCTCGGAGTCGGCTATCTGGGTGGCGATCTCCACCTGGCGGTCCTGGCCGGCGGAGACCAGCGGCTCGTGCTCGAACTCCAGCCCGGTCGCCTCCTCCACGCCCCGCAGCAGCTCCACGGACGCGTCGGGGTAGTCCACCTGGGCGAGGTAGTGCGGGATGTGGGCGACGAACCCGCAGGCGTCGTGCCCCCACTCCCCCAGGCGCAGCTCGAGGAGCGCCTGGGCGCTGGACGGGATCCGGATCTCGCCGCTCCAGACGCTGGGCCGCACCAGCAGCCGCTCGTCGGTGCCGTGGTTGGTCACCTGCACCGGCCGGGTGTGCGGCACCGCCATCGGCACCGACCCGAGCGAGACCACCAGGCGCACGGCGAAGGCCTCGACGACCTCGCGCACCGCGCGGCAGAACGCCTCCCAGCGGATGTCGGGCTCCGGACCGCTGAGCAGCAGGTACGGCGTGCCGCCGCTGTCGGTGAGCAGCCGCACCGACAGGCGCGGCGCCTCGTAGTCGGTGTAGCGGTTCTCGTGGAAGGTCAGCGGGGGCCGGCGGGCCCGGTAGTCGTGGAGCTCGTCGACGTCGAAGCTGGCCACCACGCGGGCGGTGTCGCCGCCGGCGAGGTGCGCCGCCACCAGCGCCGTGGCGTTGCCGGCGTCGAGGAAGCCCTCGAGGGCCACCAGCAGCACCGGCCCCGCAGCGGTGCCGTCGACGGCCTCACGCAGCTCGGGCACGTCGTCGACGATGTGCACCAGCCTGCGCTGGTCGGACGGGGGCTGGCTCAACGACTCCTCCTCCACGATCGTGGTCGCGACCTCGGCATCGTCGTCGGCCGCACCGCGCCCCACCCTAGTTGGTGCGCCGTGGCCGCCGATCAGCCGTACAGGTGACGGATCCGGGCGGCGGCGCGACGCGCCAGCTCGTGGCTGTCGTAGCCGAGCACCCGGTCCAGGACGGCGTCCTGGCGGCCGTCGGGGGTGCCGGCACCGCCGTTGTGCAGCGCGTCCATCAGACGCCAGAGCGCGTCCTCGCCCCGGGTCGCCGCGATCTCGTCGCACGCCATCCAGCTCAGCGCGTAGTGCCAGTCCTGGTCGGGCCCGTTGAAGTCGCGCGAGGACGGCATCGCGGTCACCATCCCGTGCGCCCGCTCGAGGGCGACCGCCGCGATCCGTTGCTGGGCGCGCGGCAGCGGACGTGCACCGACGTACTCCGCGAGGCCCTCCGCGAACCACACCGGGACGCCGTCGTCGCGGGCGCCCACCGCGACGTGGGTGAGCTCGTGACGCACGATGCGGCCCAGGAACGGCTCACCGGCCTCGACCGAGCTCGGCAGCAGTGTGAACCGCATCCCCACCGGGTCGTCGTGGCCCTCCCCCGCATAGACGGGGAAGCTGAGCGCCCCCAGGTGCCGGATGTTTCCGCCGGGCACGCTCGCGAAGGAGTCCAGCACCGACCGCTCGTCGAAGAGATAGACCACCACGCGCCCGTCCCACACGAACGGGACGGTCTGCTGCACCTGGCGCACGCCGCCGGCGACGACGTCGAGCAGCCGGTGGGCCTCGGACCGCATGGCGTCGTCGAAGACACCGAGCACGCCGTGGCCGGCGACCACGTGGACCCTGGTGAGGTCCCAGGGCTGCGGCCGGTACCCGGGGAAGAACGCACCCGCGGGCGTCCGGTCGGAGACGATCCGCAACCGGCCGTGCCGGCGGGCGAAGACGAAGCCGGCGATCTGGTGCTCGGGGGCGCTGTCGTAGCCGTCGAGCTGAAGGCTGAGCCGGACCCGCGGCATCGGGCGCCCACCGGCCGAGCGCTGCAACGGGTCGGGCCAGCGGCCGCCGAGCACCGTGTAGCCCAAGGTCGCGAGCGGGAGCTGGGTGAGGTTGGCGAAGTAGCGCTCCTGCCGTCGCACGAAGCCCCGGTCCGATCGGTCCACCCCGCGCAGGAACAGGGCGCGGTCGTGGGTCATCAGCCCGCGGGCGCGCTGGTCGAGCAGCTGCTGCTCCTGGGTGCGCAGCCCGGCGACCGTCGACCGCGGCGGGTGCTCCGGCGCGGTCGTGCACCCCGTCAGCGTCCCGGCGAGGGTCAGCGAGCACAGCAGGGCAGCGGGGACCGCCGCGGCGAGGCGGGTGCGCACCGACGTCAGTCGAAGGGAACCAGGGCGGGGATCGTCCCGCCCGTCTCGAGCGCGGTGACGTCCTCCACGATGCTGCGTGCCAGGGTCTGCGGGGTCAGCCCGACCCGCTCGAGGATCGCGTCGCGCTTGGCGTGGGCGAGGAACTCCTGGGGGATGCCGTGCAGCCGGAACGGCGTGCTGACGCCCTCGTCGACCAGCGCCTGCAGCAAGGTGGCGCCGACGCCGCCGACGCGTCCGTTGTCCTCGACGCTGACCACCAGGCGGTGGTCGCGGGCCAGGTCCACCAGCGCGGGGTCGACCGGCGTGACCCACCGCGGATCCACGACCGTCACGCCGATGCCCTGGTCGGTGAGCCGGGTTGCGACCTCCACGGCGGTGGCGGCCAGGGCGCCGACGGCGACCAGCAGGACGTCGCGGGCCCCGTCGCGCACCAGCACGTCGCAGCCACCGGCACGGTCGACGGCCGGCAGGTCGGCGGGAGGCGGGCCCTTGGGGAGCCGCAGCATCGTGGGACCGTCCTCGACGGCGACCGCCTCACGCAGCAGCTCGCGGACGCGGGCCCCGTCCCGCGGCGCGGCGATCCGCAGTCCCGGCACGACCTGGAAGATCGACAGGTCCCACATGCCGTTGTGGCTGGCGCCGTCGTCGCCGGTGATCCCCGCACGGTCGAGCACGAACGTCACCGGGAGCCGGTGGAGGGCGACGTCCATCAGCACCTGGTCGAAGGCGCGGTTGAGGAAGGTCGCGTAGATCGCCACCACCGGGTGCATGCCCGCCATCGCCAGGCCGGCGGCGCTGGTGACGGCGTGCTGCTCGGCGATGCCGACGTCGAAGGTGCGGTCGGGGAACGCGGCGGCGAAGCGGTCCAGCCCGACGGGGTAGAGCATCGCGGCGGTGATCGCCACCAGATCCGGGCGCTCCTCGCCGAGGGCGAGCACCTCCTCGGCGAAGAAGTCGGTCCAGATCCGGCCCTTCGGCCGGTCCTTGCCGGCCGCCACGTCGAACCCGGCGCCGATCTGGTGCATCTGGTCGACCTCGTTGCGGGTGGCCGGGTCGTAGCCGAAGCCCTTCTGGGTCATCACGTGCACGATCACCGGGCCACCGAAGCGCTTCGCCTGGGCCAGCGCCTGCTCGACCGCCACCCGGTCGTGGCCGTCGACCGGCCCGACGTACTTCAGGCCGAGGTCCTCGAAGAGGCCCTGCGGTGCGAGGGCGTCCTTCATGCCCTTCTTCATGGCGTGCAGCGCGTCGTAGACCGCCGGGCCGACCCCGCGCACGCCGTTGAGCTTGTTCTTGACCAGGTCGAGGACCTGCTCGTAGCGGGGATTGGTGCGCAGATTCGTCAGGTGGTTGGCCAGGCCGCCGACGGTCGGCTGGTAGGACCGGCCGTTGTCGTTGACGACGATGACCAGCTTGCGGTCCTTGCCGGTGGCGATGTTGTTCAGCGCCTCCCAGGCCATGCCGCCGGTCAGCGCCCCGTCGCCGATCACGGCGACCACGTGCCGGTCCTCGCCGCGGATCTCGTAGGCCTTGGCGAGGCCGTCGGCGTAGGACAGCGACGTCGAGGCGTGGGAGTTCTCGACGAGGTCGTGCTCGGACTCGGCGCGGCTCGGGTAGCCGGACAGGCCGCCCTCGGTGCGCAGCGTGTCGAAGCGGTCGGCGCGCCCGGTGAGCATCTTGTGGACGTAGGCCTGGTGGCCGGTGTCGAAGACGATCCGGTCGCGCGGGGACTCGAAGACCCGGTGCAGGGCGAGCGTGAGCTCGACGACGCCGAGGTTCGGTCCCAGGTGTCCGCCGCGAGGGGCGCAGGTGCGCACCAGCTCGTCGCGGATCTCGGTCGCCAGCTCGTCCAGCTCCCGGTCGCCGAGGGCCCGCAGGTCCGCCGGCCCGGAGATCGTCGCGAGGTGGGGCATGGCTCCGAGTCTAGGCGGTGAGCTCACGGTAGAGGTCCGAGGCGAGGAAGGCCGGCACGAAGTGCGCGCACGACTCGGCCTTGTCCAGGCCGGCGACCGCGCTCGGCTCGACGAACACGATGCGACGCCCCTCGCCCACCACGATGTCGGCGTCTCCGGCGTCGGTGCGGCCGGCGTAGACCCGGTAGTCGAAGGCCTCGTCGGCGTCGGAGTAGCGGAACGGGTCGGCGGAGTAGAGCCGCAGCTGCTCGGCGCGCATCCGCAGCCCGGTCTCCTCCAGCAGCTCCCGCTCGACGGCGGTGTCGAAGTCCTCGCCGTCCTCGACGTGGCCGCCCACCATCCCCCACTGCTCGGGCGCCCGCGGAGCGTGCTCGTCGCGCTCCATCAGCAGCACGCGACCGGCGGCGTCGACCAGCAGCACGACGGCGATCCTGACCACCCGGTCACCCTACCGGGGCTCGCGGGCCCGAGCCCCTACGCTGGCGCAGACGCCTGGAGGAGCGACCATGCCCCGACGACCCGCCACCAGCCACGGATCCGCTGCCGGTCCGGCGCTGGTTCTCGGCGCGCTCGGAGTCGTCTTCGGCGACATCGGGACCAGCCCGCTCTACGCCCTGCAGACCGTGTTCACCCTCGACGACGGCGCCGTGCGTCCGACGCCGGGCGACGTGTACGGCGTCATCTCGCTGATGTTCTGGAGCGTCGCGCTGATCGTGTCGCTGAAGTACGTCACGGTGCTCACGCGCGCCGACAACGACGGTGAGGGCGGGGTGATGGCCCTGGCGGCGCTCGCGCAGCGGCTCTACAAGGGCTCGCGCAGCGCCCCGGCCCTGCTCGTGGTCGGCATCCTCGGGGTGTCGCTGTTCTACGGCGACTCGGTCATCACGCCGGCGATCAGCGTGCTCTCGGCGGTGGAGGGCCTGCACGTCGCCGCCCCGGCGGTGTCGCACCTGACGCTGGAGATCGCGGTGGTGATCCTGACCGGGCTGTTCATGGTGCAGCGCTTCGGCACCGCACGCGTGGGCCGGCTCTTCGGTCCGGTGATGCTGCTGTGGTTCGGCTGCCTGACCCTCGCGGGGCTCCGCGAGGTGGTGCCCCACGTGGGAGTGCTGCGCGGGCTCTCCCCGACGTACGCGGTGTCCTTCGTGGTCGCGCACCCGGTGACGACCTTCATCGCGATGGGCGCGGTGGTGCTGGTCATCACCGGTGCGGAGGCGCTCTACGCCGACATGGGCCACTTCGGCCGGGTGCCGATCATGCGGGCCTGGTTCTTCGTGGTCTTCCCGGCGCTCACGATCAACTACCTCGGACAGGCCGCGCTGATCCTGCACCACCCGGGCTCGACCGCGAACCCGTTCTTCCTGCTGCTGCCCCACTGGGCGCGCATCCCGATGGTCGTGCTGGCCACCATGGCGACGGTCATCGCCAGCCAGGCGGTGATCTCGGGTGCGTTCTCGCTGAGCCGGCAGGCGATGCAGCTGCAGCTGATCCCGCCGCTGCGCGTGCGCCAGACCGCCGAGCACGAGGGCGGGCAGGTCTACCTGCCGGCCGTGAACGCGCTGCTGTTCGTCGGGGTGATGGCGGTGATGCTGAGCTTCCGGACCTCGAGCCGGTTGGCCACGGCGTACGGCATCTCGGTGACCGGTGCGCTCGTCGTCGACACCGTGCTGCTGCTCCTGGTCGCGCGGGTGCTCTGGCACTGGCGGCCCTGGCAGCTCGCGCTGGCCGCGGTCGCCTTCGGGGGCCTGGAGGTCACCTTCCTCGCGGGCAACCTGTCGAAGGTGATCCACGGCGGCTGGGTGCCGCTGCTGATCGCGGCCGGGGTGCTGCTGGTCATGACGACCTGGCGACGCGGCCGCATGGTGGTCGCGCAGCGGCGCCGCGAGATCGAGGGGTCGCTGCCGGCGTTCGTGGAGGAGATCCGCCGCCGGCAGGTACGACGGGTGCCGGGCCTGGCTGTCTTCCCGCACCCCAACAAGGACACCACCCCGCTGGCCCTGCGGGCCAACCTGGACCACAACCACGTGGTGCACGCCGACGTGCTCATCGTCAGCGTGCTGCCCGCCAACGTCCCCCACGTCCCGCTGGAGCGGGCCTTCGCGCACGACGACCTCGGCTACGACGACGACGGCATCCAGCACCTGACCGTGCGGGTCGGGTTCTCCGACTCCCCCGACATCCCGGCCGCCCTGGTGGCGGCCCAGCGCGAGGAGGTCCTCGACCCGGCGCTGGGGATCGGCAAGGAGACGTCGTTCTTCATCTCCCGCGGAGCGATCCGCACCGGGAGCGCACCCGGGATGCGGCGCTGGCGCAAGCGGCTCTTCGTCTTCTTGGCCCGCAACTCCTCCGACCCCGCCGCGCTCTTCGCGCTGCCGCCCCGCACCACGGTGACGATGGGCTCCGACGTCGAGATCTGAGGCGCTACGCCCGCAGGTGCTCCTCGACCCGCTCCACCTTCGCGGCGAGCTGGCCGGTGTCGTGGCCGGCGCGCAGGTCGGCCTTGAGCACGAGGCCCACGCGCGGCGAGCGCTCGGCGACGGCGAACACCGCCTGCTTCACCACGGCCATCACCTCGTCCCACTCGCCCTCGATGTTGGTGAACATGCTGTTGGTCTCGCACGGCAGGCCGGAGGCGCGGATCACGCCCACCGCTTCGGCGACGGCTTCGCTGACTCCCCCGGTCTCGTCGCCGGCGACGGGGCTGATGCTGATGGCCACGATCATGGGCTCACCCTGCCACGAACGACAGCCGCACCTCGCGCTCGGCGTTGTCGACGTTGAGGTCGACCAGGCAGACGCTCTGCCAGGTGCCGAGGGCCAGCTCGCCGCCGAGGACCGGCACGGTGGCGTACGGCGGCACGAGCGCCGGCATCACGTGGGAGCGGCCGTGTCCCGGGGACCCGTGGCGGTGCCGCCACCGGTCGTCGGCGGGCAGCAGGTCGGCCAGTGCGGCGAGCAGGTCGTCGTCGGAGCCCGCGCCGGTCTCGATGATCGCCAGCCCCGCCGTCGCGTGGGGCACGAACACGTGGAGCAGGCCGTCGCCCTCGCCGGCGACGAAGGCGCGGCAGCGCCGGGTGAGGTCCACCACCTCCTCGCGGTCGCCGGTGCGCACGGAGAACGTCTCGGACCTCATCGGGCCACGGTAGCGACCGGCCGATGCGCCTTCCGGTGTGTCTCCCGCGGTGCCGTCGGGTATCCATGAGGCATGCCGATCGCCACCACCGACCCCCGCACGGGCGAGGTCGTCACGACCTTCGACGAGCTCACCGACGACCAGCTCGAGGAGAGGCTCGCGCGCGCCGCGGCCGCCGCCGCGTCGTACCGGCTCACCTCGACCGAGGACCGCAGCCGGTGGCTGGCCGCCGCGGCCGACCTGCTCGAGAAGCGCACCGACGAGACCGCCGAGCTGATGACCCTGGAGATGGGCAAGACCCGCAAGGCCGCTACCGCGGAGGTGACCAAGTGCGTCGCCGCCCTGCGGTTCTACGCCGAGCACGGCCCGTCGTTCATCGCCGAGCAGCAGGTCGACGCCTCGGCCGTGAAGGCCTCCCGCGCCGGCACACGGTGGCTCCCCCTGGGCGTCGTGCTCGCCATCATGCCGTGGAACTTCCCGCTCTGGCAGGCGATGCGCTTCGCCGCTCCCGCCCTGGCCGCCGGCAACGTCGGCCTGCTCAAGCACGCGAGCAACGTGCCGCAGACGGCCCTGTTCATGGAGCAGCTGTTCCGCGACGCCGGCTTCCCCGACGACGTGTTCCAGACGCTGCTGATCGGCAGCAGCAAGGTCGACGCGGTACTGCGCGACGACCGCGTCGCCGCGGCGACGCTCACCGGCAGCGAGCCGGCCGGTGTCGCGGTGGCGAAGACCGCCGGCGAGGTGCTGAAGAAGGTCGTGCTGGAGCTCGGCGGCTCCGACCCGTTCGTCGTGATGCCCTCGGCCGACCTCGCCAAGGCGGCCCAGGTCGCGACCACGGCCCGCTGCCAGAACAACGGCCAGTCCTGCATCGCCGCCAAGCGCTTCATCGTGCACACCGACTGCTACGACGAGTTCGTCGAGCTGTTCGTCAAGGAGATGGCCGCACTGGTCGTCGGCGACCCCATGGAGGACGGCACCGACGTGGGGCCGCTCGCCAACGAGCAGGGCCGCGACGACGTCGAGACGCTGGTGCGCCAGGCGGTCGAGAGCGGCGCCGAGGTGCTGCTGGGCGGTGAGCGTCCCGACGGGCCGGGCTGGTGGTACCCCCCGACGGTGCTCGCCGGCGTCACCGACCGGATGGACGTCTACCGCGAGGAGCTGTTCGGGCCGGTCGCGCTGCTGTTCCGGGCCGACGACCTCGACGACGCCATCCGGATCGCCAACGACACCCGCTTCGGGCTCGGCTCGAGCGCCTGGACCAACGACGCCGACGAGCAGGAGCGGTTCGTGCGCGACCTGGCGGCGGGGCAGACGTTCATCAACGGCATGGTGGCCTCCTTCCCCGAGCTGCCGTTCGGCGGCATCAAGGCCTCCGGGCACGGTCGCGAGCTCGCCGAGCTCGGCATCCGCGAGTTCATGAACGCCAAGACCGTCTGGGTCGGCGAGAGCAGCGGTGGCGACGCGGGCAGCAAGGTGGAGTGAGGATCACACGGCGCTGAACTGCTGGGTCAGCCGCAGCCGGGCGAGGGCGTCGCGGTGCTGGGACTTGACCGTCCCCACCGAGATGCCCAGCACGTCGGCGGTCTGCTGCTCGGTGAGGTCCTCGTAGTAGCGCAGCACCACGACAGCCCGCTGGCGCGGCGCGAGGGCGGCGAGCGCCTGGCGCAGCGTCAGCGCCAGGTCCTGGTCGGAAGCCGGCGCGGCCGTCTCCGGCACGTCGGCGGTGCCGTGCTCGTTGCCACGGTGGCGGCGCCAGCGGGAGATGTGGTCGTTGACCATCACGCGCCGCAGGTAGGGCGTCGGGTCGTCGGCGATCCGTGCCCAGACCGCGACCGCCTTCACCAGCGCCGCCTGGACCAGGTCCTCGGCCTCGTGGGGATCTCCGCACAGCAGGTACGCCGTGCGGTGCAGGGCCGGCCAGGCCTCGCCCACGTAGGCCTCGAAGCGGGCCTCCGTGACCGCGCGCTCAGCCGCGCCCACGGCGTCTCCTCCTGATCGCGGCACGGGCGACCAGCGCGAGTGACCCCATGGCGACCCACCACCACCAGCCGTCGCCGCGCGGGCGGGCGGGCACGGAGCCCTCGACCAACGGGCGGTGCGCGAGCGAGGAGGCGTACTGCGGGGCGCCGGGCCAGCCGTCGTCATCGGTCACCGTGCCGAGCCGGTGCACCGCGCCCGTGCGGGAGTCCATTTCGGCGAGGTGACCGGTGATGCCGCCCCTGGACGGCGCCTCGACCAGCAGCACCGTGCCGGGCGCCCGCCAGCCGACAAGGTCGGCGGCCACCACGTCCGGGACGCGCCGCAGGCGTCCGACGCGCCCCTGACGCACCGGCCCGCTCAGCAGGTCCGCCGCGTCGGTGATGGTGGCCGGATCCGGCCCGATGCGGATCCCGACGACGTGCCTGCCGTCGGTGGTCACCTCGCTCCAGGCGACGCTCGGCAGACCCCTCACCGGCACGGCCGCGCGGGCGGCGATCCCTCCCGCGGGCAGCACCGCGAACCGGTCGTCCACCGCGACGACGTGGTCGCCCCCGGGCGTGGGCGTCCAGCTGTCCAGGCTGGGCGCGCCCGGCGCCGGTCGCGCGGCGTCCCGGCCCCGCCAGCTCCACGTGGTGGCGCCGGTGGTTTGGTGCCGGCTCCTGATGGTGGCCCATCCGAAGAGCACCGTGTGCTCGTCGGTCCACCGGATGCCTCCGGGCGCGATGCCGTGCGGGCTGGGCAGCGCCTGGAACCGGGTCCGCCCGGTGCGCGTGTCGTAGCGGGCGAGCGCGCCGACCGTGCCCATCGCCTCTCCACCCACCAAGGTGATCGGGGTGCCGAGCACCCGGCCGGTCGCCCAGTAGGCGATGGTACGGCCGTCGGGAGACAGGCGGACGTCGTCGGGGCCCGCGAGCCGGGGCAGGTCCAGCCACCGGTAGGCGCCGGTGCGTGCGGAGACGCCGAAGAAGGCGCCCGCGGGATGCCCGTCCCGTCCGGCCCTCCAGAGGACGGCGAGCCGGCCCAGCGGGCCCGCCTGGGCGGTGCCGGCCGCGTCCGGGACCGGCACGCCGACCGAGCGCGGCAGGTGGGGCCCGGTGGCGGGCACCGGCGCGGCGGGACGGACGCCGCCACGCACGCCGATCCCCGGCCCCAGGAGCGCGACCACACCGATCGCGAGGACGACGACGAGCACCCCAGCGGCACCGGCGGCGGCACGGATCCGGTGCCGACGCACCCCCCGCCGCCACAGGTCGTGCGGGGGGACGCTCGGGGCGTCGGCCTCGGCGAGCCGGTGCAACGCGGTCTGCAGGTCACTCATGCCGTCCCCTTCCGTGGACACCCTCACCCCTTCCCACGCCGCAGCGCAGGAAAAGGTGGGGTGTCGACGAGAAGAGGGCTCGGCTCAGCTGTTGCGCATGTTGCGGAGCACGTACTGCAGGATCCCGCCGTGGCGGTAGTAGTTCGCCTCACCGGGGGTGTCGATGCGGACGACGGCGTCGAACTCGACCGCCTGCCCGCCGTCGGCCGGCGTGGCCGTGACCTTCACGGTCTTCGGCGAGGGGCCGTCGTTCATCGCGGTGACGCCGGAGATCGCGAAGGTCTCCTCACCCGTCAGGCCCAGGGAGTCAGCGCTCTGGCCCTCGGGGAACTGCAGCGGCAGCACGCCCATCATCAGCAGGTTGGAGCGGTGGATCCGCTCGTAGGACTGCGCGATGACCGCCTTGACGCCCAGGAGCGCCGTACCCTTCGCGGCCCAGTCGCGGGAGGAGCCTGAGCCGTACTCCTTGCCGGCCAGCACCACCAGCGGCACGCCGGCCTCGAGGTACTTCTCCGACGCCTCGAACACCGTGGTGACCGGCGTGTCCTCCGCGAGCAGATCGCGGGTGACGCCACCCTCGGTGCCCGGCGCCAGCTGGTTGCGCAGCCGGATGTTCGCGAACGTGCCGCGGATCATCACCTCGTGGTTGCCCCGACGCGAGCCGTAGGAGTTGAAGTCCCGCTGCTCGACACCGTGCTCGGCCAGGTAGCGGCCTGCCGGCGAGTCCTTCTTGATGGCACCGGCCGGCGAGATGTGGTCGGTGGTGACGGAGTCGCCGAGCTTGAGGAGCACCCGGGCGCCCTCGATGTCGGTCACGGCCTCCGGCTCCTCCGGCATGCCCTCGAAGTAGGGAGGCTTGCGGACGTAGGTGGACTCGGCGTCCCAGGCGAAGGTCTTGCCCTCGGGCGTCGGCAGCGACTGCCACCGCTCGTCCCCGGCGAACACGTCGGCGTAGTCCTTGGAGAACATGTCGGCGGTGATGGCGCCGGCGATGGTCTCCTCGACCTCCTGCGGGCTGGGCCAGATGTCCTTGAGGAACACGTCGTTGCCGTCGGTGTCGGTGCCCAGCGGGTCGTTGAAGAGATCCACGTCCATCGACCCGGCGATCGCGTACGCCACCACGAGC
>JBQCHZ010000077.1:0-21082 GCA_051954195.1 Marmoricola sp.
TCGGGCGCCCCCCTTTCTGCCCTGGCTTCTACTAACCCCCCCGGGGGGGGGGGCGCCCCGGCCCCCCCCCGGGCACCCGGGGTGGGGACCTTCGCGGGTCCCCACCCCGGAACCGCGTGAACGTCCCGGATGCGAGGCCCGCCGCGTGATCCGCGGCGTCCTCGCAGCGGCTACCGTAGGGGTGGCGGTCCTGCTGCCCCCGACCCGGACCAGGGCCCGATCGGCCTTTGAGGTGGTTTGAGAGATGTTTTCCTATGCGATCCGCCGGCTGTTCATCGGCGTGATCCTGCTGATCGCGATGAGCTTCGTGACCTACGTGCTCTTCTTCGCCTCGCCGGTCGATCCCGGCCGGTTCGCCTGCGGCAAGAACTGCAGCCCGGCCCTGATCAAGCAGGTGGACAAGGCGCTCGGCTACGACAAGCCGTGGCCGGTGCAGTGGAAGGACTTCGTCGTCGGCGTCGTCGACGGTCGGGAGTATCCCGACGACCCGGGCCTGCGGAAGTCGGCCCCGCAGCTGGTCTCCCACTGCGCGGCTCCCTGTCTCGGCTACTCCGTGGTCAACTCCACCAACGTCTCCACCGAGCTCAAGGACCGGTTCCCGATATCGGGGTCGGTCGCGGTGCTCGCCTTCATCATCTGGATCGTCATCGGCGTCGGCCTGGGGACCGTCGCCGCCCTGCTCAAGGGGTCGCTCGCCGACCGGGGACTGGTCGGGGCGAGCCTGATCCTCTATGCGTTCCCCACCTTCTTCATCGGCCTGCTGCTGCTCGACTTCGTCGCGATCAAGTGGGGGTTGTGGCCGGCGCCCAACTACACCCCGATCGCCGACGGCGGCTTCGGCACCTGGCTGCAGAACCTCGTGCTGCCGGCGGTGACGCTGGCGGTGTTCTACATGGCCGCCTACGTCCGGATGACGCGCGCCTTCGTGCTGGAGTCGATGGGTGAGGACTACCTGCGCACCGCCAAGGCCAAGGGCCTCAAGCGCCGCAAGATCCTGGTCAAGCACACCATGCGTGCCGCCTTCACCCCGATCGTGACGATGGCGGGCCTGGACTTCGCCAGCCTGCTGGGCGGTGCGGTGATCACCGAGACGGTCTTCAACTTCAACGGCCTCGGCAAGCTGGCGGTCGACTCGATCGTGACCTCCGACCTCCCGACGATCGTCGGGCTGGTGCTGCTGCTCGGATCGTTCGTGATCCTGGCCAACATCATCGTCGACATCCTGTACGCCGTGATCGACCCGCGCGTGCGGTTGGGCTGAGGAGCGCCCACCATGACTACTACGACTTCAGCCAGTCCCTACCTGTCCGTGCGCGACCTGGTCGTGCACTTCCCGACCGTCGACGGCGTCGTCAAGGCCACCGACGGTCTCTCCTACGACCTCGAGCGCGGCAAGACGCTCGGCATCGTCGGCGAGTCCGGCTCGGGCAAGTCGGTGTCGAGCTCGGCCATCATGGGCCTGCACCGTGGCTCCAACGCCCTGGTCAGCGGCGAGATCCTGCTCGACGGCACCGACCTGCTGACGATCAGCGACGAGCAGATGCGTCGCCGTCGCGGCCGTGACGTGTCGATGATCTTCCAGGACCCGCTCTCGGCGATGCACCCGTACTACACGGTCGGCAACCAGATCGCCGAGGCCTACCAGGTCCACAGCGACGCGAGCCGCAGGGCGGCCCGCAAGCGGGCCATCGAGATGCTCGACCGCGTCGGCATCCCGCAGCCGGACCGCCGGGTGGACGACTACCCCCACCAGTTCTCCGGCGGCATGCGGCAGCGGGCGATGATCGCGATGTCGCTGATCAACGACCCCGGCCTGATCATCGCCGACGAGCCCACCACGGCGCTCGACGTGACGGTGCAGGCGCAGATCCTCGACCTGCTCCAGGACCTGCAGCGGGAGTTCAACTCCGCGATCATCATCATCACCCACGACCTGGGCGTGGTGGCGGAGATGGCCGACGACGTGCTGGTCATGTACGCCGGCCGCTCGGTGGAGTACGGCCCCTGCAAGGAGATCCTGACCCACCCGGAGATGCCCTACACCTGGGGCCTGCTCTCCAGCGTGCCCGACGTGCAGGGCGACGTCGACGCCAAGCTGATCCCGATCCGCGGCAACCCGCCGAGCCTGCTCAGCCCGCCCACCGGCTGCCCGTTCCACCCCCGGTGCGACTACCGCCAGCACGTCGACGGCGGCCCCGAGCGGTGCGCCTCGGAGCTCCCGGCCCTCACGGCCGCGCGCAGCGGCGGTCAGCACGTCAAGCGGTGCCACATCACCGACCCCGACCGGGTCTGGGAGACCGAGGTGCTGCCCGAGATCGCCCCTGACCGTGTGGAGGCCCCCCATGAGTGACATGGACGTCAGCTCCGTCCAGGACCGTCCCGACGAGGACACCGTCGCGGCGACGGAGCGGCCGGCCGCGCACGCCGCGCGCGAGCTCGACCCCAACGCTCCGCCGGTGCTCAAGGTCGAGAACCTGCGGATGTACTTCCCGGTCAAGAGCAGCGGCATCATCCGCCGCACGGTCGGACACGTCCAGGCCGTCGACGGGGTGTCCTTCCAGCTGCAGGCGGGTGGCTCGCTGGGTCTCGTCGGTGAGTCGGGGTGCGGCAAATCGACCACCGGCCGGCTGGTGACCCGCCTCTACAAGCCCACGGGCGGGAGCATCGAGTTCGAGGGCAGCGACATCGCGGGCTACAGCAACAGTCAGCTGATGCCGCTGCGGCGCCAGATCCAGATGATCTTCCAGGACCCCGCGACCTCGCTGAACCCGCGGCACACCGTGGGTGCGATCGTCGGAGCGCCGCTGCGCATCCACAACGTCGTACCCAAGGACAAGGTGCTGGGTCGCGTGCAGGAGCTGCTGGAGGTGGTCGGCCTCAACCCCGAGCACTACAACCGCTATCCGCACGAGTTCTCCGGCGGCCAGCGCCAGCGCATCGGCATCGCCCGGGCGCTGACCCTGCAGCCCAAGGTGCTGGTCGCCGACGAGCCGGTCTCCGCCCTCGACGTGTCGATCCAGGCGCAGGTGATCAACCTGCTCCAGGACGTCCAGGCAGAGTTCGGGATCGCGTTCCTCTTCATCGCCCACGACCTCGCGGTGGTGCGGCACTTCTGCCCCGAGGTCGCGGTGATGTACCTGGGCAAGATCGTCGAGGTGGCCGACCGGGAGACGATCTACAACCGGCCCTACCACCCCTACACGCAGGCGCTGCTGTCGGCGGTGCCCGACGTGAAGCAGGCCGCGATCGGCGGTCGGCGCGAGCGGATCCGGCTCACCGGTGACGTGCCCAGCCCGATCAACCCGCCGTCGGGGTGCCGCTTCCGCACCCGCTGCCCGTTCGCGCAGGAGATCTGCGCCCGCGTCGAGCCGCCGCTGATGCAGGTGGGCCCCCGGCACAAGGTGGCGTGCCACTTCGCGGGCGAGCTCGGCGACCACCCCGCCAAGCCGGTCACCACCAAGGTCCTCGGCGTCCAGGACGACGGCTCGCCGGCGCCCGGGGCCACCCCCGCCGACACCCTCAGCGGACCCGGCTTCGAGGACCGCTGGCTCGACCTGCGCACCGGCGAGATGGTCGGCCGCTGAGTCCCGCCGACGACGGCCTCTTCGAGGTCGCCGCGCCCGCACCCCGCGAGGGTGCGGGCGAGGGCGGAGGCACGCACGCGGGCAGCGCGCACGCCACGGCGCCGCTCGCCGTGCGGATGCGGCCAGTAACCCTGGAGGAGCTGGTCGGCCAGCAGCACCTCCTCCAGCCCGGGTCGCCGCTGCGGCGCCTGGTCGAGGGCGACCAGCCCATGTCGCTGGTGCTGTGGGGACCGCCCGGCACGGGCAAGACCACGATCGCCTCCCTGGTGTCGCGCCAGACCAACCGCGTCTTCGTGGAGGTCTCGGCGGTCGCAGCCGGGGTGAAGGAGGTGCGCGCCGCGATCGACGCGGCCCGCCGGCGCCTGGCGACCGCGGGTCAGGAGACCGTGCTGTTCGTCGACGAGGTGCACCGCTTCAGCAAGGCCCAGCAGGACGCGCTGCTGCCCGGCGTGGAGAACCGCTGGGTGACGCTCGTCGCGGCGACCACCGAGAACCCGCACTTCAGCGTGATCTCGCCGCTGCTGTCACGCTCCCTGCTGCTGACCCTGCACTCGCTCACCGACGAGGACGTCCGCGCGGTGCTCGAGCACGCGATCGGCGACGAGCGCGGGCTGGCCGGCCGGGTCGCGGTCGAGGACGACGCCCTGGACCACCTGGTCCGTCTCGCCGGGGGCGACGCGCGCCGTGGGCTGACGTACCTGGAGGCCGCCGCGGGCGCTGCTGCCGAGGACGGCCTGGTGGACCTGGCGACCGCGGAGAAGGCCGTCGACCGCGCGGCGGTGCGCTACGACCGCCAGGGCGACCAGCACTACGACGTCGTCAGCGCGTTCATCAAGTCGGTGCGCGGCTCCGACGCCGACGCCGCCCTGCACTACCTGGCCCGGATGATGGAGGCGGGGGAGGACCCGCGCTTCATCGCCCGCCGCCTGGTGATCCTGGCCAGCGAGGACATCGGCCTGGCCGACCCGACCGCGCTGACCACGGCCGTGGCCGCCGCGCAGGCCGTGCAGCTGATCGGCATGCCCGAGGCGCGGCTGAACCTGGCGCAGGCCACGATCGCGCTCGCGGTCGCCCCCAAGTCCAATGCCGTGATCACCGCGATCGACGCCGCGACCGCGGACGTCCGCGACGGCAGGATCGGGTCGGTGCCCGCGCATCTGCGCGACGCCCACTACCCGGGCGCGAAGCGGCTCGGGCACGGTGCGGGCTACCGCTACGCCCACGACGAGCCGTACGGGATCGCCGCCCAGCAGTACGCCCCCGACGTGGTGGCCGATGCGACCTACTACCGGCCCACGGCGCTCGGCGCGGAGGCAGCGGTCAAGGAACGCTGGGAGCGGATCCGGCGCATCATCCGCGGAGGGTAGGGTCGGGCGTCATGGCCGCCTCCACCCTCGCGCTCGTCCTGGCCGGCGTGGCGCTGCTCGGCGTGGTGCTGGCGTTCCTCGCGCTGGTGCTCGCGCTGCGGTCCGAGCGGCGACGTACCGCGGAGCTGGTCGCCCACCTGTCCGAGCACCTGTCCGGCCAACTGTCCGGCCGGCTCGACGCCGCGTCCGAGGGCCTCGACCGCCGTGCTGCCGCGGTGCCGGAGCCGCGCGCCCAGGCGCGGGTCGCGGAGTTCGTGATCACCGACCTCGGCTCGTCGCCCGAGCCGGTCCTCGCCGCGCCGGTCGCGGACCGGGTGGTGCTCAGCGCCACCCTAGGCGAGCCGCTGGTGCGGGGGGTGGCCTTCGCGCACGGCCTGCGCCGGGCACTGTCGGCGGAGTCGCGCAACCGGATCCGCTTCGAGGTGCGCCGCGAGATCCGTCGCTCGCGCCGCCGGCGTCGCCAGGAGATGAAGGACGCCTGGCGCCGGGTGCGCGCCGAGGACGGCACCGCCGCATGAGCCGGCCCACGACGAGGGCGGCTGCATGAGGCGCGGCTTCTGGTTCGCCGCCGGCGCCGGCGCCGGGGTCTATGTCACGGTCCGCGCCCGGCGCCTCGCCGAGGCGTTCACCCCGCTCGGCGTGCGCGACCGGCTCGCCGGCCTGGGTCGCGGAGCGGAGCTGTTCGCCGACGAGGTCCGAGCCGGCATGACGGAGAAGGAAAGCCAGTTGCGCGACCGGCTCGGTCTGACGCCTGATGGGCCGCGGGAGCTGGCGGCCGGCGAGCCGGTCGAGGCGCTGGCCGGCACCACCACCGACCACCGAGAGAGGGACCTGACCTGATGGACACCGCGGAGATCCGCCGTCGCTTCCTCGCGCACTTCGAGGCGGGCCGCACGGCCCACGGCGACTGGGGCACGCACACCCCGGTGCCGTCGGCCTCGCTGCTCCTCGACGACCCCAACCTGCTGTTCGTCAACGCCGGCATGGTGCCCTTCAAGCCCTACTTCCTCGGCCAGGAGGCGCCGCCCTACCCCCGGGCGACGAGCATCCAGAAGTGTGTGCGCACGCCCGACATCGAGGACGTCGGCAAGACGACGCGGCACGGCACCTTCTTCGAGATGTGCGGCAACTTCTCCTTCGGGGACTACTTCAAGGAGGGCGCGATCTCGCTCGCCTGGGACCTGGTCACCCGGTCCGTCGCCGACGGCGGCTTCGGCCTCGAGGAGGGCCGGCTCTACCCCTCGATCCTCGACGGCGACGACGACGCGCTCGCGCTGTGGAAGAAGGTCACCGGCCTGCCCGACGAGCGGATCGTCCGCCTCGGCCGCAAGGAGAACTACTGGTCGATGGGCGTGCCCGGTCCCGGCGGCCCCTGCTCGGAGATCCTCTACGACCGCGGCCCGGCGTACGGGCCCGAGGCGGACTTCGCCGCGATGGGCGTCGACATGCCGACCGAGCTCGAGGACCGCTACCTCGAGATCTGGAACCTCGTCTTCATGCAGGACGAGCTGTCCGCGGTGCGCAGCAAGGCCGACTTCGACATCGCCGGGTCCCTGCCCCAGCGCAACATCGACACCGGCATGGGCCTGGAGCGGGTCGCCTTCCTGCTCCAGGGCAAAGAGAACATGTACGAGATCGACGTGATGTACCCCGTCATCGAGAAGGCCGAGCAGCTCACCGGCCGCCGCTACGGCGCCGACCGGCTCGACGACGTCCGGTTCCGCGTCGTCGCCGACCACGTCCGCTCCTCGATGATGCTGATCAGCGACGGCGTGACGCCCGGGAACGAGGCGCGCGGCTACGTGCTGCGCCGGCTGCTGCGCCGCGCGGTGCGATCGATGCGGCTGCTCGGCTTCGAGGACCGCGCGCTGCCCGAGCTGCTCCCGGTCAGCCGGGACAGGATGGGCCAGACCTACACCGACCTGCACACCCAGTGGGACCGGATCTCCTCGGTGGCCTACGCCGAGGAGGAGGCGTTCCGCCAGACCCTGCGCGCCGGCACCCAGATCTTCGACCTGGCAGCGACCGAGGTGCAGCGCAGCGGCGGGTCGACCCTGTCCGGCTCGACCGCCTTCGCGCTCCACGACACCCACGGCTTCCCGATCGACCTCACCTTGGAGATGGCCTCGGAGAAGGGCCTGGCCGTCGACGAGGAGGGCTTCCGCCGGCTGATGTCGGAGCAGCGGGACCGCGCCAAGGCCGATGCGCGCTCGAAGAAGGGCGCCCACACCTCGGTCGCGGCGTTCCGCGAGATCGCCGACGACCTGGGCCGCGCCGTGGCGTTCACCGGCTACGACGAGGTGGTCTCGGAGGCCTCGGTGCGGGGCCTGGTCGACCCCGAGGGCCGGCGCGTCTCCTCCGCGGCGGCAGGGCAGAGCGTCGAGCTGGTGCTCGACCGCACGCCCTTCTACGCCGAGGGCGGCGGCCAGCTCGCCGACCAGGGGGTGCTCCAGCTCGCCGGCGGTGCCCGCGTCGAGGTGGTCGACGTGCAGTCCCCGGTGCGCGGACTGGTGGTGCACAAGGTGCGGGTGCTCGACGGCGAGGTGACCGTGGGCGAGCAGGCCCAGGCGCTCGTCGACATCGAGCGGCGCCGGGCGATCAGCCGCTCGCACACCGCCACCCACATGGTGCACAAGGCCTTCCGCGAGGCGCTCGGCGAGACCGCCACCCAGGCCGGTTCGGAGAACTCCCCGGGCCGCTTCCGCTTCGACTTCTCCGCGACCGGCGCGGTGCCGGAGTCCGCGATGGCCGACGTCGAGGCCCGGGTCAACGACCTCGTCCTGGCCGACCTCTCCGTGCAGGCCGAGATCATGACCCAGGCCGATGCGGTGAAGTCCGGCGCGATGGCGCTTTTCGGGGAGAAGTACGGCGACGAGGTGCGGGTCATCTCCGTCGGCGACTGGGCCCGGGAGCTCTGCGGCGGCACGCACGCGTTGAGCTCGGGGCAGCTCGGTGTGGTCAAGCTGCTCGGGGAGTCCTCGATCGGGTCCGGCGTACGCCGGGTCGAGGCGCTGGTCGGCGGCGACGCGTACCGCTTCCTGGCCCGTGAGCACGTGCTGGTCGCCCAGCTCAGCGAGGCGCTCAAGGTGCGCCCCGAGCAGCTGCCCGAGCGGGTCGAGGACATCGTGGAGAAGCTGCGCACCGCGGAGAAGGAGATCGAGCGGATCCGCCTGCAGCAGCTGCTCTCCGCGGGGGGCGACCTGGCGGAGCGCGCCGAGGACGTGCGCGGAGTCGCCTATGTCGGCCACGTCGCCGACGGAGCCGGCGGCGGCGACGTCCGGACGCTGGCGCTCGACGTGCGGGGGCGGCTCGCGAGCGACCGTCCGGGAGTGGCGGCGATCCTCGGCAACGCGGGCGGCAAGCCGTCGGTGGTGGTGGCGGTCAACGACGCCGGCCGCGACGCCGGGCTCTCGGCCAACGCGCTGGTCCGCGTGGCGGCGGAGGTGCTCGGGGGCAAGGGCGGCGGCAAGGACGACGTCGCGCAGGGCGGCGGTGCCGACGCCGGCCGCGCGCAGCAGGCCCTCGAGGCGGTCCGCCGGGCACTGGAGACCCGCTGAGCGGCGTCGTGCCGGGCGTCCGCCTGGGCATCGACCCCGGCGACGCGCGGATCGGCGTGGCCACCAGCGACCCCTCGGCGTTCCTCGCCACGCCCGTCGAGACCGTCGCCCGCGGCGACGGCGACCTCGACCGGCTCGCCCTGCTGAGCGCCGAGCACGGGGCCGTGCTCGTCTACGTCGGCCTGCCCCGGTCGCTGTCGGGAGCCGAGGGCCCCGCAGCCGGTAGAGTGCGGACGTTCGCCGCCCAGCTGGCCGCCCGGGTCGCACCGGTGCCGGTCCGGCTGTACGACGAACGGCTGAGCACGGTGTCGGCGGAGGCGATGCTCCGCCAGCGCGGTCGTAAGGGACAGAAGCGCCGTGCGGTGGTCGACCAGGCTGCCGCGGTGGTGATCCTGCAGGCGGCGCTCGACACCGAGCGCAGCACGGGCCGGTTGCCGGGGGAGCAGGTGGCGGCGCAGCAGGTGGACGGGCCGGCGGCGCCTGACGGGCCGGCCGGTCACGCTGCCGGAGATCCAGGGCAGCATCCCCAGGAGCACAGGAGGCGGTCATGACCGAGGACGACCCGGTGCGCGGGCCCGAGCGCCCGGACGCGGCCCCCGGGGACCGCGGCGACGCGCCCGAGCACGCCGGCGTCCCTGCGGAAGAGCCCGCGTGGACGGGCGAGCACGGCGAGCCGTCCGAGGAGGTCGAGACCGTCAGCGTGCTGGGCAGCGACCCCGTCGCATCGGGTCCCCGGCGGCGTGCCGACCGGCCCCGCCGCGGCTGCCTGCCGCTGCTGGTCGCCGCCGTGGTCGTCGTCGCGCTGGTGGCGGTGCTCGCCGCGTTCGGGATGCACCGCCTGCAGGGACTCTTCCAGGGCCCGGCCGACTATGCCGGTCCCGGCACGGGCAGCGTCGTGGTCAAGGTCCAGGAGGGCGACTCCGCCGCCGCGATCGGTCGCACCCTCAAGGCCCAGGGCGTGGTCAAGAGCGTGCAGGCCTTCACCGACGCGGCGCGGTCCGACAGCGCCTCGGCCGGCATCCAGGTCGGCACCTACCAGCTCAAGCGGCAGATGGCCGCCGCTGACGCCCTGCACGTCCTGGAGGACCCGGCGAACCTCGTGCAGAGCGCGGTGGTCGTGCCCGAGGGCGCTCGGGTGCGCGACATCGTCAAGACCATCGTCGCCAAGACCGACATCACCCGCGCGGCTCTGGTCGCCGCCCTGTCGCACCCCTCCCGGATCGGGCTGCCGGCGGAGGCCAAGGGCAACCCCGAGGGCTACCTCTACCCCGCGACCTACGCCGTGCAGCCGGGCGAGAGCGCCGTGGAGCTGCTCCGCCAGATGGTCGACAAGACCGTCCAGGAGCACCGGCAGCTCGGCGTCGCCGCCGGCGCGCGCAAGCTCGGGCTCACCCCCGAGCAGCTGGTCACGGTCGCGAGCATCCTCGAGTACGAGGCCAGCCGCGACCAGGACTACCCCAAGGTGGCGCGGGCGATCTACAACCGGCTCCAGGCCGGGATGCCGCTGCAGTCGGACGCGACCGTCTCCTACGCCGCAGGCGTGTCGGGCCAGATCTGGACCACCGAGGCGCAGCGCTCCAACTCCTCGCCCTACAACACCTACCAGCACACCGGCCTGCCGCCCGGACCGATCGGGAGCCCCGGCAAGACGACGCTCGAGGCGGCGATGCACCCGACGCCGGGCCCGTGGCTGTACTGGGTGGTGGTCAACCTGCGCACCGGGGAGACGGTGTTCTCCACCACCTATGCCGACCACCAGAAGGCCGTGGCCCGGTTCCGTCAGTACTGCACGACCTCCGACGCCTGCTGACCCGCTCGTGAGCTCCCGCTGTGCCGTGCTCGGCCGTCCCGTCGCGCACTCGCTCTCACCCGTACTGCACCGGGCCGCCTACGCCGCGCTGGGCCTGGACTGGCGCTACGACGCGGTCGAGGTCGGCAGCGAGGACCTGGCGGCCTTCCTGGCCTCGCTGGACCCGACCTGGCGCGGCCTGTCCCTGACGATGCCGCTCAAGCGCACCGTCGTGCCGCTCCTCGACGAGGCCGACGACCTGGTGGCCCTGTCCGGCGTCGCGAACACCGTGCTGCTCGCGGACGGCCGCCGTCGAGGGGCGAACACCGACGTGCCGGGCGCCGTCGCGGCCCTCCGCGAGCGGACCGCGGGACCCCTCGGCTCGGCCGTGGTCCTCGGCGGCGGCGCGACGGCCACCTCGGTGCTGCTCGCGCTGGCCGAGCTCGGCTGCCGGGAGGCGACCGTGCTCGTGCGCGACCCGGCCCGGGCCGTGGAGACGGTGGACGCCGTGAGCCGGCACCCCGACGCCCCTCGCGTGCGGGTCGCGACGCTGGGCACGGGAGTCGAGGCCGACGTGCTCGTCTCGACGCTGCCCACCACGGCGCAGACCGCGCAGCTGCTCGACACCGTCCGGGCACCGGTCGTCTTCGAGGTCGTCTACGACCCGTGGCCCACGCCGCTGGCCGCCCGGGCCCTCGCCGAGGGGCGGCTCCTGATCGGCGGGCTCGACCTGCTGGTCCACCAGGCAGCCCTGCAGGTGGCGCTGATGACCGGCGTCGCGCTACCCGACGTACCCCTGGCGCGGATGCGCGCGGCCGGCGAGGACACCCTGCGGAGGAGGAGCACCGATGCCTGACCCCCTGCTCGCGGCGATCGTGATGGCGGCGGTCTGCGGCCTCGGCGGCTGGGCCGCGCCCCGGTTGCTGCGCCGCGTGCCGGAGCCGGCACCGGCGGAGGCCCCGGCCGACGAGGCGCCCGCACCGGCCAAGGAGCGCTACGCCGACATCGCGGCGCTGCCGGGCCTGCCCTGGCGGCTGGCCGCGGTCTCCGCGGTCGTCGGCGCGGCCGCGGGCGCCGCGATCGGGTGGCACGGGATGCTGGCGCCCTGGGCCTACGTGGTGCCGCTCGGGATCGGGCTCGGGCTGGTCGACTGGCGGACCCGGCTGCTCCCGACCTGGGTGATCGCGCCGTCGTACGCCGTCGTCGTCCTGCTCACGTTCGTCGCCTCGGCCTTCGGCGGCGACATCGACGTGGTGCTGCGCGGGGCCGTCGGGTGGGCCGTCATGGGTGGGCTGTACTTCCTGCTCTGGCTGGTCTACCCCCAGGGCATGGGCTATGGCGACGTCCGCCTTTCCGGTGTGCTGGGCATCGCGCTCGGCACCCTCGGGGTGCCGGTGGTGCTTCTGGGCGCCTGGCTGGGCTTCTTCCTCGGCGGCGTCGGGGGGCTGCTGCTCGCGCGCCGCGGCGTGACCGACCGGCGGGCGACCCCCCAGGGTCCGTTCATGGTCGCCGGGGCGGTCGTCGGGGTGCTGCTCGCGCCCCTGCTGGTGAGCGGTCTCGGCTACTGACGGGGCCGCCGGGGTGCGGGTGCCCACCGTGGGACACTGCTCCGCATGCTGCGCTGGCTGACCGCAGGGGAGTCCCACGGACCCTCGCTCGTCGCGATCCTCGAGGGCCTGCCCGCCCACGTGCGGGTGACCTCCGACGACGTGGCCGACGCGCTCGCCCGGCGCCGGCTCGGCTACGGCCGCGGCGCTCGGATGAAGTTCGAGCAGGACGAGGTGCGGTTCACCGGCGGGGTCCGGCACGGTGAGACCATCGGCGGCCCCGTCGCGGTCGAGGTCGGCAACACCGAGTGGCCCAAGTGGGAGAAGGTGATGGCCGCCGACCCGGTCGACCCGGTCGAGCTGGAGGCGCTGGCGCGCAACGCGCCGCTGACCCGTCCTCGCCCCGGTCACGCCGACCTCGTCGGCATGCAGAAGTACGACTTCGCCGAGGCGCGCCCCATCCTCGAGCGGGCCTCGGCGCGTGAGACCGCCGCGCGGGTGGCGCTCGGCCGCGTCGCCTCGGCCTTCCTCGAGCAGGCCACCGGCGCCCGCCTCGTCTCCCACGTCGTCGAGCTCGGCGGCGTGCCGGCCCCGGCCGGCTCGGTGCCCGGCCCCGACGACGTCGCCCGGCTCGACGAGGACCCGGTGCGCTGCCTGGATCCCGATGCGTCCCAGCTGATGGTGGAGCGCATCGACCAGGCCCACTCCGACGGCGACACGCTCGGCGGCGTCGTCGAGGTGGTCGTGCACGGGCTGCCGCCGGGGCTCGGCTCGCACGTCCACTGGGACCGCCGGCTGGACGCGCGGCTGGCCGGCGCGCTGATGGGCATCCAGGCGATCAAGGGCGTCGAGGTCGGCGACGGCTTCGCCCTCGCCGCGACCCCGGGCTCGCAGGCCCACGACGAGATCGTGGCCGGTCCCGACGGCATCGGACGCGAGACCGGTCGCTCCGGCGGCACCGAGGGCGGCATGAGCACCGGCGAGGTGCTGCGGGTGCGCGCCGCGATGAAGCCGATCGCCACGGTCCCACGCGCCCTGCGCACGGTCGACGTCGCGACCGGTGAGGCAGCCGTGGCCCACCACCAGCGCTCCGACGTCTGCGCCGTCCCGGCCGCGGGCATCGTCGCCGAGGCGATGGTCGCGCTGGTGCTCGCCGACGCGGTGCTGGAGAAGTTCGGGGGCGACTCGGTCACCGAGACCCGCCGCAACGTCGAGAGCTACCTCGACACCCTCCGGTTCCGATGAGGACAGGGGTCGCGAGCCCCCGGGTGGTCCTCGTCGGGCCGATGGGCGCGGGCAAGACGACCGTGGGGCAGCTGCTCGCGCAGCGGTGGGGCGTCGGGTTCCGCGACACCGACCACGACGTCGAGCAGGCGGCCGGACGGACCGTGGCGGACATCTTCGTCGAGGACGGCGAGCCGGCCTTCCGGGCGCTCGAGCGGGATGCGGTGTCCGTGGCGCTGACCGGTCACGACGGTGTGCTGGCCCTCGGCGGGGGAGCGGTGCTCGACCCGGCCACCCGGGAGGCGCTCGCCGGTCACCGGGTGGTGTTCCTGCGCGTGGGCCTCGCCGACGCCGCGCAACGGGTCGGCCTGGGGGTGTCCCGCCCGCTGCTGCTCGGCAACGTGCGCGGCCGGATGAAGCAGCTGCTCGACGAGCGCACACCGGTCTACGAGGCGGTCGCCACCGCGGTCGTCGACACCGACGGCCGCACCGCCGCGGAGGTCGCCGACCAGGTTCGGACGCTGTGCGAGGAGGCCCTGTGAACCACCCTGTGGACGACACCGTGCTGCACGTGGGCGGCGCCGCCCCCTACGACGTCGTGGTGGGCTTCCACCTGCTCGACCGGCTCGCCTCCGTCCTCGGCGAGGGGCCGCAGAAGGTCGCCCTGATCTTCGACGCCGCGCTGGGCGAGATGGCGCAGACCGTCCTGCAGCTCCTGCAGCCGCACTACGGCGTGCTCGCCCTCGGCGTGCCCTCGGGCGAGGCGGCGAAGACGGCCGCGGTCGCCGAGCAGTGCTGGGAGGCGCTCGGGGAGGAGGGGTTCACCCGCTCCGACGCCGTGGTGACCTTCGGGGGCGGGGCGACGACCGACCTCGGCGGCTTCGTCGCGGCGACCTGGCTGCGCGGCGTGCGCGTCGTGCACGTGCCCACGACCGTGCTGGCGATGGTCGACGCCGCGGTCGGCGGCAAGACCGGCATCGACACCGGCGCGGGCAAGAACCTGGTCGGCGCCTTCCACGAGCCCGCCGGCGTGCTGTGCGACCTCGAGCTCCTTGCCGGCCTGCCGGCCGCGGAGCTGGCCTCCGGCCTGGGTGAGGTGGTCAAGTGCGGGTTCATCGCCGACCCCGAGATCCTCCGGCTGGTCGAGGAGACCGACCCGGCAGCCCTCCCGGGGTCGCAGGTCCTGCGCGAGCTCGTCGAGAGAGCCGTGCGGGTCAAGATCGACGTCGTCGTCGAGGACCTGCGCGAGACCGGCGGTCGCGGCGGGCACCCGGGACGCGAGGTGCTCAACTACGGTCACACCCTCGCCCACGCGATCGAGCGGCTCACCGGCTACCAGGTCCGGCACGGCGAGGCGGTCGCCCTCGGTGCCGTCTTCGTCGCCGAGCTCGCCGCGCGGGCGGGTCGGCTCCCCGAGCCCGTCGTACGGCGGCACCGGGAGGTGTTCGCCCGGGTGGGGCTGCCCACGACGCTGACCGGCCCGGGCCTGCCGGAGGACGCGAGCCTCGGCTTCGACGACGTGCGTGCGGTGATGGCCGTGGACAAGAAGTCCCGCGGCGACCGGCTGCGGTTCGTCGTGCTCGACGACCTCGCGGAGCCCCGGATCCTCGCCGGCCCCGCGGAGGACGCCCTGCGGGAGGCCTACGCGGCGATCGGCGGCCGGGCGTGAGGCCTCCCGGACAGCGGGTGCTGGTGCTCAACGGGCCGAACCTCGGCCGGCTCGGCCGCCGGCAGCCGGAGATCTACGGACTGACCACCCACGAACAGCTGGTGCAGCGCTGCCACGCGTGGGGCGAGGAGCTCGGCCTCGACGTCGAGGTTCGCCAGACCAACCACGAGGGCGCGCTGCTCGACTGGCTCAACACCGCTGCCGACGAGGGCACGGCGGTGGTCCTCAACGCCGGTGCCTGGACCCACTACTCCCTGGCCCTCTACGACGCCTGCGCCCAGCTGACCGGTCCGCTCGTCGAGGTCCACCTCTCCGACCCCCGGCAGCGCCCCGAGGAGTTCCGGCACGTCTCCCACGTCGAGCCGCACGCGGTGGCGACCATCGCCGGCCAGGGCGTCGACGGCTACCGGCAGGCGCTGGAGCTGCTGGCGCACCGGGCACCCGCCGCCGACCGGTAGACTTCGCGGTCGGTCCTGCTCAGGGCCGCACCACACGCCCCGATCGACCCGGAGGACGCACGCGCCCATGGCCACGACGAACGACCTGAAGAACGGCATCGTGCTGAGCATCGACAAGCAGCTGTGGTCGGTGGTGGAGTTCCAGCACGTCAAGCCGGGCAAGGGCCCCGCCTTCGTGCGCACCAAGCTCAAGAACGTCGAGTCGGGCAAGGTCGTCGACAAGACCTTCAACGCCGGGACGAAGGTCGAGACCGCCACGGTCGACCGCCGGACGATGCAGTACCTCTACAACGACGGCACCAACTACGTCTTCATGGACACCGGCACCTACGACCAGCTCGAGATCGCTCCCGAGATCGTGGGCGACGCGGCCAACTTCCTCCTGGAGAACCAGGAGGCGATCGTGGCCACCAACGAGGGCCGGGTGCTGTTCATCGAGCTGCCCGCCTCGGTGGAGCTCGAGGTCACCTACACCGAGCCCGGCGTGGTCGGCGACTCCGCAACGGGCCGCACCAAGCCGGCGACCCTCGAGACCGGTCACGAGATCCAGGTGCCGCTCTTCGTCAACCAGGGCGAGAGGATCAAGGTCGACACCCGCGACTCCTCCTACCTCGGTCGCGTCAAGGGCTGAACGCCCCTCCATGGCAGCCAGGACGAAGGCGCGCAAGCGCGCTCTCGACGTGCTCTACGCCGCGGAGCTCCGCCGGCGTGATGTCGCCGAGGAGCTCGGCGAGCTGCGGGGCTCGGTCGAGCAGGTCAATCCCTACACCGTCGAGCTGGTCACGGGCGTCGACGCCCACCGCGACCGCCTCGACGAGGTGATCTCCTCCTACGCCCAGGGATGGACCCTGGACCGGATGCCGGCCCTGGACCGCAACCTGCTGCGGCTGGGCAGCTACGAGATCCTGCATGTCGACGACGTGCCCGACGCGGTGGCCATCAGCGAGGCCGTCAAGCTTGCCCGGGAGCTCTCCACCGACGACTCCCCGAGCTTCGTCAACGGCGTGCTCGGCAATGTGCAGCGCGACAAGGCGAGCCTGATCGCCTCCTGAGGCGGACCCGTTTCGCCGTCCCCTCCCCGGGCACCTGAGCGCTGTCGGCCGCACCGGCCGGCGCCCCCGAATCCGAGGAGGACGTCCCATGGGTGACGACGACAAGCTCCAGAACATGGCCGACGAGAAGATCGGCGAGGCCAAGGAGGCCGTCGGCAAGGCCACCGACGACGACTCGCTGAAGCACGAGGGCCAGAAGGACCAGAGCAAGTCCGACCTGAAGCAGGCGGGCGAGAAGGTCAAGGACGCGTTCAGCTGAGCTGAGCCGTCGAGACGTCGACGACGCCGGTGCGGACCACGGTCCCGCAGCGGCGTCGTCGTCTGTTGCGGCCGGGGTACCGGTGAGCCATGGACGTGAGCGAGGTCCAACACGCGGGCCGTCGGGCCGAGCGGAGCGACACCCTGGATCACGCGGTCCGGATCGGACTGGTGGCGTACGCCCTGGTGCACCTCCTGCTGGCCTACATCTGCTTCCGCCTCGCCCTCGGGGACGGGGGGCACGCCTCCTCCGCGGGCGCCTTCCGGACGCTGGCGGCCCAGCCCTTCGGGCGCTGGGTGCTGATCGCGGTGGCCGCCGGCTTCGTGCTCATGGTGGTCTGGCGCCTGCTCGACGGCATCTTCGGGCACCGCGAGTACGACGGGTTCTCCCGCTGGTCGCGCAGCGCGGTCGACATCGGCTCGGGTGTCACCTATGCCGTACTGGGGCTGGGCGCGCTCCGGACCGCGCTCGGCTCCGCCAGCAAGCCGCACACCCGTGCCTGGACCGCCCAGCTGATGGACCTTCCGGCCGGGCAGGTGCTCCTCGGCGCCATCGGTGTCGGGGTCGCGGCCATCGGTGTCCTGATGATCTGGACCGGGATCAGCGGCAGGACCGCCGAGCAACTCGACAGCGAGGGCAGCTCGGGAGACAGCGGCCGGGCCTACCTGCTGGTCGGCGGCATCGGTCACGTCGGCAAGGGCGGTGCGCTGATGATCGTCGCGGGTCTGCTCTGTTACGCCGCGATCACCCACGACCCGCACAGGTCCGGCGGTCTCGACGTCGCCCTGCACGACCTGCTCGGACAGCCTTTCGGTCCGTGGCTGCTCGGCGCGATCGGGGCGGGCATCGGCTGCTTCGGGCTGTTCTGCCTAATTCGCGCACGCCACCTCTCGCACTGAGGCGACGAGGGATCGCTCGCAGCCATGGCGCCAGAGGTGCCTCGTGCGCCATCGTGTGGTCCCGGCCATGATGAGGGGGACGGATGGGGATGCAGGACGTCGCGCGCGCGGGGCAGCGGGCCTCGCGCAGCGCATGGATCGACCGCGCCGCCCGCGCCGGGCTCGTCGCCTACGCCGCCATGCACCTGGTGATCGCCTTCCTCGCGCTCCGGATCGCCTTCGGAGCCGGCGGCGGCAGCGCGTCGTCCCAGGGCGCGCTGCACGCGTTGGCGCGCCAGCCCTTCGGTCACGGGCTGCTGCTGGCCGTGGCGATCGGGCTCTTCCTCCTGGCGCTGTGGCGCCTGGTCGACGGTCTCACCGGGCACCTCGACCACGACGCGGCCGCACGGTGGGGCCTGCGTGTGGTCGACGTCGGCAAGGCGGCCGTCTACACGGGGATCGGTGTCAGCGGACTCCGGCTGGCAGCCGGTGGATCCAGTCACTCCCACACGCGCAGCTGGACGGCCCGGCTGATGGACCTGCCTGCCGGGCAGGTGCTGGTGGCGCTCGTCGGGATCGGCATAGCGGTCTACGGCGGGGTCATGGTGTGGCGTGGCGTCACCGGCCGCGTCGCTGAGAAGCTGGACGCTGAGGGGCGCTCCGGCGAGAGTGGGCGCGCCTACCTGTTCCTCGGCGCAGCGGGCTCGGTCGCCAAGGGGGTCGCGTTCCTCGTGGTCGCGGCGTTGTTCTGCTACGCCGCGGCAACCCACGACGCGCACCGGTCCGGTGGCCTCGACGTGGCCCTGCACACGGTGGTCCAGCAGCCTTTCGGGCCGTGGCTGCTGGCGCTCGTCGCGCTCGGCATCGGCTGCTACGGCCTGTTCGCCCTGGCACGAGCCCGGCACCTCTCGCGGTGAGGGCGGCCCGCTGCCGGCGGTCGGCTTGTCCTCCGCGCTCCGGGCCGGTTGACTCGCGTGCATGACGGAAGACGACGTGACCGAGTGCGACGTGGTGGTGCTCGGGCTCGGTCCCGGCGGCGAGCACCTCGCGACCGAGCTGGCCGGAGCCGGTCTCTCGGTGGTGGGGGTGGATCGTCGGCTCGTCGGGGGCGAGTGCCCCTACTACGGCTGCGTGCCGAGCAAGGTGATGATCCACGCCGCCGACCTCCTCGCCGACGGCCGCCGGATCCCGGGCACCTCAGGGACGAGCGAGGTGCGTCCGGACTGGACCCCGGTGGCGGAGCGGATCCGCGACCAGGCCACCGACGACTGGGACGACACCGTGGCGGTGGAACGGCTGGAGAAGGCCGGGGTCCGGTTCGTGCGCGGTGAGGGTCGCCTCGACGGACCTCGACGGGTCGTGGTCGGCGACACCACCTACAGCGCCACGCGCGGCGTCGTGCTCAACACCGGCACCGAGCCCGGCGTCCCGCCGATCGACGGGCTCGCCGGCACGCCGTACTGGACCAACCGCGACGCCGTCGCGCTGACCGAGCTGCCCGCCTCGCTGATCGTGATCGGTGGCGGCGCCATCGGCGCGGAGCTGTCTCAGGTCTTCGCCCGCTTCGGTGTGGAGGTGACCCTGCTCGAGGCGGCCCCGCGGCTGCTCGCCCCCGAGGAGCCGGAGGCCAGCGCGCTGATCGAGAAGGCCTTGGCCGCGGACGGCGTCCGCATCCGCACAGGGGCGCGGATCCGGTCGGTGACGTACGCCGACGGTCGGTTCGTCGCCGACCTCGGGGAGGAGCAGGTCTCGGCCGACCGGCTCCTCGTCGCAGCGGGCAGGCGGCCGAACCTGCCGGGCATCGGCCTGGAGACCGTCGGGCTCGACCCCTCGGCCCGTTCGGTGCCCACCGACGACCGGATGCGCGCCGGTGACGGCGTCTGGGCGATCGGCGACATCACCGGCGAGGGCGCCTTCACGCACATGTCCATGTACCAGGCGCGGGTCGCCGTCGCCGACATCCTGGCCACCGACGACATCCGGGCCGACTACCGCGCGGTCCCGCACGTGACCTTCACCGACCCCGAGGTCGGCTCCGTCGGTCTCACCGAGGCCCAGGCGAGGGAGCGGGGGATGGCCGTGCGCGTCTCCAGCACCGATCTCGGCGCCTCCACCCGCGGGTGGATCGCGCAGGCGGAGGGCGTGATCAAGCTGGTCGAGGACGCCGACCGCGGCGTCCTCCTCGGTGCCACCGCCGTCGGGCCGGCGGGCGGGGAGATCCTGGGCATGCTGACGCTCGCGGTGCACGCCCAGGTCCCGGTCTCCGCGCTGGATTCGATGATCTACGCCTATCCGACCCTGCACCGTGCCGTGGAGACCGCCGTCGGCGAGCTCGGCTGAGCCCGGCCTGACGAGCCCGGCCTGACGAGCCCGGGCCGGCCGACGTCCTCCGCCCGGGTCAGTCCCGCGGCTGGGCGTCATAGGTCGCGCGTGCGGCCTCGACCTGGTCCATGTGCTCCTCGGCCCAGCCCTTGACCTGGGCGATCACGTCGTGCAGCGAGCGGCCGAGCCCGGTGAGCTCGTAGTCGACGCGGACGGGCACGGCGGGGGTCACGGTGCGCACCACCAGGCCGTCGCGCTCGAGCGCGCGCAGCGTCTGGGTGAGCATCTTCTGGCTCACCCCGGCCAGACGACGACTGAGCTCGGAGTAGCGCTGGGGACCGTCGTCGAGCGCCGCGATCGCGAGCGAGACCCACTTGTCGCTGATCCGGTCCAGCAGCTTGCGGCTGGGGCACTGGGCGAGGAAGGCGTTGTAGGCCGCAGCGGCCTCCTCGCGCCGGGCCTGGGCGGTCGTGGTGGGCATCGGTGGCCTTCCTTCGCGGTTCGTGACGCACTTCGAAGTGCCTACTTCCCATAGGAGAGTAGCCACTCCAACCTGGAGCAACAACCCACGAGCAACTCCAGGAGGAGTGATCAGCATGAAGGCAGTTCTCACCCACGGCAGCCACGACCTCGCCGTCGCCGAGGTCCCGACCCCGGCGGCCGGCGCCGGCCAGGTGCGCGTCCGCGTCGCCGCGGCAAGCGTCAACCCGGTCGACGTCGCCCTCGACGCCGGGGCGTTCCACGAGGCCGGCGTGGTCACGGGCTCGGGCCCGATCGGGCTCGGTTGGGACCTGGCGGGCACGGTCGACGCCGTCGGCGCGGACGTGGAGGGCTTCGCCGTGGGCGACCGGGTCGCGGGCCTGGTCCCCGCCATGGGCGTGCCGTTGGGCGCGCTCGCGGAGGCCGCCGTTCTGCCCGCGGCGGCGCTCGCGCACGTCCCGGATGAGCTCGGCCTCACCGAGGCGGCCGCCGTGACCCTCAACGGGCTCACCGCCCACCAGGCCATCGCCCTGCTGGACCGCACCGCGCCCGATCGCGGGTCACTCCTGGTCACCGGCGGGGCGGGAGCGGTCGGAGGCTTCGTGCTCGAGCTGCTCCTCGACAGCGGCTGGGAGGTCACGGCGCTCGCGCGGGAGTCCGACGCCGGCTTCGTGACGGCTCGGGGCGCCAAGCACGTCACCGACCTGTCCACTGCCGGACGCTTCGACGCGGTGCTCGACGCCGCAGCCCTGCAGCAGATCGCGGCGGCGGCCGTCCGACCCGGTGGGGTGTTCGTCGGGGGGGGTGGCGCAGCCCCCCAACCCGAGTCGGCGGGTGGCGCCGGGCGGGCGGTGGGGGGTGCCCCCCCCTGCGCCCCCCGGAGGGGGCCGCGAGAA
>JBQCHZ010000078.1:0-3359 GCA_051954195.1 Marmoricola sp.
ACCAGGTTGACCAGGCGCTCGGACTTGGATGCGATCACGACTCGAGACCCTACCGATCGCGACGGCTCGCGGCGGGCGTCACATCCCGTCGATCAGCCGCTCGACCCGCTCGTCGTGTGCCCGGAACGGGTCCTTGCACAGCACGGTGCGCTGCGCCTGGTCGTTGAGCTTGAGGTGCACCCAGTCGACGGTGAAGTCGCGTCGTCGCTCCTGGGCGCGCTTGATGAAGTCGCCCCGCAGGCGTGCCCGGGTGGTCTGCGGCGGCACGGACTTGGCACCGAAGATCGCCAGGTCGGTGGTCGCCCGGGCGACCGCGCCGCGCTTCTCGAGCAGGTAGTAGAGCCCGCGGTCGCGGTGGATGTCGTGGTAGGCCAGGTCGAGCTGCTGGACGCGCGGGTGGCCGAGCGGCAGGCCGTGCTGGCTGCGGTAGCGGTCGATCAGCTTCCACTTGATCACCCAGTCGATCTCGCGCTCGACCAGCCCCAGGTCGCCCGACTCCACCGCCTTCAGACCGCGCTCCCACAGGTCGAGGGTGCGCTGCACCACCGGCGTGCGCAGCTCGCGGCGGTCGACGAAGTCACGCACCCGGGAGAGGTACTCCCCCTGGATGTCCAGCACGCTCGCCTCGCGACCGTTGGCCAGGCGCACCTTGCGGCGCCCGGTCATGTCGTGGGCGATCTCCCGGATCGCGCGGATGGGGTTCTCCATGGTGAGGTCGCGCATCACCACGCCCTCCTCGATCATCCGCAGCACCAGGTCGCAGCTGGCGACCTTGAGCATCGTGGTCGTCTCCGACATGTTGGAGTCGCCCACGATCACGTGCAGCCGCCGGAACCGCTCGGCGTCCGCGTGCGGCTCGTCGCGGGTGTTGATGATCGGCCGGCTGCGCGTGGTCGCGCTCGAGACGCCCTCCCAGATGTGCTCGGCGCGCTGGCTCACCGAGTACGTCGCACCGCGGGGCGTCTGGGTCACCTTCCCGGCGCCGCAGATGATCTGTCGCGTCACCAGGAACGGGATCAGCACGTCGGCGAGCTTGCTGAACTCCCCCGCACGGCTGACCAGGTAGTTCTCGTGGCAGCCGTAGGAGTTGCCGGCGGAGTCGGTGTTGTTCTTGAACAGGTAGATGTCGCCGGCGATGCCCTCGTCCTGCAGCCGGCGCTGCGCGTCGATGAGCAGGCCCTCGAGGATCCGCTCGCCCGCCTTGTCGTGGGTGACCAGCTCGACGATGTCGTCGCACTCCGGCGTGGCGTACTCGGGGTGGCTCCCGACGTCGAGGTAGAGCCGCGCCCCGTTGCGCAGGAAGACGTTGCTGCTGCGACCCCAGCTGACGACCTTGCGGAACAGGTAGCGGGCGACCTCGTCCGGCGAGAGGCGCCGCTGCCCCTTGAACGTGCAGGTGACGCCGTACTCGTTCTCGATGCCGAAGATCCGACGATCCATATCGGAACACTAGTCCTCGGGGCCCACCGGCAGAGCCGGTCGGCATCGGGAGTGTCGCGCTACGACGGGGGCGCCACCGGGGGCTCGTCGGCGCTGCCGGTGCCGTCGGCCGCCTCGACGCTGGTCGGCGAGGTGGCCTCCCCCGCGGCGGGCGTCGCACGGTCGCCGAGGAGGCGCTCGAGGTCGCGCTCGGAGACGCGGCGGAACTTCCGGTTGAGCGTCCTGGTCCGGTCGAGCACCGCGACCTCGAGGTCCCCGGCCGGTATCACGCGGTCGGCGCCCTCGGAGTGTCCGAGTGCCGCCACGGCGAGCTCGATGGCCTCCTCGCGCGGCAGGCCGCTGCGGTAGCGCTCCTGGAGGTAGGAGGTGACCGAGTCGGCCGCACCGCCCATCACCGCGAAGTCGTGCTCGTCGGCGACCTGACCGTCGAAGGTGAGCCGGAAGATCTGGTCGCCGGCAGGCTCGTCGGCCACCTCGGCGACGAAGATCTCCACCTCGTACGGCTTCTCGCCGCCGCTGGAGAAGATCGTCCCGAGGGTCTGGGCATAGGCGTTGGCGAGTCCTCGCCCGGTGACGTCGCGCCGGTCGTAGGAGTAGCCGCGCATGTCCGCCAGCCGGACGCCCGCGATGCGGAGGTTCTCGAACTCGTTGTAGCGGCCGACGGCCGCGAAGGCGATCCGGTCGTAGATCTCGCTGACCTTGTGCAGCGCCTGGGAGGGGTTCTCGGAGACGAACAGGATGCCGTCGGCGTACTGGACCGCCGCGACGGACCGCCCGCGCGCGATGCCCTTGCGGGCGAAGTCCGAGCGGTCCTTCATCAGCTGCTCGGGCGAGACGTAGAAGGGCATGTTCACGCGTCGTCACCTCCGGTCGTCAGCGGCGCGACCGGGCCGTCGGGGCGCACCATCCGCCCGGCGACCACCCGCTCGGCGATCGCGGTCACCTCGGCGTCGGGGAGGCGACGGTGGCCCTCGGCGGTGATCACGCTGACCACCGGGAAGATCCGGCGGGTGAGGTCGGGGCCTCCGGTCGCGGAGTCGTCGTCGGCGGCGTCGTAGAGCGCCTGCACGACCGCCGTCGCGCAGCCGGTCGCGTCGAGGTCGTCGCGGTAGAGCTTCTTCAGCGACCCGCGGGCGAACACCGACCCGGACCCGACCGAGTGGAAGGCGGTCTCCTCGTAGCGGCCGCCGGTGACGTCGTAGCTGAAGATCCGGCCCTGCTCGTGGACGAGGTCGTAGCCGGCGAACAGCGGCACGACCGCGAGACCCTGCATCGCCAGGCCGAGGTTGCCCCGGATCAGCGCGGAGAGCCGGTTGGCCTTGCCGTCCATGGACAGCGTGGTGCCCTCGATCTTCTCGTAGTGCTCGAGCTCGACCTGGAACAGCCGCACCATCTCCACGGCGAGGCCGGCGGTCCCGGCGATGCCCACGGCGGAGAACTCGTCGGCGGGGAACACCTTCTCGATGTCGCGCTGGGCGATCACGTTGCCCATCGTGGCGCGGCGGTCGCCGGCCATCACCACACCGCCCGGGAAGGTCGCGGCGACGATCGTGGTGCCGTGCGGCGCCAGGTCGGCGGCGCTCCCCTCCGGCAGCGAGCGTCGCTGCGGGAGCAGGTCGGGGGCCGCGGTGGCGAGGAAGTCGGCGAACGAGGACGAGCCCGGCGTGAGGTACGACGCGGGCAGGCGCGGATCCGTCATGGAGGCTTACTCTCCACCCTTCTGGATGAAGGACTTCACGAAGTCCTCGGCGTTGGTCTCGAGCACGTCGTCGATCTCGCCGAGGATCGCGTCGATGTCCTCGTCGAGCTGCTCCTTGCGCTCGGTGACGTCGCTCTGCGGTGCTGCCTGGGCAGCGTCCTCGGTCTCCGAGCCCTTCTTGGGCTGCTTCTGCTCCTGTGCCATGACCGCCTCCTCGTGG
>JBQCHZ010000079.1:0-15534 GCA_051954195.1 Marmoricola sp.
CCCTCGCGGCGTTCCTGCCGGAATGGCAGGGCGTGGGTGGCTCGCTGCGGGGACTCGACGGGCTGGTCAGGGTCGTCGAGCAGCTCGGCGGTGCCACCGTCCCGGCGAGCGCTCTGGAGACGCTCGTCCTACCGGCGCGGCTCACCGACTGGTCGACGCCTCTGCTCGACGAGCTCACCGTCTCCGGTGAGGTCCTGTGGGCCGGGCACGGCACGCTGCCCGGCAACGACGGCTGGGTCTCGCTGCACCTCGCCGACACCGCGCCGCTGCTGCTGCCGGAGCCCGACCAGGAGGCGTTGGCCACACCGGTGCACCAGGCGGTGCTGGATGTGCTGGGGCAGGGCGGCGCCTACTTCTTCCGGCAGTTGTCGGACAGCGTGGGCCGCGTCCTCGGTACGACGGAGGATGCGGCGCTGGTCGCCGCGATCTGGGACCTCGTCTGGGGCGGCTGGCTGACCAACGACACCCTGGCCCCGCTGCGTGCGCTGCTCGCCGGCGGCCGCACCTCCCACCGCGTGCGCGCATCCGCCCCGCGCGCTCGGATCAGCGGACGCATGGGGGCACGGCCACGACTCGGGCGCGCCGGAGCCACCCCACTGCCGTCGCGCACCGGCCCTCCGACGGTCGCCGGCCGCTGGTCGCTGCTGCCGCCCCGTGAGACCGACCCCACTCTGCGCGCCAGCGCTGTGACCGAATCCCTGCTCGACCGGCACGGCGTCGTCACGCGCGGGGCCGTCGTCGCCGAGCGCGTCCCCGGTGGCTTCGCGGCGGCCTACCGCGTGCTCACGGCCTTCGAGGACGTCGGGCGCGCACGCCGCGGCTACGTCGTCGAGGGGCTCGGCGGAGCGCAGTTCTCCACGGGCGGTGCCGTCGACCGGCTTCGTGCCGTCGCGAACCGACTCGAGGCGGCTGCGGTTCGCGGCGCAGGGGCAGACGATCCGTGGGACACAGGGGGGCTGGTCGACGACTGGCGCGCGGGCCGGCAGCAGCGGGGCCCCGCCAGCCCAGCGGCGCGGGCGCGTGCCCAGCGTGAGGACGGAGAGGGCCGCGCGCTCGTCCTGGCGGCGACCGACCCCGCCCAGCCGTACGGCGCGGCCTTGAGCTGGCCGGATCGCGAAGACGCCGGCGGTCATCGCCCGGGTCGCAAGGCGGGCGCGCTGGTGGTGCTCGTCTCAGGTGAGCTGGTCCTCTACGTCGAGCGGGGCGGCAAGACCCTGCTCACCTTCACCGACGCCGAGGACGACCAGGCTGACGACGTGCTCGGCGCCGCCGTGCGCGCCCTCGCCGACGCCGTGCGCCGTGGTGCGCTCGGACGGCTCACCGTCGAGCGCGCGGACGGCACGTCGGTGCTCGGCGACGACGCCCTCGCGCTGCGGCGGGCCCTGGAGGACGCCGGCTTCGTCGCCACGACACGTGGCCTGAGGATCCGTCGCTGATGCCCGAGGGCGACACCGTCTGGCAGGCCGCGCGGCGGCTGCGGAGGCTCGACGGCCAGACGCTGACCGGCAGCGACTTCCGCACCCCGGCCCTCGCCACCCGCGACCTCTCCGGGCGGCAGGTGCTCACCACGACCAGCCGCGGCAAGCACCTGCTCACCCGCGTGGAGGGCGGGCTGAGCCTGCACAGCCACCTGGGGATGGACGGCGGCTGGACCGTCGGCCCCGCGGGCGAGCGCTGGCGCCGCCCGGCCTACCTGGTGCGCGTCGTGCTGAGCACCGCGACCGACCAGGCCGTGGGTCACGAGCTGCAGCTCGACCTGGTCCGCACCGAGGACGAGGACACGTTCGTGGGCCACCTGGGCCCGGACCTGCTCGGGCCCGACTGGGACGCCGCCGAGGCGGTACGACGGATCGCGGCGCACCCCGACGAGCCGATCGCCGCCGCGCTGATGGACCAGCGCAACCTGGCCGGCATCGGCAACGTCTACAAGGCCGAGATCTGCTTCCTGCTCGGGATCGACCCGCACACACCGGTCCGCGCGCTCCCCGACCTGGACCGGGTGGTCGCGCTCGCGAAGCGGCTGCTGGAGGCCAACCGGGAGCGCTCCGGGCGGGTCACGACCGGTGACCAGCGCCGGGGTCGGCGCACCTGGGTCTACGGCCGGCGCGGACCCTGCCTGCGCTGCGGCACCCTGCTGCGTCACGACGAGCTGGGGCCGGTCGGTCAGGAGCGCGGCACCTGGTGGTGCCCGTCGTGCCAGCCGCCCACTGCCGGGTAGTCCCACACGGACGGGTCGTCGACGACGGCGCCGGCCGACCCACAGGTGTGGGACTACCTCGATCCGGCACCCCCGGGCCCACAATGGCCCGGTGGACGTCGACGCGCTCCCGCACCCCGACCGGCTCTGGTGGCCGTTCGCGCTGCGGGCCGCGGTGGCCCGCGCCGAGGACGACCCGCGCTGGCGCTACGACACCCGGCACCGGATGCTGCGTCACGACGACGGCGACGCCCGGCTGCGGATGCACCGGATCCAGGGCGAGCGGGCGGTGCTGTGGGGCGCGTGGCCCGACCACCGCACCACCTCCACCTGGACCGGGATCCCCGGCTGGGCGACCTCCGACGTCGTGCAGAACGGCCTGCGCAGGGACGGCGCGACCTTCGTGGTCTGGCACACCCGGCACGGCTGGGACACCGCCACCCCCGGCGCCGACCTGACCGGCCCCGTCACGCGCCTGCTCGAGCCCGCGCTGCCCGAGGACCTGGTCTCCGGCGCTGCCGCCGGCTCGGCCGACCCCGCGGCGCTGCGCCCGCTCCTGGCCGGCGCCGACCCTGCCCCCGCGCTGGCGGTGCTGGCGGCCGCCGCCACCGAGGAGCGCCCCGGGGCCGGCGTCCGCCGACTGGTCGCGGCGGAGATCCGTGCGCAGATGCGGCTCACCCGCGACCGCGACCGGGTGCTGCCCCAGCGCCCGGTGCCGCTGGTGCGCTGGGCCCGGGTCGCCGACCTCGCCTGGGGCTTTCAGTACGCCGTCCACCTCCAGGGCGACCGCCTCGAGCCGGCGCGCGGCAACAGCACGCTGCCCGACCAGTTCCGGCTGACCCTGCACAACGTGCTGGAGCGGCTGCACGTCGAGGAGGCGACCGATGACGGCGGGTGCTGGCTGTTCGCCCGCGTGCGCTGGGACGGCGTCACCGTGCACCTCGACCGCGCCTTCGACGGCCGGCCGACGTGGTACGAGGACGACGGCCCGACGCTGCGGACACTGGCCGCCGAGATGGCGCGGCGCGACCCCGCCTGGCGTCCGGCGTGGACGCGCCTGCTCTGAGTGGGCGCTCGGAGCCGCGACGTCAGAGCAGGCGGCGGTCGCTGGCCCAGCGGGTGAGCTCGTGCCGCGAGGACAGCTGCAGCTTGCGCAGCACCGCGCCCATGTGGGTCTCGACCGTCTTGATCGAGATGAACAGCTCCCCGGCCACCTCCTTGTAGGAGTAGCCGCGGGCGATCAGCCGCATCACCTCGCGCTCGCGCTCGGTCAGCCGGTCGAGGTCCTGGTCGACCTGCGCCACCTCGATGGTGCCGGCGAACGCGTCGAGGACGAAGCCCGCCAGCCGCGGCGAGAACACGGCATCGCCGGAGGCGACCCGGGCGATCGCCGCGACCAGCTCGGGACCGGTGATCGCCTTGGTGACGTAGCCGCGGGCGCCGGCCCGGATGGTGCCGATGACGTCCTCGGCGGCGTCGGAGACCGACAGCGCGAGGAACCGCGTCGTCGACGACGGCGTCCGCTTCATGACGGTGGCCCCGCCGCCGCCCGGCAGGTGCACGTCGAGCAGCACGACCTCGGGACGCAGCCGCTCGACGGCCGCGACCGCCTCGTCGACGTCACCGGCCTCGCCCACGATCTCGACCCCGGGCGCACCCGACAGCTCGGCCCGGACACCGGCGCGGAACATGGCGTGGTCGTCCACGATGAGCACGGAGGTCACCCCGCCTCCTCTCCTCGTACGACGGGCAGCGCGAGCCGGACCTCGGTGCCCCCACCGGGAGTGCTTCGCACCTCCGCCGCACCGCCGTGGCGACGCATCCGTCCCAGGATGCTCTCCCGCACGCCCTGCCGGTCGGCGGCGATCGCAGCCGGGTCGAACCCCCGCCCACGGTCGCGCACGAACACCTCGAGACCGTCGGCGCGGGCCTCGAGGTAGACGTCGACCTGCGCGGCGCCGCTGTGGGCGGCAGCGTTGAGCACCGCCTCCCGCGCCGCCAGCACCAGCGGCTGCGTCGTGCGGTCCAGGGGCCGGTCACCGACCGCGACGACCTCGACCGGCACCCCCAGGTCGTCCTCCACCTGAGCGCTGGCCCGGCGCAGGGCGCCGGCGACGGTGGTGTCGGCGGCCACCGCGTCGCCGAAGAGCCAGCTGCGCAGGTCGCGCTCCTGCGCGCGGGCCAGGCGTGTCACGGTCGTGGGGTCGGCGGCCGAGCGCTGGATCATCGCCAGGGTCTGCAGCACCGAGTCGTGCAGGTGCGCGGCGACATCGGCGCGCTCCTGGGAGCGGACCCGTTCGGCCCGCTCCTCGGAGAGGTCCTGGGAGAGCCGGATCAGCCACGGACCGGCGATGAAGCCGAGGCCGACGACGCCGAGCACCGCCGCGAGACCGATCGACAGGGCGGTGCTCCAGCTGCCGGTGCGCAGCGAGAAGACCGTGATGGCGGCGACCAGCAGCGCGACCCCGGCCAGCACCCGCGACCACGCGGCCCAGCCGCCGGTGCCGACGACCGCCTGGAGCGGGGTGAACCGGCCCTCGTCGTCCCAGCGCTCCTGCTGGGCCCGATCGGCCTGTCGCCACAGCACCATGACCCCGGCGATCGCCAGCAGCAGCGGCCACACCACCAGGGCGCGGCCGGTCAGGACGGTGACGAGCAGCAGGACGCCGGCTGCGACGGCGGCCAGTGCCACGAGCCGGCCGTCGTCGGGCAGCGGGCGGCGTCGGCCGGGCCGGCGCCCCTGGCGGGAGGCCGCGGCGAGACCGGGTGCGACGTCGAGGGACCGGGGCTCCTCCGGGAGCACGAGCCACAGCGCGGCGTAGAGCACGGCGCCGAACCCGCTGAACGCGGTCGCCACGAGGAACGCTCCCCGGACCCACATCACCGGCACCTGCAGGTGCGCCGCGAGGCCGGCCGCCACGCCGCCGATCATCCCGTCGCGCGGCGCCCGGCGGGCCCGTCGTGCGGGATCTGGCCGCAGCGCGGCAGGGGTGATGGCCATGGTGCGCTCATCGTCGCACCTCGCGGCGCACGCACCCATCGGGCGGATCCCCGGCGCCCACCCTGAGCCCGCCGGCCGTCCCGGAGCGCCGGATCAGGGTCGTCCCCGATGGCGCCGGACCGGCGGGCGGCACAGGATTCTCGCCATGAGCGACACCCATGAGGCCGGCGACGTCTCCGGCAGCAGCACGGGAGGCACCGGGACGCTGCCCGGCGACGGACCGCGCTTCGACCGCGCGAGCCTGCACGACCTCGACCGGCTGCGGCGCTCCCGCACCGACCGTTACGTCGCGGGCGTGGCCGGCGGCCTGGGCCGGCACTTCGGCATCGACCCCGCGATCGTGCGGGTGCTCTTCGTGGTGCTCACCTTCTTCGGCGGGGCGAGCATCCCGGTCTACCTCGCCTGCTGGCTCCTGGTCCCCGAGGACGGCCGCGATCGCGCCGCGATCGCGACCGGCGCCGATCTGCGGCGCGTGCTCCTGATCAGCGCCGGCGTGATCGCGGTGCTCGCCTTCCTCGGCGACGCCTGGGGCGGGTTCGCCTGGCACGTATGGCCCCTTGTCGCCGTCGCCCTCGTCGTGGTGCTGGTCGCCAGCCGGCATCAGGACCGGCGGGACCGCCGGGACGAGCGGGACGGGCTGTCGGGGGTCCCGCCCACGGCCGGCCCGGGCACCGCTGCAGCACCGGTCCCGGCGTACGTCGCCCCGGGTCGTCCACGCCGCACGGGCCTCGTGCTGTTCTGGCCGACGCTCGCGCTCGTCGCCGTGGGACTCGGCCTGCTCGGGCTCTGGACGATCGACCACCCGGTGGCGCCCGGTGCGTGGGCCGCCCTTGCGCTGGCCCTGGTCGGCGGGATGCTCGTGGTCGGCGCCTTCGTGGGCCGGCCCGGTGGCCTCGCCGCGCTGGGAATCGTGCTGGTGCCGGTCCTGCTGGCGACCACCGCGGTCGGCCACGGCCGGTTCAGCGACCACGAGTTCACGATCACCCCGCCGAGCGCCGCAGCGGTGTCGTCCCTCTACGACGAGCCGAACGGGAGCGCGCTGCTCGACCTCAGCAGGGTCGCCGACGTGGCCGCCCTCGACGGGCGGACGATCACCGTGCGCCTCGACGCCGGGCGGCTCCGCGTCCTGCTGCCGCCCGGGGCGGCCGCCGACGTCGACGCACGGATCCGCTACGCCGGCAGCATGGACGTCGACGGACGCGAGGTCGCCGGCGTCGCCCCCCAGCTGCGCACCACCGTCCCCGCGACCGGCCCCGTCCGTGCGAACGTCGACCTCGTCGTGCGCAGCCGGGTCGGTCGCATCGAGATCGAGAGGCCCTGAGATGTCCCACGACACCACGCCCCTCCCCGAGCAGCCGCCGTACGACGAGCCGGCGGCCAGGCGCGTCAAGGTCGCCCACCTCGTGCTCGGCCTGGTCCTGCTCGGGATCGCCGGCATCTGGGCGCTCGACGCGGCCGGGCTCGCGTCGTGGACAGTGTCCCGCTACCTCGCCCCGGCCGTCCTGGTCGTCGCGGGCCTGGCCGGCCTTGCCGTGTCGCTGCTCCCGGGCTGCCGGCGCAGCTGAGCAGAGCCTCTCCAGCGGCCCGGCGAGTGACCCGGCGAGCGACCCGGCGAGAGACTCAGCGGCCCAGCGAGCGGCTGATCACCTCGTTGGCCGCGTGCTGGAAGCCGGCGACGACGCCCTCGAGGGTGAGCTGGCGCAGCTGGGAGAAGGTCTGCTCGAACCGGGCCGCGTCCTCGGCGGTGTGCTCCTGCTCCCGGAACGGCGCCACCACCTCGTCCCGCACCACCCGGGTGAGCTCGTCGGCGAGCTCCTCCATGTGCCGGCTGATCGCCTCCGACGCCTTCACGAACGCATCGACCGGGATGTCGAGGTCGAGGGTGCGGACGGCGGAGTCGAAGGGCGCGAGCACCTCGAAGCGGTCGCCGTCGCGCCGCAGTCCCCGGACCGTGACCAGGTTCTCGACCTCCGCGTCGCTCAACGAGCGTCCGGCACGGGCCTCGACCTGCCGCCGGGTGAGGCTCTCGCGCCTCTCGGCCGTCCACGACGTCATCATCGCCCGCTGGACCGCCAGGTCCTCGACGCTGGCGTCCTCGGGGAGGCGCGCCAGGTACTTCTCGATGGCGGCCAGCGTGAAGCCATGGTCCTGCAGGGCCCGGATCAGCTCCAGGCGCGCCCGGTGCGCGGGGCCGTAGTAGGCCATCCGGCCGCGGCGCTCGGGCGGCGGCAACAGCCCGAGCCCCGCGTAGTACCGGGTGGTGCGGACGGTCATCCCGGTCACGGCGGCGAGCTCGTCGACGGTGAGCAGGGACTCCTCGGCGTGCAGCGGCGCACTCATGGCTGGCTCCTCCCGCTCCTTGACTGTGACAGTGATACTGGCACACTCTTGGTGCCACTACCCAGCGTCGTCGAAGGGACACCCATGCCCGCCATCTTCACCCAGGAGCACGAGGACTTCCGCAAGACCGCCCGCGCGTTCTTCGAGAAGGAGGTCGCGCCCTTCCACGACGCGTGGGAGAAGGACGGCATCGTGCCGCGCGAGGTCTGGCGCAAGGCGGGCGAGACGGGGCTGCTGTGCTTCGACGTCGAGGAGGAGTACGGCGGGCCGGGCGTGAAGGACTTCCGCTACAACGTCGTGCTGTCGGAGGAGCAGTCGCGCTCCGGGTGCAGCGGGCCCGGGTTCTCCGTGCACACCGACATCATCGTCCCCTACCTCTCCTCGATCGGCACCGAGGAGCAGAAGCAGCGCTGGCTCCCCGGCTGCGTCAGCGGCGAGATCATCACCGCGATCGCGATGACCGAGCCGGGCGCCGGCAGCGACCTGCAGGGCGTGCGCACCCACGCGATCGACAAGGGCGACCACTACGTCCTCAACGGTTCCAAGACCTTCATCAGCAACGGCATCAACGCCGACCTGGTTATCGTGGTCGCCAAGACCGACCCCGACGCCGGCCACAAGGGCATCTCGTTGCTGGTCGTCGAGCGCGGCATGGAGGGCTTCGAGCGCGGCCGCAACCTCGACAAGATCGGCCTGCACGCCCAGGACACCGCGGAGCTGTCCTTCGACGACGTCGTCGTGCCCAAGGAGAACCTCCTCGGCGAGGAGGGCCAGGGCTTCATCTACCTGATGCAGAACCTGCCCCAGGAGCGGCTGATCATCGGCGCCCAGGCCGTGGCCGCCTCCGAGGCGATCCTCGAGATGTGCCTGGAGTACGCCAAGACCCGCGAGGCGTTCGGCAAGCCGATCGGCAAGTTCCAGCACAACCGGTTCCTGATCGCCGAGATGGCCACCGAGGTGCGGGTGGCGCGCGCGTTCATCAACGACTGCCTGGAGAAGCACCTCGAGGGCAAGCTCGACACCGTCGACGCCTCGATGGCCAAGTGGTGGTGCACCGAGCTGCAGAACAAGCACGTCAACCAGGGCGTGCAGCTGCACGGCGGCTACGGCTTCATGACCGAGTACCCCATCGCCAAGGCCTACCTGGACAGCCGGATCTCCACGATCTACGGCGGCACCACGGAGGTCCAGAAGGAGATCATCGGCCGCTTCCTGGGCCTGTGAGGCGAGGGAGAGGATCGGGCCATGGACTTCGACCTTCCCGACACCGCGCTCGCCGTCCGTGACGGCGTCGCGGCCGTCGCCGCGAAGTACGACCACGCCTACTGGTCGCGCTGCGAGGACGAGCACCGCTTCCCGCGCGAGGTCTTCGACGACCTGGGCAGCGGCGGCTGGTTCGGGCTCTGCATCCCCGAGCAGTACGGCGGCGGTGGCCAGGGACTGCTCGAGCTGGCGGTGGCCAACGAGACGCTGTGCGCCTCCGGCGGCGTCGCCGGCACGTTCTTCTACGTGACGACGCCCGGCTTCGGGGCGCTCACCCTCACCCGGCACGGGACCGAGGAGCAGAAGCAGCGGATCCTGCCGGGCCTGGCCGACGGCTCGCTGCAGTTCGCCCTGGCGCTCACCGAGCCCGACGCGGGCAGCAACGCCATCGAGATCCGGACCCAGGCGCGCCGGGAGAGCGACGACGCGGACGCCGACTGGCTGATCACCGGCCAGAAGGTCTGGATCTCCAACCTCGAGAACGCGGAGTGGATGATCGCGGTCACCCGCACGGTCGCGGCCGCCGAGGCCCGGCCGAGGACGAACGGCTTCACGCTGTTCCTCGTCGACGTCAAGGAGGCCGTGGCCGCCGGCACCTTGTCGTACACGCCGATCCCCAAGATGGGCAGCAACATCCTCACCTCCAGCCAGGTCTTCCTCGACCGCGTGCGCGTCCCGGCGAGCAACGTGATCGGCGAGGTCGACGCCGGGTTCGGGGTGCTCTGGGACGTGCTCAACCCCGAGCGCATCCTCGCCGCGGCCGGCGGCATCGGCACCGCGGAGGCGGCGCTGCGCATCGCCAGCGACTACGCCCGGCAGCGCGAGGTCTTCGGCCGCCCGATCGGGTCCAACCAGGGCATCGCGTTCCCGCTGGCGCAGATCAAGGCGAAGACCGAGCTCGGCCGGCTGATGACCTACAAGGCCGCCTGGCTCTTCGACCGGGGCCGGCCCTGCGGCAACGAGGCCAACGTCGCCAAGCTGACCGGTGCCCAGGTGGGCTGGGAGGCCGCCGACCAGGCGTTCCAGACGCTCGGCGGCATGGCGTACTCCAAGGAGTACCCGATCGAGCGCATCTTCCGGGATGCTCGGATCGCCAAGAACATCCCCGTGGCCGAGCAGCTGGTGCTCGCCCACATCGGCACGTCGATGCTCGGCCTGCCGAAGAGCTACTGAGTCGACGAGCCACCGGTTCCACCACTCACCCAGGAGGGCGCATGAGCCAGGTCCAGGCCACCCGCGAGGAGATCACCACCGCGCTCCCGGGAAGCATCGCCGCTGCGCTCGCCGCCACGGTGGACGCTCACGGCGACCAGCCGGCGTTCTCGGACAAGGTCGGCGTGGAGGGCACGGGGTGGCGCACGCTGACCTGGGCAGGGCTCCGGGAGCAGGCGCTCGACCTGGCGGCGGCCATGGTGGACCTCGGCGTGCAGCCCGGTGACCGGGTGGCGATCATGGCGAGCAACCGGCTCGAGCACGTGCTCGCCGACATCGCAGGCATGCACGCGGGCGCCGCCACCATGTCGATCTACAACACCCTCTCCCCCACCCAGGTCGCCTACATCGCCGGCCACGCGCAGCCGTCGCTGGTCGTGCTCGAGACCGCCGACCACGTCGCCCGCTGGCAGGACGCGCTCGCCGCCGTCCACCCCGTCGTCGTCGTGATCGACACGCAGGCGGCTCCCGACGGCGCGCTGACCTGGCAGGACCTGCTCGAGCGCGGCGCCGCCGTACGCGCGCAGCACGCAGCGGAGGTCGAGCGCCGCTGGCGGGCGCTCGGGCTCGAGGACACTGCGACGATCCTCTACACCTCCGGCACCACCGGTGACCCGAAGGGCGTGGTGATCAGCCACCGCAACGTGCTCTTCGGCGCGCTCAGCAGCGACGAGACCGCGCAGCTGGGCGAGGACCGGGTGACGGTGTCCTACCTGCCCTACGCCCACATCGCCGAGCGGATGCTCGGCATCTACCTCCCCGAGGTGCTCGGCGCCCACGTCCACCTCGTCGGGGACCCCTCGCTGCTGGTCCCGGCACTGACCGAGGTCCGGCCCACCGGCTTCTTCGGCGTCCCCCGGGTCTGGGAGAAGATCCAGACCGGCATCACCGGGCTGCTGGCCATGGAGACCGACGAGGCGAAGAGGCAGGCGGTCGCCGACGCGATGGCCGTCGGGCTCGCGTACGTCGAGTCCCAGCAGGTCGGCCACGAGACCACCCCCGAGCTGGCCGACCGGTTCGCCGCCGTCGACGCTGCGGTGCTCACGCCGATGCGCGCCATGCTCGGCCTCGACCGCGTCACCTGGGCAGGCAGCGCCTCGGCGCCGATGCCGCTGGAGACGGCGCGGTTCTTCGCGGGGCTCGGGATGGCGATCTACGACATCTACGGGATGACCGAGACCACCGGCTCGGTGACCGCGTGCGGCCCCGGCAGCTTCCGGCTCGGCAGCGTGGGTCGCGCGCAGCCGGGTGTCGAGATGGCGATCGCCGACGACGGCGAGATCCTCACCCGCAGCCCCGTGAACACGGCGGGATACCACCGCAACGCCGAGGCCACCGCCGCGCTGGTGGACGCCGACGGATGGGTGCACACCGGAGACATCGGTCGCATCGACGAGGACGGCTTCGTGTTCGTCGTCGATCGCAAGAAGGAGATGATCATCACCTCCCAGGGCAAGAACATCGCGCCCTCGAACATCGAGAACCTGCTCAAGGAGAGCCCGCTCGTCGGTCATGCGCTGGCCTACGGCGAGGGCCGGCCCTACGTGGTCGCGATCATGACGCTCGACCCCGACGTCGCACCGCTGGTCGCCGGCAAGCTCGGACTTGCCGACACCTCGCTGGCCGCGCTCGCCGAGAACCCCGGCATCCTCGACCTCGTCGGTCAGGCCGTCGACGCGGCCAACCAGCGGCTCTCCCGCCCCGAGCAGGTGAAGAAGTGGCGTCTGCTCCCCGTGGAGTGGACCGCGGAGTCCGCCGAGCTGACCCCGACGCTGAAGCTCAAGCGCCGCGTCGTCCACGACAACTACGCCAGCGTGATCGCCGACCTCTACTCCGCCTGACCGCCCCGACCCACCTCAGGACGCCGCCCGACTGCCCGAGCGGGCCGGGCGGCCCGAGCGGGCAGGGGTGGTGCTCAGCGCACGTGGACGCCGGAGATGGTGCGGGCGATGACCAGGCGCTGGATCTCCGAGGTGCCCTCGAAGATCGTGTAGATCTTGGCGTCGCGGGCCATCCGCTCGACGGGGTACTCCCGGGTGAAGCCGTTGCCGCCGAGGATCTGCATCGCCTTCTCGGTGACCCGCACGGCCGTCTCGCCCGCGACCAGCTTCGACATCGACCCCTCGGCCGCGGTGAAGGGCTTGCCGTTGGCCGCCATCCAGGCCGCCCGCCACACCAGCAGCCGCGCAGCGTCGATCGAGGTCTTCATGTCGGCCAGCGCGAAGGCGATCGCCTGGTTCTCGATGATGGGCCGGCCGAACTGCTCACGCTGCTTGGCGTACTCCAACGCGTAGTCGTACGCCGCGCGGGCGACGCCGACCGCCTGCGCGCCGACCGCGGGCCGGGTCCGCTCGAACGTGGCCATCGACGGCTGCGAGCGGCCGGTCCGGGCGCCCTCGCGGGCCTTCGCGAGCCGCGCGTCGAGCTTCTCCTTGCCGCCGAGCAGGCAGCTGCCCGGGATCCGGCAGTCCTCGAGCACGACCTCGGCGGTGTGGGAGGCGCGGATGCCGTGCTTGGCGAACTTCTGCCCCTGCGACAGGCCCGGCGTGCCGGGCGGGACGACGAAGCTGGCGTGGCCGCGCGCCTTCAGCTCGGGGTCGACGACCGCGGTGACCACGTGGATGTCGGCGATGCCGCCGTTGGTCGCCCAGGTCTTGGTGCCGTTGAGGACCCACTCGTCGGCGGCCTCGTCGTAGACGGCGCGGGTGCGCATGGCGCCGACGTCAGAGCCGGCGTCGGGCTCGGAGGAGCAGAACGAGGCGACCTTGGGCTCCGCGGGGGTGCCGAACATCGCCGGGATCCACTCACCGGCCTGCTCGTCGGTGCCGTTCGCGCGCACCGACGCGGCGGCGAGCGTCGTGCCGACGATCGCCAGGCCGATGCCGGCGTCACCCCAGAACAGCTCCTCCATCGCGAGCGGGATGCCGAGCCCGGACTCGTCGAGGGACTGGGCGAAGAAGAAGTCCAGGGAATAGAGCCCGATCTTCGCGGCCTCCTGGAGGATCGGCCACGGGAACGTCTCGCTCTCGTCGTACTGCGCCGCGGCGGGGCGCACCACGTCGGCGGCGAAGTCGTGCATCCACTTCTGCAGGTCCTGCTGGTCCTCGGTGAGCTCGAACGACACGGACACGGGGGCTCCTCACGTGGTCTGTGAACGGTTGTCCACTACCCGACGGCAGCAGTCTGACGCCTCGGGGCGGCCACGCGGCAGCCGGCCCCGACCGGCACCCGGCGCAGGCCTCCGCCCGGAGGCGTGTCCTGCCCCGCCACTAGGCTCGTGGTGTGCCGACCGAGCTGCAGGTGATCGCCCCCGGCGTGGTGCGCCTGTCCCTGGATCTGCGGCACGACGGGATCGGGGCGGCCACCTCCGCGGTGCGCGACGCCGTCGTGGCCGGCTTCGCCGACGGGCACCACCGCATCGAGGTGCACGTGGACCCCGACGACGCGGCGGCGCAACGGATGGTCACGACCGCGGGCCTGATGCGCGAGGGGATCGCTCGTGGTGTCGCCGACGGACACGACCGCATCGTCTACGCCCGTCTCGCCGACGACGTTCCGGTCGACGACCCGAGCGGGTTCCGGTCGCTGCTGAACTCCTTCCTGCCGCGCAAGCGAGCGATCGGCCAGATGCTCCTGCGCGACCCGGCCGACCGGGTGCTGCTGTGCCGGCTCACCTACAAGCGCGACCACGACCTGCCCGGCGGCGTCGTCGAGGTCGGCGAGTCGCCCCGCGACGCCACCGGGCGCGAGCTGACCGAGGAGCTCGGCCTGGAGGTGCAGCCGGGATCCCTGCTGCTGACCGACTGGCTGCCGCCGTGGGGCGGCTGGGACGACGCCCTGTGCCTGGTCTTCGACGGCGGCGTGCACGATCCGGCGATCGTGGACTCCATCGTGCGTCAGGAGCGCGAGATCCGCTCGGCGGCCTTCCACACCCTCGACGAGGCCCGCGAGCTGTGCGCCGACTTCACCGTCCGCCGGCTGGAGGCGGCCCTGCGGGCGGTGCACGGACGGGGACCCGGCTACACCGAGAGCGGGCGGTGACGCCGGAGCGCGGGGCGGCCTCAGGCCTGCGGGCCGGGCGCGGCCGCCCGGTCGGCGAGCTCGGAGATGCGGTCGAGGACGTTCTGCATCCGGGCCAGGTTGCGGCTCAGCGCGTCGACGGACCACCGCGCGTCCTCGGGCAGCTCCTCGCGGAGCTCCTCGAGGAGCTCGACATGGCCACGCAGCGCGGACGCCGGAGTGCGGAGCTCGTGGTTGACGGTGTCGACGAGGCGCTCGCGTAGCGCGTCGAGGGCCTGACGCTGCTGCACCGTGGCGGTCGCGTCGACGAGGAAGAGGACCGCACCGGCCAGCGATCCGTCGGGCCCGTGGATGCGGGTGCCGTTGCAGCGCAGGTAGTGGACGGGGCCGCCCGGGCTCCGCGTCGCGATGATCTCGTCGACGACCTGCTCACCGCGCAGCGCTCGCGCCAGTGGCGCCTCCTCGGGCGCCAGCGGACGACGGCCGTCCTCGGCGTGGAGGTGGAAGGACGAGGACCACTCCTCGGGCCCGCTGGGCTGGAAGGGCTGCCCCATCATCGCGGTGAGCGCGTCGTTGTGCTCCAGGAGGCGGCCCTCGGCGTCGCACACGGCGACGCCGATCTCGGGCTGGTCCAGGACGGCCGCGGTCAGGGCGCGGTCGATCGTGCTCGGCCGGTGCGGTCGTGCGGCCATGCCCTGTCCCTCCCCGAGACCCCGGCGCGCGCGCCGGGTAGGCCGACAATCTACGCCTGGTGCCGGCCTCAGAAGAGCGCGGAGGCCAGGTCCCGCCGCGCGCGCTGGACGCGCGGGTCGGCGTCGCCCACCGCGCCGAAGAGTCCGATCAGGTGCAGCCGCACGGCGTCGCGGTCGTCGCCCGCGAGCCGGCGTACCCCCACGAAGAGGCGGTTGAAAGCGTCGTCGACGGGAACGCCGAACAGGTCGAGGTCGGCCGCCATCGTCTGTGCCGTCACGTCGTCACGGTCAGCGGCGGCGCGCTCCCGGGCCGCCGTCATGTCGACGCCCTGGGTGCGCTGCAGCAGCTGCGCCATGGCCAGGCCGGCCGCGGCCTCGCTGTCGGCGGGGTTGGCGTCCACCAGGCGCTGGTACTCGGTGACGGCCGCGTCGACGTCCCCGCGCTCGAGGGCGTCCTGGGCCGGTGCGTAGCGAGGGTCCAGGGCGGGTTCGCCCGTCTCGGCGTCCGTCTCGGCCTGCCGAGGCTGGTGCCGGCCGCTGAACCCGCTCGCGGTCAGCTGCTGCAGCACCTGGGTCAGCGCCTTGCGCAGGTCCTCGAGCGGCGCGGGCGCCTGGAAGAGCGGCATCGGCCGGCCCTGCGCCACCAGCACCACCAGCGGCACCGACGGGATCTGCATGGCCTGCGCGATCTGGGGGACGGCGGCGACGTCGACCCGCCCCAACCACAACCCGCACACAAGCACGATAAAAACAAACAAAAGGTAGTAGGACAACCGGACGCACACCCGCGATCGGACGCAAAAGAAGAA
>JBQCHZ010000080.1:0-115776 GCA_051954195.1 Marmoricola sp.
GTCGGCCGCCCCCAACCCCCCCGGGCGTGGTGCCCGCGCCCGCGGCCCGCCCCCCCGCCCCGCCCCCGCCGGGGGGTGTGGGCGGGGGGGGGCGGCCGCCGCCGCCCCCCCCCCCGGGCCCCCACTCGACTGCCTCAGTGGGCGGCGAGCGCGGCCACGAACTCGGAGGCGTTCGCGGGGGTGCCGAGTCCGGTCACCGCGTCCCAGCCGGGGCCGGCGCTGTAGCCGGGCACGCCCGACCCCGCCTGGGTGTTGTCGCCCTTGGTCACGTCGAAGCCCGGGTCACCCATGGCGTACAGGTCGTCGTTGATCTGACCGAGGTCGTGACCGGCCGCCTGGTCGGCGATGGCCACCACGCCCGCGAACATCGGTGAGGCCTCGGACGTGCCGCAGACCCCGTAGTAGCCGCCGTACCCGGGAGCGGTGTCCAGCACGATGACGTAGGTGCTGCACGAGGCGTTCATCGAGATGTCGGGAACGCCGCGCTGTGCGGCCGGGATCGCCGTCGAGCCTGCCGGCAGCGTGTCCTGGTACGACGGCCGGGCGAAGACGTTGCTGAAGCCGCCGCCGGAGCCGTTCCAGGCGGTCTCGCGCTGCCCGGCGTTCTCGTTCTGGCAGTCGGCAGGACCGTGCACCGAGTCGACGGTCGTGCCGGTGCCGACGTCCGTGCACAGGTTGGTGCCGCCCACCGCGGTCACCAACGGGTCGGAGGCCGGCCACCCCACCTGCGGGGTGTCGAGCTGCGAGCCGCCCTGGCCGACCGGCGTCTTCGAGCTGCCCACGCTGCCGGAGTCACCGGAGGAGGCCAGGAAGGTGATGCCCTGCTTGGTGCCGCTGGTGAACGCGTGCCGCAGCTGCTGCAGGGACTGCGCCGATCCGAAGGACCCCTCGGCGGCGCCGAAGCTCTGCGTGACGACGTCGGCCAGGTGGTGGTCGACGACGTACTGCTCGGCGTTCATCATGTTGGGGAAGCCCTGCACGCCCAGCGTCTCCGCCGTCGGCGTCGTGACGAGCAGGATGTTGGCCCCGGGCGCGACCGTGTGGGCGTACTCGATGTCCAGCGCGACCTCGACCGACCAGGCGTTGGAGTCCTCCTGTCCGGGCGACTGGGAGCCGGCCGGCGGCGCCTTCACCTGGTGGTTGCCGAACTGCAGGGTCGAGAAGGTGCCCATCGTGCTGGGGTCGCACGTCACGTCAGGCATGCCGCACATCTCCGGGAGCCCGTACGCGTTGCTGAAGGTCTTGAGGTCGGCCGCTGCTTGGGGGTAGCCGAAGGAGTCGACGATCGCGATCGTCTTCCCGTGGCCGTCGAGCCCGGCCCCGTAGAGGGCGGGCAGGCCGTAGGAGCCCTGGATGCCGGGCGGCGTGAACCGGCGGGAGCTGGTGCCCGCCGCCGGGCCCGGCGCGGCGTCGGCGCCGGAGATGAAGTGCACCTGCTTGGGCAGCATCTGCTGCGGGACCGGCAGGTCTGCGTGCCGGCTGGGGGCGGCGCTGGTGGAGCCGCCGGGTGCGGCAGCGACCAGAGCCGTAGCGGCGGCGAGGGTTGCTCCCGTCGCGATGAGACGTCCCGCAAGGGGACCCCGAGAACGTCGTGAGGGCACGACGCGCCTCCTTCGTTGAGTGGGTGTCACGGACGAGGTGATCAGACACCCGCCCGTTGACACTGTCAACGGCCGTGGAGGCGCGCCGTGCCAGGGAGGATCAGTCGACGTCGCCGACCAGGACCGCCTCCGCCTCACGCTCGCTCTGCGCGGCCGGTGCGGGCTCGCCCTGGAGCGCACGGGTGATCAGCGGACTGCCCAGCCCGACGATCGCGACGCCCACGGCCACCGCCGCGGCGCCGAACCAGAACGGGGCGTGCGGGCTGACGTTCTCGCCGAGCTTCAGCGCGGCGTACGGCCCGACGGCGCCGCCGGCGAAGCGGACGAAGGAGTACGCCGCGGAGGCGACCGGTCGCTCGACCGGCGCCGAGCCCATCACGGCCTCGGTGATCAGGGTGTTGTTGACCCCGATGAACGCCCCGGCGACGACGATGCCGACGACGACGACCGCGGTGTGGCTGGTGAACACGGCCAGCATCACCAGGTCGAGGCCGAAGAGGGTCAGGTTGCCCACCATCGCCGGCATCGTGCCGAAGCGGCGCTGCACGATCGGCGCGACGACGACCGAGGTGAAGGCGAGCAGCAGGCCCCAGCCGAAGAAGATCCAGCCGATCTGGAGGATGCCGGCGCTCGGGAGCGCGAACGGTCCCGCGGCGAGGATCGTGAAGAACCCGATGTTGTAGAACAGCGCCGTCAGCGCGAGCAGGAGCAACGGGCGGTGTCGCAGCGCCCGGAACGGGTCCGCGAGCGAGGTGCGCCGCCCGGTCGGGGGAGTCGCCGGCAGCAGGAAGGTGGTGGCGACCAGGGCGATCACCATCAGCACGGAGACGCCGAAGAACGGTGCCCGCCAGGAGTGCTCGCCGAGCAGGCCGCCGACGAGCGGGCCGGAGGCGATCCCGACACCCAGCGCTGCCTCGAAGAGGATGACCGCCTGCCGGACCGAGCCGGTCGCAGCGGTCACGATCGTCGACAGCGCGGTCGCGACGAAGAGGGCGTTGCCCAGGCCCCAGCCGGCGCGGAAGCCGACGACGGCGCCGACCGTGCTGGAGGAGCCGGCGAGCGCGGCGAAGACGATGATCAGGGCGAGTCCCGACAGCAGCGTCTTCTTGGGTCCGATCCGGCTGGAGACGACGCCGGTGATGAGCATCGCGACGCCCATCACGGCCATGTAGCTGGTGAACAGCAGTGAGACCTGGCTGGGCGTGGCCTGGAGCTTCTCGGCGATCGACTTCAGGATCGGGTCCACGAGCCCGATGCCCATGAACGCGATGACGCAGGCGAAGGCGACGGCCCAGACTGCGCGCGGTTGCTTCAACATGTACGTGCTTCCTCGAGGGGGTGGTGGGGTGTCGGGAGCGTGGCGGCGGGTCAGCCCGGCCGGAGCAGGTCGCTGAGCACGGCGACCGCGGTGGCCACGTCCTCGGCTGAGCGGCCGCTGCGGGCGATCCGCTCGGCGAGGACGACGGCGTTGTGCTCGCGGAAGCGGCGCAGCGCGTCGCGCCCCGCGGGGGTGGTGGTGACCAGGCTGGAGCGGGCGTCGTCGGGGTGCGGCTCGCGGGTGATCCAGCCGTTCTCGGCGAGGGCGTTGACCAGTGCGGTCATCGACGGCTGGGTGCAGCCGTCGGCCTGGGCGAGGGCTCCGACGGTGGAGGGGCCGTACTCGTCGAGGATGCTCAGCACGCGCACGGAGGTCGGGTGGTCGCTGTTGGCCCGGCGGACCTCGCGGATCAGCCGAGCGCTCAGCACGACGAGCTCGCCGCCGAGCTCGGTCATCCGGTCGTCCATGCCCCCATGTTAGATAGGTTGCCTATGCAGTTCCATAGGCTACCTATGAGAACTGTGTCACGTCGGGCTCAGAAGGGCGGCCGGCCCAGGCCTGCGATCCGGAAGCGGCCCCACGGGTCGATGTCGGAGAGCCGGCCCGCGGCCTCGCCGCGCGGGGTGCGCACGGTGCCGGTTCCGCCCGGAGTGGCGACGGCGTCCAGCTCAGGGCAGGGTTGGATCCGTCCGTACCAGTGGAAGCGGCCGTCGATCGGCTCGACGTGACCGCGCAGCCGGACCTCGACGGGGAGCTCGGCCCCGCCGACGACGAGCGTCGCCGGCCCGTCGTACGCGTCGGCGTGCGGCGCCTCGGCGGCGTGCTCGGTCACCGAGCGGTCCCCTCGCCCTCGCCGGCGACCCGGCGCAGGGAGCGGGGCGCGGCCAGGTCGACGCCGTGCTCACGGGCGATCCCGTCGAAGGCGTGCCAGATGAAGGACGCCAGGTAGGCCGCCGCGTCGTGGCGGGTCATCGTGCGGCGTCGCAGCCACCACTCGCCCTGGGCGAGGCCGAGGCCCACCACGCCGTGGGCCCACGGCTCGGCGCCGGCCGCATCGACGCCGAGTCGGCGGAACACCTCCACCAGTGAGCGCGCGAACGCCGCGGCGATGAGCTCCTTGCCGTCGGCCAGTGGGTCGTCGGCCGTGCGGTGCTCGACCAGGAGGAAGAACACCTGGGGGTGGGCGTCGATGATCCGCAGGTACTCCCGGCAGCCCTCGTCGATCTTCGCGCGGAGGGCGACGTCGCTGCGCAGCACCGGCAGGAGGGTGTCGAGCACCTCCTGGGCACCCCAGTGCCCGACGGCGCGGTAGAGGTCGTCCTTGTCGGCGAAGTACCGGTAGAGCACCGGCTTGCTCACCCCGGCGGCAGCGGCCATCTGGCCGATGCTGGCGGCCGGGCCGTGGGTGTCGATCGCCGCGACCGCGGCCATCACCAGCTCCGCCCGGCGCGCCTCGCGGTGGTCGTCCCAGCGTGCCGAGCGGCGGTCGAGGACCGGTGCGCTGGTCGCCCTGGGGTCCTTGACTTCGCCTGCCATGACGGTGACTCTAACAGTAAACGTTACGCGAAGTAACACATACAATGGAGGAGTCCGATGACCACCGCACCCGAGCTCGACCGGTCACCGTCCGATCATCGGTCCGATCATCGCTCCGAGGCCCTGCCCGAACGGCTGCTCCGGTCCTCGGCGCGGCACAGCTACGACCCCGAGGTCGACCTCGACTGGTCGGCGGAGGAGGTGCCGGGCCTGTGGGGGATGCAGCCCGAGCGGATGTCGCTCTTCGGGACCCCGCTGTGGGACGACCTCAGCGAGGACCAGCGCCGCGAGCTCTCCCTGCACGAGGTCGCCTCCATCGCGAGCGTGGGCCTGTGGTTCGAGATCCTCCTGATGCAGCTCCTCCTCAAGGACGTGTACCGCAGCGACCCCCGGGCAGCGCGCACGCACTACGCCCTGACCGAGATCGGCGACGAGTGCCGGCACTCGACGATGTTCGGCATGGCGATCAAGCGGTTCGGCGTCCCGGCGTACGGGCCGCGGTCGCGGGTGAAGCGGCTGGCCACGATCTTCCCGGTGATCGCCCGGGGCGCGGGGGCCTATGCGTCCATCCTCATCGGCGAGGAGCCGGTCGACCGGTGGCAGCGGACATGATCAATGACGAGCGCATCCAGCCGATGGTCCGGATGACCTCCCGGATCCACGTGCTCGAGGAGGCGCGGCACGTCAGCTTCGCCCGCGACGAGCTGGAGAGGGCCGTCGCCGGCATGTCGCGGGCGGAGCGGCTGGCCCAGCAGGCGCTCACGGCCGAGGCGGCCTTCGTGATGATGCGCTCGATGGTGCATCCGCAGGTGTACGCCGCCGTCGGCATCGACCCCCGCGAGGGCCGGCGCCAGGCGCTCGCCAACCCGCACTACCGCGCCACGATCGCGTGGATGGGCGAGAAGGTGATGCCCTACCTGGAGGAGCAGGGCATGGTCGGCGGTGGTCGCATTCGGCGGACCTGGCGTGCATCGTTCCTGCTGCCCTGAGCCGCGGCGCCCGGCTCACCCCTCGCTTCAGCCGCCGCAGTTCTTCAGGGGGCGCGCGAGGCCCTCGGTCGCCGAGGCCCGCCAGCGGCCGCGTGCGTCCAGCACCATCAGGGTCCCGGTCGAGGAGGCCTTGCCGGCATGGCGGACACAGGTCCGCAGGGACGAGAGGGCGCCGCGCGTGGAGACCTGCCGGATCGCGATCACGGTGGGCTCGTCGAGCCGGCCGTAGGCGCGCTCGGGCGGGATCAGGCGGACGACCAGACGCCGCATCCCGGGACGCGCGAATCGCCCGAGCGCGGCGGTCGCCTTCCCCGATGCCCAGGTGTGCAGCGTCTCGACGGTGAAGCGGATGTAGGCGCGCACGGCGTTCTCGTCCTCGCCGGCCATGGGCGGCAGCGTCACCTTCAGGCGCACCGCGGGATAGCTCGTCCGGAGCGCCACCGGGGCGGCGCTCGACGGCTCCTGGTACGGCGGGGCGCCGTGGCCGGTGGGCCGGGTTCCGCACCCCGACACCAGCACGAGGGCCACGAGGAGCCACGCCACCCTGGTCAGCATGGCGGCATCGTAGGCGGCTCAGCGGCGCGCGGGGACGATCCTGCCGCGCACCTCGCCGAGGGTGAGCCGGCCGCCGTCGGTCGTCGGGGCGCTCGCGCGCAGCACCACCTCGTCGCCGTCCTCGAGGAAGGTGCGCTCGCGACCGCCGGCGGTGAACGGCTCGCGGCCGGCCCAGGACAGCTCCAGCAGCGAGCCTCGCTGGTCGCGCGCGTCGCCGCTGACCGTGCCGCTGGCGAACAGGTCGCCGGTGCGCAGGCTCGCCCCGTTGACGCTGAGGTGGGCCAGCATCTGGGCGGCCGACCAGTACATCGCCGCGTACGGCGGCCTGCTGACCACCTCGCCGTCCAGCTCCACCTCCAGCGCGAGGTCGTAGCCGGCCGGTCCGTCGACCTGCAGGTAGTCCAGCGGCCGGGGCTCCTGCCGGGGCAGCGGCACCCGGGCGGCCTCCAGCGCCGCCAGCGGCGTGATCCACGCGCTGATCGAGGTCGCGAACGACTTGCCCAGGAACGGCCCGAGCGGGACGTACTCCCAGGCCTGGATGTCGCGGGCGGACCAGTCGTTGAGCAGGGTGACACCGAAGACGTGGTCGGCGAGCGCGCTCGTCGGCACCCGTGATCCCAGCGCGCTCGGCGTGCCGACGACGAAGCCGACCTCGGCCTCGATGTCCAGCCGCGTGCTCGGGCCGTACACCGGCGACGGCTCGTCGGGCGCCTTGCGCTGGCCGCACGGGCGGACCACGTCGGTGCCGGACACCACGACGGTGCCCGCCCGCCCGTGGTAGCCGACCGGGAGGTGCCGCCAGTTGGGCATCAGCGCCTCTCCGTCGGGCCGGAAGATCCGGCCCACGTTGGAGGCGTGCTGGAGGGAACAGTAGAAGTCGACGTAGTCGGCCACCGCGAACGGCAGGTGCAGTGTCGCCTCGGCCAGCGGTACCAGGGTCGGGGAGCCACCGAGCGCGTCGACGAGCCGGGCGCGGGTCCGGTCCCATGCCGCCCGGCCGAGGGCCATGAACGGGTTGAGGGTGCTGGCACCGAAGACGTCGTCGCCCAGGGCGAGGGCGAGGTCGAGAACGGCGTCGCCGTAGCGCACTCCGATGCGCGGAGCGCTCCCTGCGGTGCTGAAGACGCCGTAGGGGAGGTGGTCGATGCCGAACCCGTCGCTCATGCCACGCCTCCCAGCAGCCCCGCTGCGACCAGGTCGTCGACGGGCTCCTGGATGCTGCAGCTGCCGAACGAGGTGAACCACCGCCTGGCGCGGGCCAGCTCGCCGGGGTCGAGACCGGCGAGGAGGGCGTCGGGGTCGGTCTGCTCGAGGACCGGGACGGGGGGCTCGCCGGCGAGGGTCGCCCGGGTCGCGCACCAGACGTTGAGGAAGCCGTGGTGGGTGAGCCCGCCCTCGGCGGTGTGGCGCACGGCGCGGTGCAGCCCGGCCGTGCACTTGAAGGGCAGCTCGCGGTCGAGGGCCGCGTCGAGGCAGGCGGCCAGCTCCGCGGAGGTCGGGAAGTCGTCGGCGGTGAGGCCGCCGGTGCGCAGCTTCAGCCGGACCTCGCGGGCGGCGAGCTCGTCGAGGGCCGCCAGCCAGCCGGGCGACGGCTCGCCGTGCACGCGGGGCGGCTCGACGTGCACCACGGCGTCGCCCAGCTCCTCGGTCGCGGCGTCGAGCGCGGCGAGCACGCGTCGGGCGTTGTGGGCCAGGTCGTCCTCGTCGCGCAGGGCGACCTCGAGGGCCCGCAGCTCGACGGCGTCGGCGCGCGCCGCCCAGCGCACGGCGCCCGCGATGGCGCCTGCGCCGCCGGTGACGACGAGGTTGACCGCGATCGGGTCGGCACCGGCAGCCAGGTCGCACAGCTCGGGCAGCACCCGGTCGGTGACGACGAAGCCACCGACCAGGCCGGCGTACGGCCCGCGGCGGTGCTCCCGGTGCGCGGTCAGCGCTTCGTCGAGGGGAGCGTCACCGGGCGGAAAGATCGCCGCGTCGTCGACGAGCCCATGCAAGAACTCCGGTGTCTCCACGCTCGGCACGCTAACGGTTTCGCCCGCCCCGGCCAACGTGGCAGGGTGAGTGCGTGGCCTACTACCGATGTGTCGGCGAGGTGCCGCGGACCCGGCACACCGCCTTCCGCGACGAGGACGGCGCCCTCCGCTACGAGGAGCTGATGGGCGAGGAGGGGTTCTCCTCCGACTCCTCGCTGCTCTACCACCGCGGGGTGCCGTCCGCGATCACCGACAGCCGGGTCGCGGACCTCCCCGACCTGCACGTCGAGCCGAACCACCCGCTCAAGCCACGACACCTGCGGCTGCACGACCTGCCGGTCACGGAGAGCGACCCGGTCACCGGCCGGCGCCTCGTGCTCGGCAACGCCGACGTGCGCATCTCCTACGTCGCCAGCGACGCCCCCTCGCCGCTGTACCGCAACGCCGTCGGCGACGAGTGCGTGTTCGTCGAGGCCGGCACCGGCACGGTGGAGACCGTCTTCGGCGTGCTGTCCTACCGCCCCGGCGACTACGTGGTGATCCCGCGCGCGACGACCCACCGCTGGGTGCCCTCCGACGTCGACGGGGAGATCTCCCGGCTCTACGTCGTCGAGGGCAGCTCGCACATCGCCCCGCCGAGGCGCTACCTGTCGCGGTACGGCCAGCTGCTCGAGCACGCGCCCTACTGCGAGCGCGACCTGCACGGGCCGACGGAGCCGCTGCTGGTCGACGTCGACGCGCACCGTGACGTCGACGTGCTGGTCAAGCACCGGGGCAACGGCCCCTCGGGGCTGGTGGCCTCGGTGCTGACCTACGCCACCCACCCCTTCGACGTCGTGGGCTGGGACGGCTGCCTCTACCCCTACACGCTCAACGTCGAGGACTTCTGTCCGATCACCGGCAAGATCCACCAGCCGCCGCCGGTGCACCAGGTCTTCGAGGGTCACAACTTCGTGGTGTGCAACTTCCTGCCCCGCAAGGTGGACTACCACGAGGGCTCGATCCCGGTGCCCTACTACCACTCGAACGTCGACTCCGACGAGGTCATGTTCTACGTGGCCGGGGACTACGAGGCGCGGAAGGGATCGGGGATCGGCATCGGGTCGGTCTCGCTGCACCCGGGTGGCTACGCCCACGGACCGCAGCCGGCCGCGGTCGAGGCCTCGATCGGCGTGGATTTCTTCGACGAGACCGCGGTCATGGTCGACACGTTCCGTCCGCTCGATCTCGGGGAGGCCGCACTCGCGAGCGAGGACCCGTCGTACGCCTGGACCTGGGCGGGTCGCGGCCCGGCCGGCCCGGCCTGATGCCGACCTGGCTGGCGTTCCAGCGAGCCGTCAACGTCGGGTCGCGGAAGTACCCGATGGCCGAGGTGCGGGCGGTGCTCGAGCAGGCGGGCTACACCGACGTCGAGACCCACATCCAGACGGGCAACATCCGGCTGACCTCGCCGCTGCGGTCGCAGTCGCGGCTCGAGGCCGCGCTCGAGGAGCTCTTCCTCGCCGACCGCGGCTTCGAGGTCGGCACCGTCGCGATGCGTCCGGCCGAGCTCGCTCGGATCGCCGCGGAGGCCGACGACGTCGTCGCCTCGGGGGCGCCGGAGTTCGGCCACTACGTCGAGCTGCTCCGGGCGGCCCCGACGGCCGAGGAGGCGGCCGTCATCGAGGGCCAGGAGCTCCCGGGCCAGCGCGCCGTGGTCCGTGGCCGTGCCGTGCACCTGCTCTTCGACATCCCCTACCACGAGGCGAAGGGACCGAATGCTGCTGTGAAGCGCGCACTGGGAGTCTCCACCAACCGCAACGTCACGGTCGTGCGCACGCTGGTCGGGAAGTGGTGCCGATGAGCGGAGCCGAGCGGACGTCGACGCCCTGGTGGCGCGACGCCGTGATCTACCAGGTCTACCCGCGCAGCTTCGCCGACGCCGACGGGGACGGGCTGGGCGACCTCCCGGGCATCGTCGCTCACCTCGAGCACGTCGCCGATCTGGGGGTCGACGCGGTGTGGCTGTCGCCGTTCTACCCCTCGCCCCAGCTCGACGCCGGGTACGACGTGGCCGACTACCGCGACGTCGACCCGCGGTTCGGCGAGCTGGCCGACGCCGACCGGCTGATCGCGCGCGCGCACGAGCTGGGCCTGCGGGTCGTGGTCGACCTGGTCCCCAACCACTCCTCCTGGGACCACGCCTGGTTCAAGGCGGCCCTCGCCTCGGCGCCCGGAAGCCCCGAGCGGGCGCGGTACTGGTTCCGTGACGGCCGCGGCGAGGACGGTGCTCAGCCGCCCAACAACTGGCAGAGCACCTTCGGCGGATCGGCCTGGGAGCGCGTCGTCGAGGCGGACGGCCGGCCCGGACAGTGGTACCTCCACCTCTTCGACGTCTCCCAGCCCGACTTCTGCTGGGACCACCCCGAGGTGCGCTCGGAGATGGAGTCGGTCATCCGGTTCTGGCTGGACCGCGGCGTCGACGGCTTCCGTATCGACGTCGCGCACGGGCTGGTCAAGCAGCCCGACCTGCCCGACGCCGACCTGTCGCTGCGCTTCCATCACGACGCCAGCCGGCTGAGCCCGATGTGGGACCAGGACGGCGTGCACGAGATCTACCGCTCCTGGCGCGCGCTCGTGGAGCAGTACGCCGTGCCGGGGGAGGACCGCGACCGGATCCTCTGCGGCGAGGCCTGGGTCAGCCCGCCCGAGCGGCTGGCCCTCTACGTGCGTCCCGACGAGCTGCACCAGACCTTCAACTTCGACTACCTGATGACGCCATGGCTCGCGGCCGACCAGCGCGAGGAGATCACCGAGGCGCTCGCCGTCGCGGCCTCGGTCGGGGCCCCGCAGACCTGGGTGCTGTCCAATCACGACGTCGTGCGGCACGCGAGCCGGCTCGGCTACCCCCAGCGTCCCGGACTCGACACCATGGACGGGATCGGTCCGCGAGACCCCCAGCCCGACGCCGCGCTGGGCCTGCGGCGGGCGCGGGCAGCCACCCTGGTGATGCTCGCCCTGCCCGGATCGGCCTACCTCTACCAGGGGGAGGAGCTCGGCCTCCCCGAGGCGACGCAGCTTCCCGACGAGGTCCGCGCCGATCCGACGTGGGAGCGCAGCGGTCACGAGCGCCGCGGCCGCGACGGTGCCCGCGTGCCGATCCCGTGGGACTCGACCGCCCCGGCGTACGGCTTCAGCCCGAGCGGCGCCAGCTGGCTCCCGCAGCCCGAGGCGTACGGCGCCCTGGCGCCCGACCGTCAGGCGGGCGTGCCCGGCTCGACCCTCGAGCTCTACCGCGCGGCCCTGCGGTGCCGCCGCGAGCTGCGACTGGGCCGTGGCACCCTCACCTGGACCAGCACCCCCGCGGACGTCCTCGGCTTCTCCATCGAGACCGAGCGCGGCACGGTGCAGGTGCTGGCCAACCTCGGCCCGGACGCGGTCGAGCTGCCCGCCGACGCGGAGGTGCTGGTCCGCAGCGACGGCCGCGAGGGCCCGGACCCCGTCCCCACCGACGCCACGGTCTGGTTCCGCCGCGCGACCTCCTGAGCCCGCCCTCGGGGGTCGTTGACAGCATCACTGTCACTTCTCTTGGATGAGCGACATGTACCCCGGGACCTGGGCGAGGAGCACGCCGGACAAGCCCGCGCTGGTGATGGCGGACACCGGCGAGCGGCTCACCTACGCCGAGCTCGACGAGCGCAGCCTCCGGCTGGCGCACGTCCTGGCCGAGGCGGGACTGCGCACCGGCGACGTCGTCGCGCTGGTCAGCGACAACCGGCTGGAGACCTACGAGGTCTATTGGGCGGCCCTGCGCTCGGGGCTCTACCTCACCGCCGTCAACCACAACCTCGGCCCCTCCGAGGCCGACTACATCGTGGAGGACTGCGGGGCGAAGGCGCTGATCGTCTCCGCGGCCAAGGCCGGGCTCGTCGGCGCGATGACGGTGGCGGTGCCGACCAGGCTGGCGTACGGAGGAGCGGTCGAGGGCTTCGCGTCCTACGACGACGCGCTCGCCACGGCGAGCGCCGAGCCGCTCGCCGACCAGCCGCACGGCGACGACTTCCTCTACTCCTCGGGGACCACCGGCCGCCCCAAGGGCATCAAGATCCCGCTGCTGCCCATCCAGGTCGACGAGCCCGGCTACCCCTACCCGGCGATCTTCGGCGCGCTCTACGGCTTCGACACCGAGACGGTCTACCTCTCGCCCGCGCCGGTCTACCACGCCGCGCCGCTGCGGTTCATGGGCGCCGTGCACACCGCCGGCGGCACGGTGGTGATGATGAGCAAGTTCGACGCCGAGGGCTTCCTCGCCGCCGTCTAGCGGTACGGCGTGACCCACACCCAGGTGGTGCCGACGATGTTCGTGCGGATGCTCAAGCTGCCGGAGGAGGCCCGCCGGCGCCACGACCTCTCGAGCCTGCGCGTGGTGGTGCACGCGGCGGCGCCGTGCCCGGTCGCCGTCAAGCGGCAGATGATCGACTGGCTGGGCCCCATCGTCGAGGAGTACTACGCCAGCACCGAGGCCAACGGCGGCACCAAGATCAGCAGCGAGGAGTGGCTGGCGCACCCCGGGTCCGTCGGGAGGCCGCTCATCGGCGTGCCGCGGATCTGCGGGGACGACGGCGAGGAGCTGGGCCCGGGGGAGGTGGGCACGGTCTACTTCGAGCGCGAGGAGCTGCCGTTCAGCTATCACAACGACCCGGAGCGGACGGCCGCGACGCAGCACCCCCACCGCCCGGGGTGGTCCACGGTCGGCGACCTGGGCTACCTCGACGAGGAGGGTTGGCTGTTCCTGACCGACCGCAAGGCGTTCATGATCATCAGCGGCGGCGTGAACATCTATCCCCAGGAGATCGAGGACCTCTTCACACTGCACCCGCGGGTGACCGACATCGCGGTGATCGGCGTACCCGACGAGGAGATGGGTGAGCGCGTGGTCGCGTTCGTGGAGCCGGCCGACGACGGCGACGGGCTCGCCGAGGAGCTGACGGCCTTCGCTCGTGAGCGGATCGCGCACTTCAAGGTGCCGCGGGAGTTCATCGTCACCCGCGACCTGCCGCGCACGCCCACCGGCAAGCTGGTCAAGGGCCGGCTCAAGGAGCGCTACACCGCGGCGGTGCAGGCATGAGCGAGCTGGTCGCGACCGACGGCGACGGCGTGCTCCGGTTGCGCCTGGACCGCCCCGACCAGCTCAACGCGCTCACCGCCGAGATGGTGGTGGCGCTCGTCGAGCACCTCCACGCGGCCGGGTCCCGTGACGATCTCCGGGCGGTGCTGCTGACGGGCACGGGTGCGGCGTTCAGCGCTGGCGCGGACCTGGAGGGCGACGACCCGGCGGCGGCGTACGACGCCACGTCGGTCGACGGCGCGGCCCGCCTCGTCGACGCCGTCCTCGGGTGCGACAAGCCCGTGGTGTGCGGGCTCAACGGCATCGCCGCCGGCGTCGGCCTGTCACTCGCCCTCGCCTGTGACCTGGTGGTGGCGAAGGAGTCCGCCGCGCTCACGCTGGCGTTCAGCAAGATCGGCCTGATGCCGGACGGCGGCGCGACCGCCACGGTCGCCGCCGCCGTGGGACGCGCCCGCGCCATGCGGATGGCGCTGCTCTCCGACGTGCTGTCGGCCCGGGAGGCGCTCGAGGCCGGCCTGATCGCCCAGGTGCTGCCCGACGACGGCTACGACGCCGGCCTCGAGAAGCTCCTCGGAAGGCTCGCCTCCGGGCCGCCGCTGGCCTACGCCGCGACGAAGAAGGCCATCAATGCCGCGACGCTGAGCCACCTGCCCGAGGCCCACGCCCGCGAGCTCCGCGGGCAGACGGTGCTGCTGCGCACCGCCGACGTCACCGAGGGGATGCGCGCCTTCCTGGGCCGCCGCCGGCCGCACTTCACCGGATCGTGACGCCGGCCTGACGCATCTCCTCCAGGGCGCGGGCGGTGGTCTCCGGGGCCACCCCGGCACACAGGTCCTGCAGCAGCGTGGTCGCGAAGCCCTCACCGACCGCGTCGAGCACGGTCGCCCGCACGCAGTGGTCGGTGGCGATCCCGCAGACGTCGACGGCGTCGACGCCGTGCGTGCGCAACCACGCAGCGAGCGGTGTGCCGGCCGCGTCCTCGCCCTCGAACCCGGAGTAGGCGGCCCGGTGCTCGCCCTTGCAGAACACCGCGTCGAAGGGCTGCGGGTCGAGGTTGGGGTGGAAGGCGGCGCCGTCGCTGTCGGCCCGGCAGTGCACCGGCCAGCTGGTGACGAAGTCGGGGTCGGTGCCGGGCCGGGCCCAGTGGTCGCCGGGATCGACGTGGTGGTCGCGCGTGGCCACCACGTGGTCGTACGGCGGTGCGTCGGCGTCCCGCCGCGTCCCGTGCCGCAGCAGCTCGGCGATGTCCGCCGCGACCCGGGCCCCACCGGTGACGGGTAGCGATCCGCCCTCGCAGAAGTCGTTCTGCACGTCGACGACGATCAGCGCACGCACCATCTCCCGGACGCTACCGTTCCGCGGTCCGCGCGGGAACGGCCGCTGGTGTCCCGCTCCTCGTGCCGGACCCCGGGTGCGACCGACGCCTGCCTCACGGGGCGTGCAGCTCGGTGGGGATCACCGGGTCCCCCTTGAGGAGTGCCCGCGCCCGCACCGGCAGCTCGGCCACGGACCGGGCGTGCCGCTCCCGCGCCGCCTCCAGCGGCTCCCCGGCGACGACCTCGCCGCCGCGCACGAGGGGTACCAGGAGGCTGCGGTCGTGGGGTCCGGCACTCACGCCGACGTCGCCGGCAACCACCACCTCGGCCGTCGCGACGCCGTCGTCCACGCGTCGGAAGGCGTCCTTGCGGCCGCCCACCGACACCTTGTCCTTGCTCTTCTTGGCGACGTCCACCCAGCGTCCGTCGTCCTCCTGGTGTGCCACCAGCTTGTAGACGAAGCCGCACGTCGGGTGGCCGCTGCCGGTGACGAGCTGGGTGCCCACGCCGTAGCTGTCGACGGGCGCGGCCGCGAGCGAGGCGATCGCGTACTCGTCGAGGTCGGAGGTCACCACGATGTGGGTCGAGGTCGCCCCGAGGGCGTCCAGCTCGTCGCGGACCTGGTGCGCCAGCAGCCCCAGGTCGCCGGAGTCCAGGCGCACGGCGCCCAGCTCCGTGCCGGCCGCCTCGACGGCGAGCCGGACCGCCTCCGCCACGTCGTAGGTGTCGACCAGCAACGTCGTGCCGCGCCCCAGTGACCGCACCTGCGCCCGGAACGCCTCCGCCTCGGTGTCGTGCAGCAGGGTGAAGGAGTGGGCGCTGGTGCCGGTGGTCGGGATCCGGTGGCGCCGTCCGGCCTCCAGGTTGGAGGTCGCCGCGAAGCCGGCGACGTACGCCGCCCGGGCACACGCCACGGCGGCCTGCTCGTGGGTGCGTCGCGATCCCATCTCGATGCACGGCCGCTCGCCGGCGGCGCCGGTCATCCGCGAGGCCGCCGAGGCGATCGCCGAGTCGTGGTTGAGGATCGAGAGCGCGAGCGTCTCCAGCAGCACCGCCTCCGCGAAGGTCGACTCGACGACGAGGACGGGGGAGTGGGGGAAGTAGGCCTCTCCCTCGCCGTAGCCCCGGATGTCGCCGGAGAACCGGAAGGACTCCAGGAACGCCAGCGTGCGGTCGTCGACGACCCGCTGGTCGCTCAGCCACGCCAGCTCCGGCGGTCCGAAGCGGAACCGCTCGAGTGCCTCGAGGAGGCGGCCCGTGCCCGCGACCACGCCGTAGCGCCGGCCGCCGGGCAGCCGCCGGGCGAACACCTCGAAGACCGATCGCCGCGACGCGGCGCCCGACTCCAGCGCGGCCTGGAGCATGGTCAGCTCGTAGTGGTCGGTGAGCAGTGCGGTGGAGCCGTCAGTGGTCACGAGCCGCAGACTACGCAGGGCGGCCGCTCCCACCATGGCCCTCTACGCTGGAGGCCATGTCCACCAGTCCTGTCGAGCTCGACGAGCCGGAGGTCGACCAGGTCACCGAGCTCGCGAAGCCCTGGGTGACGATCGTGTGGAACGACCCGGTGAACCTGATGTCCTACGTGACGTTCGTGTTCCGTACCTACTTCGGCTACCCGAAGGCGAAGGCGGAGAAGCTGATGCTCGAGGTGCACGAGGACGGCCGTTCGGTCGTGTCGAGCGGGAGCCGCGAGGAGATGGAGCGCGACGTGCAGGCGATGCATGAGTACGGCCTGTGGGCCACCTTGGAGACGCAGTGAGAACGGCTCGGAGCTCGGCTGTGAGCACGGCAGCGGGTACGGCAGTGGGCGACGTCCGTGGGTGACTCCCTCCGCGACGCCGGGTTCCACCGGCACCGGCGCAGCGGCAGGTGCATCGCCACCTTCGCCGCCGTCGAGGGCGACCTGCTGCGCTCGTTGGCGGGCCAGCTGGTCGAGCTGCTCCGCAACGGCGAGGCGCAGCCGGGAGCGAGCGACCCGCTGGAGGCGATGCTCGACTTCTCCGGTCCGACCACCGAGCCCGAGGACCCGGTGCTGCAGCGGCTGCTGCCCACTGCCTACCCCGACGACGAGGAGGCGGCGGCCGACTTCCGGCGGTTCACCGAGAGCACCCTGCGCAACGGCAAGGCGGAGGCCGCCGGCCTGGTCATCGACACCCTGGAGGAGGCGGGCCTCCCCGACGAGCCGGAGGCCGGCCTCGTCCTCGACGTGGAGCTCGACGAGGCGGCCGCGATGACGTGGCTGCGGTCGCTGACCGACATGCGACTGGCCCTCGCGACGCGGCTCGGCATCGAGGACGATGACGACGAGGACGCCCTCGACGACCTCCCGCCCGACGACCCCCGCGCCGCCGTGCACGCGATCTACCACTGGCTCGGCTTCCTCCAGGAGACCCTGGTCGAGGCTGTCCAGGACTGACCGGGTCGGCCACCCCGGAGCGGCGCCCTGACGTCGAAGGCGTGATCTGCCTCACGCCCGTCCTCTGGTCGTACGGCGGGCGTCGTACCGGCCTCGCCTAACCTGGAGACGTGCTCACGATCAGCCAGGACCTCGTCGACGCGATCGTCGCGCACGCCCGGCGGGACCACCCCGACGAGGCCTGTGGGGTGGTCGCCGGGCCGGAGGGCAGCGACCGGCCCGAGCGGTTCGTGCCGATGGTCAACGCCGCCGGCAGCCCGACGTTCTACGAGTTCGACTCCACCGAGCTGCTCGGTCTCTACAAGCAGATGTGGGCAGCGGACGAGGAGCCGGTGGTGATCTACCACTCGCACACGGCCACCGAGGCGTATCCCAGCCGCACGGACATCGGGCTGGCCAACGAGCCCGACGCGCACTACGTGCTGGTCTCGACGCGCGAGCACGGGAATAGCCCGGGGCCTGTCGAGTTCAGGTCCTACAGGATCGTCGACGGCACCGTGACCGAGGAAGACGTGACGATCGTGCCCGCTGCCACCAAGGAGAGCTGAGACATGGCCATCGAGGTCCGCATCCCGACCATCCTGCGCACCTACACCGGTGGGGAGAAGGCCGTCCACGGCGCCGGTGACACGCTCGCCGGCCTGATCGACGACCTCGAGGCCAACCACCCGGGGATCAAGGACCGGCTGATCGAGGACAAGGACGGCCAGGGCGACCTGCGTCGCTTCGTCAACGTCTACGTCAACGACGAGGACGTCCGCTTCACCGGCTCCCTCGACACCGCGCTCAGCGACGGCGACCAGGTCGTGATCCTGCCCGCCGTCGCCGGTGGCTGCTGAGACCGGGCCGACCGCGCCGATGACCGCCGAGCCCGCAGGCAAGCGCACGTTCGTCCTCGTCGACGGCGAGAACATCGATGCCACCCTCGGCACCGCGCTGCTCGGGCGGCGTCCTCACCCCGAGGAGCGGCCGCGCTGGGAGCGCGTCACCACCTACGCCCGCGAGCTGTGGGGACAGCCGGTCACCGGCCTGTTCTTCCTCAACGCATCCAGCGGGCAGCTGCCGGGACCGTTCGTGCAGGCCCTCCTGGCCATGGACTACCGGCCGGTGCCGCTGTCCGGGCGCAGCGACGAGAAGGTCGTCGACGTCGGCATCCAGCGCACCCTCGACGCCCTCGTCGAGCGTGCGGATGACGTGCTGCTGGTCAGCCACGACGCCGACTTCGTCGAGCACATCGGCCGGCTGCTCGGTGGCGACCGCCGGGTCGGCCTGATCGGCCTGCGTGAGTACGCCAGCGCCCAGTACCACGCGCTCGGCATCGACCTGCACGACCTCGAGTACGACGTCGGCGCCTTCAACGAGCCGCTGCCCCGGGTCCGGATCATCCCGCTCGAGGAGTTCGACCCGACCGCCTTCCTGCGCTAGACGAGGACCCCATGCGCTTCGACTCGCTCATCGACACCGTCGGCGGCACGCCGCTGGTCGGGCTGCCGCGCCTCTCGCCGGGTCCCCAGCCTGACGGCACCCGGGTGCGGCTGTGGGCCAAGCTCGAGGACCAGAACCCGACCGGGTCGATCAAGGACCGCGCGGCGCTGCGGATGATCGAGGCCGCCGAGCGGGACGGGCTGCTGCGGCCGGGCTGCACGATCCTCGAGCCGACCAGCGGGAACACCGGCATCTCCCTGGCGATGGCGGCGAAGCTCCGTGGCTACCGCCTGGTCTGCGTGATGCCGGAGAACACCTCCGAGGAGCGCCGGCAGCTGCTGCGGATGTGGGGCGCGGAGATCGTCTCCAGCCCGGCGGCGGGAGGGTCCAACGAGGCGGTCCGGGTGGCGAAGCGGGTCGCCGAGGAGCACCCCGACTGGGTGATGCTCTACCAGTACGGCAATCCCGCCAACGCGCTCGCCCACTACGAGGGCACCGGGCCGGAGATCCTCGCCGACCTCCCCGAGGTCACCCACTTCGTCGCGGGCCTGGGCACCACCGGCACCTTGATGGGCACCGGTCGCTTCTTCCGCGAGCACAAGCCCGACGTCCGGATCGTCGCGGCCGAGCCCCGCTACGGCGAGCTCGTCTACGGACTGCGCAACCTCGACGAGGGGTTCGTCCCGGAGCTTTACGACGCCTCGCTCATCGACGCCCGCTTCTCGGTCGGCCCGCGGGACGCCGTGCGCCGGGTCCGCGAGCTGCTCGAGAACGAGGGCGTGTTCGCGGGCATCTCCACCGGAGCCATCCTCCACGCCGCGCTCGGCCAGGCCGCCAAGTCGGTGCGGGCGGGCGAGTCGGCCGACATCGTCTTCATCGTCTGCGACGGTGGCTGGAAGTACCTCTCCACCGGGGCCTACGAGGGCACCATCGACGAGGCCGAGGACCGGTTGGAGGGCCAGCTGTGGGCGTGATCCAGGCGATCGAGATCGCACTGTGCGCGATCACGGTCCTCGTCGTGCTGGTGCAGATGGCCCGCAACGTCCCCGCCAGCAACATCGTCGACGCGCTGATGGGCCTGACCGAGCTGGCGGTCGTCGCGCAGATGGTCGCCGGCCTGGTCGCCGTCTTCGGCGCCCCCGCATCGGTCTCGCGGCCCACCTACGTCGGCTACCTCGTCGGGGCGTTGCTGATCCTGCCCGCGGCGTGGATCTGGTCCCAGGCCGAGCGCAGCCGGAGTAGCCTCGGCGTCCTGGTCGTCGGTCTGCTCGTGGTCCCGTTCCTGGTGCTGCGGCTCCATCAGGTCTGGCCCGGTCATGGCTGAGCAGCACACGGGCGAGCAGATGAGCCAGCAGACGGGCCAGCAGATGGGCCGGCGCTCGCGGCTGCGTGCGGGTGCGGGGCTGCTCAACCGCAACTTCGGACGCGTGCTCGTCTTCGCGTACGGCGTGCTGGCGCTGAGCGCCACCGGGCGGGCGGTCGTCCAGATCGCGACGAAGTTCGACAAGGCCCCCGGGCCGTACACGCTCTCCGCCCTCGCGGCACTCGTCTACATCGCCGCGACGTGGGCGCTGGGCACCAGCCGCAACCGCACGGCGGTCGGGGTGGTGACGGTGGAGTTCCTCGGCGTGCTGATCGTCGGCGCCACGCATCCCGCCTCGGTGCCGCTGGACAAGCAGACCGTGTGGACCGACTACGGCAGCGGCTACGGCTACGTCCCGCTGCTGCTGCCCTTCGTCGTCGTCTGGTGGCTCTGGTACAACCGGCCGCGTCCCAAGTCCTGACGCCGGCCGGACAAGCACCGAGGCGCCGCAGCGTGGTGCTGCGACGCCTCGGCCCGACGGTGCCGGTCAGCCTCCCGGCTGCTCGACCCCGTTGACGCTCAGCGTGTAGTGCGCGTACTTGCCCACCGTCTCGGTCGGGTCGTTCTGGGTGACGATCGCGGAGACCGTCGTGGAGCCCTTCCCGACCGCCTTGCGCAGCGCCTTGCCGCTGAGGGCGCCGGTGAAGCCGTCCGCCAGCCGCAGCCGGTGGAGGAACGCCTTGCCCTTCGCGTCGTAGCCGACCAGCTGCACGGTGAAGCCCGAGACCGGCACCGGGTGTGCCTGGGTGGCGGACTGCCAACCCGTCAGCGAGGAGCCGTCGGCCACCGGCGTGCCGCCGAGGGCGATGTTCCGCACCCAGAAGCCGCCCTCGTTGACACCGGAGTCGGTGACGTAGCGGAACGCCAGCTCCACGCTGCGGCCGGCGTAGGCCGACAGGTCGCAGGTCTCGGCGCGGAAGCCGTCACCGGAGTCGCCGGTGAAGCCGGGCACGTTGGCCTGCACCGCGGGGATCGCGCCCGGGTCGGTGGACGTCGTCGTGTCCGTGCAGTCCACCGACCGGTAGGAGCGGCTCGCCGGGTCGTAGACCTGCACGAAGCCGAAGTCCCAGCCCTCCTCGGTGTCCCACTTGGCGTCGAAGGTCAGGCTGGACCCGGTCGCAGGAACGTCGACCGTCTTCACGATGGCCCGGTCCAGGTTCGCTCCGCAGCCGGAGTAGAGCGCTGCGGCGCCGGTGCCGTCGGGGACGCCGGCACAGCTGTAGCCGGCGCCGGCGCCGTCCGGCGGCGTGGTGTCGACGGTCCACTGGACCGGGTCGGGCGCCAGCGTCCTGCTGCCGCGGAACGTGATGTCCTCCAGCTGCCTCGCGGACAGGTACTGCCGCTGGGCGTCGCGCAGCCGGACGTAGTCCGACCCGTTCGGCGGGGCGCCCGGGGTGGAGTACGCCTCGTTGCCGTCGTCACCGGTCACGCCGTCGTGGTTGATGTCGTCGTAGAAGGCCGACCAGCTGATCTGCAGGCCCAGGCTGTCCTCGGTGTAGTCGGCACGGTCGCCGCCGGTCAGCTTGCGGTGCTTGTCCAGGACGTTGTCGAGGGCGGCCGTGGCGGCCCACTTGTGCACGACGTCCATCGCGGAGTCCGAGGAGCCGAACCGGTCGAGGACGTTGTCCAACCCCGTGAGGCCGTTGCCGGCCTCCTGGTGCAGCGCCGACATGAACTTCTCGCCGCCGTAGTGACCGAAGAGGTACTGCATGAAGGAGTACGCCGCGCCGTAGTCGCACAGGATCTCCGGTGCGCCCTGGTCCTGCCAGGACGTCAGGGAGTTCTCCGGGCCGCCGTAGCCCTTGTCCGCGAGGAAGCCGGAGAAGCACGCGATGTGCGAGTCGGCCGCCGGGTCGGTGACCGGCGTCGAGGGGTCGACGTAGCCCACCAGTGTCTGCGCGTAGTCCGAGAGGCCCTCGTTGACCCAGCTCACCTCGTCGGGGTCCTGGTAGGACTCCAGCAGGTGCTGGTACTCGTGGGCGAAGGTGCCCTCGTACAGGTGGGGCCGCGGAGCACCGCTCGCGTACGGGCAGGCCTGGTACGCCGGGTCGGCGCTGTCATCCGGCGGGGTGGCGCCGGTGCGGTGCAGCCAGTCGTAGGCGTCGATCGTCATGATGTTGCGATCGGCGTAGTCGTCGAACAGGCCGTAGAAGAACCCGGCGATGTAGGTCTGGCCGCTCGGGCTGTCCGGCGTGTAGTAGTTGGCGTCGCGCACGTTGTCGACGAGCACGGCCGTGTCTCCGGCGCGGTCGGCGCTCACCTGGCCGGAGCCGATCGGGTGCACGGTCCCGTCGGCGTCCCGGTAGCCGAACGCCTTGCTGCCGTCCCGGGAGTCCGGGACGGAGAAGGAGGCCGACTCCTTGGGGTAGATGTTGGTGTCGAACTCGTGGACGAAGCTCGCGACCTGCGCGTCGGTGATGTCGGCCAGCCCGAGGGCGTTGCGGCAGTCGCCCGCGGGGAAGGAGGTGTCGTTGGCCACCCACACCTGGATGTGGTCGCCGACGCCGCGCAGCGTGTAGTCCTTGAGGTAGGTGCCGTTGACCTCGTCGTCGGCCACCCACTTGCGCACGTCGCCGACCTGCGGGTCGCCGCTGACGGCCTGCGGGGCGAGGCTGCGCTGCTGGGTCATCGGCACCAGGTGGGTGCCCTTCTTGACGGGGCGCTCCTTGTTCTGCCGGATGTCCTTGGGGACCGGCTTGACGCCGTCCCCGTGGTGACCCTTGCCGTAGGCGTGGCCACTGTCGTGGCCGGTGTCGTGGCCGTCCGGCGCTGCGGTGGCGGGGGAATGGAGGCCGAGCGAGGCGAGCGTCGCCGCTGTCGCGGCGATCGCCCAGGCGGCCCTGGGGCGATGGTGCATGGGGAGGTGCTCCGTTTCGTCACCCGAGAAAGGACGTGACGAGCCGGTCAGGCCGCACGCCCACTGACGCCGTGATCCAACACCAGATCTGTGACGCAGGCAACAGTGCGGTGATGAGGTGCGTCGCCTCGACCTGCCAATCGGCGGAGGAGCAACTAGCCTGCTCCTCATGGCAGCGGGAGGGGTCGACGCGCCGATCGGCATCTTCGACTCGGGCTTCGGGGGACTGACGGTGGTGCGTGCCGTGATCGACCAGCTGCCGCACGAGTCGGTGCTCTACCTCGGCGACACGGCGCGCCAGCCCTACGGGCCCAAGCCGATCGGCGAGGTCCGCGAGTACGCCCTGGAGTGCCTGGACCATCTGGTCGCCGAGGGCGTGAAGATGCTGGTCATCGCGTGCAACTCCGCGAGTGCCGCGGTGCTGCGCGACGCCCGCGAGCGCTACGACGTGCCGGTGGTCGAGGTGATCCTGCCGGCGACCCGGCGGGCGGTCGCGGCCAGCCGCACCGGCCGGATCGGCGTGATCTGCACCCGCGCGACCGCGGAGTCGATGGCCTACGACGACGCGTTCGCCGCCGCGCCGCACGTCGAGCTGACCACCCGCACATGCCCCCGCTTCGTGGAGTTCGTCGAGGCCGGGATCACCTCGGGCCCCGAGCTGCTCGCCGCCGCGCACGAGTACCTCGACCCGCTCGTCTCGGCCGGCGTCGACACGCTGATCCTCGGCTGTACGCACTACCCCCTGCTCACCGGCGCGATCTCCTACGTCGTCGGCGACCAGGTGACCCTGGTCTCCAGTGCCGAGGAGTGCGCGAAGGACGTCTACCGCGAGCTGGCGAGGCGAGAGCTGATGGCGACCTCCGGCACACCGGGCCACCGCTTCCTGACCACCGGGCAGCCGGAGGAGTTCGGCACGATCGGCCAGCGCTTCCTGGGCCCGGAGCTGACCGGCGTCGTGCAGTACACCGGAGGGCCCGTGCCGGTGGGGACGGCGCTCTGATGCGGATCACCGTCGTCGGGTGCTCCGGCTCCTACCCGGGTCCCGAGTCCCCGGCCAGCTGCTACCTGCTCGAGGCCGACCACGAGGGCAGGACCTGGCGACTCGTGCTCGACATGGGCAGCGGAGCGCTCGGCGAGCTGCACCGCTATGTCGATCCCGTCCTCGTCGACGGCGTGGTGCTCTCCCACCTCCACGCCGATCACTGCCTGGACCTCTGCGGGTTCTACGTGTTGCGCCGCTACCACCCCTCGGGTCACCAGCCGCGCATCCCCGTGTGGGGTCCGGCGGACACCGCCGTGCGGATGGCCAAGGCCTACGACCTCGACGAGGACCCTGGGATGAACGAGGAGTTCGACTTCCGGCCCTACGCCGACGAGGACATCCGTCTCGGCCCGTTCACGATCAGGGCGGTGCCGGTCGTGCACCCGGTCACGGCGTACTCACTGCGCATCTCGTGCGGCGACAGCCTGCTCGTCTACTCCGGCGACACCGGCGTGTGCGAGGGCGCTGCCGAGGCAGCGCGCGGGGCCGATCTCTACCTGTGCGAGGCGTCGTTCCTCGAGGGCGACGACAACCCCCCGGACCTGCACCTGACCGGAGCGGAGGCGGTGAGGATCGCCGCCCTCGCCGGGGTCCGGCGCCTGGTCATCACCCACGTCCCGCCGTGGCACGACCGCCAGGCCGTCCTCGCCGACGCCCGGACGGTCCCGTACGACGGCGTCGTGGATCTCGCCACCTCCGGCGCCGTCTACGAGATCTGACGCCGATAGGGTCGGGTCATGACCGACACCCGTGCCGACGGCCGCGCCGACGACGAGCTCCGCCCGGTCCGGTTCAGCCGCGGATGGCAGGACCACCCGGCCGGATCCGTGCTGGTGGAGTTCGGCCGCACGCGCGTGCTCTGCGCCGCCTCCGCCTCCGAGGGCGTGCCGCGCTGGCGCAAGGGCTCCGGGCTGGGCTGGGTCACCGCCGAGTACGCCATGCTGCCCTCGGCCACCAACACCCGCTCGGACCGGGAGTCGGTCAAGGGCCGCATCGGCGGCCGCACCCACGAGATCTCCCGGCTGATCGGGAGGGCGCTGCGCGGCGTGATCGACTACAAGGCGCTGGGCGAGAACACCATCGTGCTCGACTGCGACGTCCTCCAGGCCGACGGCGGCACCCGGACCGCGGCCATCACCGGCGCCTACGTGGCGCTGGCCGATGCGGTCGAGCACCTGCGCGGGCAGGGAGCGCTCGCGGGCGAGCCGCTCACCGGCTCGGTCGCGGCCGTCTCCGTCGGCATCATCGACGGCGTGCCGCGGCTGGATCTGCCGTACGAGGAGGACGTGCGCGCCGAGACCGACATGAACGTCGTGATGACCGGCGACGGGCGCTTCATCGAGGTGCAGGGCACGGCCGAGGGCGCGCCGTTCGACCGCCGCGAGCTCGACGCGCTGCTCGCCCTGGCCGAGAAGGGCTGCGGCGACCTGACCCGGTTGCAGCAGGAGGCGTTGCGTGGCTGACGGGGCGGCCGCCCCGGTCGAGATCTTCCTGGCCTCCCGCAACGCCAAGAAGCTGATCGAGATGCAGCGGATCCTCGAGCGGTTCCTGCCCGACGTGCGCGTCCTCGGGCTCGACGACGTCGAGCCCTACGACGAGCCCGTCGAGGACCAGCCGACGTTCGAGGGCAACGCGCTGGTCAAGGCGCGCGCCGGCCTGGCGGCGACCGGACTGCCCTCGCTGGCCGACGACAGCGGCCTGTGCGTGGACGCCCTCAACGGCATGCCGGGCGTGCTGTCCGCGCGGTGGTCGGGCAGGCCCAAGGACGACGACCGCAACAACCGGCTGCTGCTCGAGCAGCTCGAGGACGTCCCCGAGGCCCGTCGTACCGCGCACTTCCGTGCCGCGATCGCGCTCTGCGCTCCGGCGGGCGAGCTGGTCGTCGAGGGCGCGATGCACGGCCAGGTGATCCGCGAGACCCGGGGAGGCAACGGCTTCGGCTACGACGTGCTGTTCGTCCCCGACGACCAGGACGGCGCGCTCACCTCCGCCGAGATGGACGCCGCCACCAAGGACGCCATCTCCCACCGGGGCCGCGCCCTCCGCGAGCTGGCGCCTCGGGTCGCGGACCTGCTGCGGGGTTGAGCAGGCTGCGGGGGACCATCTGCGTGCGCCCGGTGAGAGTCGAACTCACACTGTCGCGGACCTAAACCGCGTGCCTCTGCCTTTGGGCTACGGGCGCTGGTGCGGGGACGATCAGGTCGCGTCGAAGCCCAGGTCGCGACGGAGCTTGGCGACGTGCCCGGTGGCCTTGACGTTGTACTGCGCCAGCTCGATCCGGCCCGCCTCGTCGACGACGAACGTCGAGCGGATCACGCCCTCGACGGTCTTGCCGTAGAGCTTCTTCTCGCCGTACGCGCCCCAGGTCTGCATGACCGCGCGATCCTCGTCGGAGGCCAGCCGGATGGTGAGGCCGTCGCGCTCCCGGAACTTCGCGAGCTTTGCCGGCTTGTCGGGGGAGATGCCGACCACCTCGTAGCCGGCGGTGCGCAGGGAGTCCAGGGAGTCGGTGAAGTCGCAGGCCTGCTTGGTGCATCCCGGGGTCATCGCGGCGGGGTAGAAGTAGACGATCACCCGGCGCCCGCGCAGCTCCGAGAGCGTCACCTGCTGGCCGTCGTCGGTGGGCAAAGTGAAGTCCGGAGCCACGTCTCCGGGCGTGAGTCGCTGGGTCATGGGCACACGGTAACGTTCGTTGCCGGAGAACCGACCTCAGGAGTGAGCGTGCCCGACAAGCAGCTGACCGACCTCGAGAACGAGATCGAGGAGACCCGCGAGCGCCTGGCGGCGACGATCGACCAGCTCGCCCACCGGGCCAGCCCGAAGACCATCGCGCGCCGCGAGGTCGCCTCGGTGAAGGCGTTCTTCGTCGACCCCGCGACCGGTGCCCCGCGCCAGGACAACATCATCAAGGTCGCCGGCGGCGTCGCCGGCTTCGTGGTGCTCTTCGTCGTGCTGCGCAAGGTGGCTCGCTGACCGTGGTGATCCCGTCCGTCCCGGGTGCGACGAGCCGGACCGAGCGCACGCCGATCCGGATGCTCCACGACCGCGTGCTCGTCGCGGTCGAGAGCGAGGAGGGCGAGCGGCGCTCCAGCGGCGGCATCCTGATCCCGGCGACCGCAGCCATGGGTGGCAAGCGGCTGCAGTGGTACCGCGTGGTCGCCGTCGGCTCGCACGTGCGCACGGTCGAGGTCGACGACCGCGTCCTGTTCGACCCGGCCGACAAGGCCGAGGTGGAGGTGCAGGGCGAGCTGTACGTCGTGGTGCGCGAGCGCGACATCCACGCGGTCGCCGCGGATCGGCTGGGCGACACCCAGACCGGGCTGTATCTGTAGCCGCCTCAGCCCGCGAGCGCGACCGGCGAGCGCGCCGGGAACGTCACGGTGAAGGTCGACCCCTCGCCCGGGGTCGAGTCGCACTCCGCCACCGCGCCGTGCGCCTCGGCGATCGATCGCACGATGCTCAGGCCCAGGCCCGTGCCGGGGACCTGGGCGTCCCTGCTGCTGCGGCTGCGGAAGAACCGCTCGAAGACCAGCGGCTGGTCCTCCCATGCGATCCCCACGCCGCTGTCGCTCACCTCGAGGCGGACGTGGCCCTCGTGGGGACGCACCGCCACCGTGACCCGGCCGTCGCGCGGGCTGAACTTCAACGCGTTGCCGACCAGGTTGCCGACGAGCCGCACCAGCTGATCGGCGTCCCCGCCCACGGCCACCGGGTGCTGCGGCAGCTGGTCGACCACCCGCCGGCCGTCCTCGGGGCACACCTCGTCGACCAGCACCTGGCGCACCACCGAGCACAGGTCCACGTCGGTCGCGGTGATCGCGAACCGGCCGTCGGAGACGGCGCCGAGAGTGAGCAGGTCCTCGATCAGCCCGAGCAGCCGGGTGCTGTTGCGGTTCATCCGCTCGACCAGGTCCGCCTGCAGCCCACTCAGCTCGCCGGCGGCGCCGTCCTCGAGCAGCTCGGTGCAGCCGATGATCGTGGCCAAGGGGGTCCGCAGCTCGTGGCTGACGTTGGCGACGAAGTCGCTCTTGATCGTGTCGAGCTGGCGCAGCCGGTGGTTGAGGTCACGCTCGTTCTCCAGCGCGGCGCGCAGCGCGTGCTCGGCGGCCCGCTCCGCGGAGACCGAGGTGCTGAACGCGAGGGTGAGCAGCGCGGTGAGCACCAGGAAGGTCTGCACGCTCGTCGTCATGGCGTGCGGGCTGACCGGGTCCGCCTCGGGGACGAACGGACCGAGGCGCGCGAGGGTGAACGCGATGACGACGGCCGCGACGCCGATGAGCTCCCATCCCGCCCACCGTGCCGGGAACCGGGCGGCGGCCCACAGCAGCGCCGGCACGAGCAGGAAGGCCGCCGCGTTGGTGCTGAAGGTCGCGGTGCACACCGCCGTGAGGGCGACGGCGAGCACGACGACCTGGCTGACCACCTCGGCGCGCGCCGGCAGCGCGCTGGCCCCGGCGCGACGGGCCGCGAGCGGGACGATCACCAGCGTCCCGGCGAGGTGCGACCCCACGGACCACGCCGCCCAGGCCGCCCAGGCCGGGCCCGCGCCCGCGCCGAGGAGGCCGAGCACCGCGACCGAGCCGCAGGCGAAGACCACGGCGCCGAGGGCGCACGCGGCCACGGTCCGTCGCAGGTCGGACCAGCTGGCGAGGGCGTAGGAGGGACCGGTACGCCAGGTCAGCACGAGGACCACGGCCAGCACCTCGGCGGTGTTGTCGAGACCGAAGGCGACGGCCATGGTGGGTGGCCGGGAGCCGAGCAGGTTGCCGAGCGTCGTCGCGACAGCGGTCCCCACGACGAGCACCGCCCAGCGCCGTCGGGCAGGCGCGGCGAGCACCGCGCACACCGCGATGCCGTTCGCCGCCCACACCGCCGGGACGCCGGTGTGCATCGTGATCCGCACGGATCCGGCCGTCGTGGCAACCACGAGAAGCCAGAGCGTGACAGCGCGCAGCCGGGTCATCGAACCTCCTCGGCACCTGGATCGGCCCCGGCGCTGCCCGCCTGAGCCGGCAGCGAGGTGTGGCTCCTCGGCGTCCTAGACCGGTGGCGCCGGGAGTTGACGTGGCCGGGCCGAGGACTCCGGTGCCGGGGACCCGGAACCAATCGGCACCGGCCTCGTTGGGAAGAGTGCACCGGCACACAGCGCCGGGCACCTGCGAGAGCCGAGGATCGATGCTGCTGAGGGTCGCGACGAGGCCGGACCCGGCCCCTGCCGGGTGGCCGGGCCTGCGGGAAGCCCTCTGGCGGGCGAGCCGGACGAAGCTGGTGCTGCTCTTCGTGCTCGCGTGCTGGTCGGTCGGGCTCGTCGCCGGGGGCAGCCGCGGCCCGCAGCCGGACGCGGGCGACCTCGCGGTGATCCCGGGCCACCCGCCCGCCGGCGAGCGCTACGTCGCCCCCGACTGCCCGCCGAGGACGCCGGCGCGGGCGGCTCTCACTGCTCGAGCTTGTAGCCCAGGCCCCGCACGGTGGTGAGCAGGCGGGGATGCGCCGGGTCCTCCTCGATCTTGGACCGCAGCCGCTTCACGTGCACGTCGAGCGTCTTGGTGTCGCCGACGTAGTCGGCTCCCCAGACCCGGTCGATCAGCTGCTGACGGGTGAGCACCCGGGCCGGGTTGCGCAGGAAGGTCTCGAGCAGCTCGAACTCCTTCAGGGGCAGCGCGACCGGCGTGCCGTCGACGGTGACCTGGTGCCGCTCGACGTCCATCCGGACGCGACCGACCACCAGCGCGTCGACGGAGCCCGGTGCCGTCTCGTCGCCGCGCCGGAGCACCGCCCGGATCCGCGCGACCAGCTCGCGCGAGGAGTAGGGCTTGGTGACGTAGTCGTCGGCGCCCAGCTCGAGGCCGACCACCTTGTCGACCTCGTCGTCACGGGCGCTGACCATGATCACCGGGACGCGGGAGCGGCTGCGCAGCTGGCGGCACACCTCGGTCCCGGGCATGCCGGGGAGCATCAGGTCGAGCAGCACGATGTCGGCGCCTCCCCGGTCGAACGCCTCGAGGGCGTCCGGGCCGGTGGCCGCCTCGACGACGTCGAAGCCCTCCCGCCGCAGCAGGTAGGTCAGCGGCTCCCGGTAGCTCGGCTCGTCCTCGACCACCAGCACCCGGGTCACCGCAGCACTTCCTCGGTGCGCAGAGCGGCGGCGCCGGCCTCCGCGGGCAGGGACAGCGTGAACGTCGAGCCGTCGCCCGGTGCCGAGCGCACGCGCACGTCGCCACCGTGGGAGGCAGCGACGTGCTTGACGATGGAGAGCCCCAGCCCGGTGCCGCCCGTGGACCGCTGCCGAGAGGGGTCGAGCCGGTAGAAGCGCTCGAAGATCCGGTCCACCTCCTCGGGGGGGATGCCGTCGCCCTGGTCGACCACCGAGAGCTCCACGCGACCCTCCTCCGGCTCGGCGGCGACCAGCACCCGCGAGCCGTCGGGGGAGTAGGCCACCGCGTTGGAGACCAGGTTGCCCAGCGCCAGCGCCAGCTGCGACGCGCTGCCGCGTACGACGAGACCGGGCGCGACGTCGGGCACCAGGGTGATCGCGTGCGCGGACGCCTCCACGGCGTTCTCCTCGAGCACACGGTCCACGAGGGCGGCGACGTCCACGACGGCAGCATCGCCGGACGGGTCGTCGTCCTGCACCCGGGAGAGCTCGATGATGCTGCTGACCAGGGTCGCCAGACGTTCGCCCTCGACCTGCATCCGCCCCGCGAAGCGTCGTACGGCCTCCTGGTCGTCGGCGGCGTCGAGGACCCCCTCGGCGAGGAGCATCATCGCGCCGACCGGCGTCTTGAGCTCGTGGCTGACGTTGGCGACGAAGTCGCGCCGGATCGCCTCCAGGCGGCGCTCGCGGGTGCGGTCCTCGGCGAGGACGAGCACCAGCCGCGTGGTCAGCGGGGCGACGCGGACCCAGATCTGCCGGGCCGGCGACCCCAGGGCCAGCTCGGTCTCGCGGATCTCGCCGTCGCGGCGTACGGCGTGCACCAGGCCCACGACGTCGGGCAGCAGCCGCCGGCCCTCGCGCACCAGGCCCATCGCGTGGGCCGGGGCCGAGGCCTTCACCACGGTGTCGTCGTGCTGGACCACCAGGGCGCTGCTCGAGAGCACCGACAGCACCGAGGCGACCCCGGCGGGCACGACCGGCTCGTCGGCGTCGGCGCGGCTGCTGGGGTGCAGCAGCGCGTCGCTGGTGCGCCAGGCGAGCATCACGCCACCACCGAGCACCGCACCGAGCAGCGCGGCCAGCACCGCCTCCAGGGTCGGGTCCACGGGAAGGATGCTACGGCCGCGCCGGCGCGTCGGAGGACCGCAGCGGCTCCGGTCGCGAAACGTTCACCCGCCGTTCACCGCAGCGCTCCGGTGCGGTCATGACGTGCTCCTACCGTCGAGGCGTGCGCATTGCCTACCTCCACCAGCTCGACGCCGTCCACGACGACCTCGTCGACCTCGCCCGCCTCGTCCACCGTGCCGTGGACCGGGCCACCACGGCCCTCCTCGAGGGCGACCTGGGTGTCGCCGAGGCGGTGATCGACGGTGACCACGCGGTCGACCGGCTCCGTGAGGAGATCGAGGAGAAGAGCGTCGAGCTGCTCTCCCTGCAGAACCCCGTCGCCGCGGACCTGCGGATGCTCGTCGCGTCGCTGCAGATGGTCGGCGAGCTGGAGCGGATGGGGGACCTGGCCGTCCATGTCGCGAAGATCGCCCGGATGCGCGCCCCGGGACCGACGCTGCCCACCGAGGCCGTGCCGCTGTTCGCCCGGATGGCCGCCGTGTGCGCCCACATGGTCGGCCGTCTCGAGGGGGTGCTGCGCGACCCGATCCCCGGCGCCGCCGACGAGCTGGAGACGGTCGACGACGAGATGGACCGGCTGCGCGGTGACACCTTCCGCATCCTGCTCGACGAGGCGTGGCGGCATGGCGTCGAGCCGGCCGTCGACGTGGCCCTGCTGGGCCGCTACTACGAGCGGATCGCCGACCACGCCGTCTCCGTGGCACGGCGGATCGTGTTCCTGGCCACCGGTGAGCAGCCGGTCCGCAGCTGACCCTCCCGCACCCGTGACACCAAGGCCCCCCTCTCCCCTGCGGGGGAGGGGGCCTTGGTGTGTCGCGACGGCGTCGTGGCGGCTCAGCCGAAGCGACCGGAGATGTAGGCCTCGGTGGCCGGCTCGTCGGGGTTGGTGAACACCTTCTTGGTGGGGTTCATCTCCACGAGCCGCCCGGGCTTGCCCGGGCCCGCCAGGTTGAAGAACGCGGTGTTCTCCGAGACCCGGGCCGCCTGCTGCATGTTGTGGGTGACGATGACGATCGCGTAGTCGCTGCGCAGCTCCTCGATCAGGTCCTCGATCGCCGAGGTGGAGATCGGGTCCAGCGCCGAGCACGGCTCGTCCATCAGCAGCACCTGCGGCTCGACAGCGATCGCGCGGGCGATGCACAGCCGTTGCTGCTGGCCGCCGGAGAGCCCCATCCCGGGCTTGCCGAGCCGGTCCTTCACCTCATCCCACAGGTTCGCCCCGCGCAGCGCGCGCTCGACGATCTCCTCGGCCGCGGCCTTCTTGGGCGCGGTGCCGTTGAGCCGCAGCCCGGCGAGCACGTTGTCGCGGATCGACATCGTCGGGAAGGGGTTGGGCCGCTGGAAGACCATGCCGATCTGCCGGCGCACCCGCACCGGGTCGACGCCGGGGTCGTAGAGGGACTGGCCGTCGATGACGACCTTGCCCTCCACGCGTGCCCGCGGCACCACCTCGTGCATCCGGTTCAGCGTCCGCAGGAAGGTCGACTTCCCGCAGCCCGAGGGGCCGATCAGGGCCGTCACCGATCGCGCGGGGACGGTCATCGTGACGCCTTGCACGGCGAGGAAATCGCCGTAGTAGACGTCGAGGTCGGAGACATCGATGCTCGTGGCCATGGGTCCTTCTCAGTGGGGTCGGCGGGGCGCGAAGAACCGCCCCAGGAGGCGGGCGAGGACGTTGAGCACCAGCACCACGGCGATGAGCACCAGGGCGGCCCCCCAGGCCATGCCCTGGAGGATCTCCGGCTGCGTGCCGGGCTGGGTGTAGCTGGAATAGATGAAGACCGACAGGCTGGCCATCTGGCCGTGCAGCACGTCGACGTTCACCGAGTCGGTGGCCCCACAGATGATCAGCAGGGGGGCGGTCTCGCCGATGATGCGGGCGACCGCCAGCGTGACGCCGGTGATGATGCCCCCGCTGGCGGTCGGCAGCACGACCCGCAGGATCGTGCGCCACCGGGGGGCTCCCAGGGCGTACGACGCCTCGCGCAGGTCGTCGGGGACCAGCTTGAGCATCTCCTCCGTCGAGCGCACCACGATCGGCACCATCAGCAGCGACAGCGCGACCGCGCCGCCCAGGGCGAGCTGCGTGCCGGGCCCGATCAGCAGGGCGAACAGGGCGTAGGCGAACAGGCCCGCGACGATGGAGGGGATGCCGGTCATCACGTCCACCAGGAAGCGGATGACCGCGGTGGTGCGCGAGGTGCCGCCGTACTCCACCAGGTGGATCGCGGTGAGCAGGCCGATCGGGACCGAGATGACCGTGGCGAGCGCAGTGATCAGCAGGGTGCCGATGATCGCGTGGAAGATGCCGCCGGGCTCCCCGACGACGTTGCGCATCGACCAGGTCAGGAAGCGCCCGTTGATCTCCGGCACGCCCCGCTGGACGACCTTCCACAGCAGCGACACTAGCGGGGCCAGGGCCACCCCGAGCGCACTCCACACCAGCGCGGTGGCGAGCCGGTCGCGGGCGGCCCGACCGCCCTCGACCACGGCCGACCACGCCGGCAGCAGCACCACGAACCCGACGGCGGCCAGCAGCACCGCGGCCGCCGGCGACCAGCCGAGCACCAGCGTGACCAGCCCGGCCGCTGCGAGGCTCACCCCCAGCACCACGGTCGGTGCCCACCGGGGCAGCCGGGGGCGGTGCAGGTCCAGCCCGGTCAGGGGCGGGGAGACGGGCCGGTCGAGGGTCAGCAGGGTCATGACCTACCTCCGCTGCGGTCGCTGCGCGCCACGACGGCGCGCGCTGCGGTGTTGACGACGAGGGTGAGGACGAAGAGCACCAGGCCGGTCGCGATCAGCGCGTTGACCTGGAGCCCGGTGGAGTCGGCGAAGGTCAGGGCGATGTTCGCCGCGATCGTCGACGGGTTGGTGCTCGAGACCAGGTGGAAGGTCACCACGCCGCTCGCAGAGAGCACCATGGCGACCGCCATCGTCTCGCCGAGGGCGCGGCCCAGCCCCAGCATCGCGGCCGAGACCACTCCGGAGCGGCCGTGCGGGAGCACGACGGTGCGGATCATCTCCCAGCGGGTGGCCCCGAGGGCGAGCGCCGCCTCCTCGGTGGCGCGTGGCGTGCGGGTGAAGACCTCCCGCGCGATGGCGGTGATGATCGGCACCACCATCACCGCCAGCACCAGGCTCGCGGTGAGGATCGTGCGGCCCGTCGTCGACACCGGACCACCGAAGAACGGGATCCAGGACGCGTGGGCGTTCAGCCACTCGTAGAGCGGCACCAGGCGGGGCCCGAGGAAGCCGATGCCCCACAGCCCGTACACGACGCTGGGCACCGCGGCGAGCAGGTCGACGACCGCGGCGATGCCGGTCGCGACGCGGCGCGGGGCGACGTGGGAGACGGCGAGCGCGAGACCGACCGAGAGCGGTACGGCGAGCAGCAGGGCGATGGCGGCGGCGAGCACGGTGCCGAAGACCAGCGGCCACACGTAGCCGAGGAAGGTGGCGTGGCCCGACAGCGCCTCGCTCGGGGCGGTGAGCCCCGGGATGCCCTGGATCGTGAGGAACACGGCGACGCCGGCCAGCGCCGCCAGGATGATCCAGGCGGCCAGACGGGTCAGGCCGGCGAACGCCCGGTCGCCCAGGGCCGCGCGGGGTGCGCGGCTCCTGGGCGAACGGGTCGTCCTGATGACGGTGCTCATCAACCCTTGATGGTGTCGATGATGCCGGCGACCTTCGTCTGCAGTGACGCGGGCAGCGGCGCGGAGCCGGCCTGCTGGGCAGCCGCCTGCTGACCCTCGGTGCTCACGACGTAGCTGAGGAAAGCCTTGACCCCGGCCCCCTGGCCGTCGGAGTACGACGGGCACGCGATGAGGTAGGAGGTCAGCAGCAGCGGGTAGGCGCCGGGTGCCGTGGTGGTGCGGTTGACCTTCACCGCGATGTCGCTCGCCGAGCGACCGGACTCGACCGGGGAGTCGGCGAGCGCCTTGGCGGCACCGTCGGCGCTGGGGGCGACGTAGGAGGAGCCGACCTTGACCGCGACGGTGCTCAGCGAACCGGCCTGGCTGGCGTCGGCGTAGCCGATCGCGCCCTTGCCGGTCTTGACGGCGGCGACCACACCGGAGGTGCCGTTGGCGCCCTCGCCGGAGGAGATCGGCCACTCCTCGGCGGCCGCGTCCTTCCAGGCACCTCCACCGGCCTGGTGGAGGTAGTCGGTGACGTTGTTCGTCGTGCCGGACTTGTCGGAGCGGTGCACCGGTGCGATCCGCAGGTCGGGCATCGTGGTGCCCTTGTTCTGGGCGACGATCGCGGGGTCGTTCCAGTTGGTGATGGTCCCGGCGAAGATCTTGGCGATGGTCGGACCGTCGAGCTGGAGCTTCGAGACGCCGGGGACGTTGAAGATCAGCGCGATCGGGCTGACGTAGTCGGGCACCTCGATGACGTCGGCGCCGCACCGCTTGGTGGCGGCGGCCACTTCGCCGGCGGCGGGGTCCAGCGCCTTGTCGGAGCCGGCGAAGTCGGTGCCGCCGGCGGTGAACTGGTCCACGCCCGCACCGGAGCCGGCCGGGTCGTAGTTCACGGTGACGTCGGGGTTGCTCGTCTGGAAGGCGGCGCGCCAGGCGTCCATGGCGCTCTCCTGGGCGCTCGATCCGGCGCCCTTCAGCGTGCCGGAGATGCTGCCGGAGGAGGCGGGGGAGTTGTCGCCGGCGGGTGCCGTCTCGTTGGCGGCGCCGCACGCGGTCACGCTCAGGCCGAGCGCGAGGGTGGCGACGGCGGGCAGCACCATGCGGCGCGCCCGGATGCTCTGCGAAGAGCTGGTCACAGGATTCTCCTGAGGTTGTTTCGGGACTGTCGTTGTCGGCTCGACCGTAGGGAGCCCGGGTGACGCGCTCGGGGGGTCCGGCTGAACGCCAGGTGAACACTGGGTGACGTTCTCCACGGCGGCCCCATGACGCCTCCGCGCCGCCCCCCGGCGACCGATTTCGGGAAGCCCCGCCCCCGCTGCTAAGGTTCCTCACGCTTCACGCGCCATTAGCTCAATTGGCAGAGCAGCTGACTCTTAATCAGCGGGTTCGGGGTTCGAGTCCCTGATGGCGCACTTCTCGTCCGGCCGGCCCCTCGGGTGCCGGCCGTTCGCGTCCCCCGCACCTTCGCGCCCTTCTGAGCGCTCCGAAGGGCGCGAACGTGCACTCGAGCGGAGGGCTCGGGCGCACTAGGTCAATTCGTCGACGTGCGGTGCGGATGCGACCGTTGCCCTCGCGTGGCTCGCAAGCGGCCACCAGTGCCGGGCGCTCAGCGCCGTGTGCGCGTCGTCCTCACGGAGCCATCGGCCGGTGGCCGGCCGATCGACCTGGGCGGTCCAGACGACGAAGTGAGCGATGGGAACGGGCCAGTGATAGTCGGTCGTCGCAGTCTCCACGACGTTGCGTACGTACCCGAGGATGCCCGGGCTGAGCGATGGTTCACCGGCCTGCGCGAGGAGCCGCTCGATCGCCTGGGCGGCAGTACCGTGCCCGACCTGCTCGGACGGGATGTCCGTTCGGCCATCGGGCCGGTCCACGACGAGGATGCGTCCGTCGGCATCGATGAGCAGCAGCCTTGCGATGCAGATCGGTGACGGCGTGGCGTCTGCCGTTTGCGCCAGCCACACCTCGGCGCGCCCGCCGGGAGGCAGCCACGCCGCGTCGGCGAAGGTGTGGAAGGGGCGGGTGCGCACGCTCGTACTGTGGCACGCGCGGCGAGTGACCCGGGCCTGCCCGAACCGTTGGTCAACCATGCGAGCGCTCGGAAGGGCGCGAACGTGCGGCGGGCGTCTGCGCGGTGGTCCGTGCTCGGGCACGTTCCTTCCACGGATGCGTGCCTGCGCTAGTCTGGGGCCACCATGATGCGCAGCCTCCTCCTTCGCTGCCGCAGCGAGGTCTGACGCCGGACCTCCTCGCTGCGGAGTTCTCGTCGTGCCCGGCACCGCCACTCCAGACAGCGAAGAGACGATGACCCTGCAGCACTCAGGCTTCTCCAACACCCAGCGCGCGAGCGGGATGCCGGTCCACCGGTACCGGCCGTTCCCGCCGATTGACCTGCCGGACCGCACCTGGCCCTCCCGCACGATCACGCAGGCGCCGCGCTGGCTCTCCACCGACCTGCGCGACGGCAACCAGGCGCTGATCGACCCGATGACCCCGGCGCGCAAGATGAAGATGTTCGACCTCCTGGTGAGCATGGGCTACAAGGAGATCGAGGTCGGGTTCCCCAGCGCGAGCGAGACCGACTTCGCCTTCGTGCGCCAGCTGATCGAGCAGGACAAGGTGCCCGAGGACGTCACGATCTCCGTCCTCACCCAGGCCCGCGAGGACCTGATCGAGCGCACGACCCAGTCGCTCGTCGGCGTGCACCACGCGAACATCCACCTCTACAACGCCCTGGCCCCGCTCTTCCGCCGCGTCGTCTTCCGGGCGACGAACGACGAGATCAAGGACATCGCCGTCCAGGGCACCCGGATGGTGATGAAGCACGCGGAGGCGAACCTCGCCACGACGGTGATCGGCTACGAGTACAGCCCCGAGATCTTCACCTCGACCGAGCTGCCGTTCAGCGTCGAGGTGTGCGAGGCGGTCAGCGACGTCTGGCAGCCCGACGACGGCCGGGAGATCATCCTCAACCTGCCGGCCACCGTCGAGGTCGCGACGCCGAACGTGTACGCCGACCAGATCGAGTGGTTCTCCCGGCAGCTGAGCCGTCGCGAGTTCACCACGATCAGCCTGCACCCGCACAACGACCGCGGGACCGCGGTCGCCGCGACCGAGCTCGCCGTGATGGCGGGGGCGGACCGGGTCGAGGGCTGCCTGTTCGGGCACGGCGAGCGCACCGGCAACGTCTGCCTGGTGACGCTCGGGATGAACCTGTTCAGCCAGGGTGTGGACCCGCAGATCGACTTCAGCGACATCGACGAGATCCGCCGGACCGTGGAGTACTGCACGCAGCTGCCGGTCCACCCCCGACACCCCTACGCCGGCGACCTCGTCTACACCGCCTTCTCCGGCTCCCACCAGGACGCCATCAAGAAGGGCCTGGAGGACCTCGAGCGGCAGGCCGCCGACCGCGGTGTCCCGGTGGAGCAGGTCGACTGGGAGGCGCCGTACCTGCCGATCGACCCGCACGACGTCGGGCGCACCTACGAGGCCGTGATCCGGGTCAACAGCCAGTCCGGCAAGGGCGGCGTCGCCTACGTGATGAAGTCCGAGCACAAGCTCGACCTGCCGCGACGCCTGCAGATCGAGTTCAGCCGGGCCGTGCAGCGCCGGACCGACGAGGCCGGCGGCGAGATGTCGCCCGAGGCGATCTGGGAGGCGTTCCGCTCCGAGTACCTCGACCGCACCGAGCCGCTCCGCCTGGACTCGGTGCACACCTCCTCGGCCGCGGGGGAGAAGGACGCGCTGACCGTCCACGTCTTCGTCGACGGTGCCCCGCGCACGCTCACCGACAACGGCAACGGCCCGATCGAGGCGTTCGTCAACGCGCTCAACGGGCTCGTCGCCGAGGAGCAGGCACAGGGCAACCCGGCGTACGCCGAGCGCGGCGACGTGCGCGTCCTCGACTACGCCGAGCACGCGCTGTCCTCGGGTGGTGACGCGATCGCCGCCGCGTACGTCGAGTGCGCGGTGGGCGGGGAGATCCGCTGGGGCGTCGGGCTCGACCCCAACATCGTCACCGCCTCGCTGAAGGCCGTCGTCTCGGCCGTCAACCGCGGCTGAGCTCCCAGACGTCACAGACCTGGTCGCTGCCGTCCCGCAGGGGATGGCAGCGACCGGTCGGCTGGAAGCCGTAGCTCGTGTAGGCCGCCTGCGCGCCGCCGTTGAGCCGGTTGACCCCCAGCTCGACGGTCAGCTCCCGCGCACCGGCCCAGTCCGTGAGCGCGTCGAGGACCCGCCGGGCGTGGCCCTGCGCGCGGTGGGCCGGGTCGGTCCACATCGCGATGATCGCCGCGCGACCCGGCGCCTTCTCGAACACCGCACCGCACGCCACGGGCGAGTCTGTGTCGAGGACGACCACGCTCAGCCCGTCGGCGAGGAAGTCGCGCCAGTCCGCCTCGGTGTGAGCCTGCTCCCGGACGAGCGTCGAGCCGAACGCGTCCGGAGCGTCGGCGAGGGCTCGGAGCCGGACGGCGCGCCAGAGCCGCCAGTCACCAGGGTCGAGGGTGCGCAGGACGGCGGCCACGCCCGCACAGTGCCACGGTCGCTGGCCGTCTCGCGACTACATTGGCGAGCATGAGCCTCGTCTCCGAGCGGATCGGCCAGTTCTTCGTCGACGACCACCGTCTCGAGTTCACCGAGTACGGCGGCGGCGACCGCTGGGTGGTCCTGCTGCCCGGTCAGCTGATGCCCCGCCGGATGCACCAGCCGCTGGCACGTACGCTGGCCGCCGCCGGCAACCATGTCGTCACCCTCGACCCTCTCGGGCACGGCCGCTCGGACCGGCCGGCCGACCCGATGGCCTACTCGATGACGGACTTCGCCGGGCAGGTGCTGGCGCTGCTCGACCACCTGGGCATCGAGCGCGCGGTGGTCGGCGGCACGTCGCTGGGCGCGAACGTGGCGCTGGAGGTCATGGACTCCTCGCCCGAGCGGGTCGCGGGCCTGCTGCTGGAGATGCCGGTCCTCGACAACGCCGTGGAGGCCGGCATCGTGGCGTTCGCGCCGCTGCTGTTCACCGCGCGGCTGCTCCCGGCCGCGGTCTCGGGCCTGCGGCTGGTGACCCGAGCGGTCCCGCGCGGCCTGGTGCCGTTCTGGGTGGGGATCGGGCTCGACACGCTCGGCCAGAAGCCGGGCCCGATGGCGGCGGCCATCCACGGCATCTTCTTCGGGCGGGTGGCTCCCTCGTGGCGGCGGCGCCGGGCCATGGACGTGCCCGCGCTGGTCGTGGGGCACCCGCGCGACCCGATCCACCCGGCCGCCGACGCCGCGATGCTCGCCGAGGAGCTCCCCGACGGGCGGTTCGTCGCGGCGCGGAGCATCCTGGAGTGGCGCGCCCGCCCGGAGCGGTTGGACGCGGCGGCCGTGGCGTTCGTGGACGAGTGCTTCACAACGCAGGCCGGCGCGGCGGGGTTACGAGGGCGATCGGGCTGATCTAGGCCGCCGCCCCGGCGCGGCTCGGCGCTCTCGTGGTGAACCTCCCGGCCCGGCTAGCGTCGTCCTCCACGAGGAGGGGAGCCGATGCCACGAGGTAGGAGTGCGCGCATCCTGGGTGAGCTGATCACCCCGGGCGCCGACCCGCGCCCGTTCCAGGTCGCCTTCTGCGTCCCCGTCCTCGTCGACGCGGCGTTCCGGCTGCTGCACGCCTTCCCCGATGCCCTCGGCTGGCCGGCTGCGATCGGCTGGGTCCTGATCGGCGCGGCCACTGCGGCAGCCTTCGTGAAGCCGTTGCGGACCCCCTCGGCCGCGGTGTGGATCCCGGTCGTCGACATGGCCGCGCTGGGCGTGCTGCGACTGACCACCGGGTCCGCCGTCGCGCTCGCGCTCGCGTTCCCAGCGATCTGGTTGGGCCTCCAGCTGCGCCGGCGCGGCGTGGTGCTGGCCCTGGTCGCGACCGCCTCCACGATGCTGCTGCCGGGCCTGGCCCAGGTCGGCATCAACGGCACCACGCTCTCGCGCGCGGTGCTGATGCTGCTCACGATCCTGCTCTGCGCGGGGACGGCGGCGGTGGCCTCCCAGGCCTGGGCGCGCCAGCGGGCCGTGCTCGAGCAGGCCCGCGCCGACGCCGAGGCCGCCACCGCCGAGCTGCGGGTGCAGCGTCGTCTTCAGGAGGCGGTGCTCACCAGTGCCGACGTCGGCCTGGCCTCGATGGACGCCCAGGGGCGGCTCACCTCGGTCAACCCGCGCCAGCAGCAGTTCCTGGACCTGGCACGTCCCTACGGCGACGACGGTCCGGCCTTCGTCTTCGGTCCTGACGGCAACACCCCGGTGCTCGAGCACGAGGACCCCTTCCGCAGGGCCGCCGCGGGTGAGGAGTTCGAGGAGTCGCTGATCTGGGTCGGCGCCGACGGACCGGCGCGCCGGGCCCTGGTCGTCTCGGCGCGCTCGCTCGACGACGCCGGCCGCTTCGCGGGCGCCGTGCTCGCCTGCCACGACGTCACCGACCTGCTCACTGCGATGCGGATGCGCGACGAGTTCGTCACGACGGTGTCGCACGAGCTGCGCACCCCGATCACCAACATCGTCGGCTACCTCGACCTGGTGCTCTCCGACGTGGAGGGGATGCCGGAGGACGCCCGACCGTTCCTGGAGACCGCCGCACGCAACGGCCAGCGCCTGGTGCGCCTGGTCAGCGACCTCCTCCAGGTGGGCGACCGCGACGACGCCGCCCACGTGCTCGAGCGCGAGCAGGTCGACCTGCGCGAGCTGGTGCTCGCCAGCAGCGAGGCGGCGGTGATGGCCGCGGCCGCTGCCGGTGTCCGGCTCGGGTGCGAGGTCGACGGCCACGCGACCGTGCTGGGTGACCCGCGGGGGCTGCGCCAGCTCGTCGACAACCTGGTCTCCAACGCCGTGAAGTTCAGCGACGCCGGGGGCCGCGTGCTGCTGCGGTCGACCGTCCAGGGCGACGAGGCGGTCGTGACGGTCAGCGACACCGGCATCGGCATCGCCCCCGACGAGGTCGAGCACCTGTTCACCCGGTTCTTCCGCACCCGGGCGGCACACCGGCTCTCGGTGCAGGGCGTCGGGCTGGGGCTCGCGATCTGCAAGGACATCGCCGAGGCCCACGGCGGCTCGATCACGGTGCACTCCCAGGAGGGCGTCGGCTCGGAGTTCGTCGTACGCCTCCCGGCGCAGGTGACCTCCACGCTGCCCGTGGCGGGCTGAGCGTCCGCCCTGGCGCCATCACCCGCCACCACCCGCGCCACCGGTGGGTCGGCCCGAAGCCCCGCGGCCGCGGGGGACAATGGGCGGGTGCCCCTGTACAGCGACGAAGCCGTGGTGCTGCGCACGCGCAAGCTCGCCGAGGCCGACCGGATCGTCACGCTGCTGACCCGGCGCCACGGGGTCGTCCGTGCGGTCGCCAAGGGGGTGCGCCGGACGAGCTCGCGGTTCGGCTCCCGGCTCGAGCCGTTCACCCACGTCGACCTGCAGCTGGCCGAGGGCCGCAACCTGGACACGATCACCCAGGCGGTCACGATGACCCCGTTCGGCGCGACCCTCGGCGCCGACTACGACCGCTACACCGCGGGCAGCGCGATGCTCGAGACCGCCGAGCGCCTGGTCACCGAGGAGCGCGAGCCCTCGCCCCAGCAGTACCTCCTGCTCGTGGGTGGTCTGCGGGCGATGGCGGCGGGGGAGCACCGGCCCGGCGACGTGCTCGCCTCCTTCCTGCTGCGCTCGCTGGCGGTCGCGGGGTGGGCGCCGTCCTTCGACGGGTGCGCCCGCTGCGGCCTGGAGGGACCGCACACCGCCTTCCACCCCGCCGCCGGCGGGGTGCTGTGCGCCACCTGCCGCATGCCGGGCTGCACACGGCCCGCGGCGGAGACGGTGAGGCTGCTGGGCGCCCTGCTCGCGGGGGACTGGGCGGTGGTCGACGACGCGGACGCCCGGCACCGCCGCGAGGCGCGCGGCCTGATCACCGCCTACCTGAACTGGCACCTCGAGCGTGGCCTGCGCTCCCTGCCGCTGGTCGCCGACCAGTGACGCGGCACGGGCGCGACGGTCGGTAGGTTGCGCCGGTGAGGAAGCGCAGCCGCCGGACCGCCGTCGCCCACCGCTCACCGGAGCCGCATCCCTCGGGTGCGCGGCCTCCCGCGCTCGACCCTGAGCAGGTTCCCGAGCACGTCGCGATCATCATGGACGGCAACGGCCGCTGGGCCAAGCAGCGCGGGCTCCCGCGCACCGCCGGCCACGAGGCCGGCGAGCACGCCCTGTTCGACGTAGTCGAGGGAGCCATCGAGATCGGGGTGAAGGCGATCTCGGCCTATGCGTTCTCGACCGAGAACTGGAGCCGCTCCCCGGAGGAGGTGCGGTTCCTGATGGGCTTCAACCGCGACGTCATCCGGCGACGGCGCGACGAGATGCACGAGCTCGGCGTGCGGGTGCGGTGGGCCGGCAGGGAGCCGCGGCTGTGGCGCTCGGTGATCAAGGAGCTGCGCGTCGCCGAGGAGCTCACCGCCGACAACGACGTGTTGACGTTGACGATGTGCGTCAACTACGGGGGGCGCGCCGAGCTCGCCGACGCCGCCCGGTCGCTGGCGCGCGAGGTGGCCGCGGGCCGGCTGCAGCCCGATCGCGTCGACGAGCGTGCCTTCGCCCGGCACCTGTACCTGCCGGACCTGCCGGACCCGGACCTGGTCTGGCGCACCTCGGGTGAGCAGCGGCTGAGCAACTTCGTGCTGTGGCAGGCGGCGTACTCCGAGATGGTCTTCACCGACGTGCTGTGGCCCGAGGTGGACCGGCGCGAGCTGTGGCGCGCGATCGAGATCTACGCCCAGCGCAACCGCCGTTACGGCTCCGCCTGAGCCTGCGCCGGGTCGAGGCTGCCCCCGTTGCCCCCGTTGCCCCCGTTGCCCCGGTTGCCCCGGTTGCCACCGTGCCCGGTGTTCCCGGTCTGCTCAGGGTGCTCGGTGTGCGAGGCGTCGTGGATCTGCCCGACGAGCTCCTCGAGGATGTCCTCCAGGGTGGCGACGCCGAGCGGCACGCCGGCGTCGTCGAGGACCAGCGCCATGTGGGCGCCCTTGGCCTGGAGCATCGCCAGGGCCTGCACCAGCGTGGCGTCGACCGGCACACTCGCGAACGGGCGGATCCAGCGGTCCTCGATGGTGCGGGCGCGTCCGTGCGGGTCGGGCTGGAGCACGTCCTTCACGTGGAGGTAGCCGACCAGCGAGCCGTCCTCGGCGGTGACCGGGAAGCGGGAGAACCCGGTCTCGGCGCACTTCTCCTCCACGTCGGTGGCGCGCGCCCCCTCGGGCACCGTCTCGAGAGCCGCCAGCGGAAGCAGCACCTCCGCGACGGCGCGCGAGGTGAATCCCAGGGCCCCGGAGAGCCGCTCGTACTCGCCCTGCTCGAGCAGGCCCTCGCTGCGCGACTCGTCGACCATCGCCTCCACCTCGGCGACGGTGAAGGTCGAGCTCAGCTCGGTGCGCGGCTCGATGCGGACCGCGCGCACGACGGCGTTGGCCGCGGCGTCCAGGGCGATCGCGATCGGCTTGAGCACGGTCACCAGCCCCATCATGGGCGGCCCGAGCACCACCGCCGCCCGCTCGGGACCGGCCAGCGAGAGGTTCTTGGGCACCATCTCGCCGAGCACGACGTGCAGGGAGGTCACCACCACCAGCGCGATCGCGAACGCGAGCGCATGCACCCAGGTCGTCGACAGGCCGACGTGCCGGGCGAGCGGCTCGAGCAGGTGCGCGATGGTGGGCTCCGCGACGGCGCCCAGCCCCAGCGAGCACACGGTGATGCCGAACTGGGCCACCGCGATCACGTGGGAGAGGTCCTCCATCGCGCGCAGGGTGGTGCGGGCCATCCGCGAGCCCGCGGCCGCGCGCGGCTCCACCTTGGTCCGCCGCGCCGAGACCAGAGCGAACTCCGAGGCGACGAAGTAGGAGTTGCCGAGCAGCAGCGCCAGCGCGAGCAGCAGGGTGTGGCCGGTGCTCATGTCGGGGGCCCCGCGTGGCCCTCGGCCTCGGAGGCGTCGAGGCGCCGGATCGCGATCCTGTCCACCCGCAGGCCGTCCATCCGCTCCACCCGGAGCTGCGCGTACTCCTGGGCGGGCTCGTCCTCGTCGTCGTCGGGTACGACGGGTGGCAGCTCGATCACGGCGCGGTCACCGCGCACCGGGATCCGGCCCAGGCTGCGCACGAGCAGCCCGGCGACGGTGTCGTAGGACTCGTCCTCGGGCAGGTCGATCCCGGTGGCGTCGCGCACCTCGTCGGGACGCAGCAGGCCGGAGACGATCCAGGAGCCGTCCGGGCGCTGCCGGAGCCGGGACCGGTAGCGGTCGTGCTCGTCGGAGATGTCGCCGACGATCTCCTCGACGACGTCCTCGAGGGTGACGACGCCGGCGGTGCCGCCGTACTCGTCGGAGACGACCGCCATCTGGAAGCCCTCGCCGCGCAGCAGCGAGAGTAGCGGGTCCAGCCGCAGCGACTCGGGGACCACCGTCGCGGGCACCATGATCTCGCGCACCTCGGTGCTCGCCCGCTCCGCCCGCGGCACCGCGACCGCCTGCTTGACGTGGACCGAGCCGACGACGTTGTCGCTGCTGCCGCGGATCACGGGGAACTTGGAGAACCCGGTCGCCGCGGAGAGCTCGATGATCTCCTCGACCGAGTCCGCCGCCTCGATGGCCGTCATCCGCACCCGGGGGGTCATGATCTCCCCGGCCGTGCGGGGACCGAAGGCGACCGAGCGCTGCACCAGGTGCGCGGTGCCGGTGTCCAGCGTGCCCTGGGTGGCCGACCGGGTCGCGAGCGAGGCCAGCTCGTCGGAGGAGCGCGCCGAGCGCAGCTCCTCCTGGGGCTCGACGCCGAGCGCGCGCACGAGCGCGTTCGCCGAGCCGTTGAGCAGCGCGATCGGCACCAGCATCAGCCGGGTGAAGGCGCGCATGAAGCCCTGGGTCGCGAGCGCCGTCTCCATCGGCACCGCGATCGCGATCTTCTTGGGCACCAGCTCGCCGAACAGCATCGTGAAGATGGTGGCCAGGGCGAGCCCGAGCGCCACCGCGACGCCGTCGGCCGTCTCGGTCGAGAGCCCTGCGGCGTGCAACGGTCCCTCCAGGAGCCCGGCGATGGCCGGCTCGGCGAGGAAGCCGAGTGCCAGGTTCGTCAGCGTGATGCCGATCTGGGCGCTCGAGAGCTGCGTGGAGAGCCGGTGCAGCGCCTCAACGACGCCGCTCGCCCGGCGGTCGCCCTGGGCGGCGGCCCGCTCGACCCGGGAACGGTCCACGGCGACGAAGGAGTACTCCGCCGACCCGAACACGCCGCAGGCCAGCACCAGCGCGACCGACACGCCGAGCAGCACCCAGTCCATGCCGCCCCATCTTGCCCTGTCGGGCCGCGACGACCGATGTCGGTGCCCGAGGTGGAGTCACGTGAGAGGCTGGTGGGACTCTTCCCTGCTCTCGAGCGACGGATGCACCCGAGGAGGCAGCATGCTGCGGTTGTCGGCCGCCGGCGCCACGCACGTGGGCCGGGTGCGCGCGGACAACCAGGACTCGGCGTTCCTCGGCCCCGACCTGCTGCTCGTCGCCGACGGCGTGGGCGGCGGCGCGGCGGGCGAGATCGCCTCGGCCACCACGACGTATGCCGTGTCCGCGACCGCCCTCGTCCGCCGGGGCGAAGACCCGACCCTGGTGCTCGCCGACGCGGTGCGCACCGCGCAGGAGCAGCTGCGGCGCGGGGTGGCGCAGGACCCGGCGCGGCAGGGCATGGCCACCACGCTGACCGCCGTGCTCACCGACGGCCGGACGTTCGGCCTTGCCCATCTCGGCGACTCCCGGGGCTACGTGCTGCGGGACGACGAGCTGGTGCGGATCACGCGCGACCACACCTGGGTCGCCCGGATGGTCGACGAGGGACGCCTGGAGGAGAGCGAGGCGGCGACGCACCCGTGGCGCAACGTGGTGACCCGCTCGGTCAACGGCGAGCCCGACAAGCACGCGGACGTGCTCCCCCTGGGGCTGCGGGTGGGCGACCGCGTGCTCCTGGCCAGCGACGGCCTGACCGACCTGGTCGAGGAGACCGAGATCGAGCGCGTGCTGCACCAGCACGACGACGACCCGGCGGTCGGCGCGCTGCTCGACCGCGCCCTGGAGCGCGGTGGACGCGACAACATCACGGTGGTGGTCGGCACCGTGGTGGACGGCCCGCAGGTCAGCGCCGACGGCCGGCTGCTGGGCGCGGTCGCGGACCCGGCGAACGTCGTGGACGCCGCCGCCGTCCACCGCGCCGTGCAGCGCTCGGTCCGCCCCGCCGCCTCCGCCTGAGCCCCCACCGAGAGCCTGCCGGGCAAAAGACGGCGATGCGCTGGCATGCACGCCCATGAGGGTGCACAATGGGATCACGAGTTCACACCCGTCACACCGCCTCTGCTGAGGCACGCTGCGAGACCGCTGGGGAAGGCGTATCTCGACGCCGCAGCAAGGAGGTTGGTCATGACGCGCCCTGAGACTCACACCGGGGGCCCCACCCGCGGGGTCCTCTATGTGCACTCCGCGCCGTCGGCACTGTGCCCGCACGTGGAGTGGGCGGCCGGCGGTGTCTTCGGTGCTGCCCTGAACCTGGAGTGGACGCCGCAGCCGGCGCAGGCCGGCACCTACCGTGCCGAGCACTCCTGGGTCGGCCCGGCCGGCACCGCTGCCGCGGTCACCTCGGCGCTGCGCGGCTGGAACCACCTGCGCTTCGAGATCACCGAGGAGCCCACCTCGGCCACCGAGGGGGCGCGGTACTCCTACACGCCCGAGCTCGGCGTCTTCCACGCCGTCACCGGCCTGCACGGCGACCTGATGATCCCCGAGGACCGGCTCAAGGCGGCGATGCTCAAGGCGAGCCTCGGCGACACCACCCTCGAGCTGGAGGTCGACAAGCTCCTCGGCCGCGCCTGGGACGACGAGCTCGAGGCGTTCCGGTACGCCGGCGAGGGCGCCCCCGTGCGGTGGCTGCACCAGGTCGTGTGACCCGGCCCGGCCGGGGCCGCAGGCAGGCTGTCTGGACCAGCTGAGCGACGGGGGTCTCGGTACGGTCACGGCCGCCCCGCCGTCGTGGAGCCGGCCGGATCATCGTCGCCGTGGTGCTGCGCGGACGTCGGATCGCTGTGGCCGCGAGCGTGCTGCTGGCGGCCCTCCTCGCCGTCCTGCTGGCCCTGCCGGCCCTTTCCCGCGGCACCGAGGGGGCCGGCCCCGCGCCGGCGGTCGTCGGGGCGGCCAACGACACCACCACCCCGTTCAACCTCGTCGACGTCCGGGCGCTGCTGCACCGACGCCTCGACGGTGACCGGCTCCGTCGCGAGGGACTGCTCTACCGCGAGGAGTCCTTCGACCGCTGGGCGGTGAGCTACCGCTCCGCGGGCCTGCGGATCACCGGGACGCTCGCGATCCCGCGGGCAGCGGGACCGGCCGCGGCGGTGCCCCTCGTCGTCGTGGCGCACGGCTTCGCCTCACCGGGCAGCTACCTGCGCGGGGCCGGCCTGGTCACGGTCGAGGACGGCCTCGCGCGCGCCGGCTTCGCGGTCTTGCACCCCGACTACCGCAACTACGGCGGCTCGAGCATCGAGCGGGGTGCCGCGCCGCCGCACCCGGGGGGCTATCCGGTCGACCTGCTCGACGCCGTGGTGGCGCTGCGCCGCGCCCGGCTCCCCGGGATAGACCTGCACCGGGTCGTGCTCCTCGGGCGGTCGATGGGCGGAGGCGTCGCCCTGCAGGCCGCGGTCGCACGGCCCGGATGGTTCCGGGCCCTGGCGCTGTACTCCCCGGTCAGCTCCCTGGCCGGCGACGACCTCCACCGCTGGGCACCCGCCGGCTCGGCCCTGCGACGACGCGTGGTCGCGGCCTACGGGACGCCGGCGACCCGACCCGCGACGTGGCGGGCCGCCAGCGTGCGGACCTACCTGGGCCGGCTGCAGATGCCGGTGCAGATCGCCCACGGCACCGCTGACCGGACCTGTCCCTACCGCTGGAGCGTCGCGACCGCGGCGGCGATGCGGGCCGACGGGGTCGCGGTCCATCTGGTCCCCTACCCCGGCGAGGGGCACGGCTTCCACCGGCTGCTCCCGCGCTACCTCGCCGCCACCGTGGCGTTCTTCCGCGCCGCCGTGGGGTGAGGCTCGCCCGCCGGCTCAGAGCGGGATGTTGCCGTGCGCCCCGCGGGTGACCAGCCCGGACTCGGCGATCGCCGCGGCCACGGCGCGGCGGGTCCGGTCGGGCGTGACGATCTCGTCGATCACCCCGATCTCGACGGCCTTGTCGAGGCCACCGGCGATCCGGGTGTGCTCCTCGGCCAGCTCCGCCTCGACCTGCGCCCGGATCTCCGGGGCGACATCGGCCAGCTTGCGCCGGTGCAGGATGCGGACGGCGGCGACGGCGCCCATCACGGCGATCTCGGCACCGGGCCAGGCGAAGACCCGCGTCGCCCCCAGCGAGCGGGAGTTCATCGCGATGTAGGCACCGCCGTACGTCTTCCGGGTGATCACGGTGACCCGGGGCACGACCGCCTCGCCGAAGGCGTGCAGCAGCTTGGCGCCGCGTCGCACCACGCCGTCCCACTCCTGGCCGACGCCGGGGAGGTAGCCCGGCACGTCGACGACGACGACCAGCGGGATGCCGAACGCGTCGCACATCCGCACGAACCGCGAGGCCTTCTCCGCCGACAACGAGTCCAGGCAGCCACCGAGCCGGAGCGGGTTGTTGGCGATGACGCCGGTGGTGCGTCCCCCGAGGCGGCCCAGGGCCGTGACGATGTTCGGTGCCCACCGGGCGTGCAGCTCCTCGACGCTGTCGTCGTCGAGCAGGCCGGCGACGAGCGGGTGCACGTCGTAGGCACGCCTGGGGGACTCCGGCAGGTAGGAGGCCAGGTCCACGTCGGCGACCTCGTCGAGGTCCAGGGTGCCCTGGGCGCCGAAGAGGTGGGTCAGCGAGCGGGCCTTCTCCAGGGCCTCGGCCTCGGTGTCCGTGAGCACGTGCACGACGCCGGAGCGGCGCCCGTGCGGCTCGGGACCGCCCAGGCGCAGCATGTCGACCTCCTCGCCGGTGACCGACCGGACGACGTCGGGTCCGGTGACGAAGATCCGTCCCTCCGGTCCGAGGATCACCACGTCGGTCAGCGCCGGTCCGTACGCCGCGCCGCCCGCCGCGGCGCCGAGCACCACCGAGATCTGCGGGATCGTGCCCGAGGCGCGCGTCATGGCGTGGAAGATCTCGCCGACGGCGTGCAGGGAGAGCACGCCCTCGGCCAGGCGGGCGCCGCCGGAGTGCCAGAGGCCGATGATCGGCACCCGGTCGGTGAGCGCGCGCTGGTAGGCGGCGACCACGACGCGGCAGCCCTCGGCCCCCATCGCCCCGCCCATCACGGTCGGGTCGGAGCAGAAGGCGACGGCGGTGGTGCCGCGCACCCGGCCGATGGCGGCCAGCATGCCGCTGGTGTCCACCGGGGTGAGCGTCTCGAGCGTGCCCTCGTCGAAGAGCACGCCCAGCCGGTTGAGCGGGTGACGCGGGTCCTCGGTCTTGGGAGCGGGCACAGGAGCCTTCTCCGAGGCAGCAGCGACCATCAGCGGTGACCGTCCTTCTCCAGCGCGGGCGTCATGACAGGGACCCGAACGCGACCGCCACGTTGGCGCCACCGAATCCGAAGGAGTTGTTCAGCGCCACGATGTCGCCGCTGCGCAGCTCCCGGGCGGTCCGCGGGATGTCGAGGTCGACGGCAGGGTCCTGCTCGTCGAGGTTGATCGTCGGCGGCGAGAGCCGGTGCTGCAGGGCGAGGATGGTCGCGATCGCCTCCAGCGCGCCCGCGCCGCCGAGCAGGTGACCGGTCATCGACTTGGTGCTGGTGACGACGGCGTCGTCGGCGTGCTTGCCCAGGGTCGCGTGGAGCATCAGGCCCTCCGCGACGTCGCCCTGCGGTGTCGAGGTCGCGTGGGCGTTGACGTGGGCGACGTCGGCGGCGTCGATCTGTCCGTCCTCGAGCGCCCGGCGGATCGCCAGCGTCCCGCCGCGGCCCTCGGGCTCCGGCTGGGCGATGTCGTGGGCGTCGTTGCTGATGCCGGCGCCGAGCACCTCGGCGTAGATGCGCGCGCCGCGGGCCCGGGCGTGCTCGAGCTCCTCGAGGACCAGCACGCCCGCGCCCTCGCCGAGCACGAAGCCGTTGCGGCCGGTGTCCCAGGGGCGGGAGACCGCCGCCGGGTCGGTGTCGTCGGCGGTCCCCGACTTCGACAGCGCCATCATGTTCGCGAAGGCGGCCATCGGCAGCGGGTGGATCGCCGCCTCGGTGCCCCCCGCGAGCATCACGTCGGCGCGTCCCAGGCGGATCTGGTCCAGCGCCAGCGCGATGCCCTCGTTGCCCGAGGCACACGCCGAGACCGGCGTGTGCACGCCGGCCCGGGCGCCGACCATCAGGCCGACGTTCGCCGCCGGGGCGTTGGGCATGAGCATCGGCACCGCGAGCGGCGAGACCCGGCGCGGGCCCTTCTCCCGCAGGGCGTCGTAGTTGCTCAGCAGCGTGATGACGCCGCCGATGCCCGAGGCCATCGCGACGCCGAGCCGGTCCTTGTCGAGGGCCGCGTCCCCGCCCTCGCCGGCGAAGCCGGCGTCGGCCCACGCCTCCTGCGCGGCGACCATCGCCAGTTGCGCCGAGCGGTCGAGCCGACGGGCCTTGACCCGGTCGAGCACCGTGGTGGGATCGACCGCGGCGGTGGCCGCGATCCGCACGGGCAGCTCGGCTGCACCGTGCGCCTCCAGCCACTCCTGGTCCAGACGGCGTACGCCGGACCTGCCGGCGACGAGCGCCTCCCAGGTGCTGGCGACGTCACCCCCGACCGGGCTGGTGGTGCCCAGCCCGGTGACGACGACCCTCCTGCGGCTCATGCTCTGTCCTCCTCGGACGGTGACTGGCGGTGTGGTGGCGCGGTGCTGTGCGGCGGTGCTCGGCGGGCGAGCAGGATCAGGCGGCCTGAGCCTTCTCGATGAAGGTGACGGCGTCGCCGACGGTCTTGAGGTTCTTGACCTGGTCGTCGGGGATCGTCACCGAGAACTTCTCCTCGGCGGCGACGACGACCTCGACCATCGACAGCGAGTCCACGTCGAGGTCGTCGGTGAAGGACTTGTCGAGCTGGACGTCGTCGGCGGGGATGCCGGTCACCTCGTTGACGATCTCGGCGAGGTCGGAGCGGATCTCTTCGGTGGTGGCCATCTCTGCTTCTCCTTGGTGGGTGATGTGGTGGTGCTGCTGTGGTGGTGCAGGGTGGTGCTCGGGGTGGTGCGGTTCGGGTGCGGCGGCGCCGCCGGGCTCAGGGAACCCTGATCACCTGGGCGGCGAACGACAGCCCGGCGCCGAAGGCGATCAGCAGGGCCAGATCGCCGCTGCGGGCCTCGCCGTCGAGGACCATCTGCCGCAGTGCCAGGGGCACGGAGGCGGCGGAGGCGTTGCCCTGGTGGGCGATGTCGCGGGCGATGCGGACCGTGTCGGGCAGCTTCATCGCCCGGGCCATCGCGTCGATGATGCGCATGTTGGCCTGGTGGGGGACGAACACGTCCAGGTCCTCGAGGGCGACGCCGCTGCGCTCGAGCGTCTCGGTGGCGACCTTGGCCATCTCGAACGCGGCCCAGCGGAAGACCTCCCGGCCCTGCATCACCAGGTGGGGCATCGAGGTCGACCCGGCGGCGACGACGTCACGCCAGTCCTCGGTCTGCCGGATGAGGTCGTACTTCCCGCCGTCGCTTCCCCAGACCACCGGGCCGATGCCCTGCTCCGCGGACAGTCCGACGACCGCCGCGCCGGCCCCGTCGCTGAAGATGAACGCGGTGCCGCGGTCGGTGGGGCTGGTGATGTCGGAGAGTCGCTCGACCCCGACGACCAGCACGTGCTGGGCCGAGCCGGCCCGGACCAGGTCGGAGGCGAGCGCGATGCCGTGGCAGAAGCCGGCACAGGCGGCGGAGATGTCGAAGGCCGCCCCGGTCGTGCCGAGCTCGTGCGCCACGGCGGTGGCCGCCGACGGCGTCTGCAGGAGGTGGGAGACGGTGGCGACGATGACGGTGTCGACCTGGCCGGGCTGGATGCCGGCCTGCTCGAGGGCCTCCCGCGCAGCGGCGACCGACATCGAGACGACCGTCTCGTCGTCGGAGGCGAAGCGCCGCTCGACGATGCCGGACCGCTGCTGGATCCACTCGTCGCTGGAGTCGATCGCCTCGACGACCTCCGCGTTCGGCACCACGCGGCGGGGCCGGTAGTGCCCGAGACCGAGCACGCCGCTCGACCGCAGCGCCGCCGGGACGCCCAGGGCGCTCATCAGCCGACCGCCTGCGGGTGCAGGCGGACCAGCGGCTGACCGGGGGAGACGAGGTCGCCGTCCTCGACCAGCCACTCCACGATCGTGCCGCCGTAGGGCGCGACCACGGGCGTGGTGTCGCGCAGCGACCTGATCGTGCCGACCTCCTCGGTCGCCTCGAGCTCGGCGCCCTCCGCGGCGACGCCCCGGGCGAAGGTGCCCTGGGCGGGCGCGACGAGGAGGCGCCACGTCGGTGAGGTGTCGAGCTGGGAGTGGCTGCCATGGGTGTCGGCGAACTCCCGGGCGGCGTCGAGCTGGTCGGGAGTGTTGAGCGCGAAGGTCTCCACGCCCGGCAGGGCGCGCTTGGCGATGCCGGTGAGCGTCCCCGCCGGCGGGACCTCGAGGACGCCGGTCACGCCGAGGTCCTGCATCGTCTCCAGGCACAGGTCCCAGCGGACCGGGTTGGCGACCTGCCCGACGATCCGGCGCAGCACGGCGCGGCCGTCGTGGACGACCTGACCGTCGGCGTTGCTGATCACAGCGGTGCGCGGGTCGTGGGTGGAGACCGAGCGGGCGAGGGCGGCGAGGTGGTCGACCGCGGGAGCCATGTGGGCGGTGTGGAAGGCGCCGGCGACGGCGAGCGGCCGCACCCGCGCCTTGGCCGGCGGCGCCGCGCCGAAGGCCGCGAGCTGCTCGCTGGTGCCGGCTGCCACGACCTGGCCCGGCGCGTTCACGTTGGCCGCGGTGAGGCCGTGCTGGGCCAGTACCGCCCGCACCTCCTCGGGGTCGCCACCGAGCACGGCGCTCATCCCCGTCGGGGTGGCGGCCGCCGCGCGCGCCATGGCCTTGCCGCGCTCGCGGACCAGCACCATCGCCTGCTCGGCGCTGATCACGCGGGCACCGGCGGCGGCGGTGAGCTCGCCCACGCTGTGCCCGGCCACCGCGCCGATGCGCCCGAAGGCGTCGGCGGGGTGGGGGAACAGCTCGAGCGCGGTCACCAGGCCCGCAGCGACCAGCAGAGGCTGCGCGATCGCGGTGTCGCGAATGGTCTCGGCGTCGGCGCGGGTGCCGTAGTGGGCCAGGTCCAGCCCGGCCACGGCCGAGAGCCAGTCGAGCCGCGCGGCGAAGCCGGGGTCCTCCAGCCAGGGAGTCAGGAAGCCGGGCGTCTGCGCCCCCTGACCGGGAGCGACGATGATCAGCACCCCTCCACTGTGCCGGGGCGCGACACCGGCGCGAGGGGAGGACGGGCACCAAAGGCGGCACCGAACTTTGGAGGGTTCCTACAAAGGTCGTGCTACCGAGCGAGCCGGCCCAGGGTGAGTGCGACCCGCAGGGTGTAGGCGTCGCGGGGATCCGAGGGCACCAGCCCGGCCACGTCGGCGACCCGGCGCAGGCGGTAGCGCACGGTGTTCGGGTGCACGAACAGCGCGCGGGCGGTGCCCTCGACGGAGCCGCCGCTCTCGGCGTACGCCGCCAGCGTGGCGACGGCGACCTCGCTGCTCGCGGCCAGGTCGTCGTGCAGCGCGACCAGCCGCTGCCGCGCCGCCTCGTCGCCGGCCAGCGCACGCTCCGGGAGCAGGTCGTCGGCGAGCACCGGTCGCGGTGCCTGCGGCCACGCGGGGGCGACCCGCAACCCGCACAGCGCCGCGTCCGCGGACCGGCCCGCGCCGGTGAGCCCGTCGACGACCGGCCCCACCACGACGGGCCCGGGCCCGAAGGCGTCCGCGAGCTGCTCCCCGGCGCGACCGGCGTCCGTCACGCCACCGAGCACGACCACCAGCCGGTTGCCCTGCACCGCGCACAGGCAGTCCAGGCGGCGCTCCCGCGCCAGGCGCCGTACGTCCTCGACCGGGGTGTCCGAGCGCAGCGAGCCGGCCATCACCAGGGCCCCTCCGCCGCCTCGCCAGCCCAACGTGGCGGCGCGGGCGGTCAGGTCCTCGGCGCCGTCACTGACCAGCGAGGTGGTGCCGCGCAGGACGGCGTCGACGACCAGTGCCTCCAGGCGGGCGTCCCATGCGCCCCGCTGCTCGGCCGCGCGGGCGTAGACCTCCGCGGTCGCGAAGGCCACCTCGCGGGCGTAGCCGTTGAGGGCGCGCCGGATGTGCTCGGCATCGGGCGGGTCGAGGACCGCGTCGAGGTTCTCGTCGACCACGTCGATGGAGAGCCGCACCAGCGCCACGGTCTGCTCGAGGCTGATCTCGCTCGCGAGCGTCCGTGGCGCGCTGCCGAACACCTCGTGGCGGATGCGCGAGGGCGCCTGGTCGTGGCGGTACCAGTCGATGAAGGACTTGATGCCGGCCTGGATGATCAGGCCGATCCAGGAGCGCTCCTCGGCCGTGAGCTGCCGGACCCACGGCATGTCCTGCTCCATCCGGGCCAGCGCGGCGCTGCTCAGGCGGCCGCGGGCGCGGGTCAGGCGCCGGCTCACCTGGCTGCGGCTGGGCTCCGCGGGGGTCACGTCCCGACTCTAGGGTCTACCGCGGCACCGGAGCCGCACCGGATCGCTCGAAAGGCGTCCTTCGGCCACGAATCCGCAACGACACAAGGGTTTCCGGCGCGCCGGTGGGGCTGTTTCTGCTTCAATCGCATGGTCCGAGGGCGACCGGGCACCGCAAGGCTGCTGCCTGCCGCAACGGCCGGTCACCGAGGAGGACACCATGACGAAGCTCGTCGCTCCGCGCTCCGTCGATGCTCCGCTCGAGGTCGAGATCGTCCGTGTGCACGGGCACCGGCGCGCGTTCGTGCGCGCCGGCTCAGGTCCGGCGCTGCTGCTGTTGCACGGCCTGGCCTGTGACCACACGACCTGGGACCCGGTGATCCGCCAGCTCGCCCGCGACCACACCGTGATCGCGCCCGACCTGCTCGGCCACGGTCTCAGTGACAAGCCTCGCGCCGACTACTCGGTGGGTGGCTTCGCCAACGGGATGCGCGACCTGCTCACCGTGCTGGGCATCGACAAGGTCACCGTGGTGGGCCACAGCCTCGGCGGCGGCGTCGCCATGCAGTTCGCCTATCAGTTCCCCGAGCGCACCGAGCGGCTCGTGCTGGTGGCTCCCGGGGGCCTCGGACCCGAGGTCACCCCGCTCATCCGGGCCGTCACCGTCCCGGGTGCCGAGCAGTTCCTGGCTGCTGCGACCCTCCCGGGCGTGCGCCACGTCGGTACGGCGGGCCTGCGCCGGCTGGCCCGCTCCGGCCTGCCGGGGACCCGCGACCTCGCCGAGATCGCGGCCATCTACGACTCCTTCAAGGACCCCCGGGCGCGGGCGGCCATCCGGCACGTCGTGCGGGCGGTGGTCGACCTCAAGGGTCAGATCGTGTCGATGGTCGATCGCGCGTACCTGACCCAGGCGATGCCGCTGCTGGTGGTCTGGGGAGCCGACGACCTGGTCATCCCCGCCCGCCACGCCGACACGGTCGCCCGGGTCGCTCCGGGAGCGGTGATCGAGCTCGTGCCCAACGCCGGTCACTTCCCCCACAAGGACCATCCCGAGCGGTTCGTGAAGGTGGTGCGCGAGTTCATCCGCAACACCGACCCCGCGACCTACCACCGGGGCCGCTGGCGGACCCTGCTCCGCAACGGCCCCGCGGAGCCCCTCAACCCCGCCGAGGCGGGCGAGGCCCCGGTGGCCCCGGTCGCCGTGCTGGCCGGCGGGGCCTGACGGGGGTCGACGCCGTCAGGCGTCCCCGCCCTCCTGGGCCACGCCGGCGACCGCTGTCGGGTCGTCGATGCGGTAGCGGTCGAACGCCTCCTGGACGACCTCGGGCTTGATCTCGCCGCGCTCGGCGAGGGCCTGCAGCGCCTGCACCACGACGCTCTGGGCGTCGACGTTGAAGAACCGCCGAGCCGCCGGACGGGTGTCGGCGAAGCCGAACCCGTCGGTGCCCAGGACGTGGAAGTCGCCGGGGACCCACTTCGCGATCTGCATCGGTACCGCACGCATGTAGTCGGTCACCGCCACGAACGGTCCGCTGCCCTCCTGCAGGGCGGTCGTCACGTAGGGCGTCCGTGCCGAGGCCCCGGGGTGACGCAGCGCGTCGTGCTCGGCGGCGTTGGCGTCACGGGCCAGCTCGTTCCACGACGTCACCGACCACAGGTCGGCCGCCACGCCCCAGTCGTCGGCGAGCAGCTGCTGCGCCTCGCGGATCCACGGGAACGCGACGCCCGAGGCGAGCAGCTGCACCCGCGGCCGGTCACCGTCGCCGTCCGCGACGCCGAAGCGGTAGATGCCGCGCAGCAGCGCGTCGACGTCGAGGTCCGCCGGCTCGGCGGGCTGGTGCACGGGCTCGTTGTAGACGGTGAGGTAGAAGATGACGTCCTCGCCGTGGGGGTGCTCCTCGGTCGAGCCGTACATGCGCTCGAGGCCGTTGCGCATGATGTGCGCGACCTCGAAGGCGTGCGCCGGGTCGTAGTGCACGACGGCGGGGTTGGTCGCTGCGAGCAGCGGCGAGTGGCCGTCGGCGTGCTGCAGGCCCTCCCCGGTCAGCGTGGTGCGGCCGGCGGTGGCCCCGATGAGGAAGCCGCGGGCGAGCTGGTCGGCCATCGCCCAGATGCCGTCGCCGGTCCGCTGGAAGCCGAACATCGAGTAGAAGATGTAGAAGGGGATCATCGGCTCGCCGTGGGTGGAGTACGCCGACCCCGCCGCGGTCGCCGACGCGACCGCGCCGGCCTCGGAGATGCCCTCGTGCAGCATCTGCCCGCTCTGGTCCTCGCGCCACTTCAGCAGCAGCTTGCGGTCGACCGACTCGTAGAGCTGGCCGGCCGGGTTGTAGATCTTGGCGCTCGGGAACATCGAGTCCATCCCGAAGGTGCGGAACTCGTCGGGAGCGATCGGCACGATCCGGCGGCCGATCTCGGGGTCCTTCATCCAGTCGCGCAGCAGCCGGACCAGCGCCATCGTGGTCGCGACGCTGTTCTTGCCCGAGCCCTGCTTGAGGTCGGAGTAGACGGCGTCGCCGGGCAGCTTCAGCGCCTTGCTGCGCACCGTGCGGTTCGGCAGCGAGCCGCCGAGCTGGCGGCGCCGCTCGAGCATGTACTCGATCTCGGGGGAGTCCGCGCCCGGGTGGAAGAACGGCGCGGTGTGGTCGGCGTCGTACCGGGTCTGGATCTCCTTGTCGCTGATCGGCAGGTAGAGCCGGTCGCGGAAGCGCTTGAGATCCTCGGCGTTGAGCTTCTTCATCTGGTGGGTGGCGTTCTTGCCCTCCAGCGCGTCGATCGTCCAGCCCTTGATGGTGTGGGCGAGGATGACCGTCGGCTGGCCGACGTGCTTCGTCGCCGCGTCGAAGGCGGCGTAGACCTTGCGGTAGTCGTGGCCGCCGCGCGGCAGCTTCTCGATCTGCCGGTCGGTCATGTGCTCGACCATCCGCCGCAGCCGCGGGTCGGGACCGAAGAAGTGCTCGCGGTTGTAGGCGCCGTTCTCCACCGAGAAGGTCTGGAACGCGCCGTCGGGGGTGGTGTTCATCTTGTTGACGAGCACGCCGTCGACGTCGCGGGCGAGCAGCTCGTCCCACTCCCGGCCCCAGATCACCTTGATCACGTTCCAGCCGGCGCCGCGGAAGACCGACTCCAGCTCCTGGATGATCTTGCCGTTGCCGCGCACCGGTCCGTCGAGCTGCTGCAGGTTGCAGTTGATGACGAAGGTGAGGTTGTCCAGCTCCTCGCGGGCGGGCAGCGAGATCGCGCCGAGTGACTCGGGCTCGCCCATCTCGCCGTCGCCGAGGAACGCCCAGACGTGCTGCTGGGAGGTGTCCTTGATGCCGCGGTTGTGCAGGTAGCGGTTGAACCGCGCCTGATAGATCGCGTTGAGCGCCGTCAGCCCCATCGAGACGGTGGGGAACTCCCAGAAGTCCGGCATCAACCGCGGGTGGGGGTAGGACGACAGGCCCTTGCCGACGCCGTGCTGCACCTCCTGGCGGAAGTAGAGCAGCTGCTCCTCGGTGAGCCGGCCCTCGAGGAAGGCACGGGCGTAGATGCCGGGGGAGGCGTGGCCCTGGATGTAGATCTGGTCGCCGCCGCCGGGGTGGTCGTGCCCGCGGAAGAAGTGGTTGAAGCCGACCTCGTAGAGGCTCGCGCTGGACTGGTACGTCGCGATGTGGCCGCCGACCTCCAGGCCCTTGCGGTTGGCGTCGGAGACCATCACCGCGGCGTTCCAGCGGATGAAGGCCCGGATCCGGCGCTCGACGTCCTCGTCGCCGGGGAACCACGGCTCGCGCTCGGGCGTGATGGTGTTGATGTAGTCGGTGCTGCGCAGCGCCGGGACGCCGACGTTCTCCTCACGCGCGCGCTCGAGGAGGCGCAGCATGATGTAGCGGGCGCGCTGCCGCCCGCGGTCCTCGACCAGGGCGTCGAAGGACGCCAGCCAGTCCGTGGTCTCGTCGGGGTCGATGTCGGGCAGCTGGGTGGGCAGCCCTTCGTGGATCACCGGGGGCGTCGAGGGCGCTGTGGGGGGCGTCGCCGCTGCGGCCGGGGGTGTGGCCGCCTCCTCGGATGACGCCGGGTGGTCCGCTGCTACGTCGTGGGTCACTCCTGCATCGTGTCACGCGGAGGAGGGGTGGAAAATCTACCGCCCAGTAGCACCGCGGGTCCCCGGACCGGGCGTCGCTGCGCCGGCCGGGGTCGGTCCGTGCGAGGCTGGGGTTGCGCGGGGGCACCTCGCTCCGCTGAACTTGCGTCACCGACGGCTCCGCACCGGGTGGGGCCCACGGGAAGGTGGGGAAGAGAAGTGAACGCGACCGCGGATGGCGCGGACGTCCGGATCGCCGACCGCATGGGCGTCACGTCCGGCATGACGGTCCAGGAGCTGGGCTGGGACGAAGACGTCGACGACGAGCTCCGGATCGCTTTGGAGGACGCCGTCGACGGCGACCTCGTCGACGGCGACCACGGCGACGTCGTGGACGCGGTGCTGCTGTGGTGGCGCGACGGCGACGGCGACCTGGTCGACGCGCTCGTGGACTCCCTGACCGACCTCGTGGCGGGCGGAGCGATCTGGCTGCTCACCCCGAAGATCGGCCGGCCGGGTGCCGTCGAGCCCTCGGAGATCACCGAGGCGGCGCCAGTGGCGGGTCTCACCACGACCACCAACGTCCCGGTGAGCAAGGACTGGTCGGCCACCCGCCTGGTCGCGCCGAAGGGCCGTTGACCGTGTCGGCGGTCCCATGCTGACCTCGCTGGCGCAGCGGGCCGCCAAGCGGGCGGTGACCGAGACGCGCCGTCAGGCGGTCCTGGTCTCCACGATGACGCGGGCCGGGGTGGTGCGGCCCTACGGCCCGCTGCGGCTGGGCCTGATGGGCAAGGCGCTGCACGACTTCGGGATGGGCTTCGCCGGCGGGGTCACCGCCGTCGCGATCAAGTCGCCCGACGCGGTCTGCCTGGTCGATGAGCTCGGCGAGCTGACCTGGGCCGAGGTCGACGACCGCTCCACGCGGCTGGCCAACGCCCTCTCCGAGCAGGGTGTCCGGGAGCGTGACGGCGTCGCCGTGCTGTGCCGCAACCACCGCTACTTCCTCGAGGTCTCCGCAGCGCTGGGCAAGCTCGGCGCGGACATCCTCTACCTCAACACCTCCTTCGCCGCGCCCCAGATCGGCGAGGTGTGCGGTCGCGAGGGCACCACCGCCGTCGTCTACGACGAGGAGTTCGAGGATCTGCTCGACCGGGCCTTCGACAGCGGTGACGCCGAGGGCGGCGAGGTGCGCATCAAGCGCCTGCTCGCCTGGTGCGACGCCCCCGACGAGACCTCCCGCCCTGTCCTCGAGCGGCTGATCGCCGACGCCTCCCCGACGCGCCGGCGGCCGCCCTCGCGGGTCTCGCGCCCGGTCATCCTCACCTCGGGCACCACGGGCACGCCGAAGGGCGCGCCGCGCTCGGAGGCGGGCGCGCTCGACGGCGCCGTCGCGCTGCTCAACCGGATCCCCTTGCGCAGCGGCGGACGCACGCACATCGCCGCTCCGCTGTTCCACACCTGGGGCTGGGCCCACCTGAACCTCGCCATGCTGCTGGGCAGCACCGTCGTGCTGCGGCGCCGCTTCGACCCCGCGGACTGTCTCGACGTCGTCGCGCAGCAGCGCTGCGACGCCCTGGTGGTGATCCCGGTGATGCTCCAGCGCATCCTGCGGCTGCCGGCCGATCAGCGCAGCGGCGACTACTCCGCCCTGCGGGTCGTGGCCGCCTCCGGCTCGGCCCTGCCCGGGGACCTGGCCACCGACTGGATGGACACCTTCGGCGACAACCTCTACAACACCTACGGCTCGACTGAGGTGGCCTGGGCGACGATCGCCACGCCCGCGGACATGCGGGCAGCCCCCGGCACGGCGGGCCTGCCCCCGCCCAACACCGTCGTACGCATCCACCGTCACGAGGGCGGGGAGGCGCCGGCGGGGGAGTCGGGCCGGATCTTCGTGGCCAACTCGATGCTGTTCGAGGGCTACACCGGCGGCGGCCACAAGGAGGTCGTCGACGGGCTGATGGCCACCGGCGACGTCGGGCGGCTCGACGAGCGCGGCCGGCTGTTCGTCGAGGGCCGCGACGACGAGATGATCGTCTCCGGCGGGGAGAACGTCTTCCCCAAGGAGGTCGAGGACTGCCTGTGCCGTCACCAGGCCGTCGTGGACGCCGCCGCGGTCGGCATCGACGACGAGGACTTCGGCAAGCGGCTGCGGGCCTTCGTGGTGCTCGCCGACGGCGCGGAGGCCGACGAGGACACGCTCAAGGGATGGGTCAAGGACAACCTCGCCCGCTACAAGGTGCCGCGCGAGATGGTGTTCCTGCCCGAGCTGCCCCGCAACGCCACCGGCAAGGTCCTCAAGCGCGAGCTGGCCGACTGGCAGCCCGAGGAGCAGTGAGCGGCTCCACGGTGGATAGGGTCCCCGGCATGGTCCTGGACATCGGTGCGGTCGCTCCCGACTTCACCCTCCGCGACCAGCACGGCCGGCCGTTCTCTCTGGCGAGGCAGCGCGGCGAGAAGGCGGTGCTGCTGGTCTTCTACCCGTTCGCATTCAGTGGCGTCTGTACCGGGGAGCTGACCGGCTTCCGCGACCGTCTCGGTGACTTCGAGACCGAGACCACCACGCTGGCCGCGATCTCGTGCGACCCGCTGTACAGCATCCGTGCGTTCGCCGACCGCGATGCGCTCTTCTTCCCGCTGCTCTCCGACTTCTGGCCGCACGCGCAGGTCACCGACGCCTACGGGGTGCTCGACCCGGCGACGGGCGGCCCCCGGCGGTCCTCGTACGTCGTGGACCGCGACGGCGTCGTCCGGTTCGCGCTCCACAACGAGCCCGGCGAGGCGCGCGACCTCGACCAGCAGGCGGCCGCGCTCCGGGCGGTCTAGGCCGGGCGGCTCTTTTTGGTCCGACCCGCTTGGCAGCGCGCAGCGGATCGGTCACCCTAGAGGTGTTGCGACCGCTGGTGACCCGAGACGCCAGCGGTCGCAGCTTTTTTGCTCGGGGCTCGCGGCCGCCTCTACGCTGTGCCGGACCCGTGCGGGTCGCGGGTGTGTAGCTCAGCGGTAGAGCGGCGCCTTTACACGGCGCATGTCGGGGGTTCGATCCCCTCCGCACCCACACTGCACCTCCTGCGCCCCCTGCCCGGGGCCGTTCGTCGCCGCGGACCGGCCCCTTGTCGCACGGGCCCGGACGCGCCCGGCCGCCGTCGGATGGGGTGGCTAGATTGGCCTCCCCGTCCCCGGTGAGGAAGGCCACAGCCGTGATCGTCCCCTTCTCCGCGTCCGACTTCCTGGCCCGCGCGACCGCTGTCTACGGCCGGCGCGTCGGGATCGTCGACGAGCCCGACCAGCCGGCGCCCTCGCTCGGCGACCTCACCTACCAGCAGGTGGCCGAGCGGGCTCGCGCGATGGCGGCGAAGCTCGACGCGCTCGGGATCGGCGTGGGGGAGCGCGTCGCGTTCGTGTCGCACAACAGTGCCCGGCTGTTCACCGCGTTCTTCGGCGTCGCCGGCTACGGGCGCGTGCTGGTGCCGATCAACTTCCGGCTCTCGGCCGACGAGGTGTCCTACATCGTCGAGCACTCCGGAGCCCGCGTGCTCTACGTCGACCCCGAGCTCGACGACGCCCTCAAGGGCGTCGAGTGCGAGCACACCTTCATCCTCGGTGACGACGCGAACCTCTACCTCGAGGGCGTCGAGCCGAAGGCGTGGGAGCCCGAGGAGAACGCGACCGCCACGATCAACTACACCTCGGGCACCACCGCGCGGCCCAAGGGCGTGCAGATCACCCATCGCAACATCTGGACCAACGCCGTGACGTTCGCCCTGCACGCCGGCGTCACCGACCGCGACGTCTACCTGCACACGCTGCCGATGTTCCACGCCAACGGCTGGGGGATGCCGTTCGCGATGACCGGCATGGGCGTGCCCCAGGTCGTGCTGCGCAAGGTCGACGGAGCGGAGATCCTGCGCCGGGTGGAGAAGTACGGCGTGACCGTCATGTGTGCGGCCCCCGCCGTCGTGGCCGCCGTGCTGGAGGCGGCGCAGACCTGGGACGGTGAGATCCCCGGCCGCGACAAGGTGCGGATCATCGTGGCCGGCGCCCCGCCGCCGACCAAGACCGTCGCTCGCGTCGAGGCCGAGCTCGGCTGGGAGTTCATGCAGATCTACGGCCTCACCGAGACCTCGCCGGTGCTCACCGTGAACCGCACCCGCTCGGAGTGGGACGACCTGTCCGGGGAGGAGCGCGCCGCGAAGCTCGTGCGCGCCGGCAACCCGGCCCTGGGCGTGACGCTGAGGATCGACGACGAGGGAGAGGTGCTGGCCCGGTCCAACGTCGTCCTCGAGGGCTACTGGGAGCAGCCCGAGGAGTCGGCCCGCTGCCTGGCCGGCGGCTGGTTCCACACCGGCGACGGCGGCTTCATCGACGACGAGGGCTACCTCACGATCCAGGACCGCAAGAAGGACGTGATCATCACCGGCGGCGAGAACGTCTCCTCGATCGAGGTCGAGGACGCGATCTTCTCCCACCCCGACGTCAACGAGGTGGCAGTCATCGGCGTGCCCGACGAGAAGTGGGGCGAGACCATCAAGGCGCTCGTGGTGAAGGCGCCGGAGTCGTCGCTGACCGAGCAGGAGCTGATCGACTTCGTCAAGGGCAAGGTCGCCCGCTATAAGGCACCCTCGAGCGTGGAGTTCCGCGACGAGCTCGCCCGCACTGCGACCGGCAAGCTGCAGAAGTTCAAGCTGCGAGCGCCCTATTGGGAGGGCCGCGACCGCCAGGTCAACTGACGGCACGCCGAGCACGCACATCGCGGCGTGCTCCTCGGTCGACGGCCAACCCCGGGCCGCCTCCCTCGTCGGCCTTGCGCTGCACGCACTCGGACGCACCGTCCGGCACGCCGAAGACCGTCCGGCACGCGGCGCACTAGCCTCGCCCCATGCCTGCGCTGCGCGACGTCCTGGCCCTCGTCGAGGACTGGTACCCGCCGCACCGGGCCGACGAGTGGGACCGGGTGGGCCTGGTGTGCGGCGACCCCGCCGACGACGTACGGCGGATCCTGCTCGCGGTCGACCCGGTGCTGGCCGTCGCAGAGCAGGCGGTCGCCGACGGCGCCCAGCTGCTGCTGACCCACCACCCGCTCTACGTGCGGGGGACCAGCAGCGTCGCTGCCGACACCCCGAAGGGCGCCGTCGTGCACCGACTCGTGCGCGGCGGCTGCGCGCTCTATGCCGCCCACACCAACGCCGACGCCCCGGCCGGCGGGGTCTCGGAGTCGCTCGCGCTCGCGCTCGGGCTGCACGACATCGCGCCCCTGGATCCCGACGCGGTCGAGCCGCTGGACAAGATCGTCGTGTTCGCGCCGGCCGGCGCGGCGGAGGCGGTGCGCGAGGCGCTGGCCGAGGCGGGAGCGGGCGCGATCGGCGACTATGACTCCTGCACGTTCACGACCCCGGGCGAGGGCCGGTTCCGGCCGCTCGAGGGTGCCCGACCGGCGGTCGGGGAGGTGGATCGGCTCGAGGTGGTCGCGGAGGTGCGCATCGAGGCGGTGTGCGAGCGGCGTCGTCGTGAGCGGGTGCTGAGCGCCGTCCGCGCCGTGCATCCCTACGAGGAGCCGGCGTACGACGTGGTCGAGCTGGCCGCCGTCGGGGACCCCACCCGTGGGTCCGGGCGCATCGGGCGCCTGGAGTCCGCCACCACGGTGCGAGCCTTCGCGGAGCGGGTCGCGGCGGTGCTGCCCGGCACGGCGCACGGGGTGCGGGTCGCGGGCGATCCCGACCGGAGGGTCGAGACGGTCGCGCTCTGCGGCGGCGCCGGCGACTTCCTGCTCGAGCACGCCCGACGCCGTGGTGCCGACGTCTACCTGACCTCCGACCTGCGCCACCATCCCGCCTCGGAGCTGCTCGAGCACGCGGAGCTCGGCGGCGCACCGGCCCTGGTCGACGTGGCGCACTGGGCGGCGGAGTGGACCTGGCTGCCGGTGCTGGCGGCGCGGTTGGGCGACGCGCTGGGCGATACGGTGGAGGTCAGCGTCAGCACGCTGAACACCGACCCGTGGACGTTCCGGGTCTGACCCTCGAGGAGCCGCACCGGTGAGAGCCGACCCGTTCGCCCAGTTGAAGCTGCTCGACGTCCAGGAGCTCGACTCGCGCATCGACACCGCCCGGCACCGGCTGGCCAGCATCCCCGAGGCGGCGCAGCTGGTCGAGCTCGACGGCCGGCGCAAGGCCCTCGACGACACCCTGCGCGACCGCCGGGTCGAGGTGGCCGACCTGACCACCGACCAGCAGAAGGCGGACGCCGACGTCGAGGCGGTGCGCAACCGCCGGGCTCGCGACCAGAAGATGCTCGACTCCGGCGCGGTGAGCAACCCCAAGGACGCCGAGCGGATGCTGCACGAGCTGGAGAGCCTGGCGCGGCGGATCAGCGACCTCGAGGACGTCGAGATCGAGGTGATGGAGCGGCTCGAGGCCGTCCAGCGCGACCTCGAGCACACCGAGGGCGAGCTGGCCGCACTCGAGGAGGAGCGCCGACGCCTCGAGGAGGTCCGCTCCGCTCGCGCCGGCGAGCTCGACGCCGAGCTGTCCGGGCTGCTCGCCGAGCGCACGGTCACCGCCGAGGGCCTGCCGGACGACCTGATGGCGCTCTACGCCAGGCTGCGCGAGCAGAAGGGCGGCGTCGGGGCCGCGGCACTGCGGGCGCGCCAGTGCGAGGGCTGCCGCCTCACCCTCGACAACTCGGTGCTGGGCGAGATCAAGCAGCGGCCGACCGATGAGGTGGTCCGCTGCGAGGAGTGCGGCCGGATCCTGGTGCGCACGCCCGAGTCCGGCATCTGAGCATGGCCGCCCCCGCTCCGGAGGCGGCTCCGGCCCCGCGCCGCCTCGAGCGCGGGTGGAGCGCGCCCGGCGATCCGCCGACCACGCTCGTGCTGGTGCGGCACGGCGTCAGCGACCACACCACCCGCAAGCTCTTCTCCGGCGGCCTGGGTGGCGCGAACCCGCCCCTGAACGAGGAGGGCCGGGCGCAGGCCGGGGCGACGGCCGACTGGCTCGCGCCGCTCGCGGACACCCTCGACGCGCTGGTCAGCTCCCCGGTACGACGGACCCTGGACACCGCCGCGATCCTGGGTGAGCGCCTCGGCCTCGAGGTCGCGGTCGAGGCCGGCGTGGCCGAGATGGAGTTCGGCGCGTGGGAGGGCCTGACCTTCGCCGAGGTGGGCCGGCGTCACCCCGACGAGCTGTCCCGGTGGCTGGGCGACCTCGACCACGCACCCGGCGGCGGCGAGTCGTTCCGGACCGTGCAGGCGCGGGTCCTCCAGGGCCGCGACCGGCTGCTGGCCGACCACCCCGGCGAGACCGTCGTGGTGGTCAGTCACGTCACCCCGATCAAGACGTTGGTGGCCGACGCGCTCGGGGCGCCCCTGGAGGCGCTGTTCCGGATGGAGCTCACCCCGGCCTCGGTGACGGTGCTCAGCTACTACCCCGACCCGGGCGCCGGCGGCGAGGCGGCTGGGCCGCCGCGCGGCAGCCTGCGGCTGTTCAACGCCCGGCCCACGGACGCGCCGCTCTGAGCCGGGCCGGCTGGAGCTAGGCCATCGTCCCCAGGGACTCCGGGACGAGGCCCGGGAACACCGTGGCGCGTCGGCTGCCGACGTCGGGGAAGCGGGAGGCGAGCACCTCCCACAGCACGCTGCGGAAGTCCTGCCGGACCGCCAGGTCGCCGTCGTCGAGGCTGGCCAGGCCCGGCCAGCGGCCGTGCACGGTGCCGCCGCGCACGCCGCCGCCCAGCAGCAGCATCACGTTGCCGTGACCGTGGTCGTGCCCCCGGTCGGCGTTGGCGGCGACCCGGCGGCCGAACTCGCTCAGGGTCACCACGGTGACGCGGCCGGCGGCGGTGCCGAGGTCGGCGAAGAACGCGGCCAGCGAGGCGGCCAGGTGGGCGACCTGGTCGTGCATGCGACCCGCGGTGGGGTCGGCGTCATGATCGACCATGCCGGTGTGCATGTCCCAGTCGCCGTAGTCGATGGTGACCACGCGGGTGCCGACGTCGGCGCGGATCAACGCGGCGGTGTTGGCGAGCACCTCGCGCAGCGCTCCGTCGGGGTAGCGGTCGGTGTGCACGGCCGTGTCGGCGGCGGCGGCCAGGCCGCTGAGCCGGGCGGTGGTGTCGAGCGTCCCCCGGACGGCCTGCCCCAGCGTGTCGGTGCGGCCGGCCCAGAGCTGGCGCAGGCCGGCACGGCGACGCGTCGCGGTGTCGCCGAGAGCGCCGAGGTCGAGGTCGGTGACGGTCGGCGCACCGAGCGTCTGCGCGGGCCCGGCCATCGAGGTGGGCAGCAGCGCGCCGCCGATCTGCACCGCTGTCTCCGGAGGCGCTGTCCGGTCGAGCCCGACGACGCGGTTGATCCACCCCACGCGCTCGGTCGACCCCGGGCGCGCCTCCTCGATCTCGGCCATCGCCGCGAAGTGGCTGCGGTTGGGCGCCGGCAGCCCGACGGCGTGCACGGCGCCGAACCGGCCCTGCTGCCACAGCGGCACCAGCGGGGCGAAGGCGGGGTGGAGGCCGAAGGCGGCGTCGCCGGCCACCAGCGCGCCCTCGGGCACCACCGTGGCCGGGCGGGCGGCGGTCAGCAGGTCGTGGTCGGCGCCGCGCGGCACCACCAGCGAGAGCCCGTCGGCGCCGCCGCGCAGGCTGAGCACCACCACGACGTTGCCGCCGCGCGGTGCGCCGTACGCCACCTCGCGGAAGGCGCCGCCGAAGACACCGGTGGCCGCGAGCGCGCCGGCGCCGACGGCGGCGGTGCGCAGCAGGGTGCGCCGGGTCAGGGCGAACTCGGCGCAGCTCGGCGGGCAGCTGCAGGTCGGGTCGGTCATGTCGGCCTCCGTCGTACCTGTCACCGGTAGAGGTGGGTGGGGGAGTCGAGCAGGGTGGTGACCACGGCGATCAGGTCCCAGTAGCCGAGGTCGGAGGACCGCTGGTAGCGGTGCTCGAGCGGTCGGCCCACCACCGTGGCGGCGGCGGTGCGGGTGTTCAGGTCGGGCACCTGTCCCAGCACCCGTGCGCCGACGTGTTGGATCAGCGCGTCGACGGTGGTGGGGAACGGGGGCAGCAGGGCGCTGTCGGGCAGGTAGGTCACCTCGTGGGAGGGCCACCAGTGCGCGGCGAGCTCCCGGTGCGTGGCGAAGCTCGTGAGCATCCGGCCGGTGCTGCTCCAGGAGGCGTTGTCGAGCGGGAAGCCGTCCGGGGCGGCCCAGTCGTACGGCGCCTGGCCGGCGTCGGTGTACTGCCAGTGCATCGCGTTGACGAAGGAGTCGTCGTCGACCGGGCGCTGCAGCCGGATGCCGAGCGCGCGGACGGTGGCGACGTAGTCCTCCAGCGGCGTGCGGACCTTGGCGCCCCGCGACCCGGCGAACTCCGGGTGGTCCACGAGCGCGAGCAGGGTCGGGCGGATCGCGGTGCCGTTTCGGAGATAGGCGTCGGCGACGGCGCCGACGAGACCGTCGGAGGGCTGGTCGCTGACGAACCGCACACAGAGCCGGTGCGCGATCCGCCGGGCGGTCGCGGGGTGATGGGCGAGGTAGGACAGGTACGCCGCCACGGCGGGACGGCCGTCGGCTGCGGCGTTGTCGTGGTGGAAGCCCATCACCTGCACCGGGCCGGTCCAGTGCACGGTCGGGTCGTAGAACGCCCGGAACCGGGGCCACCACACGTCGGCCCGGTAGCCGGTGAGCAGGCGTGCGGAGTTCTTCACGTCCTGCTCGGTGTAGCCCGCGCCCACCCCGACGGTGTGCAGCTCGAGCAGCTCCCGGCCGAGGTTCTCGTTGGGCGCGTCCTTGGTGGAGACGGCGTTGCTGAGGTACAGCCCCATCGCGGGGTGCACGGTGGTCTCCTGGAGCAGCTGCTCGAAGGAGCTGAACGCCAGCCGCCGGATCACCCGGTCGTAGTCGACGCGCCAGAACCAGGAGCTGTCGGCCATCAGCGGCACGTGCAGCAGGTTGGACCAGAAGTCGACCATCTGCTCGAGCACCTGCCGGTTGCCCGCGATGCGCCGGGCGACGGTCCAGCGGCTCAGGTCGGCCATCACCTCCCAGCCGCCCATCACCTCGTCGCGCTGACGGGTGAAGATCTGCTCGGGCGTCAGGCGGAGCGAGGGGAACCAGTCGTCGATCGCCGGGCCGAGCGGGTCGGGCACCGACGCCGGGTCGAGCTGGCGCAGGAACCAGGCACGGCCCCCCACGGCGTGGACGGCGGCGAGCTGAGCGGGGGTCGGGCCGCCGGTCCAGCGGCGCGCCCAATGCCGATCCGCCGGGGTGATCTGCCGCGCCTGGAGCTGCTGCCGGAGCTGTTCGCGGCGCTCACGCTGGCGACGGAGGCGGCGCTGGCGCTGACGCTGGAGCCGGCGTCGCCGCCGACGTCGTCGCCGGGACGGCACCTCACCGGTCGCGACCGCTGACCCGGCCTCCGACGTCGCGCTGCCCATGGACGCCCTCCCCGACGGCCTGGAACCCACCCGCCGCCCTCCAGCAGTCGGGTACGCCTTCCGGCGCAGCCCCACACTAGGTGGCGAGATGCCCGGATTCGGGGGTTCTGGCCGGATCGGGACCTAAGTCCCGGCGGTCAGAGGGACTGGACGATCACGTCGAGGGGCGTCCCGGTGCGGCCCGGCCGCCCCGGCTCGACGGTGAAGCCGAGGTCGCCCAGCTGGGCGGTGAGCTCGGCGGGGTTCCGGGGGGTACCGCCGTCCTCGAGCAGGGCGCGCACCAGCCGCCCCTTGGTCGCCTTGTTGAAGTGGCTGACCACCGACCGCCGTCCGTCCTGCTCCTGGAGCACCCGCACCGTGGCGGTCCGGGCCGCGACGCCGGCGTCCGGGCGCCAGAAACCGGCGTACGTCGAGGAGCGCAGGTCGACCAGCAGACCCGCGCCGAGGGCCTCCGCCACGGCCGGGTCGAGGTGCGCGCGCCAGTGGCCGGCGACCGGACCGAGCCCGGGCAGCGACACCGATCCGGAGAGCCGGTAGGCCGGCACCCGGTCCTGGGGGCGGAGCAGCCCGAAGAGCGCGCTGGTCACGGCCAGCCACCGGGTGGCCCGGCGCCGGGCTGCCGGCTCGAGCCCGGCCAGGTCCAGTGCGTCGTAGAGCACCCCGCTGTAGAGCCGGTCGGCGCGCGTCGTGGGCGCGGTGCGGAGCCGCGCGTTGGTCGCGACCTGCTCGGCCTGGGTGGGGCCGAGCCCGAGCACGGCGGCCGCGCGCGCGGGGTCCGCCGAGCACAGCGACACCAGCTCCTCCAGCACGGTCGCCCGCGCCGCCGCCAGCGCCGGGAACGAGAGCGCCTCGAGGTCCAGCACGCCGCCGCGACGGGGAGCGGACTTGCCCTCGGACGGCGGCAGCAGGATCAGCACGGCTCGAGGGTAGAGGCGCTGGAGGGGGCCGGGGACCTAGGGTGGCGGGCACGGACGGCGTGGGCGTGTGGGCCCGCCCAGGGGAGGTGGCGACGATGGGTCAGCAGGTGCTGCGGGTCCGTGACGGTGCGAACGACGCGCTGCGACAGGGGATCGCCCGGATCCAGGACGAGCTGCACGTGACGCCCGACTTCCCCGAGGAGGTCGTCCGTGCCGCCGAGGCGGCCGCCGCCGCTCCACGGCTCCCGGAGCTGGACCGCACGGACCTCGCATTCGTCACCATCGACCCGCCCGGTTCGATGGACCTCGACCAGGCCATGCACCTGGCGCGCGACGGCTCGGGCTACGTCGTGCACTACGCGATCGCCGACCTGGCCGCCTTCATCACGCCGGGCGACGCGGTCGACGTCGAGGCCCACCGGCGGGGCGAGACGCTCTACGGCGCGGACTCCGTCGTACCGCTGCACCCGCCGGTGCTCTCGGAGGGAGCCGCCTCGCTGCTGCCGGACCAGGAGCGCCCGGCGCTGGTGTGGACGTTGCGCGTGGACGCGACCGGGGTGCTGACCGAGGCGGTCGTCGAGCGGGCCCGGGTCCGCTCCCGCGCGCGTCTCGACTACGCCGGCGTCCAGCAGCAGCTCGACGACGGCAACGCGGACGAGGTGCTCCGGCTGCTGCGCGAGGTCGGCGAGCTGCGCCTGCACGTGGAGGCCGAGCGTGGCGGTGTCAACCTGCCGATGCCGGAGCAGGAGGTGCACATCGCCGGCGAGGCATGGACGCTGGAGTACCGCTCGGTGCTGCCGGTGGAGAGCTGGAACGCCCAGATCTCGCTCCTCACCGGCTTCGCCGCCGCGGCGATGATGATGCACGCCCAGGTCGGCATCCTGCGCACCCTGCCGCCGCCGGACCCCGGGGCCGTCAAGCGCCTGCACCGCACGGCGCACGCCCTGGACGTCCCCTGGCCGGCGGAGGAGACCTACCCCGACTTCATCCGCGCGTTGGACCCCAGCCGGCCCAACCAGGCGGCGATGGTGGTCGCCTGCACGTCGCTGCTGCGCGGCGCCGGGTACGTCGGCTTCGACGGCGAGGTGCCCGCCCAGCCCGAGCACGCCGCCCTGGCCTCGGAGTACGCCCACGTCACCGCGCCGCTGCGTCGGTTGGTCGACCGCTACGGCCTGGAGACCTGTGTGGCGCTGTCGGCAGGGACCCCGGTGCCGGACTGGGTCCGCGCCCAGCTGCACGAGCTGCCCGCGGTGATGCAGGAGTCGGGCCGGCGCTCGCACCAGTACGAGTCGATGGTGCTCGACCTCGTCGAGGCCTGGACCCTGCGCGACCGGGTCGGGGAGACCTTCACCGGCGTGGTGACCGAGCTCGACCACGACCACGGCCAGGACGATCCGACCCGCGGCGAGCTGGTCATCCGCGATCCCGCCGTCGAGGCCCGTGTCACCGGCACCGGGCTGCCGGTCGGCGAGCAGGTCCGGGCGCGCCTGGCCGAGGCCGATCCCGCGACCCGGACGGTGCGCTTCGAGGTCTGAGCGGCGCTCGGCGCAGCGGGTCAGGAGTCGGACCCACGGGTGACCGGGACGTCGCGGCCCTGCCAGCGCACGGAACGGCGCACCCCGGTGAGCAGGACCGATCGCGCGAAGAGCAGGTCGAAGGCGGCCAGTGGCACCGGGAACAGCGCCCAGGTCCACCAGCGGAACGACCCGATCCGGCCCAGCAGCAGGCGCAGCTGCAGCGCTGCCACCACCCAGCCGAGGAGCCACAGGGCGGGCGAGCCGTAGGCCCAGGGCAACGGCGAGCCGACCAGGACGCCGACCAGCGCGAGGATCAGTCCGACGCCGATCGCGTGGTGGGCGCAGACCCAGGCCATGGTGGCGACCAGGGGACGTGGCGCGGTGGCGGACGCACCGGAGGCGACGTTCTTCGTCCAGCCGGCGGCGAGCTGGCCGAGGCCGTCTGGGTAGCTGCGCATCCGCACCGCCCGTCCGCCGAGGACGCACCGCACGGGCAGGCCCGCCTGCTGGTAGGCGGCGGCGAGCCCGACGTCGTCGAGGATCGCCCCTCGCACGGCCTCGTGCTCGCCGGCACGCTGGTAGTCCGCCCGCGAGGTCAGCAGGCAGGGGCCGAAGGCCATCGGGCGTCCGCCGGGGCCGGCGGAGGCCCCGCTGGCCAGGAGGGACACGGCGTTGAAGTACGCCGAGAGCTGCTCATAGGGCCGCTCCACCTGGTGGTACGGCTGGACGGAGACCAACCCGCCTCCTGCGGCATGCAGCCGGAGGAGGCCGCGCAGGGCACCCGGCGCCAGCACCACGTCCGCGTCGAGGAAGAGCAGCAGCTCGCTGCCGGCCCGCTGCGCGCCCCGCTGGCAGGCCCATGCCTTGCCGGTCCAACCCGGCGGCGGGGTCCCGGGGGCGAGGACGATCGCGCCGGCGGCCCGCGCCAGGCCCGCCGTCCGGTCCTGGGAGCCGTCGTCGACCACGATGACCTCGACGGCGGCGTCCAGGCGGCCGATCGAGTCGAGGAGCCTCGGCAGGCTGTGCGCCTCGTTGCGCGCGGGGACGATCACCGACAGGTGGGCGTCGGTGGGCTCACCGTCCTCGGGCAGGTCGCGGAGGCCGCGGATCAGCCGCTGCGTGGTGGCCAGGGCCACCAGCAGCAGGACCGCGACGACGAGGTCGGTCGCCATCACGCCGGCTCGTGGGGCAGCCCTCGGGGGCGGACGAGCAGCGGCATCCCGCCGCGAGGGTGCACGGCCACCTGCACGTCGGGGTCGGGGGCCGACCACCCGGGCGGCAGGGACAGGGAGTGGCCGGCCAGCAGCCGGTCGAGCACGATCACCATCTCGCCGAGGGCGAACTCGCGGCCGATGCACAGCCGCGGCCCCATCCCGAAGGGCAGGTACGCCGCACGCCCTGCACCGCCGGCACCGCCGGCACCGCCGGCACCGCCGGCACCGCCGGCAGCGGCATCGAGGAAGCGCTCGGGGCGGAAGCGGGTCGGCTCGGGCCATGACCCGGCCCGGCGGTGCACCAGCCAGGGGCTGATGATGGCCAGCGTGCCCGCGGGCACGGCTCGGCCGGCGACCACGTCGGGCTGCTGTGCTCGCCGTGAGACCACCCAGGCGGGCGGGAAGAGCCGCAGGGACTCGTCGACCACCGCACGCGTCCACGGGGCCGTCTCCCGGTGACCGACCAGGGAGGGCGGTCCCGGGCGAGCCGCCAGCTCGCTGCGCACCCGCTCCTGGGCCGCGGGGTGCTCGGCGAGCAGCATCAGCGTCCAGGCCAGCGCGGCGGCGACGGTCTCGTGGCCCGCGATCACCATCGTGACCAGCTCGTCGCGCACCTCGTGCTCGCTCAGGCCGCTGTCGAGGAGCAGCCCGAGCAGGTCGTCACCGTGCGCTCCGGGACCCGTGCCGCGGCCGGAGCGGCGGGCCCGGCGTTCGGCGACCAGCTCGGTGCAGGCCGCGTCCAGGCGGCGTCGCGCGGAGGCCAGCCGCAGGTTCGTCGGCGTGGGCGCCCATGCGGCGGTCGGCAGCACCGAGCGCCCGAGGCGCACCACGATCCGCGCCGCGTCGCTGCTCGCGTCGAGCAGCTGCTGGGCGCGTCCGGAGAGGTCGCTGGAGAACAGCGCGCGGCCCACGGCGTCCAGCCCGATCCGGTGGGTGATCGCGGCGACCTCGACGACCGCCCCTGTGCGGGGCAGCCCGCCCAGCCCGGCCGCCAGCGCCGCATCCGCGGCGGCGCGCACCTGCTCGGCCACCGACTCCAGCCGTTGATGGTGGAAGGCCGGCGCGGCCAGGCGCCGGTGCTCGATCCAGCTGGGCTCCGCCGAGGCGAGAAGGCCCGGGCCGGTGACCCTGCCCAGCGCGGCGTACTGCACCGTCTGCTTGCCCCAGCTGCGGGCATGCGTCTGGAGCACGTGGCGCACGTCGTCGGGATCGTTGAGGAGCAGCACCGGCGGCCCCGGCACCGGGAAGGAGGCCAGGTCGCCGAACCGGGTGGTGACCTCGCCGAGGAACGCGAGGGGGTTCGCGCGCACCGACCGGAAGGCGCGGGCCATCTCCCACGACGTGGGGCCCGGCACGCCGAGGTCGGTCGGCTGGAGCGCGTCGAGCCGTGCGCGGAGGCTCATGGGCGCTCCGGGTCCCGGCGCCCGAGCCACACCCACACCACCGTGGTGGTGAGCACCAGCGCGAATCCGAACGCCAGGTCCTCGACCGGCGCGTAGGCGATCCGGCCATCGCCCAGGAAGGTGATCCGGCCGTCGCCGAGGATCGCGTCGCCGTCGTAGCGGACGATGCCCCGGCCGGTGAGCCAGCCGTTGGTGAGCAGCTGGAAGGCGACGATGATCGCGTACGAGACCCACCACGTGGCCGAGGTGGTGAGGCGGGTGCGTGCCACCCAGCGGTCGAGGACCACCGAGGCGAGGAGCGCGACGACCGCGATGGCGGTGTAGGTCATCGACCGCCCCGGTGCGCCGCCCGGCGGACGACCGCGACCGCCTCGTAGGTGATCACCGAGACCAGCGGGATCACCACGAAGAAGGCGATCTCCTCCAGGGGCAGGCCCGCCACCCGGGGCGGAAGCGTCTGCCCGGGGTCGAAGCGCCAGTGGCCGGCGGCGGTGGCGTAGACGTCCCAGGCGAGGAACGGCACGCCCGCGGCGAGGATCGTCAGCGCGAGGCGACGCGGCCGGCGCAGCACCCGCAGGTGGAAGGCCGGCACCAGCGGCAGGGTGCCGATGAGGCAGAACGCCAGCATGGCGACGTAGGCCCAGTGCGCGAGGCTCACGGCGTCACCGCGGCAGGGGCAGCGTCGAGCGGTCGCCGGTCAGTCGCTTCAGGACGAGCTCGGCGCTGATCAGGCACATCGGCAGTCCGACGCCGGGCACCGTGCTCGCGCCCGCGTAGAGCAGCCCGTCGACCTTGCGCGAGACGTTGCCCGGCCGGAAGAAGGCGCTCTGGCGCAGGGTGTGCTCGAGGCCCAGGGCGCCGCCGCGCCAGGCGTGGTAGCGCTGGGAGAAGTCCTCGGGCCCGAGGGTGTGGCGCACCACGACCCGCTCGCGGAGGTCGGGGACCCCGGCCCAGGCCGCGACCTGGTCGAGCGCGGCGTCGGCGGTCCGCTCCACCTGCTCGGAGCCGGACCCGTCCGGGCCGCCGTGGCCGATCCGCACGTCGGCCGGCACGGGCACCAGGATGAACAGGTTCTCGGCGCCGGGCGGCGCGACCGTCGCGTCGGTGGCCGAGGGCTTGCAGACGTAGATCGACGCCGGGTCCGGCACCCGGGGCCGGTGCCCGTAGATGTCGTCGAAGTTGCGGTCCCAGTCGGAGGTGAAGAACAGCGAGTGGTGAGCGAGCTCGGGGAGCGCGCCCTGGACTCCCAGCATGGCGAGGACGGCACCGGGTCCCGGGGCGCGTCGCCGCCACACCCGTGCCGGGTGGGTCTGCAGGTGTGCGGGGAGCAGCGCGGTCTCGAGGTGGTGCAGGTCCGCCGCGCCCACCACGACGTCGGCCTCGATCCGTCGGCGCTCGCCGTCGGGCGTGGCGTGCTCGACGCCGGTCACCTGCGCCCGCCGGCCGCGCGGGGCCGGAGCGGTGCGGATCGCGGTGACCGGCGCACCGGTGTGGATGCGGGCGCCGTGGCGCTCGGCCAGCGCGGCGATCACCTCGATCAGGCGGGTGAAGCCGCCCTGGGGGTAGAGCACCTGGTCGCCGAGGTCCAGCCGGCTCATCAGGTGGTACATGCTCGGTGCCCGGCGGGGCGCGGAGCCGAGGAACACCGCCGGGTAGCCGAGCACCTGGCGCAGCCGGTCGTCGGTGAACCGCGCGGCGACGTGGTCGTGCAGGGACCGCGTGAGCAGCCGGACGAGCGTCGGCGACCGCCGGAGCACCTCCGGATGCAGGAAGGCGGCGGGGGAGTCGAAGTTGCTGTAGAGGAAGTGCCGCAGCGCCACGTCGTAGGTGTCGGCGGCCGAGTCGAGGTAGGCGTCGAACCGCGTGCCCGCCCCGGGCTCCAGGGCGTCGAACAGGGCGCGGTTGTGGGCTGCGTCAGGGCGCACCTCGACGGGCTGGCCGTGCCGCTCGAAGAAGACCCGGTAGCTGGGGTCGAGCACGGTGAGGTCGAGCTCGGCGGCGGCCGAGGTGCCCAGCAGGGAGAAGAAGTGCTCGAAGACCTCGGGCATCAGGTACCACGACGCGCCGGTGTCGAAGCGGAAGCCGTCGCGCTCGATGCTGCCGACCCGGCCGCCGAGCTCGTCGTTCTTCTCCAGGAGGTCGACGCTGTGACCGCGAGAGGCGAGCAGGGCGGCGGTCGCCAGGCCGGCGATCCCGCCGCCGATGACGACCACGCGGCGCGGACCGCGGCTCGGTGCATCGCCGGGTCCGGTGGCCGTACCGGCGGCGCGCCGTGCGGTGCTCGAGCGCAGCGAGGAGCTCATCAGCGGTCCTTCCACAGCGCGCCGGCAACGACCCGGGCCTTCGCCGGACCGGGAACGCGTACCCGCGCGCGGCGGATCTCGTGCGCCGGCGTCGCCCGCAGTCGTGCGGCGAGCTCGGCGAAGGTGGCGTGTGCGGCCCGGACGGCGCGCCGGCTGCCCGGGGGCAGCGCCGGGATCACGGCTGCGGCCGCGTCGAGGTCCGCGGCGATGTCGTCGAGGATCCGGTCCCGGTCGGCGTCATCGAAGCGCTCCACGTCGAGGCCGGGGAAGTACCGGCGTCCGAGCAGGTCGTGGTCGTCGGCGAGGTCGCGCAGGAAGTTGAGCTTCTGGAACGCAGCGCCCAGCCGGCGGGCACCGGGCGCCAACCGGTCGTAGTCGTCACCCGTGCGGGGCACCTCGACGGCCAGGAAGATGCGCAGGCACATCAGCCCCACCACCTCGGCCGAGCCGTACACGTAGCGCTGGAAGCTCTCCGGGGTGTGCACCGTCTGCTTTAGGTCCATCGCCATGGAGTCGAAGAAGGGGGCGATGAGGTCGTCCTCGACCCCGCAGCGGATGGCGGTGGCCGCGAAGGCGTGGACGACGAGATTGGGGCTGTAGCCGGTGTCCAGCGCGGAGCGGACGTCGGCGAGCAGCGCCGCGAGCATCCGCGCCCGCGCCTCCCGGTCGAGCCTCCGGTCGGGGTTGTCGACGATCTCGTCGGCGATCCGCACCAGCGCGTAGACGTTGCGCACCTCGCCGCGCACGGGGCGTGCCAGCAGGCGGGAGGCCAGTCCGAAGGAGCTGGAGTAGCGGCTGATCACCAGGGCGGCGCTGCGCTCGGAGACCGCGTCGTAGACGGTCCGGGGTGTCGCGGCCCGGAGCGGCCGGCGCGCCGAGAGCAGGCTCATGCGGCCACTCCACCATCGTCGGCGAGCAGCGCCGTCGCGGGGGTCACCGCGGCGAGGAGCTCGGCCGACAGCCCTGCGTCCTCGATCAGGGCCTCGGCTGCCCGCAGATGCTCCTCGACCAGCCCCTCGACGAACGCCCGGGACCCGCTCCCGGTGAGCAGCCGGCGCACCTCGGCGAGCTCGGCGTCGCTCAGCGGACGTCCCAGGTAGGTCCGGATCTGCTCCCAGGCCGGCGTCGTGCGCGCGTGGGCCACCAGCGGCGTCTGCTTGCGGGTGCGGAGATCGGTGGTGGCGCTCTTGCCGGTGCGGGCGGGGTCTCCGAAGACGCCGAGCAGGTCGTCGACCAGCTGGAAGGCCACGCCGACGAGGCACCCGGCCCGGCCCAGCCGCGCCACGGTGTCGGTGTCGGCGCCGGCCAGCACCGCTCCCGCCTGGAGCGGCAGGGCGAAGGAGTACACGCCGGTCTTCTGCTCCTCCATGGCCAGGCTCGCCGACAGCGAGGTGGCCTCGGGCTCGAGCGTGAGCCGGACGTCGGCGAGCTCTCCGGCAGCCGTGGCGTGGAGGGCCCCGTCGAAGAGGTCGAGCAGGGCGTGCGCCACCGGGGCCGGCACCGCGCACGTCGCCACCAGCCGGAGAGCCGTCGTGAGCGCCAGGTCGCCGGCCAGGATGCCCGCCGTACGAGCCAGGCCGGCGGCCTCCTCCTCGGACGCCCCGGCAGCGAGCGCCTCGCCGCGGTAGGTGCCCCTCACGTTCAGGCGACCGCGGCGCACGTCGTCGTCGTCGATGACGTCGTCGTGGATGACGAAGCCGGTGTGGAGCAGCTCGACCGCGACGCCGACCTCGACGGCGGCCTCGGGGAGCGTGCCGCCAAGGGCCGCGTGGGTGGCGACGACCAGGGCCGGCCGGAACCGCTTGCCGCCCTCGGTCGCCTCGGTCAGGGCGTCCCAGAGGCGGAGCTGGCCGGGGCCGACGAGCGCGGCGCGGCCGCGGCCCTCGTCGAGCACCCGCCGCAGTGCGTCGTCGACGGTGCGTGCGGTCATCGGTCCTCCCCGTGGTGCCCTCTGGGATCGGTCTCGGTGAGACTTCCACATAAATCTACACAGGCTGTGGAGAAGTACCCTACGGGCGCCTGCTGATGTCTCTCGCGAGGGGGATTCGGCGCACGCGGGGGGAGGTCTCAGGACCCCAGCCAGAGGCGGACCTCCAGCTCGTCCTCGATCGGCAGCTCGATGTCGGCCGCGGCGGCTCGGCTCAGGACGTTCGCGACGAACGCCGCCGCGAGCTCGTGCGCGTCGGGCGGCGGCTGGCGGTACACGGGACAACCGCCGTACGCAGCTCCGGCGATGACGACACCGACCGCCTGCCGGCTCACGGCGACGCCGGCCTCGGTCAGGCGATCCCGGCACCAGCGGATGGCCTCCGTCAGGTTGAACTCGTGAGCAGCGGCGAAGGCGGCCACGACGTCGTAGACACGGGGCCAGCTCTCCGTCGGCAACGCCGGCAGCTTGAGCGCCTGCGTCACGCGCGCGACCGGCTCGGGCATCGTGGGTGCGGCCCTGGCGCCGCCGGTCGGTGCGGGTGGCGCGTGGCGCGTGTCGTCCCAGAGCTCGTGCTGTGACATCCGCAGCCCCGGCAGTCCCAGCGTCTGCACTGCTCGCTTGAAGCCGCCGTGCCCGAACCAGCGGCTCTCGCCGGTGACGGGTCTGAGCTCGCTCCGAAGACGCCTCTTCCCCGCAGTGCCGGATCGCCCGACACTGTCGGGATGGGCCTGGCGCAGCAGTTCGGTCATCCCTCGGGGGTCGTGGGGGCGGTGGTCGGCCGCGGCATGGCCAAGGGCAACGCCGCGCTCAGCAGATGGGTGGTGGACCGGATCGTCGCTCACCACGGCACGGCGGCGCGGGTCGCGGAGATCGGACCCGGCCCCGGGGTCGGGCTCGAGGCGCTGCTCGGTGCGTTCCCCGATGCGCACGTGTGGGGCATCGACCTCTCGACCCTGATGCTGTCGCAGTCGCGCAGGCGCAACCGGGCGGCGGTCGACGCCGGGCGGCTCACCCTGCTCGAGGGCGGTGTCGCCTCGGTGAGCGCCTGCGCGCCGGCCGACGTCGTGATGGCGAACCACGTCCTGTACTTCTGGCAGGAGCCGGTCGCCGAGCTGACGGATCTGCGCTCGTTCCTCCGGCCCGGCGGCCTCCTCGCTCTCGGCTACCAGCTGCGGGAGAACATGCCCGCCCTGGCCCAACGGCGCTTCCCCGCCGCCGGCCACCGCCTGTACGAGACCGAGGCGGACGTCACCGGCGTGGTGGTCGCTGCCGGCTTCACCGCCGTCGCCCACGAGGTCAAGGGCCCGGCGGCGGCCCCGGAGGGCCGGGTCGTCCTCGCGACCGCCTGACCGTCCTGTCGCGTGGGCTGGGTGCGGCACGCCTCAACCAGACGCTGACCGGATCCCTGCGGTGCTTGTCTCGACCATCCCGGTCGCCACCGTCCAGCCGACGGCCGCACGGCACACGCGTGCTACCCGCGAGCGTCCACCCCGCGCTCGCCGGACACGAGCTCGCGTCCGACGTCCGCCATCGATCGCCACCGGGGCACTCCGGTGGACAATCGCTCCATGAGCACGCCGCGTGTCGTCGCCGTCAGCCGCGACGCGTTCCACCGGTTCAGCAAGCAGCCCGCCGCGTCGATCGACCTCGTGGCGGGACTGGGCGTGCTGGGGGACGCGCACGCCGGCACGCTCGTCCAGCACCGGTCCCGGGTGCGGCGCGACCCCCACCGGGCGAACCTGCGCCAGGTCCACCTGCTGCACCGGGAGGTGTTCGACGAGGCGCGAGCGATGGGCTTCGACCTCGGACCCGGCGACCTGGGGGAGAACGTCCTCACCGAGGACCTCGACCTGCACGGTCTGCCCACGGGGACGCTGCTCGACCTCGGTGGCGCGGTCGTCCGGCTGACCGGGCTGCGCAATCCGTGCTCCCAGATCAACGACCTCCGCCCCGGCCTGCTGAAGGTGGTGCTGGCTCGCGCGGACGGTACGCCGACCGACGAGCCCGCGCCGTCCACCGCCTCGCCGGAGGCGAGGACGGCACGCCTCATCCGCCGAGCAGGAGTGATGGCCGTGGTCGAGCGCGGTGGGACGCTCCATCCTGGTGACCCGATCGGCGTGCGTCTCCCCGACACCCCGCACGTCGCCCTCGCGCCGGTCTGACCGGCCCCGACGGACCAGTCCGGCCGACCGCGGGGCGGTGGACGCGGACGGGCTGACTCACCGGCCGGGGCGCAGGCGCCGCTGTGACGATCTCGCTCGGCTTGGGTGACATCACATGGCCGACGCTGATCTTCCCCGGCGCGCAGCGTCGTTCCCACCGTCGCCGTGGCCGCTGCCCATCGCTACAGCAGCACCTTCAACATCGTGGGCGCTGAGCTCACCATCGTCGGAGGGTTATGTGTGCTCGGTGCGCTGCTCGCGTGGTGGCTCACGGGGCGTGTCACCGATGTTCGTCCCGGGCACTCGGGTGCTGCCCAGGAGCCTTCCGGCTAGTCGGCCGGAGCGGTCAACGGCTCGAGCCGGGTGTACGAGCGCCAACGGGTGGATTCTCGGTCGCGGGATGACGAATATCTCGCCCAATGTGGCCGTCCCGCGGATCGCATCGGTCTCGCTGTCCGCTGATGCGGCGGACTCGGTCCTGTGCGAGGCGAGCTGCTTGGGAGCGGATGGGCTGGCTCGTAGGCCGGGTTCTGTTCCCCGGGCCGCCTCACGACGGCCCGGCTGGCGACCATCCATCTCGGAGTGCCGTTGCCGACACCCTCCAGCGACCTACCCGTGAGCTCGGGCGGGCCGCCCTCGAACGCTCACTGTCTGGTCTTGCTCCCGGTGGGGTTTGCCGAGCCACGACGGTCACCCGCCGTGCTGGTGGTCTCTTGCACCGCCGTTTCACCCTTGCCGCCCCACGGTCTCCCGTGCGACGGCGGTCTGTTCTCTGTGGCACTGTCCCGCGGGTCGCCCCGGGTGGGTGTTACCCACCACCGCGCCCTGTGGAGCCCGGACCTTCCTCGACGGGTCACCCCGCCGCGGTCGCCCGGCCAGCCCATCCGCAGTCCACACCCTAGGGCACGACGGCGACGAAGGCGCCCACCGAGCGATCCGTCGTACGACGTCCGTCGAGGTGCTGGGAGTCGCCGGTGCCGTAGGTCCAGGCGAACCCGTGCCGCCGCCAGATGCGTACGACGGGATGCGAGGCGGACCGCCAGGCGATGCGCGGGTCGGAGTGCCCGGCCCACCACCGGTCGGGCAGCGGCCCCACGGCCGACCAGAAGGGGTTCTCGAAGGTGTTGATGTCGACCGCGGTTCCGTAGCTGTGGGGCGAGGTCCGGCCGGGCGACCCGGTGACCCACCGGCAGTTGAACGCGCTGCTGTCGTCGTGCCGCATCGCGGCGAAGTCGTCGCCGCCGTGCGACCGGTCGCTCCAGCCGAACCGGTCCACGCGGTACATCGCCCGGATCGGGAACCCGCCGCGGTACATGTCCGCGAGCGCGCCCGCGACGCGGCCGGCGACCCGCGCCCGCACCACCATCTCGCCGCGGCGGCGATAGCCGTCGAAGTCCCAGTAGTTGACCCGCACCAGCCGCAGCTCGGCCCGCCCGACGGGGCACCCGCGGTGCCAGGTGCGCCCCACCATGGAGGCCCAGACGGCGTCCGGGAGGCGCTGCACGCGCGGATGGGGTCCACTGCCCACGGCGTGGCGCTGCGCGGGCAGCGGCAGGGGACGCGGCGCCGCGTCGGGATAGGTCACGGGCAGCCCCGGGGGCCGGTTGTCGAGGGCGTGCGCGCTGCTGGTGGCTCCGGCCCACCAGGTGCCGGAGGCGCCGACCGCCCGCCAGCGGGTGTCACGGCGCGGCCGGGCGACCAGCCGCGCGCGACCGTCGGGTCCCAACCGGCGCACGTCGAAGCGCTGCCAGGGCCCGTGCGGGACGCGGCGGAACACCTCCACGACCCCGGGGACGGCGTCCCCGGCGCTGCTGCGCCAGATCAGCGTGAGCGGCACCCGGTGACCGTCGACGACCGAGTGCGGCATCGTCAGGGTGAGCACCGTGGGCGCGCGGACACCCGTCACGGTCCGCGGAGCGGAGACCACGGCGCCGCCTGGGTCCTGCGCGGTGGCCCGGTAGGTCAGCGGCGCGCTCGCGCGCGGCACCGGTCGGGTGAACGCGGCGGCTCCGGTCGCGTCGGTGGTCGCCGTCGCCACGTCGGTCCAGGCCGTGCCGTCCTGGCGGCTCAACGTGACGGTGCGGTCGCCCACGCCGGTGCCGTCGGCGCCGGAGAGCCGCGCGGTCAGCGTGACCACCGAGCCGTAGGCCGCCGTCGTCGGGCCGTCCAGGCTGAGCGTCGGGCCCGTGCCTGTGCCTGTGCTCGCGCCCGTGCCCGGACCCGTATCGGACCAGGCGGGCGGCGAGACGACCAGCAGCAGGAGGACCACGAGCGCACCGAGCAGCCGAGACACGCCGTTCACGCTAACCGGCGCTGGCACACTTCGCTTCGTGCGACTCACCCCGACCTCGCCGTGGCCCTTCGTCGGGCTCGGGGCGCTGGCCTGCCTGGCCTTCCTGATCGGGGCGTCGGTCCAGTTCCTGCCGTGGTGGGGCGTGCTGCTGCTCGCGGTGGCCTGGCTGCTCCTGACGATCGCGGGCTCGGTGTCGTTCTCGGCGCACCCGCGACGGGTGCTGCCCCTGGCCGTGGTCGGCTACCTGCTGTGGCTGATGGCCGTCGCGCTGGCCGCCCTGGGCGGCTGAGAGCGCCTCAGAACGTGTGCTCGGCCGCGGGGAAGGTGCCCGCGCGGACGTCCTCGCGGTAGGCACGAGCCGCGTCGAGGAGGACGCCGTGCAGGTCGGCGTACTGCTTGACGAAGCGCGCCATCCTGCCGGTGCGCAGACCGAAGGCGTCCTGCCAGACGAGCACCTGGCCGTCGCACTCGACCCCGGCGCCGATGCCGATCGTGGGGATCGCCAGCTCCTTGGTCACCTGCGCCGCGACGTCCCCGGGCACCATCTCCATGACGACGGCGAACGCCCCGGCGTCCTCGACGGCATGGGCGTCGCGGAGGATCCGCTCGGCGGACTCGCCGCGTCCCTGCACCCGGTAGCCGCCCAGGGCGTGCTCGGACTGGGGGGTGAAGCCGATGTGCGCCATCACCGGGATGCCCCCGGCGGTCATCCGCTCGATCTGCGGCACCATCTCGACGCCGCCCTCCATCTTCACCGCGTGCGCTCCTGCCTCCTTGAGGAACCGCACCGCGGTGAGGTAGCCCTGTTCGGGCGAGGCCTGGTAGGACCCGAACGGCAGGTCGCCCACCACCAGCGCCGAGCCGGCGGACCGCGCCACGGCCCGGGTCAGCACGAGCATCTCCTCGACCGTCACCGGCAACGAGGTCTCGTTGCCCAGCACGTTGTTGCTCGCGCTGTCGCCGACGAGCAGCACCTCCACGCCGGCCTCGTCGAAGGTCGCCGCGGTGTACATGTCGTAGGCGGTGAGCATGGCGAAGCGCTCGCCGCGCTCCTTCATCTCGCGCAGGTGGTGGGTGCGCACGCGCTTGCGGGGTACGGCGGGCGCCGCTCCCGCTCCGGTCCCGTACGGGGCGGTCTCCTCGGTCATCGGTCGAGCCCTTCGCGTCGTCTCGAGGCTCCCTGGGCGGAGTCCCCGGATCGGCGACCACGCTAGTCCGATCGGGGCACTCCGGCGCTGTGTCGCCGGTCACCCGGAGGTGGCTCAGGCGGGGCGCGCGGCCGCCCCGGCGACGCGACGCAGCACGAGCGCCGCGACGTCGTCGTCGCGGGTGGGGTCACGGATCTCGTCGACGAGCTCGGCGAGCCGTTGTTCGGCGAGACCCGGACCGGTGCCCAGCGTGTCGACGAGGCGGGCGATGCCGGTGTCGATGTCCTCGTCGCGGCGCTCGACCAGCCCGTCGGTGTAGAGCAGCACGGCATCACCCGGGCCGAGCGTCACCGTCCGCACCGTGCGGTGCTGGCCCATCCCGATCGGCGGGTCGTCCGCGGCGTGCAGCAGCTCCACCCCCGTCGCGCGCAGCGCGACGGCGGGCGGGTGACCGGCGTTGGCGAGCTCGAGCGTCGAGTGGTCGGCCGACGCCACGCCGTAGGTGAGCGTCACCAGCTGGTCGAGGTGGTGGGTGGTGAAGTAGCCGTCCATGTGCGTCAGCACGCTGGCCGGTGCGGGATCGATGGCGAGATAGGCCCGCAGGGCGGAGCGCACCTGCGCCATCGCGGCCGCGGCCGCCACGCCCCGGCCCATCACGTCGCCCACGAAGAAGGCGACCCGGCCGTCCCCGAGCGGGCACACGTCGTAGAAGTCGCCGCCCACGTCGGTCCGGCCGGAGGGCCGGTAGTGGCCGGTGATGGTCCAGCCGGGCACGTCGGCGGGCAGCGGCGGGAAGACGGCCTGCTGCAGCTCCGCAGCCATCCGCAGCGTCTGGCTGTGCAGCTGGGCGTTGTCGATGGCCACCGCCGCACGGCGGGCCAGGTCCTCGGCGAAGGCCACGTCGTCCGTGGTGAGCCGGCGCTTGGACTCGGCGGTCGCCAGCGTGAACACGCCGAGGAGGCGTCCGCGCGCCAGCAGCGGCACGAGCAGCATGCTGGTCAGCTCCAGCGAGCGGGCGAGCTCGAGGTGCGTCTCGTCCCGGGCTGCCTCGACGAGCATCTCGTCGGAGATGTCCTCGATGAGCACGCTCTGCCCGGACCGGACGACGGCCCAGGCGCCGCCGTCGCCGTCCCGCTCGGAGGGGTAGCGCTCCTCGATGTCGCGGGCCAGGTGGAGGCGTTCGGGATCGACGTGCTCGACGGCGATCCGGTGCAGCCGGTCGTCCTCGACGATGTCGATCGCCGACCAGTCCGCGAACTCCGGCACGGCCATCCGGGCCACCGTGCGCAACGTGCTGCCGTAGTCCAGGCTGCTCGCGAGCTGGGTGGCCGCGTCGGCGAGGAACCGGGTGCGGGCGGCACCCTCGGCGGCCTCCTCCTGGGCGCGAATGCGCTCGGTGGCCTGCGCGCCCGCGTCGACGAGCAGGTTGAGGTACTCGTTCTCGAGCGGGTCGAGCTCACGTCGCCCGGGGAAGGAGAGCGTGAAGACCCCGGTCACCGCGCCGGCCACGCGCAGTGGCAGCACGAGCATGGTGCGCTCGCCGGGAGCAGCGACCTCCAGGCCGGGGTAGCGCTTGTGGATCGCGTCGCAACCGACCAGGAGCAGCGGCTCCCCGCTCGTCACGACGTCGCCGGCCGGCGTCGTGCCGTCGACGGGCCAGCGGTGCCAGCGCTCGGGGGCACCCGCGAGGCCGCCCTGCATGCCGAGCAGCACCAGGTGGTCGCCCTCGCGCAGCGCCAGCGAGGACACGGTCGCACCCAGGGCGTCGGCGGCGTGCCGCGTCATCACCGCGGTGACGTCCTCCAGACGGGAGGCGGCGGCGAGCTCGGCGGTCACCCGGGTGAGCCGGCCGAGGCGTTCCTCGGCCTGCGTGGTGCCGGCGGCGGCGAAGAGCCAGAGGATCCCGACCGGCTCGCCCTCGCGCATGACCGGGACGCAGTCGACCTCGGTCTCCAGGGGCATCCCCGTCGCGCCACGCACCTCGAGCACGCCGGTCCAGGGCTGGCCGGTGGCGACCCGGTCGAAGACCTCCCGGTGTGCGGCGACCTCGTCGTTGCCGGCGAGCACCGCGATGAGGTCGCTGCCGGAGGCGAGGGCGCTGTCGCCGAAGAGCCGGGAGGCGCTGCGGTTGTGCCGCACCACGCGGCCCTGCCGGTCGACGACCACGCAGGCGCGGCTCAACCCGTCGAGGTGGTCGAGGTCGCGGGCCCATGCGGGCGCACGGGCTGCGGGGTGCACCCGGCCATTGTGTCAGGAGTCGGGACCGGTTCTGCAAGGATCGGGGAATGGAGAGCGCGCACCGGGACTTCTTCTCCGCCTCGGCCCACGGCTACGCCCGGGTGGCGGCCTGCACGGTGCCCCTCGCGCCCGCGGACCCGCTGGCCAACGCCGCGACCACGGTGGCGGAGGCTCGTGCCTGCCATGAGGACGGTGTCGCACTCGCGGTGTTCCCCGAGCTCGGGCTCAGCGGCTACTCCCTGGACGACCTGCTGCTCGCCGACCCGCTCCTGGACGCCGTGGAGGAGGCGCTCGCCGTCGTCGTCGAGGAGAGCAGCAGCCTGGGCACGGTGCTCGTGGTCGGCGCGCCGCTGCGGCACGGCAACCGCGTGCTCAACTGCGCGGTGGTCGTGCACCGCGGCGCGGTGCTGGGAGTGGCGCCGAAGTCCTACCTGCCGACCTACCGGGAGTTCTACGAGCGCCGGCACTTCGCGCCCGGCGACGACCGGCGCGGGGCCACCATCGTCCTCGGCGGCCGGCTCGGGGAGCGGCTCGACGGACCCGTGCCGTGCGGCCCCGACCTGCTGTTCGCGGCGACCGACCGACGCGACCTGGTCTTCCACGTCGAGGTCTGCGAGGACATGTGGGTCCCGGTGCCCCCGAGCAGCGAGGCGGCGCTGGCCGGCGCCACGGTGCTGCTCAACCTCTCCGGGTCCCCGATCACGGTCGGTCGCGCGGAGGACCGGCGGCTGCTGGTGAAGTCGGCGAGCTCGCGGTGCCTGGCCGCCTATGCGTACGCCGCCGCGGGGGAGGGGGAGTCCTCGACCGACCTGGCCTGGGACGGCCAGACGATGATCTACGAGTGCGGCGAGCTGCTCGCCGAGACCGAGCGCTTCCCCGACGGCCCCCGCCGTGCCGTGGCCGACGTCGACCTCGACCGGCTCCGCCAGGACCGGCTCCGGATGGGCACCTTCGACGACAACCGTCGTACGCACGCGGGCCGGACCGCGGCGTTCCGCACGGTGCCCTTCGCCCTGGACCCGCCGAGGGGCGACCTGGGCCTGCGGCGTCGCGTCGACCGGTTCCCCTTCGTGCCCGACGACCCCGAGCGCCTGGCGCTGGACTGCTACGAGGCCTACCACATCCAGGTGGCCGGGCTCGAGCAGCGTCTGCGCGCCCTGGGAGCGGAGACCAAGGTCGTCATCGGGGTCTCCGGCGGCCTGGACTCCACCCACGCCCTGATCGTCGCCGCCCGTGCGATGGACCGCCTCGGTCGCCCCCGCACCGACATCCTGGGCTACCAGATGCCGGGCTTCGCCACCGGTGAGCGCACCCGGACGACCGCGCGGCGGCTCTGCGAGGCGCTGGGGACCAGCTTCGAGGAGATCGACATCCGCCCGGCCGCCGGCCGGATGCTCGAAGGCCTGGACCACCCCTACGCCCGCGGCGAGGAGGTCTACGACGTCACCTTCGAGAACGTCCAGGCCGGCCTGCGCACCGACTACCTGTTCCGTCTCGCCAACCGTCACCGCGGCATCGTCCTCGGCACCGGGGACCTCTCCGAGCTGGCCCTGGGCTGGTGCACCTACGGCGTCGGCGACCAGATGTCGCACTACGCGGTGAACCCCGGCGTGCCCAAGACGCTCATCCAGCACCTGATCCGGTGGGTGGTGGCCTCCGGGCAGTTCGACGCGTCCGTCGGCGAGCTGCTGACCGGCATCGTGGGTCAGGAGATCACCCCCGAGCTGATCCCCGGCAAGGACGGCGAGGAGGTGCAGAGCACCGAGGGCACGATCGGTCCGTACGCCCTGCACGACTTCGCCCTCTTCCACACCCTGCGCTACGGCTACGGCCCGGCCAAGATCGCCTTCCTCGCGTGGCACGCCTGGCACGACGTCGAGGCGGGGGAGTGGCCCGCGGGCTACCCCGCGGAGCGGCGTACGGCCTACGACCTGGCGGAGATCCGGCACTGGCTGGAGGTGTTCTGCCGCCGCTTCTTCGCCGCGCAGTTCAAGCGCAGCGCGCTGCCGAACGGCCCGAAGGTGGCCGCCGGCGGTTCGCTCTCGCCGCGGGGCGACTGGCGGATGCCCTCCGACGTCCGCCCGACCGCCTGGCTGGCGGACCTGGAGCGCGTGCCTGCGGGGTGACGCGGCGCCGCCCGGCGCGTGCGACACATGGGCGAAACACCGGTGCGCCAGACTGCGGCCATGGGGAAACAAGAAGACTTCGTGCTGCGTGCGCTCGAGGAGCGCGATGTGCGGTTCGTGCGGCTCTGGTTCACCGACGTACTGGGCTACCTCAAGTCCGTCGCGATCGCACCCGCCGAGCTCGAAGGCGCCTTCAGCGAGGGGATCGGCTTCGACGGCTCCGCGATCGAGGGCTTCGCCCGGGTCACCGAGGCCGACATGCTGGCCCGCCCCGACCCGTCGACGTTCCAGATCCTGCCCTGGCGCGGCGAGCAGCCGTCGACGGCGCGCATGTTCTGTGACATCGCCATGCCGGACGGGTCGCCCTCCTTCGCCGACCCCCGCTACGTGCTCAAGCGGACGCTGCAGAGCGCCGCCGAGAAGGGCTTCACCTTCTACACCCACCCCGAGATCGAGTTCTACCTGTTCAAGGGCAAGCCGGAGGCCGGTGAGGAGCCCGAGCCGGTCGACCGCAGCGGCTACTTCGACCACACCGCCCAGAGCATGGGATCGGACTTCCGCCGCGAGGCCATCACGATGCTGGAGTCGATGGGCATCTCGGTGGAGTTCAGCCACCACGAGGGCGGCCCCGGCCAGCAGGAGATCGACCTGCGCTACGCCGACGCGCTGTCCACCGCCGACAACGTGATGACGTTCCGCACCGTGGTGCGCGAGGTCGCGCTGGGGCAGGGCGTCTGGGCCAGCTTCATGCCCAAGCCGTTCACCACCCACCCGGGCTCGGGCATGCACACCCACGTCTCGCTCTTCGAGGGCGACCGCAACGCGTTCTTCGAGGCGGGCGCGGAGTACCAGCTCTCCCGCACCGCCCGCAGCTTCATCGCCGGCATCCTGCGCCACGCCGCGGAGATCACCTGCGTGACGAACCAGTGGGTCAACTCCTACAAGCGGCTGATCGGTGAGGGCGAGGCGCCCTCCTACGTCTGCTGGGGCCACAACAACCGCTCCGCGATGGTGCGGGTGCCGATGTACAAGCCCAACAAGGGCCAGTCCACCCGGATCGAGCTCCGCTCGCTCGACGCGGCGTGCAACCCCTATCTGGCCTTCGCGGTCGTCCTCGCCGCCGGCATGAAGGGCATCGAGAACGAGTACACCCTGCCGCCCGAGGCCGAGGACAACGTGTGGTCCTTGACGCCGCGCGAGCGCAAGGCGCTGGGGCTGGAGCCGTTGCCGCTGAGCCTGAGCGAGGCGATCCACTGCGCGGAGAACTCCGAGCTCCTGCCCGAGGCGCTCGGCGAGCACGTCTACGAGTTCTTCCTGCGTAACAAGCGCGCCGAGTGGCAGGAGTACCGCGGCCAGGTCTCCGCCTTCGAGCGCGACCGGATGCTGCCGGTGTTGTGAGCCCCCGCAGCGACTCCGTCCGCAGCCGGCTGGTCCGGCTGGGCTTCGCCGATCCCGACGCGTCGGCCGAACGCCTGGCGGGTCTCGGCCCCGAGGCCGCGCCGCTGCCGGCGCTGCTGGCGCGCACGGCCGACCCCGACGGGGCGCTCGAGGCCCTCGTGGACCTCCTCGCGGTGGTCGCCGACAGGACGGAGCTGCTCACCGAGGTCGCCGAGGACGAGGGCACCGCGATGCGGCTGCTCTGCGTGCTCGGCGCCAGTCCCGCCCTGGCCCGCCACCTGCGGCGTCACCCCGAGCAGTGGCACGAGCTGACCGACCCGGCGATGGGCTCCACGCGTCCCGCGGCGTACGCCGTGCGGGCGAGCCTGCTGCGCGCGGTAGGAGCCGATCCCGGGGAGCCGCGCCCGGTGGCCGCGCTCGAGGACACGGCCGCCCTCGACGCGCTGCGGGTGGAGTACCGGCGGCTGCTGCTGCGGCTCGCCGCCCGCGACCTCGCCCACGACCTCGGCGTCGACGACGCGGCGGCCGAGCTCTCCGACCTCGCGGCGGGCACGCTGGAGGCTGCTCTCGCGGTGGCGCGTGCCCGGGTCGGCGACGCGGCGGACTCCTGCCGGCTCGCGGTCATCGCGATGGGCAAGTGTGGAGGCCACGAGCTCAACTACGTCAGCGACGTCGACGTCATCTTCGTCGCCGAGGCGCGCCATGACGACGCCGACGACGCCGGAGACGCCGACGAGCACGGAGCGCTCAAGGCGGCGACCCAGCTGGCGAGCAACCTGATGCAGGTCTGCTCCGAGCACACGGGGGAGGGCACGATCTGGCCGGTCGACGCCAACCTGCGGCCCGAGGGCCGCAACGGGCCGCTGGTGCGCACCCTGGCCAGCCACCGCGGCTACTACGAGCGGTGGGCGAAGACGTGGGAGTTCCAGGCGCTGCTCAAGGCGCGGCCGGTGGCGGGTGACCTCGAGCTCGGCCGGCGCTACTGCGAGACGATCGCGCCGCTGGTGTGGTCGGCCGCCGATCGCGACGGCTTCGTGGCCGACGTGCAGGCGATGCGCCGACGGGTGCTCGAGACGATCCCGGCCGGCGAGGCGGACCGGCAGCTCAAGCTCGGCGCCGGTGGCCTGCGCGACGTCGAGTTCGCCGTCCAGCTGCTGCAGCTGGTGCACGGCCGCGCCGACGACACCCTCCGCGCGAGCACCACGCTCTCCGCGCTGGCCGCGCTCATCTCCGGGGGCTACGTCGGCCGCGGCGACGGCCGCACCCTCCACGACGCCTACGCCTTCCTGCGCCGCCTCGAGCACCGGCTGCAGCTGCACGACCTGCGACGCACCCACCTGCTCCCGCGCGAGGCCGACGACCTGCGCTGGCTGGGCCGGTCGCTGGGCTACCTGCGCGACCCGGTCGCCCAGCTGGAGGAGGCACTGGCCCACCACCGCCGCGAGGTGCGCCGGCTCCACGAGAAGCTCTTCTACCGGCCGCTGCTCTCGGCCGTGGCGCGGTTGGGGGCCGACGAGGTGGGGCTCACCACCGAGGCGGCACGCCAACGGCTTGCCGCCCTGGGCTACGCCGACCCGGCAGCGGCCCTGCGCCATCTGGAGGCCCTCACCGCGGGCGTCACGCGTACCGCCTCCATCCAGCGGGCGCTGCTGCCGGCGATGCTCGAGTGGTTCGCCGACGCGCCCGACCCCGATGCCGGCCTGCTCGGCTTCCGCCGGATCTCCGAGGCGCTCGGCCGGACCCCGTGGTACCTGAAGATGCTGCGCGACGAGGGCCAGGCGGCGCAACGCATGGCCCGGGTGCTGGCGACCTCGCGCTACGCCACCGACCTGCTGCAGCGCGAGCCCGAGGGCGTCGCGATCCTCGGGGAGGACCAGCGTCTCGCGCCGCTGGACCGGGCCTCCATCGAGACCGAGATGATCGCCGGCGTCGACCGCCGTGACGGCGTCGACGACGCCGTGGCCACGATCCGGGGGGTGCGACGGCGCGAGCTGCTGCGGATCAGCGTCGCCGACCTGTGCGTGCCGTTCGGGGTCGCCGAGGTGGGCTACGCCCTGACCGACCTCACCAGTGCCACGCTGCAGGCCACCCTCGCGGCGGTCGTCCGGCGGCTCGAGCACGAGCACGGCGCGCCGCCGCCGACGCGGCTCGCCGTGGTGGCGATGGGCCGCTACGGCGGCCACGAGCTCGGGTACGGCAGCGACGCCGACGTCATGTTCGTCCACGACCCGCTCCCGGGCTCCGACGCGGGACAGGCGGCCAGGCTGGCGCAGACCGCGGCCCTGGAGCTGCGCCGGCTGCTGGGAGCCGCGGGCACCGACCCGGCGCTGGAGGTCGACGCCGACCTGCGACCCGAGGGCAAGCAGGGCCCGCTGGTGCGGACCCTGGACTCCTACGCCGCCTACTACGCGAGCTGGTCGGCGGTGTGGGAGGCACAGGCCCTGCTGCGGGCGGACCCCGTCGTCGGAGACCCGGGGCTGCTCGAGGGCTTCCGCCGGCTGATCGACCCCCTGCGGTTCCCCGCGGAGGGGCTGGGCGCCGAGGACCTGCGCGAGATCCGGCGGATCAAGGCCCGTGTCGACGCCGAGCGGCTGCCTCGTGGTGCGGACCCGACGACGCACTTCAAGCTCGGGCCCGGCGGGTTGAGCGACATCGAGTGGACCGTCCAGGTGCTGCAGATGCAGCACGCCGGGACGGTGGCGGCACTGCGCACCCCCCGCACCCTGGAGGCACTGGAGGCTGCCGTCGAGCACGACCTGCTCGGGAGCGATGACGCCGAGGCGCTCCGGGAGGCCTGGCTGCTGGCGAGCCGCGCTCGCAACGCCACCGTGCTCGTGCGTGGCCGCCCCACCGACCAGCTGCCGCGCGACGCCCGCGAGCGGGCGGCCGTCGCGTCGCTGCTGCAGTACGGCCCCGGCGAGTCCGACACGATGCTCAACGACTACCTGCGGACCGCGCGCCGGGCTCGCGCGGTCGTCGACCGGGTGTTCTGGGGCGAGTGAGCACGCTACGGCGCTGTGGACGAGCCCGTCGGCGACGCCGTCGGTGAGGCCCCCGACGTAGGCGTGCCGGCACCCGTCGGCGAGGCCTGCGTCGAGGGTGACGGTGGTGACGACGTGACGGCTCCGGTGCTGCTCGGGCTGGGCGCCGCGGAGCGGGCCCCGGACGTCGCCGTCACCGTCGCCGTCGGTGCCGGAGCCGGCGTCACCGTCGGTGTCGCGGTCGAGCCCGGACTCGGAGCCGATGTGGCGCTGCCCGGGGACTGGTCAGCGTTGATCACGGCGCGGATCTGGTCCTCGTAGGCCGTCAGCTGCTCCCGCACCGTCGAGAGCGGCACCGCGCCCAGGTGCGCGGCGTAGTCCTGTGCCTGCTTCCAGATGCGTTCGATCGAGGAGCGCTCAGCGGCGCTCAGCGGACCGTCGGTCGTGGCGAACAGCTGCACGGCCAGTGCGTAGGTCAGGCAGTCCACGCAGGAGTAGTTCACCGCCGCGGCGATGTTCTGCGGTGCGGACACGTGGTTGTCCCCGGTGACCAGCACGACCTGGAAGGCGACCGAGACGGCGGCGCAGTGCGAGCAGTCGGCGAAGGCGTAGGCCTCGTTGCGTGGGAGAGCGGGGGAGCCGTCGGTGACCCACACCAGCGCGAAGGCGACGTCGTAGGTGACGGTGCCGGACGTGGTGTTGACCGCCAGCGCCTGGTTGTCCCCGGGCCCGGGCGACAGCGGCTTGTCGAACGGGAAGACCCAGGAGCCCGTCCGCCGGCCGGCCACAGTCCCGCGCGGCACCAGCACGACCGCGAGCTGTGGGCGCTCCTTCGTCGGCCTCGGCTCACCGGCGGGCCAACCGGTGAGCACCGCCCCTCGCTGACCCGCGGCAAGGGCCGGAGCGGTCCTGGCGAGGGCGGGCGCGGCGACACCTACCGCCTGCAGCAGGGTGCCGCGGTCGTCCGGCCGGATCGGCCGATAGGTGTTGCCGTGCGGCCACCACGCCCACACGAGGCCCGCGAGCACCGTCAGCGCGACCAGGCCGGCGAGGGACCGCCGCACAGGCCGTCCCCGGGTGCGCCGCCAGAGCGTCACACTCACCGCGCGCAGCAGGCGGGTGAGGACCAGCAGCGAGGCCAGGATCGGGAAGGCGACCGCCAGCACCGCCAGGACGCGAGCGGCCACCATGGTGAGATCGCCGGCGCCCCAGGCACTGCCCAGCATCACCGACTGGGCACGCACGCTGGCTGCGGCGGTCCCCAGGACCCGCGGCAGCGCGACCACCATCGTGAACAGGGAGAACAGCAGCAGCGGCACCACGACGAGGACCCACGCGCTGACCACGGCGCGGGCCCACGGCTTGAGCACCGTGCTCTCCGGGTGGTGCCAACGCCACGGCAGCAGGCCGCGCAGTGTCGGGCCGATCCGGTGGTAGAGGTCCGGGACGCCGGTGAGGTCGGCGAGGACGTGGTAGCCGTCGAACCGGACCACGGGCGTGAGCTGGCGGACCATCAGCAGCAGCTGGCTCGCCACGACCAGCAGCAGCGCGTCGTCACGGACGAGCAGCCACGTCGCCACCGTCAGCACCGCGACGATCGCATTGAAGTACAGCCCCCCGAGGTCGGTGAGCACCCGGCCACGTCGCCCGAGGCGGTAGGAGTCGGTCACGTCGGTGTAGAACGCCGGCCAGACGAGGTAGAGCCCCATCCCCATCACGCCCGGTGTCGCGCCGGCACGCCGCGCGGCCGATGCATGCCCGAACTCGTGGAACCCGGCGGAGAGCACGGTGACCACGACGATCAGCACGAGCAGGCCCGGGCTGGTGAAGGCGTCAGACGTCGCCGAGGCGAGCCCCTTGTCGACCAGCACCCACCACGCCGACGCGACGAAGGCGAGCAGCACCGCGGCGACTACGACGGGGTGGAAGAGCGTCGCGAAGGGCGTGGTGAGCCGCCGGGTGCGCTCCGGGTCGGTGACGGCCAGCCGGAACCTCAATGCGAGCAACGGGTTCGACCGGTGCAGCGGCGGCGACGAGCCGTCCGCCGCGGCGACCAGTCCCATCGGCCGGAGTCGGTCGACGAGCGTGCGGACGTTGTCGGCGCTCACGGCGCGGCCGGTGGCGGCGCTGACGACGCCGGCGAGGTCGTCGGGGTCCCGGGCACCGTCGAGCGCTACCAGCACGGCGTACAGCAGTGGCGTCAGCTGGACGGTCTGACCGTCGCGGCGCCGAGCCAGGGCGGGCGGCTCCCGGTAACCGGAGCCCACCATCTCTCCGATCAGCTGCACGCCCTCGGCCCGGGCCGGTCGGTCGTCGGCGGGAGCGGCGCTCGGCGTGGTGACGCGAGGGCCGGGTCCCGGGACGGCTGTCATCGACGACTACTGCTGGATCTGGGAGCTCTGGTCGGAGGTGGCGTCCGCACTTCCAGTGATGTCCTGGTTGATGGTCGCGTCCTGCTGGGCGATGCCGACGGCGTGGCTGTCGACGGAGCCCACGTTGGCTCCCACCGCCGCGTCGATCGGAGCCGCGACGTTGGCATTGGCCGCGACCGCGCCGTTGATGGGCGCCGCGATGCCGGCGTTGGCGTCGACGTTGACGTTGGCGTCGAGCAGGTTGCCGTCGGTGAAGTCGCTGGTGGTACCTGCGGTCGTGGCCGTCCCGCCGGTGCCTCCCGTGTCGGTGCCTCCCGTGTCGGTCCCGCTGGCCTGGTCGAGCAGGCTGCCCTGGGTCGCATGCGCGGTCGCGTCGGCGGTGATGCCCTGGTCGATCGCCGCGTTCTGGTCCCCGAGCGCCTCGGCGGTCGAGCCCTCGGAGAGGATATTGGCACCGACGGCGCCATCGATGGGCGCGGCGACATTGGCGTTGGCGGCCGCTGCCAGATCGATCGGCGCGGCGGCGTCGATGGCCAGATTGATGTCGGCGTTGAGGTCGAGGATGGACACGACCTCCTTGTCGGGGAGGGCACTGACCGACTCGGCGGCGAGCTCCTCGTCGGACAGCCCGAGCTGCTTGTCGTGGTCCATGGTTCTCCTCGCGGGTCAGGGCGCCTCGTCGCGCCTCCGTCCGGCGTACCCGCTGGGCGGTCAGGAGTAACCGCGCGGCGATAGCCGCGTGGCCGACCCCTCCTCACCTCGCATCACCGCCCGCGGCGGCGGGTAGCCCCCTGGCATGGCTGATGTCGACAACGAGCTCTGGGAGAACTTCCACCGGCTGGTCAACATGACCTCGCGCGAGCTGGAGGACTGGCTGCGGACGGAGGCGGCCGGAACCGATACGGAGGCGCTACCGGACCAGGCGGGCCCGTCCCTGGGTCGCCGGGTCCTGGCCATCCTCGGCAAGCGCCGGACCGACCTCACTCCCGACGACACCGAGGTGATGCAGCTGGTGACCGGCCGGGTCATCGCCGAGCGGGGTATCGATCCGGAGCCAACCGCCGGCCAGGAGGCGTGGCGCCACCGGTTGATGCGGATCGGTCACGACCCCCTCAAGCCGGTGGGCTGAGCAGGCTCATCCCGCCGCCTCAGGTTCCCGTCATGTTGGCGCAAGGATCGGGTGGCATGGTGAGTCACGTCGCGCTGCGAACCGCACCTCGCGCGCGACCGCTGCCCCCGCCGGTCCGTCCCCCGTGGCCGGCGGGGGCGGCCTCTCCTCCGGGCCTCCTCCGCCGGGCACTCCTTGCGGCCCACCACCCGGATCGTGCGTCGACGTGGTCAGCGGGCGACGCCGTGCGTCGACGGTCAACCACCGTTCCGTCTGCGACAACACCACCGGCCCGCCGGGGGTGAGGCTCGGTCTCCCGGCCGTACGACGGCCCCGAGACCGGAGGACCCCATGACCCTGACCGCCGAGACGACGTCCGCCGCGCGCCCCGATCCGGAGGTGGGCCTGACCACCGGCATGCTGATCGATGGTGCCTGGTGCGACGCGGACGCCACCTTCGACGACCTCAACCCGGCCACGGGCCGGCTGCTCGTCCGCGTCGCGCACGGCTCCACCGCCGACGTCGACCGGGCGGTCGCCGCTGCACGGACGGCTCTGGACGGTGCGTGGGGCCAGACGCCCGGCGTGACACGGGGCGTCCTGCTCCACCGCCTCGCCGAGCTCGTCGAGCGCGACGCTGCCGTGCTCGCCCGACTCGAGGCCCTCGACATCGGCAAGCCCGTCGGGCAGCCGGCGATGCTCGACATCCCCAACGCTGCGGCGACGTTCCGCCACTTCGCCGGCTGGGCCGACAAGATCCAGGGCGCCACGATCCCGACCGCCGGCTACCTCGGCATGGCGGCCACCCACTCCTACACGGTGCGTGAGCCCGTCGGCGTCATCGCCGCGATCATCCCCTGGAACACCCCGCTGATGATCGCGGCCTGGAAGCTGGCGCCGGCGCTCGCGGCGGGGAACACGGTCGTGGTCAAGCCGGCCGAGGACGCGCCGCTCTCGGTGCTGCACCTGGGCCGGCTCGTCGAGGAGGCCGGCTTCCCCGCCGGGGTCGTCAACATCGTCCCCGGGCTCGGCGCCACGACCGGTGCCGCGCTGGTGGCGCACGCGGACGTCGACAAGGTCAGCTTCACCGGCTCGCCGGAGGTGGGCCGCGCGATCCAGAAGGCAGCAGCGGACACCTTCAAGCGGGTGACCCTGGAGCTCGGCGGCAAGAGTCCCCACATCGTCGCCGAGGACGCCGACCTCGACCGCGCCATCCAGGGCATCGCCATGGGGTTGTTCTTCAACCAGGGGGAGGTGTGCGCGGCCGGGACCCGCGTCCTGGTGCACCGCAGCCACTACGAGACGGTGGTGACCGCACTCGCCGAGGCGGCGGACGCGCAGGTGCTGGGCGACCCGTTCGAGGAGTCCACGACGCTCGGCGCACTCGTCAACGCGGCCCAGCAGCAGCGCGTGCTCGGCTACATCGAGCGGGGCCGTGCGGAGGGCGCCCGCCTCGTCGCGGGTGGCAGCGCCGGCGAGGGCGACGGCTTCTTCGTCCGGCCCACGATCTTCGCCGACGTCGACAACGGCTCCACGATCGCTCAGGAGGAGATCTTCGGGCCCGTCGGCGTGGTGATCGCCTTCGACACCCTGGAGGAGGCGGTGCGGCTCGCGAACGACACCTGCTACGGGCTCGCGGCGACGATCTGGACCCGGGACGTGAGCGCGGCACACACGCTTGCGTCGAAGGTGCGGGCCGGGGCCGTGTGGATCAACGGGTGGGCCGCGATCGACCCCGCCCTGCCCTGGGGCGGCATGAAGGCCTCCGGGATCGGCCGGGAGCTCGGCTGGAGCGGCATCCTGGCCAACACCGAGGAGAAGGTCGTCACCGTCGTGCTGTGACGGCGTACAGGAAGAAGGCTCGCGGGCAGCGCGCGTCAGCTCGGCCGGGTCGCCCCGTGGAGCGCACGGAAGCCACGGGGCGACATGCCGAAGGTGCCGCGGAAGAGGCGGGAGAAGTGCGCCGCGTCGAGGAAGCCCCACCGCGCACCGATGCCCGCGATCGGCCGGTCGGACAGGTGCGGGTCGACCAGGTCCCGCCGGCACTGCTCGAGCCGCCGGCGACGGATGAACGCCGTGACCGACTCGCCCTCGCCCTCGAAGACCTTCTGCAGGTGCCGGACCGAGACGAAGTGGGCGGCGGCGATCGACCGGGTGCTCAGGTCGGGATCGGCCAGGTGGCGCTCGATGTGCCGGTGCACCTGGAGCGCGAGCGCCCGGTGGGCCGGCGCCTCCTCCGTCGGACCCTGCCCGAGCTGCTCGGCGAACGCCGCAGTGACCAGGTCGACCACCGCGTCGCCGAGATGCATCGCCATCACGCCGCCCGCGTCGCTGACCTGGGCGCTCAGCCCACGCATCAGCGGGGTGAGCAGAGCGGCCAGTCCCTGATCACCCGCCAGCCGGACCGCCGTCAGCCGGGCCATCCGCGCGGCCGGCAGATGCACGAGTGCGCGCGGGAACATCGCGATCGTCATGCGGAAGTCGTCGTCGAACCCGATCCGGTAGGGGCGCGAGGTGTCGTAGATGGCGAGATCGCCGGGCTGGAGGCGCGCCTGCCGGTCGTCCTGCTCGATCACGCACGAGCCGGAGGTCTGCAGGGCGAACTTGTAGAGCTCCGGGTCGTCCTGGCGGATCAGCCGCGGCGTGCGCTCGACGACGGCGTGTGAGGCGGTGACCTCGGCCAGCATGACCGCGCCGAGCGTGGCGGAGCGTACGGCGCCGGCGAAGGGGGCGTCGTCGTGGCGGGCTCGCAGCGGGACGAAGGTCCGACAGATCTGGTGCTCCCACGCCTCGAACCCGCTCTCGGCGGGATCGGGGGACGTGCGAGGCGCGGCCGTGGGCAGGGCGTGCAGACGCGCAGGGGCAGCGGACGTCATCGTGGTCCTCCTGGGTGATCGCCGTCACGGTACCTGACCGATCGGTCAGAAAGTCAAGACCCGTGCGCCCACGTCCTAGTGCTTCGGGCCCTGTGAGCGCACCCTGGGGAGGGCGCCGCGCAGCGTGCGCGTCGCCCGACCACGTGAGGAGACCGTGATGGAGGACCTGCGACCCCGACCCGGCGATCTGGAGCCGATCGAGACCGCATCCGTCGACGAGCTGCGCGCCCTGCAGGTGGACCGCCTGCGGTGGTCGGTGCGGCACGCCTACGACAACGTGCCCTTCTATCGGTCCTCCTTCGACGCCGCCGGTGTGCACCCCGATGACGTCAAGACGCTCGAGGACCTCGCCACGCTGCCCTTCACCGCGAAGGCGGACCTGCGCGACAACTACCCCTTCGGCATGTTCGCCGTCCCACGGGAGCAGGTCTCGCGCGTCCACGCCTCCTCCGGGACGACCGGCCGCCCGACCGTCGTCGGCTACACGCGCGACGACCTCGACACCTGGGCCACGGTGATGGCGCGCAGCATCCGCGCCGCCGGAGGCCGTGCCGGCCACATCCTCCACAACGCCTACGGCTACGGCCTCTTCACCGGCGGGCTCGGCGCGCACTACGGCGCCGAGAAGCTGGGCTGCACCGTCGTCCCGGTCTCGGGCGGGATGACCGAGCGGCAGGTCCAGCTGATCACCGACTTCCGGCCCGACATCATCATGGTGACGCCGTCGTACATGCTCGCGGTGATCGACGAGATGGAGCGCCAGGGCATCGATCCGCGCTCGACCTCGCTCAAGGTCGGGATCTTCGGCGCCGAGCCCTGGACCAACGACATGCGGCGCGAGATGGAGCAGCGGCTCGACATGCACGCCGTCGACATCTACGGGCTCTCCGAGGTCATCGGCCCCGGAGTGGCCAGTGAGTGCGTCGAGACCAAGGACGGCCTGCACGTCTGGGAGGACCACTTCTATCCCGAGGTCATCGACCCGGTCACCGGCGAGGTGCTCCCCGACGGCGAGGAGGGGGAGCTGGTGTTCACCTCCCTGACCAAGCAGGCCATGCCGATCATCCGCTACCGCACCCGCGACCTGACCCGGCTGCTCCCGGGGACCGCGCGGACGATGCGGCGCATCGAGAAGATCACCGGGCGCACCGACGACATGATCATCCTGCGCGGCGTGAACCTGTTCCCGACCCAGATCGAGGAGCTGATCCTGCGCACCCCGGCCCTGTCGCCGCACTTCCAGTGCCGGCTCTCGCGCACAGGGACGATGGACGACCTGACGGTGGTCGTGGAGCGCCGGGACGCGGTCGGTAGCGAGGACGCGGCCGCCGCCGGTCGCGAGCTGCGCCGCCTGGTCAAGAACTCCATCGGGGTCTCGGTCGCCGTGGACGTCGTGGAGCCGGAGGCGATCGAGCGATCGGTGGGCAAGATGCGCCGCGTGATCGACCAGCGCCCGAAGCGCTGACGGGAGCGATGTCGTACGCCGGCGGACAACTCGAGGGCGTCTGACGGCAACTTCGCGAGGTGCGGGCGGCCAAGACTCTGCTGAAGAGTCCGTCCACGAGAGGTCGTCACCATGTCAGAGCCCATCTCCGTCCCAGACCCCGTCGAATACGTCATCGTCGGTGCCGGATCCGCCGGCAGCGCCCTGGCCCGACGCCTGCTCGACGCCGGCGCCACGGTTCACGTCCTGGAGGCCGGCCCGGTCGACGCGGCCGAGGAGATCCACAGCCCGCAAGGATGGCCGGCCCTCCTCGGCGGGCCGCAGGACTGGGCCGTGATGACCGTCCCGCAGGAGCACGCGAACGGTCGCAGCCTCTTCTGGCCCCGCGGCAAGGTGCTCGGCGGCAGCAGCTCGCTCAACGGGATGATCTACATGCGCGGCCACCGCAGCGACTACGACGGCTGGGCCGACCTCGGCTGCGAGGGTTGGTCGTGGGAGGACGTGCTGCCGCTGTTCCTGCGCAGCGAGGACCACCGGGGCGGCGCCGACGCCCACCACGCGACCGGGGGCCCGCTGCCGGTGTCCTCGATCCCCGAGCCGCACCCGACGGCGCGCGCCTTCGTCGACGCCGCGGTCTCGGCCGGCCACAAGCTCAACGAGGATTTCAACGGCGACGACATGCGCGGCGTCGGCTTCAACGAGATGACGGTCGCCGAGGGCCGCCGGATGAGTGCCTGGCAGAGCTTCGTGGCACCGGTATCGGACCACCCGGGACTCACGGTTACCACCGGTGCCCTGGTCGACCGTGTCGTCGTCGAGGGCGGACGCGCCGTCGGCGTGGAGTACCTCGATGCCGGCGGTTCCCGCCACCTGGCTCGGGCGACCGCGGAGGTGATCCTCTGCGGCGGGACGATCGGCTCACCGGCCGTGCTGCTGCGCAGCGGCATCGGCCCCGCCGCCCACCTCTCCGAGCTCGGGATCCCCGTCGTGGTCGACGCGCCGGGCGTGGGGGAGAACCTTCACGACCACCCGCTGATCAGCGTGGTCTACGAGTCGGCGGAGCCGCTGCCGCCGGGCACCAACAACCTCCTCGAGGCCCAGCTCTACGCCGACAGCACCGGCTGGACCGGCGCGGCCCCTGATCTGCAGCCGTTGTTCCTGCACCTGGTCTACCCGGCCGAGGGCTACGAGATGCCCGAGCACGGCTACACGCTCGCCGCCGGCATCGTGGCTCCCCGCTCGCGCGGCACGCTGCGGCTCGCCTCGGCCGATCCTCGGGAGCAGCCTCTCGTGGACCCGCAGATCCTGTCCGATCCCTACGACCTCGAGGCGCTGTGCGACGCCATCGAGATCTGCCGGGAGATCGGTCGCCAGGCAGCGTTCGACCCGTGGCGACGGCGCGAGGTGGCGCCGGGCCCCGAGGCGACCACGCGCGAGGACGTGCGGGAGTTCGCGCGACGCTCGGTGGGGACCTACCACCACCAGGTGGGCACCTGCCGGATGGGCGTCGACGACCTCGCCGTCGTGGACCCCGCACTGCGCGTGCGCGGGGTGAGGGGCCTGCGGGTGGTCGACGCCTCGATCATGCCGGTGGTGCCGTCCTGCAACACCAACGCGCCCTCGATCATGGTGGGGGAGAAGGCGGCCGACCTGATCCTCGGCGGCTGAGCCTGCCACGACCAAGGGCCGGCGCCGACGACGCCGGCCCTTCGTCGTGAGGTGGTCCTCAGAGAGCGATGTCCTCGACCGCGCCGCTGAACATGGTCGTCGGTACGCCGAGCGACGCGGCGTGCCGTCCGGCGGCGGCCATGGCGTCGGAGCGGAGAGCCTCCTGCATCGCCGCGGCGTCGGGGAAGTCGAGCTGGGCGACGAGGTAGACCGACTTCTCCCCACCGGCCGGCTCGGGATGCGACAGCGTGAACGCCGCGAGGCCGGGCAGGTCGCGCACCAGCGGCACGTGCTCCTCGGTGTAGGCCCGGTCGAAGGCCGCCGGGTCCTGCGGGACGGCGTACTGGACGGTGAAGCGGTGCATCTCAGGCCTCCTGGTCGCGTGTGCGGTCGGTCTCCGGCGGCCAGGTCTTGGCCACCAGGGTGAGGACGTCGTAGGTCGCGACGGGCTCGTCGGCGGCGTTGGTCACCACGGCGTCCCAGCGGACCTCACCGTACTCAGCACTCGCCCGCGGCGTGATCTGCTTGACGGTCAGCGTCACCGCGATCGCGTCGCCGGCCTTGACGGGGGTGAGGAAGCGCAGGCGGTCCACACCGAAGTTCGCCAGCACCGGTCCGGGATCGGGTTGGACGAAGAGGCCGGCGGCCAGGGACACCACGAGGTAGCCGTGGGCGACGATGCCGCCGAAGAGCGGGTTCGCCGCGGCGGCCGCCTCGTCGGTGTGGGCGTAGAAGGTGTCCCCGGTGAACTCCGCGAAGTGACCGATGTCGGCCAGGGTGACCTCGCGCGAGCCGGAGCGGATGGTGTCACCGACCCGCAGCTCGGCAAGGCTCTTGCGGAACGGGTGCAACGGCTCCTCGGTGCGGCGCGCGCCCTTGGTCCAGCGCCCGGTGATCGCGGTCAGGGCGTCCGGAGAGCCCTGCACCGCGGTGCGCTGCAGGTGGTGGAGGACGCCGCGGATGCCGCCGAGCTCCTCGCCGCCGCCCGCACGGCCGGGACCACCGTGGACGAGGAGGGGGAGCGGGGAGCCGTGGCCGGTGGACTCCGCGGCGTCGTCGCGGTCCAGCACCAGCAGGCGCCCGTGCCAAGGGGCCAGCCCGCGGACGAGGGTGCGGGCGACGTCGGCGTCGTGGGTGACGACAGACCCGACCAGGCTGCCGCGCCCGCGCGCGGCGAGGGCGATGGCGTCGTCGAGGTCGTCGTAGGCCAGCACGGTGCTCACCGGGCCGAACGGCTCCTCCTCGTGGGGCTCGACCGCCCCGTCGGTCGCCTTGAGCAGCAGCGGGGCGAGGAACGCGCCGCGCTCGGCGTCGCCGCTGACGAGGTCGACGTGGTCGGGGTCGCCGTGGACGAGGGTGGAGGACGCGCGCAGCGCCTGCACGCTCTTGCGGACCGCCTCACGCTGCTCGAGGCTCACCAGCGCGCCCATCCGCACCTCGTCGCTGCGCGGGTCGCCGATGGTCACCTTCTCCAGCCGTGCGATCGCCGCCTCGATGACGGTGTCGACCAGCGGCCGGGGGACCAGCGCGCGGCGGATCGCGGTGCACTTCTGACCCGCCTTGACGGTCATCTCGGTGACCAGGCCCTTGACGAAGAGGTCGAGCTCGGGGTCGTCCGATCCGACGTCCGGTCCGAGGATCGAGCAGTTCAGCGAGTCGGCCTCCACCCCGAGCTGGACGCCGCCGTGCAGCACCCGGGGGTGTGCGCGGAGCCGGTGAAGGCCACCATGTCCTGGACGCCGAGCTCGTCGAGCAGCCCGTCCGGGCTGCCGGCGAGCAGCTGCAGAGAGCCTTCGGGAAGGATGCCGGAGTCGATGATCCGCCGGACGACCTCCTCGGTGAGGTAGGCGGTCTGGGCGGCGGGCTTGACGATGGTCGGCATGCCCGCGAGGAACGCCGGCGCCAGCTTCTCGAGCATGCCCCACACCGGGAAGTTGAAGGCGTTGATCTGCACGGCGACGCCGGGCCGCGAGGTGTACATGTGCTGGCCGAGGAACGTACCGGCCTTGCCGAGCTGGATCGGCTCGCCGTCGAGCAGGACCGTGTCGTCGGGCAGCTCGCGGGTGCCCAGGGAGGCGTAGGAGAAGACCGTCCCGAAGCCGCCGTCGATGTCGACCATCGAGTCGCGCCGGGTCGCCCCGGTGCGGGCGGAGACGGCGTACAGGTCGTCCTTTCCTGCGGTGAGGTGCTTCGCGACCTGCTTGAGCAGGGCGGCCCGCTGGTGGAAGGTCAGCGCACGCAGTGCCGGCCCACCGACGTCGCGGCCGTGGCGCACCATCGCCGCCAGGTCGAGCCCCGTCGAGGAGATGCGGGCGACCTCCTCACCGGTCCCGGCGTCGAGGATCGGCCGACCCTCGTCGGGGGCGGCGTACCACCGTCCTGCGGCGTAGCTCTCGAGAAGTCGTGTCACGTCGTGGTGCTCCATCCCTGGTCCGGTACTTGCGCGGCGCTCCGCACCATGGCACCGTATAACAGACCGATCGGTCAGGAAAGACCCCCGAGGAGGACCCATGTCCGTCATGGAGCGCGGCGCCCCACCCGATGCCGAGACCGATGCCCAGCTCGAGTCCCGGTTCGACGCGACCATCGCCCGGCACGACCGGGTCGAGCCGCGCGACTGGATGCCGGAGGGCTACCGGGCGACGCTGGTGCGCCAGGTCGCGCAGCACGCGCACTCGGAGATCATCGGCATGCAGCCCGAGGGCAACTGGATCACCCGGGCGCCCAGCCTGCGGCGCAAGGCGATCCTGCTCGCGAAGGTGCAGGACGAGGCCGGTCACGGGCTCTACCTCTACTCCGCGTGCGAGACCCTCGGGGTGTCTCGCACCGAGCTGACCGAGAGGCTGCTCAGCGGACGCCAGAAGTACTCCTCGATCTTCAACTACCCGACGCTGTCCTACGCCGACGTGGGCACGATCGGCTGGCTGGTCGACGGCGCCGCGATCTGCAACCAGGTGCCGCTGTGCCGCACGTCGTACGGCCCCTACGGCCGCGCGATGATCCGCGTCTGCAAGGAGGAGTCCTTCCACCAGCGGCAGGGCTTCGAGCTGCTGATGACGATGATGGCGGGCACCGAGGAGCAGCGCGCGATGGTGCAGGAGTCCGTCGACCGCTTCTGGTGGCCGGCGCTGATGATGTTCGGGCCGCCGGACGACGAGTCGCCCAACACCGCCCGGTCGATGGCGTGGGGCATCAAGCGCGACACCAACGACGAGCTGCGCCAGAAGTTCGTCGACATGACCGTGCCGCAGGCCGAGCGTCTCGGGGTCACGCTGCCGGACCCCGACCTGCGGTGGAACGCCGAGCGCGGCCACCACGACTTCGGCGAGCCGGACTGGGAGGAGTTCGCGCAGGTTGTGCGGGGCGAGGGTCCGTGCAACGCCCAGCGGCTCGCCCACCGGCGCCGCGCGCACGAGCAGGGCGCCTGGGTGCGCGAGGCCGCGCTGGCGTTCGCCGCCCGGCAGGAGGACCGAGCATGAGCGGGACCGCGGGGGAGTGGCCGCTCTACGAGGTGTTCGTGCGGGGCAAGCGCGGGCTCAACCACGTGCACGTCGGGTCCCTGCACGCGGCCGACGACGCGACGGCCGTGCGCAACGCCCGGGACGTCTACACGCGGCGCAACGAGGGCGTGAGCATCTGGGTGGTGCGCGCCGATGCGATCACCGCGTCGAGCCCGGACGAGAAGGACCCGCTGTTCGCCCCGTCCGGCGACAAGGTCTACCGGCACCCCACCTTCTACGACATCCCCGCCGACGTTCCCCACATGTGATTCACCCCCCGGGACCCCGGACCTGAGAGCCGAGTTGAGGACATTGACCCACCACGTGACCGACTCCGACGCCGACCACGCCTCGGTGTACGACGGCCTGCTCGGCGGAGACGCCTCGCAGTGGGCCTTCGGCACGTCCTTCGAGGACCCGCTGGCCGGTGTCGACACCACGATCGCCGAGGGCGTCGACCACACCGCCCTGGCGACGTACTGCCTGATGCTGGCCGACGACGCCCTGATCGCCAGCCATCGCCTCTCCGAGTGGTGCAGCAACGCACCCGACCTCGAGGACGACATCGCGCTGGCCAACATCGCGCTGGACCTCCTCGGTCAGGCCCGCCTGCTGCTCGCCCGGGCTGCCGCTGCCGACGCCGCCGTCGTGCCCGTGCTGCCGTCGGGCTCGCCCGTGCCGGCAGAGGATGCCTTGGCGTTCTTCCGCGAGCAGGGAGCCTTCCGCAACGTGCGGCTCCTCGAGGCGCCGCACGGCGACTTCGCCGAGACCGTCGCCCGACTCCTCCTCCTCTCCACCTGGCGTCTCGCGGTCATGCAGCGGCTCGTCGGGAGCACCGACACCGTGCTCGCGGCGATCGCCGCCAAGGCCGTCAAGGAGCTCACCTACCACCGCGACTACGCCGGCCGCTGGGTCGTGACGCTGGCGCTCGGTACGGAGGAGTCGCGTCGCCGGATGGCGGCCGGCATCGCCGCGGTGTGGCCCCTGCGGTGGGAGCTCGACCGGACCCACCCGGTGGAGCACGCCCTGGCCCAGGTGGGTGTCGCGGTCGACCCGTCCGCCGTGGCCCAGGAGGTCCAGGCCGTGCTCACCCACGTGCTCTCCAGCGCGGATCTCGAGGTGGACGGGATCAAGGACATCGGGCCGCACGGCGGGCTGACCGGTCGCGACGGCCGGCACACCGAGGCGCTGAGCCGGCTGCTCGCCGAGATGCAGTCGGTGGCACGCGCCCACCCGTTGGGGTCCTGGTGAGTGCGGCGCCGGCTCTACGGCAGCGCCGGTCGCCGCGCGCGGTCGCCGCGACGGTCACCGACCCCGAGATGCCGATGCTGACGCTGGAGGACCTCGGCGTGCTGCGCGAGGTCGCCGTCGACGGCGACGCCGTCACGGTGACCATCACGCCGACCTACTCCGGCTGCCCGGCGATGGCCACGATGCGCGACGACCTCGTGCACGCCCTGCACGACGAGGGCTGGTCCGACGTCCGCGTCGAGGTCCGGCTGCAGCCGGCCTGGTCGACCGACTGGATCACCGACGCGGGGCGACGCGCGCTGGTCGCGCACGGCATCTCGGCGCCGGGTCCGGCACCCTCCCCGGAAGGAGCCGTTCCGCTGACGCTGCTCCCCACGCGGCGCCGCCTGACCTGCCCGCGCTGCGGCTCCGGCGCCGTCGACCGCGTCTCGGAGTTCGGTCCCACGGCGTGCAAGGCGCTCTACCGCTGCACCGCCTGCCTGGAGCCGTTCGAGCACGTGAAGGAGATCTGAGCATGACGACGTCCGAGCTGGTCCCGCCCCGGGCGGCCGCGCGGAGCGGCTTCCACCAGTTGTCGGTGGCAGCGGTCGAGCCGCTGTGCGACGACGCCGTCGCGGTGACCTTCGCCGTGCCCGAGGAGCTCCGCGAGGTCTTCGACTTCGCGGCCGGGCAGTCCCTGACCGTCCGGCGGACCATCGACGGCGTCGAGCACCGCCGGTCGTACTCGATCTGCGCCCCCGCCGGTGCGCCGCCGCGGATCGGCGTGCGGGAGATCCCCGACGGGCTCTTCTCCTCCTGGCTCGTCCACGACCTGCGCGTGGGCGACGTCGTGGAGGTCCAGGCGCCCTCCGGCTCCTTCCGTGCCGACGCGGCGGAGGGTGGACGCCACCTGTGCATCGCGGCCGGGTCCGGCATCACCCCGATGCTCTCCATCGCCGCCACGGTGCTCCAGCACCCCGAGGCCGAGGTGACCCTGCTCTACGGCAACCGCACGAGCGGCTCGGTGATGTTCGCCGAGGAGCTGGCCGACCTGAAGAACGCGCACACCGCGCGGTTCGATCTGATGCACGTGCTCTCGCGCGAGCCGCGGGCCGTCGAGCTGTTCTCCGGTCGGCTGGACGCCGAGCGACTTCGCGCGCTGCTGACGCTGCTCGTCCCGGTCGAGGGCATCGACCACGTCTGGCTCTGCGGACCCTTCGGGATGATCGCCGCGGCGCGCGAGGTGCTCGCGGACCTCGGCGTACCGAAGGAGCGGGTGCACTTCGAGCTGTTCTACGTCGACGAGCCGCCGCCCGAGCTGCATCGCGACGTGGCGGCGCTCGAGGACGACACCAGCACGGTGACGATCTCGCTCGACGGACGGACCACGGTCGGAGCGGTCCCGCGAGCGGCCACGATCCTCGACTCCGCCGCGATCACCCGCAACGACCTGCCCTTCGCGTGCAAGGGCGGCGTGTGCGGGACCTGCCGTGCCCTGGTTGTGGACGGTGAGGTCGACATGCGTCGCAACTACGCGCTCGACGACGACGAGGTGGCGCGTGGTTTCGTGCTCACCTGCCAGACCCATCCGGTGAGCGACGAGGTCAGCGTCGACTTCGACGCCTGATCTCCTCCCGCCCGACCCCAGGAGGTCCTTCATGCCCGCCGCCTACGTCCTCGACGGCGTCCGCACCCCGATCGGCCGGTACGGCGGCGCGCTGGCCGGCGTCCGCCCCGACGACCTCGCCGCGCTCGTCGTGGGCGCGGTGGTCGAGCGCAGCGGCATCGACCCGCAGCTGATCGACGAGGTCGTCCTCGGCGCGGCCAACCAGGCGGGGGAGGACAACCGCAACGTGGCGCGGATGGCGACGCTGCTCGCCGGGCTCCCGGAGTCGGTCCCCGGCTTCACCGTGAACCGCCTGTGCGCCTCGGGGCTCACCGCCGTGGCGACCGCCCGGCAGATGGTCCTGGCCGGCGACGCCGACGTGGTGGTCGCGGGCGGCGTCGAGTCCATGACCCGCGCACCGTGGGTGAGCGAGAAGCCCTCGAAGGCGTGGGGACGGCCGGGTCGCAGCTGGGACACCTCCATCGGGTGGCGGTTCACCAACCCGCGGTTCGGCGCGGAGACCACCTTGTCGATGCCGGAGACCGCCGAGGAGGTCGCGCGCCGGTGGGGGCTGACCCGCGAGGAGCAGGACGCGTTCGCACTCCAGTCGCACCAGCGCGCCGTGCGGGCGATCGAGCAGGGCTGGTTCGAGGACGAGATCGTCGGGGTGCCCGTCGGGGACGGCGTGGTGACCCGCGACGAGGGCCCGCGCCCCGACACGACGATGGAGGCGCTGGCCCGGCTCCGACCCGTGAACGGGCCGGACGGCGTGGTCACCGCCGGCAACGCCAGCAGCCTCAACGACGGGGCGGCTGCCGTCGTCGTCGCGAGCGAGGACTTCGTGCGGCGGCACGGACTGCAGCCCCGGGCCCGGCTGGTCGCCGCCGCCAACGCCGGTGTCGAGCCGGCGATCATGGGGATGGGGCCCGTGCCTGCCACGCGCAAGGCCCTCGACCGGGCGGGCTGGACGGTCGCCGACCTCGACGCTGTGGAGCTCAACGAGGCCTTCGCCTCCCAGAGCCTGGCGTGCGTGCGCGACCTCGGCCTGGACCCGGAGATCGTCAACGCGGACGGCGGCGCGATCGCCCTCGGCCACCCGCTCGGCTGCTCGGGGACCCGGCTCCTGGTGACGCTGCTGGGCCGCCTCGAGCGGGCCGGCGCGCGGCGGGGGCTGGCGACGATGTGCGTCGGTGTCGGCCAGGGTTCGGCGCTGCTGGTGGAGCGCCCGTGACCGGCGAGGGGCCGAGCTTGCGGGTCGAGGAGCGGGGGGATCGGGTCGTCCTCACCCTGGCGCGGCCCGAGCGCCGCAACGCCATCGACCAGCAGATGGTCGACGAGCTGCACGCGGCGTGTCGCCGGCTGGAGGACCGTCCCCGCGTGGCCCTGCTGGTCGGGGAGGGGACCACCTTCGCGGCCGGTGCCGACATCGCCCAGCTGCGCGAGCGCCGCCGTGACGATGCCCTGCGTGGGATCAACTCCGCGGTCTTCGACCGCATCAGCCGACTGCCGATGCCGACCATCGCGCTGCTCGACGGCTACGCGCTGGGTGGTGGCGCCGAGCTGGCCTACGCCTGCGACTTCCGGATCGGCACCACCCGGACCCGGATCGGCAACCCGGAGACGGGGCTGGGCATCCTGGCCGCGGCCGGTGCGAGCTGGCGGCTCGCGGAGCTCGTCGGCGAGCCCGTGGCCAAGGAGATCCTGCTCGCCGGTCGCGTCCTCGACGCCGAGGAGGCGCGCTCCCTGCACCTGCTCAACGAGGTCGTCGAGCCCACCGACCTGCTCGCGGCGGGAGACCGCTGGGCGGACCGGATCACCGCCCAGGCGCCGCTGGCGGTCCGGCTCAGCAAGGCCGTCCTCCGCGCACCGCGCGAGGCCCACCCACTGCTCGACGACGTCGCCCAGGCGGTGCTGTTCGAGACCCAGGAGAAGCACGACCGGATGACGGCCTTCCTCGACCGCAGGAGCTCCCGCTGATGACTCTTCCCCAGCACGTCGGTGTGATCGGCGGCGGCCGCATGGGCGCCGGCATCGCGCACGCCTTCCTGGTCGCCGGCACCGGCGTCACCGTGGTCGAGAGCGACGACGCCGCCGCGACGGCGGCCGCCGGCCGTGTCGAGGCCACCCTGAGCCGGGCAGCCGAGCGGGGAGCCCTCGACGGCGACGTCGGCAGCGTCCTCGAACGTCTCGCGGTGGTGACCGACCGGCAGCGGCTCGCGACCGCCGACCTCGTGGTCGAGGCCGTGCCGGAGTCCACGACGCTCAAGGTCGACGTCCTCGCCGCGGCCGCCCTGGCCGCCCCCGGTGCTGCGCTCGCGACGAACACGAGTTCGCTGTCGATCGACGAGATCGCCTCAGGGCTGCCGGACGGATCCCGGCTCATCGGGTTGCACTTCTTCAACCCGGTGCCGGCCAGCGACCTGGTCGAGGTCGTCGTCGGCTCCCGCACCGACGCCGGCCTGGTCGCCGCGGCACAGGAGTGGGTCGCCGCGCTGGGCAAGACCGCGATCACGGTCACCGACTCGCCGGGGTTCGCCAGCAGCCGCCTCGGCGTGACGATCGCGCTGGAGGCGATGCGGATGCTGGAGGAGGGGGTCGCGTCGGCCGAGGACATCGACCTTGCGATGACGCTGGGCTACCGCCACCCGGTCGGCCCGCTGCGGACGACCGACATCGTGGGGCTCGACGTACGCCTGGCGATCGCGGAGCACCTCGAGCGCGAGCTCGGTCCACGGTTCGCGCCGCCGGAGGTGCTGCGCCGGCTGGTCGCCGAGGGGCACCTCGGGCGCAAGGCCGGGCAGGGGTTCTACCGGTGGTGACCGCCGACGAGGTGGCGACCCTCAGCACTCGGCAGATGCTCGGGGCCGATGCGGCGAGCGCGATGCTGGGGATCCGGCTGGTCGAGGTCGGCCCCGGGCGCGCGGTGCTCGCCATGGTGGTGCGCGCCGACATGGTCAACGGCTGGGAGCTGTGCCACGGCGGCCTCATCGCCTCGCTCGCCGACAGCGCCTTCGCCGTCGCCTGCAACAGCCGGGGGCAGGTGACCGTCGCCGCCGGCTTCGACGTGGTGTTCGTGGAGTCCGGACGGCTGGGTGACGAGCTGGTGGCGACCGCACGGGAGGTGTCGCTGCGGGGTCGCTCCGGGGTGTACGACGTGACGGTGCGCCGCGCCGCCGACCAGGTGGTCGTCGCGGAGTTCCGTGGCCGCAGTCGTGCCACCGGGCGCGCCAACCCCGCGGTGGCCGGCCTGCTGGGGGACTAGCGCGGCACCAGGCCGTCGAAGGCCATCGCGGTGACGGTGCCGGCGAGCTGCTCGGGGGTGAGCGGACCGCCGGGGCGGTACCACTCGACGAGCGAGTTCACCGTGCCGAAGAGCAACCGGCTGATCACCTCCGGCGGGATGTCGTCGCGGAGGGCCCCCTCGGCGACCGCCTCGCGGACCAGGCGGCTGAGCTTGTCGTCGATGACGCGGCGCCGGCGCAGCGCGTCCTGCTCCACGGGGCTGTTGCCACGGACCCGCAGCAGCAGCGTCACCGCGGGCAGGTGCGCGGCGAGGATCAGCACAGACTCCGCCACGGTGGCGCGCAACCGGGCCGCGGCGGTTCCTCCGGCGTGGGTGTCGGCGGCGGCGTCGATCGCCGAGGAGAGCCCGGTCAGCGCCTCGTCGAGGGCTGCGGCGAGCAGCTCCTCCTTGCTCGAGACGTGATGGAAGATCGCCGACTTGCTCAAGCCCAACTCGCGGGCGAGGTCGGCGACGCTGGTGGCGTCGTACCCGCGGTCGTTGAACAGCTCGACCGCCCGGCGCAGCACGGTCTCCTGGTCGTAGCCGGGTCGCCCCCGGCGGGTGCTGGTCGACCGCTCCTCCGCCACGGGCCGCATCCTTCCACGCAGGTGCTGGCGCCTCGGCGCCGCGCAGGTCTAGGTTCCTCTCACCCACCACACCCGGGAGCAACCGATGAACCAACCCCTGATGCGGCGCACCCTCGCCGCGTCCGTCACCGTGGCCGCCCTCGCGCTCGCCACCGCGTGCGCCGGCCAGCCGGGCAGCAGCGAGTCCGAGCGGGAGCACGAGGCAGCCGCTCGCGCCGGCCTCGCCAAGCTGCCGCACAACGCCATCGAGAAGTACATGATGATCTCCGGCGCCGATCCCGACGAGGCGGCCGCGGAGTCCAAGGAGGCGGCCAGCGCCGCCGAGCAGTTCAACCAGGCACGCACTGCGCCCGGCATCGTCTCCGCGGGCGCGTACACCGCGGCCTACAACGAGCTGAAAGCCCTGCAGCCGACCGGCGGCTCCTGGGCCGACGTGACGCGGCGGCCCTACAACAGCGACGACCCGCGCTACCGCGACTACAGCTCCAACTCCAGTGGCGGCCTGGGCTACGTCTCGGGCCGGATCACCGGCATCGCGGCCGACAACGACAGCGACGTCTACGCGGCCTCCGCCAACGGCGGCGTCTGGCGCTCCACCAGCGGTGGCGGCGGCTGGACGCCGATCGCCGACCAGCTTCCGTCGCTCTCCTCCGGGGACCTCACCCTCGACTCCGCGGGACGCCTCTGGTACGCCACGGGCGAGGCCAACACCGGAGGCACGGCGTACGCCGGCGCCGGTGTGTTCGAGCTGTCGAACCCCAAGAGCAACGACTTCACCATGGACGACCGGGTCGGCGGCCAGGAGCTCGACTCCACCACGATCGGGCGGGTCCGCTTCGGCGGCGGCCGGGTGTGGCTCGCCACCGACCGCGGCATCTGGTCGCGGTCGATCTCCGCGGACAAGCAGGCCGCCTGGACGTTCAACTTCGCCCCGAACATGAAGTACATGCCCGAGATCAAGCACACAGCGAACGGGCCGGACATCGTGCCGGCGGGCGAGTACTGCCAGGACAGCACGACGTGCGGCCCGACGAACGCCGCCTACAAGAACATCGTCAACGACATCGCCGTCGACCCGGTCCACCCCCAGCACGTGATCGCGGCGATCGGGTGGCGCTCCGGCGACACCTACAACGGCTTCTACGAGTCGGTCGATGCCGGCAAGACCTGGAAGAAGATCAACCCGACCGGGGCGATGCCGGCCGACGACATCGGCTACGTCACCTTCGCGTGGGCCAAGGACTCCTCGAAGCTCTACGCGATCAACCAGTCGCCGAAGCTGCTCAACAAGGCGACCGGCACGGTCAACTCCTACCTGGACGGCATCTACGTCTCCAACAACGGCTCCATCTCGGGTCCGTGGACGAAGATCGCGTCGTCCTCCAAGCTGGCCAGCTCCGGCTCCGCGCTGAAGCAGTCGGTCGGGGGCAAGGGCTACGGACCGGGCATCCAGTCCTGGTACAACCAGTTCCTCCAGGTCGACCCGAAGAACCCCGACCACGTGTACGCCGGCCTCGAGGAGGTCTACGAGACCAAGAACGCCGGCGCCAGCTGGACGACGCCGGGTCCGTACTGGAACTTCTACTTCCCGTGCTGGAGCCTGGCCGACAAGACCAACACCTGCCCGAACACGAGCCACCCCGACCAGCACGCCGCCGCAATCGGCACCGTGAAGGGCGTGCCGACGTTCTTCGCCGGCAACGACGGCGGCATCTACTCCCGCCCGGTGAAGGGCGCTGCCAACAAGGACGGCCACGCCACGGACTGGTCGTCGCTCACGCGGGACGGCAGAATGGACGGCCTGCAGTACTACGGCGTCGCGATCGGTGCGGACACCGAACACGGCGGCATGGTGGTCTCCGGCGGCATGCAGGACAACGGCGCCTCGAACCTCTACGGCGTGCAGAAGGACGGCACCAGCACCGACACCGAGATGGGCTCGAACTTCGGCGGTGACGGTGGCTACGCGATGGCCGACCCGGCCAACGGCTGCCACCAGGTCCAGGAGTACGTCTACCTCTCGATGTCGGTGACGAAGAACTGCGCGCAGAACCCGGGCGCGCTGACGCCGGCCCAGGCCACGTCGCACTCGATCGACCCAGGTGACCCGGGGGCCCGGTTCACCGCGCCGTTCGACGACGACAGCGGCGACCCGGCCCACTGGATCGCCGGTGGCGAGTTCGTCTGGACCCAGGACAAGGGCTACGACATCGCGAACGGCTCGGGGTGGACCAAGCAGTTCGACCTCGGCGCTGGGCACTCCGCGACCGCGCTCGCGCTGACCAAGGGTGTCGGCTACGTCGGCTGGTGCGGCCCGTGCAACAACTCCGGGTTCACCCGGGGCCTGGCCACCAACGCCTCGGGCCAGTGGCAGGCCATCTCGCTGCCTGATTCCGTCCCCAACCGCTACATCGGCGGAATCGGCATCGACCCGAAGGACGCCAACCACGCGTACCTGGCGATGAACGGCTTCAGCCGTCGCTTCACCGAGGGACCCGGCGCCGGGATCGGCCACGTCTTCGAGACCACCGACGGCGGTCAGACCTGGACCAACATCTCGGCGAACCTGCCCGACGTGCCCACCAACTCCATCAAGGAGACGAAGGGCGGGGCGCTGGTGCTCGGCACCGACCTGGGCGTCCTCTACCGGGCGCCGGGCGGCACGGACTGGCAGCGGCTCGGTGTGGACCTGCCGCTGACCACCGTGATGGACGTGGAGCTCGGCCCCGACGGCGATGTCTACGCCGCCACCCACGGCCGCGGGATCTGGAGCATCCCGCTCCCGTGACAGCCCGGTCGAGGGGGGGGGGGGGGGGCCCGGCGCGCCGGGGCCCCCCCCCCCCCCGCCCGGGGGCGCCGGGGGCCCGGAAGCCGGG
>JBQCHZ010000081.1:0-18539 GCA_051954195.1 Marmoricola sp.
GTCCAATATTCCCCACTGCTGCCTCCCGTAGGAGTCTGGGCCGTGTCTCAGTCCCAGTGTGGCCGGTCACCCTCTCAGGCCGGCTACCCGTCGAAGCCTTGGTAGGCCATTACCCCACCAACAAGCTGATAGGCCGCGAGCTCATCCTTCACCGCCGGAACTTTCCACCACCATCGGATGCCCGAAGTGGTCGTATCCGGTATTAGCTCCCGTTTCCGGGGGTTATCCCAGAGTGAAGGGCAGATTGCTCACGTGTTACTCACCCGTTCGCCGCTCGTGTACCCCCGAAGGGGCCTTACCGCTCGACTTGCATGTGTTAAGCACGCCGCCAGCGTTCGTCCTGAGCCAGGATCAAACTCTCCGTTGAAATCTTGCGACACGACGCTTGCGCGCCCTGCCAATCTTTGGAGACATCCCGGCAAGAGACAGACACTGACAAGATTGTCAGAATCATTGTTCTTACCAAAGGAACCGTTCGTCTCGCTCATCGCTCGAAGAGCGACTCCTGAGCCGGACGGGTCAAACTAATTCGTCGACTTTTGGCACACTGTTGAGTTCTCAAGGATCAAGCGCGCACCGCGTCAGGCCTCTCGGCCTTCCCGCTGGGGCAACCTGAGCAAACTTACCGGGGTGATCGGGCCGAGTCAAATCGGCTTCCGTCCGGCTCCCCCGGGCGCTCCGACCGACCGAGTTGATCCGAGGCCGCTGATCGCGCACACTCGAGCCATCTCGGTTGAGGTGATGAGCTTGGGGGTTCCGCCTGGGGGCCGGCCGCCCAGCCTCTCGGCCTTGCGTCCCGCCGCTCCCTGGCGACAGACAGAACATTACGGAGGTCCGGAGGGACCGTCAAATCGGCGGCGCGTGGGCCCGGTCACACGCCGGATTCACGCAGGTCAGCGGGGGGAAGAGCCTGCCGACCGCCCTCCGGGAGGCCCGCGATGCCCCTGCAGGCGGCCGTCGTCGGACATCCGGCGAGCGCCATCGCCTCCCTGATCTCTACCCCGAGACGCCGCAGCGATGCCTCGACCCCGTCCGGGCCCCCGGCCGCGAGCGCCAGGTAGGGCAGCCGTCCCAGGAACACCGCCTCCGCTCCGAGGGCCAGGGCCGTGACCACGTCGAGACCCGATCGGATCCCCCCGTCGACGTAGACGGGGATGCACTCGCCCAGCGCTGCGACCACAGGTGGGAGGGCCTCGGCGGTCGTCACGCTGCGATCGAGCTGGCGGCCACCGTGATTGGAGACCCACACGGCTGCGGCACCGGCGGCGACGCAGCGGCGGGCGTCGTCGGGCCGCAGGACGCCCTTGACCACGACGGGGACACCGGTGCGCGCCGCCAACCAGGCGATGTCCGCCGCCGCGACGTCCCGCGCCCACCGGCCGCGCTGACCCCGGCTGACCCCCGGCGGGTAGTTGCACCGGTGCCAGGAGAGGTCCACGCCCGGCCAGTCGTCGTCGTTCACGCCGTACTTCGTCCCCGGGAAGGGTGTGTCGAGGGTGAGCACCACGGCGGAGGCCCCCGCCGCCAGCGCCGCCTCGAGCACCGGCAGGCACAGGTCGCGCTCCTGGGTGAGGTAGGCCTGCAGCCACCACGAGCCCGCCGCGTCACCGACCTCCGCGCCGATCCTGGCGAAGGGGAACCCGGCGTTGCTCGACACGACGAGCGGCACCCCGACGGCCGCCGCCGCGCGGGCCATCGCGAGCTCGCCCTCGGGGTGCGCGCAGCGCTGCAGCGAGGTGGGCGCCACGCCGACGGGAAGGGCGTAGGACGTGCCCAGCAGCCTCACCGCGGGGTCGGGGGCGGTGACGTCACGCAGGACGCGCGGCCAGAGCCGGTACGCCGCCCACGCCCGGGACGCCTCGGACGCCGTGACCTCCTCGCGCGCACCGGTCCGCACGTACTCCCAGGCCGCAGCCGGCAGGGCGGCGCGCGCCGCAGTCGCGAGGTCGTCCTGCCACGATCGGCTCATCGCCGTCCTCCTGATCCGCTCGCAGCGCCGCCCGAGCACGGCTGGCCGCTCAGTGCAGCCGCGCCCCTGCCAGCCTCTTCTTGCCCCGCCGCAGCACGGCCCAGCCGCCCAGCAGCTCCTCCGCGGCCGGGACCAGGTCGGGATCGCCGACCCGCTCGTTGTTCAGGTAGGCGCCGCCCTCGGCGATGGTGCGGCGGGCCTCGCCCTTGCTGCTCACCAGACCCGCGCCGACCAGCAGGTCCACGTAGGAGGTGCCGAGCGGTGCGTCGATCGCGCCGGCCTCGCCCAGCGCCGCGGCGAGCGTTCCCTCGTCGAGGTCACGGAGGTCGCCCGCACCGAAGAGCGCGGCGGCGGCCGCCTTCGCCTGCTCCGTCTCGCGCTCCCCGTGGACGAGCGTGGTGACGTGGTCGGCCAGCGCCTTCTGAGCGGCACGGCGGAACGGCTCCTCGGCCGTCAGCCGGCCCAGCTCCTCGATCTCCTGCCGCGGGAGGAAGGTGAAGACCTTGAGCAGCTCGACGACCTTCTCGTCCTCGACGTTGAGCCAGAACTGATGGAAGGCGTACGGCGAGAGCATCGCCGGATCGAGCCACAGCGCGCCGCCCTCGGTCTTGCCGTACTTGGTGCCGTCGGACTTGGTGATCAAGGGCGTCGCGAAGGCGTGGGCGCGGCCACCCTCCGCTCGCCGGATGAGCTCCACGCCGCCGGTGAGGTTGCCCCACTGGTCCGAGCCGCCGAACTGCAACGTCACGCCGTGGCGCCGGAAGAGCTCGAGGAAGTCCATCGACTGCAGCAGCACGTAGCTGAACTCGGTGAAGCTGATGCCCGCGTCCAGCCGACTGCGGACCACGTCGCGGGCGAGCATCCGGTTCACCGGGAAGTGCTTGCCGATGTCGCGCAGGAAGTCGATGGTGCTCAGCGACGCGGTCCAGTCGTAGTTGTCGACCATCGTCGCGGCGTTGGCGCCGGTGAAGGACAGGAAGGGCTCGATCTGCGCCCGCACCCGGGCCACCCAGGCGCGCACGGTGTCGAGGTCGTTGAGCGTGCGCTCCCCGGACTCCCGCGGGTCGCCGATCATGCCGGTCGCCCCGCCGACCAGGGCGAACGGCGTGTGACCCGCCTGCTGGAGCCGCTTCGCCGTGATGATCTGCACCAGGTTGCCCAGGTGCAGGCTGGGCGCGGTGGGGTCGAACCCGACGTAGAACCGCACTCCCCCGGCCCCCGGGCCCAGCGCCTCACGCAGGGCGTCGAGATCCGTCGCGTGGGCGATGAGGCCGCGCCACTCGAGGTCGTCGAGGAGTTGGGGGTCGATGCTCACCGGGGTGCCTCTCGTGGGGTGGGTGTCCGGGCCATTGTCCCGCCTCGGCAGCGAGGCGTGCGCCGGGTGTCCGAGCGGTCCCGCCCAGAGCTCCGTGCGAGCTCCGTCCGAGCTCAGTCCGAGCTCAGTCCGGCGGCAGACGGCGCAGCAGGTGGGTCCGCGCTGCCGCGTCACCGGGCCCGCCGCGGGCGGCGAGCCCGGCGGCGATCCGCCGGCGGTGCTCGGGGTCCTTGTTGCCGCCGTACTTCTCCTTGGCCCGTACGGCCTCGACGGTGATCCGCAGGGCGCGGATGCCGGGGAGCTGCCGCCGGTCGGAGACGCGCTCCACCGAGGGCGGCAGTCGGCTGGAGCCGGGCTCGTGGTGGGCCAGCTGACCGCGCAGGACGGCCGCCTTCTCCTCCGGGTCGTCGAGCACCGTCGCGGACCCGAGCAGCTGGACCGAGGTGTAGTAGGAGGTCGGCACGCCGGTGGTGGGGTCGCCGCCGTCGGCGGTGTTCCACGCCGCCTCGACGTACGCCCAGTCCGTGGCGACGGCCAGCACGACGCGAGCGTCCTGCTCGAGGGCGCGCCACACGGGGTTCGCCCGGGCGAGGTGCAGCACGACCGTGCTGGACCCGTCGAAGAGGAAGTGCGTCGGCACGATGACCGGGAAGCCGTCGACGTGCCCGGCGGTGACGAGCTGGCCGAAGTCGTGGACGGCCAACACGGCTGCCCACTCCTCGCACGTGGCGGCGTCCCACGGGTGGATCAGCATGGAACCTCCCTGCTGCCGCGAACGCGCACCTCCGGGCTCACGGGGCGCTCCGGCCGCGGCGCTTCGCGGCCGGGCGGTAGGCCGACACGTGGGGGTCGCCCGCGATCCAGAAGCGCCACGGCCGGTCGGCGGCATGGCGCAGCCCGACCCGAGGGCCGGTCGCCACCTGCTCCGGCGGCTCACCCCGCTCGATCGTGGCCGGGATGCCGTTGTCCTCCAGCGTCAGGCCGAGTGCCCGGCACAGCCGTGCGGGGCCGCGCGCGAGGTCGCGATCACTGCTGCCCGGGCGTCGCTCGCGGGCGGTGCCGATCCCGTCGACCACCTCCCCCGCCCGCAGCAGCACGGCGCCGGGGTCCCCGTCGGGACCGGTGACCAGGTTGGCGCAGTGGTGCATGCCGTAGGTGAAGTAGACGTAGAGGCGGCCCGGCGGGCCGAACATCGCCGCATTGCGCGGCGTCGGCCCGCGGAAGGCGTGCGATCCGGGGTCGTGGGCGCCGTCGTAGGCCTCGACCTCGGTGATCCGCACCGCGACTCCGTCGTGCGAGAGCACGGCGTTGAGGAGCCGGGGCGCGACCTCCAGGGGCGGCCCCTCAGCCCAGTCGGGCACGATGCGCTGCCACCGCCTCACCGAGCTCGGCGAGCTGCTCGGCCACCCGCACCGGGGCGGTGCCGCCCCGACCGTCGCGGGAGGCGACCGAGCCGCTGACGGTGAGGACCTCGCGCACGGCGGGCGTCAGGCGCGCGTCGATCGCGGCGAACGCGTCGTCGTCGAGCTGGTCCAGCTCGAGTCCGCGCTCCTCGCAGGCGCGGACACACGCGCCGGCGATCTCGTGGGCCTCGCGGAAGGGCACCCGCTCGCGGACCAGCCACTCCGCGATGTCGGTGGCCAGCGAGAAGCCCTGCGGCGCGAGCACGGCCATCCGGTCGGTGTGGAAGGTGAGCGTCGCGACCATGCCGGTGAAGGCCGGCAGGAGCACCTCCAGGGTGTCGACGGAGTCGAACACCGGCTCCTTGTCCTCCTGGAGATCGCGGTTGTAGGCCAGGGGCAGCGCCTTGAGGGTGGTCATCAGCCCGGCGAGGTTGCCGACCAGCCGGCCGGCCTTGCCGCGGGCCAGCTCGGCGATGTCGGGGTTCTTCTTCTGCGGCATGATGCTCGAGCCGGTGGAGTAGGCGTCGTGCAGTGTCACGAAGCCGAACTCGCGGGTGGCCCAGAGGCAGACCTCCTCGGCGAGCCGGCTCACGTCCACGCCGGCCATCGCGGTGACGAAGGCGAACTCCGCGACGAAGTCGCGGCTCGCGGTGCCGTCGATCGAGTTCGCCGAGGACCCGGTGAAGCCGAGGTCGCGCGCGACCGCCTCGGGGTCGAGCCCGAGGCTCGAACCGGCGAGCGCGCCCGAGCCGTACGGCGAGTCGGGAGCCACCCGGTCGTCCCAGTCCGCCAGCCGGTGGACGTCGCGCAGCAGCGGCCACGCATGGGCGAGCAGGTGGTGGGCCAGCAGCACCGGCTGGGCGTGCTGGAGGTGGGTGCGGCCCGGCATCACCGCGCCGGGGTGCGTGGCCGCCTGCTCGGCCAGTGCGTCGACGAGGTCGAGCAGCAGCCCCGCGATCGTGCGGGCGTGGTCGCGCAGGTAGGCCCGGAACAGCGTCGCGACCTGGTCGTTGCGCGACCGCCCGGCGCGCAGCCGGCCGCCGAGGTCGCCGCCGACCTCGGCGAGGAGCAGCCGCTCCAGCGCACCGTGCACGTCCTCGTCGGTGGGGTCGGGGTGCAGGTCGCCGGCGTCGTAGCGGGCGCCGAGGCGATCCAGGCCGGCGACCAGGGCGCTCAGCTCCTTATCGGTGAGCAGACCCGCGGCGTGGAGCACCCGGGCGTGCGCGCGTGACCCGGCCAGGTCGTAGGGCGTGAGCCGCCAGTCGAAGTGCGTCGAGCGCGACAGCGCCTCCAGGGCCGGGCTGGGCCCGTCGGCGAACCGCCCGCCCCACAGCGCGCCGGCCTTCGTCGTACCGGCGCTCCGACCGGTGCTGCCTGCCTCGCCGGTGTGGTCGCTCAACGGTCTGCCTCTCGGGTGGTGGGGTGGCTGTGCTCGCCGGTGCCCCGGGCGAGCGCGAGCAGTCGCCGGACCAGCTCGTCGCCACCGTCGGGGTCGCGGGCGATCACCACGACGGTGTCGTCGCCGGCGATCGTGCCGAGCACGTCGACGAGCTCGGCCTTGTCCATCGCCGAGGCGAGGAAGTTGGCGGCGCCGGGCGGTGTCCGGACGACGACGAGGTTGCCGCTCGCCTCGGCCGCGACCAGCAGCTCCGCGCACAGCCGCTGGAGGCGTGCCTCGCCCGCGGCGCTCTCACGCGCCACGACCGGCCTGCGGTCGCCGCCCTCCCCCGGCACGGCGTAGACCAGCGCACCCGAGGGCGCGCGCACCTTCACGGCGTCGAGCTCGACGAGGTCGCGCGAGAGCGTCGCCTGGGTGACGTGCACGCCGTGCGCGGCGAGCAGGTCGGCGAGCTCGGCCTGGGAGTGGATCTCGCCCGACTCCAGCAGGTCGACGATGCGCTGCTGACGGGCGCTCTTGGTGGGCGGGATCTGCGAGGACACGGCTACGCCTCCGGCCCGCTCTGCTCGAGCAGCCAGGCGAGGACGGCCTTCTGGACGTGCCGGCGGTTCTCGGACTCGTCCCAGACGACGCTGCGGGGTCCGTCGAGCACCTCCGCGGTGATCTCCTTGCCCCGGTACGCCGGGAGGCAGTGGAGCACGATCGCGTCGTCGGCCGCACCCGCGAGCAGCTGCTCGTCGAGCCGCCAGGGGCCGAAGGTCGCCACCCGGGCGGCCGCCTCGGCCTCCTTGCCCATGGACACCCAGGTGTCGGTCGCGACCACGTCGGCGGCCTCCACCGCGGCCCGCGGGTCGGCGTGGAAGGTGGCCGAGCCGCCCGTCGTCGCAGCGATCCCGGCTGCGCGCTCGAGCACGGCCGGGTCGGGCTCGAAGCCGGCGGGGCCGCTGACCGTGACATGCAGCCCGGCGAGCGCGCCGGCGAGGAGGTAGGAGTGCCCCATGTTGCAGGCGACGTCGCCGACGAAGGCGAGCCGCTGCCCCGACAGCGTCCCGCGGTGCTCGGCGATCGTGAGGAGGTCGGCGAGCAGCTGGCAGGGGTGGAACTGGTCGGTGAGTGCGTTGACCACCGGGACACCGGCGTGGGCGGCCATCTCGTCGATCCGCGACTGGTCGTGGGTGCGCCACACCACGGCGTCGGCCTGCCGGCCCAGCACGCGCGCGACGTCGGCGACCGACTCCCGGGTGCCGATCCCCGCGAGGGCCCCGTCGACGAGCATCGGGTGGCCGCCCAGCTCGGCGATGCCGGCGGCGAACGACGACTGGGTGCGCAGCGTCGGCTTGTCGAAGATCATCGCGACCGTCCGAGGGCCCTCCAGAGGCCGGTGGCCGAAGCGGTCGGCCTTCATCCGGGCGGCGAGCGCCAGGACCTCCGCCTGCTCCTCGGGGGCCAGGTCGTCGTCGCGCAACAGGTGGCGGACCATCAGGCACCCCACGCGGCGTCGAGGATCGCCGGCCACGCGGCCAGGAACGCCTGCGCGTCCGCGTCGGGGAGGACGAGCGCCGGGGCGAGGCGGATCCTCGACGGGGTCGGGTTGTTGAGGATGAACCCGGCCTCGCGCGCCGCCACGAGGACCTGCGCCGAGCGCTCCTCGGCGAGGTCGAGGCCGATCAGCAGCCCTTCGCCGCGCACCTCCGTGACGCGCGCGTCCGCGGCCAGTCCCTCGCGCAGGGACCGGCCCAGCTGCTCAGCGCGGGCGAGCAGGTCGTCACGCTCGATCGTCCCGATCACCGCCAGACCTGCGGCGCACGCGACCGGGTTGCCGCCGAAGGTGGTGCCGTGGTTTCCGGGCTGCAGGAGGTCGGCGGCGCCCCCGAACGCCAGGCAGGCGCCGATCGGGATGCCGCCGCCCAGTCCCTTGGCGATCGTGACCACGTCGGGCGCCACGTCGGGGTCGGTGGCGGCGGCGAACCATCGGCCGGTGCGGCCCACGCCGGTCTGCACCTCGTCGAGCCAGAGCAGTGCACCGTGGTCGTGGGTGATCCGGCGGGCGGCGGCCAGGTAGCCGGCGGGGGGAACCACGACGCCCGCCTCCCCCTGGAGCGGCTCGAGGACGACGGCTGCGGTCTCGTCGGTGACGGCGGCGGCCAGCGCATCGGTGTCGCCGTACGGCACGAAGGTGACTTCACCCGGCAGCGGCTCGAAGGGATCGCGGTAGGCCGCCTTGGCGGTGAGCGCGAGGGCGCCCATGGTGCGGCCGTGGAAGGCCCCCTCCGCGGCAACCAGGTGCGTGCGGCCGGTACGACGGCTCAGCTTGAGCGCGGCCTCGTTCGCCTCGGTGCCGGAGTTGGTGAAGAACGCCCTGCCCGGCCGACCGGCGAGCGCCAGCAGCCTCTCCGCGAGGGCGATCTGGGGCTCGCTGGTGAAGAAGTTGGACACGTGACCGAGCGTCGAGAGCTGCGTGGTGACCGCGTCGACCAGCGCCGGGTGGGCGTGACCGAGCACGTTGACCGCGATCCCCCCGAGCAGGTCGACGTACTCGCGGCCCTCGACGTCCCACACGTGTGCGCCCTCGCCCCGGCTGAGCACGAGCTGCGGGGGGCCGAACGTGTTCATCAGGGCGCCGGCGTAGCGCTCCTGCCAGGCGGCGGTCGTCGTCATCGGTCGTCCTTGTCTGCCGCGGGGCGGGCCTTGCGGGTCTTGGTCGCGACGCCCGGCAGCACCTGGGTGCCCACGCCCTCGTCGGTGAAGATCTCCAGCAGTACGGCGTGCGGCTCCCTGCCGTCGACGACGGTCGCCCGCGGCACGCCACCGGTCACCGCTCGCAGGCACGCCTCCATCTTGGGGACCATGCCGCTGGCCAGGCTGGGCATCAGCTCGGCGAGCGCCTCGGGGCTGATCTCCCCGATCACGTCGTCGCTCTCGGGCCAGTCGCGGTAGAGCCCCTCGACGTCGGTCAGGACGAGCAGCTTCTCGGCACCCAGTGCCACCGCGAGCGCGGAGGCTGCGGTGTCGGCGTTGACGTTGTGCACCGCCCCACCGGGGTCGGGCGCGACCGAGGAGATCACCGGGATCCGCCCCGCCTCGATCACGTCGAGCACCGCCTCGGGACGGACCTCGGCGACCTCGCCGACCAGACCGAGGTCGACCTCCTGGCCGTCGACGACCGTGCCGGTGCGGCGGGCGGTGAACAGCCCCGCGTCCTCGCCGGAGAGCCCGACGGCGAGCGGCCCGTGCTTGTTGATCAGCCCGACGAGCTCGCGCTGCACCTGGCCCACGAGCACCATCCGGACCACGTCCATGGCCTCGTCGGTGGTCACGCGCAGGCCGCCCTTGAACTCGCTGGCGATGCCGAGCCGGTCGAGCATCCGCGAGATCTGCGGCCCGCCGCCGTGGACGACCACCGGCTTGAAGCCGGCGTAGCGCAGGAAGACGACATCCTCGGCGAACGCCCGCTTGAGGGCGTCGTCGGTCATGGCGTTGCCGCCGTACTTCACCACGACGACCTTGCCGTGGTAGCGCATCAGCCACGGGAGCGCTCCGGCCAGGGTGACCGCCTTGGTGGGGTCGACGGCAGGACGCTGCCACTCGGTCTCAGTGCTCATGAGCTGTAGGCGCTGTTCTCGTGGACGTAGGCGTGGGTGAGGTCGTTGGTCCAGACGGTGGCCCGGTGGTCGCCGGCCTTGAGGTCGACCGTCACGGTGACCGAGCGACCGGTCAGGTCGACGGTCGCGGGGTCGGCGTGCGGGGTGGAGCCCTTGCACACCCAGACGCCGTTCATCGCGACGTCGAGGTCAGCGGGGTCGAAGACGGCCGCGGTCGTCCCGATGCTGGCCAGGACGCGGCCCCAGTTCGGGTCGTTGCCGAACACGGCCGCCTTGAAGAGGTTGCTCCGCGCGATGCTCCGGCCGACCTCCACGGCGTCGGGCTCCGACGCCGCACCGAGGACCGTGATCGCGATCTCGTGGTCGGCACCCTCGGCGTCGGCGAGGAGCTGCATCGCGAGATCGGTGCACGCCGAGGTGAGCGCCGCGGTGAAGTCGTCGACGGTCGGCGTGATGCCGCTGGCGCCGCTGGCGAGCAGGGTGACGGTGTCGTTGGTCGACATGCAGCCGTCGGAGTCGAGCCGGTCGAAGCTGACCCGGGTGGCGGCGCGCAGCGCCGTGTCGAGGTCGCCCTCGGCGACGACGGCGTCGGTGGTGAGCACCACCAGCATCGTCGCCAGCTGCGGCGCCAGCATGCCGGCGCCCTTCGCCATCCCGCCGATGCTCCACCCCGAGCCCTCGACCACGACCTGCTTGGCGACCGTGTCGGTGGTCATGATCGCCGTGGCCGCATCGGGTCCACCCTCGGCGGTGAGCGCACCGGCGAGCGCGTCGACCCCGGCGAGAAGGGTGTCGCGGTCGTTGGCCAGACCGATCAGGCCGGTCGAGCAGACCACCACGTCGATCGCGCCGATGCCGAGGCGGGTGGCGACCTGCTCGGCCACGGCGTGGGTGGTCTGGAAGCCCTCGGCGCCGGTGTAGCAGTTGGCGCCACCGGAGTTGAGCACGACGGCGTGGACGGTGCCGTCCTTGACGACCTGCTCGCTCCACAGCACCGGGTTGGCCTTGCAGCGGTTGGCGGTGAAGACCGTGGCGTTGGCGTGGGTGGGGCCGTCGTTGACGACCAGGGCCATGTCGGGCGCACCGCTGGTCTTCAGACCGGCGGTGACACCGGCGGCCCGGAAGCCGGCGGGGTGGGTGACGCTCATGGAGGGTTCCTTCGAGGTGGTCAGGCAGGGGCGACGGGAGCGGGCTCGACGGTGTGGCCCGATCGTCGCCAGGCCTCCGCTGCGTCGTCGGCGCGCCCGGTCGGCACCAGCAGCCAGTCGGTGTCGTGGGTGGAGATCGTCATCACCGTGATGCCGGCCTCGGCGAGCGGTCCCAGCAGCGCCAACAGCACGCCGACGAGGGCGGCGTCGAGCGGCCCCGCCACCGCGAAGGCGGTGTAGGGACCGAGCTGGGGGACCTTGCGCGGCACCGACCGGCTGGCGCACACCACGCTGGTCTCGGCGGCGGTGGCGGTGATCGAGAAGATGCTCGCCGACTCGGCCCACTCGGGTACGTCGGCACCGGGCGCCAGCCGCGCCACCACGAGCTTCTCCGGGTAGCGGTGCAGCGTGTAGGTGCTCATGGGGCCATTCCCACGGTGGTCAGGCCGGTCTGCTCGGGCAGCCCGAGAGCCAGGTTGAGGCACTGCACGGCGGCGCCGCCGGTGCCCTTGGCGAGGTTGTCGACGGCTCCGACGACGACCAGCCGCCGTGCCGCCTCGTCCACGACCAGCTGCAGGTGCACGCTGTTGGAGCCCAGCACCGCCTGGGTTGCCGGCCACTGGCCGTCGGCGAGCAGGTGCACGAACGGCTCGTCGTCGTAGGCCTTGCGGTAGGCGGCGCGTACGTCGTCCTGCGTCACGCCGCGAGCGAGCGTGCCGGTGCAGGTCGCCAGGATGCCGCGCGCCATCGGCACCAGCAGCGGGGTGAAGCTCAGCCGCACCTCGGCATCGGTGAGCGCTCCGAGGTTCTGCAGGATCTCGGGCGTGTGCCGGTGCACCCCGCCCACCCCGTAGGCAGAGGTCGAGCCCATCACCTCGCTGCCGAGCAGGTGGGGCGCGGCCTTCTTGCCCGCACCGCTGGTCCCCGAGGCCGCCACCACCACCAGGTCGTCGGTCTCCACGAGGCCGGCCGCGACGGCCGGCGCCAGGGCCAGGCTGGTCACCGTCGGGTAGCAGCCCGGCACCGCGATCCGCCGGGCACCGCGCAACCGGTCGCGCTGCCCGGGCAGCTCGGGCAGCCCGTAGGGCCAGCTGCCCGCGTGCGCGGAGCCGTAGAAGCGCTCCCAGGCGGTCGCGTCGAGGAGCCGGAAGTCGGCGCCGCAGTCGATCACCACCGGACCATCGGCGCCCTCGCCCAGCGCCGCGGCGATCGCTGCCGACTGGCCGTGCGGAAGGGCGAGCACCACGACGTCGTGGCCGGCGAGGGCCTCGACGCTGGTCTCCTCGAGCACGCGCTCGGCCAACGGGACCAGGTGCGGCTGCAGCGCGCTGAGCGGTGTGCCGGCGTTGGCGCCGCCGGTCAGCGCACCGATGCGGGCGCCGGGGTGGCCCAGCAGCAGCCGCAGCACCTCGCCCCCGGCGTACCCGCTCGCGCCGGCTACGGCGACGGAGAAGCTCTGCATGTGCATACATTTGCACACTCATGCATATTCATCAAGCCCGTTGCACGACCCCGTGCCGCTCGGCCGCGAGCGCGACCGCTGCGTCGCGTGCCGCTGCGGTCTCCTCCTCGGTCAGCGTCCGATCGGGGGCCCGGAAGCGCAGGGCGAACGCGAGGGAGCGCCGACCCTCCCCGACCTGGACGCCGGTGTAGACGTCGAAGAGACGCACCGACTCGCACAGCGGTCCAGCGCCCTCGCGCAGCGTCGCGCCCAGCACCGCGGCCGGCAGGGACACCTCGGCGACGAGGGCGACGTCCTCCTTCGCGACCGGGTAGCTGGAGAACGCCGGGGCCGGCACGATCGCCGGAGCGGCGGCCAGCAGCACATCGAGATCGATCTCGGCGACCGCGGTCCGGGGCGGGACGTCGAACGCGGCGCACACCCGCGGGTGCAGCTCGCCCGCATGGCCGATCACGGCGCCGCCGACCACGATCTCGGCGCAGCGGCCCGGGTGCCAGGGGGCGGTCCGGGCCGCACGCACCTCGACGACGACGTCGAGGACCGCCGCCAGGTCGCGCACCGCCTGCACCGCGTCGGCCCACTCGACCGCCCGGCCGGCGCCCCACCAACCGGAGCGCTCGCGCTGCCCGGTCAGCACCAGGGCGAGGTGCTGCGGTTGGGCCGGGAGGGCCTCGGCGAGGAGTGCCTGCTCCGCCGCGGACGGTGCCCGGTCGACGCCGAGGATCGGCGCGGGTGCGCTCGTCGCCGGCAGGGTCACCGGCGCCGTCTCGAACAGAGCCAGGTCACCGGTCCCCCGGCCGATGTTGCGGGCGGCTGTACGCAGCAGCGCCGGGAGCAGGGTGGTCGTCATCGCCGGCTGCTCGGCGCTGAGCGGGTTCGCCAGCCGCAGCGTCGTACGACGCGCGTCGTCCTCGGGCAGCCCGAGGGCGTCGAGGTCGGTCCCGCCGACGAAGGGGAAGGTGACGACCTCCACGAAGCCGTTGCCGGCCATCGCGCGACCGACCCGGCGGCGGAGCGCCTGCACCGGGGTGAGCCCGCGTCCGGCAGGTGCCGGGGGCAGCACCGAGGGCACCTCGTCGTAGCCGACGATCCGCGCCACCTCCTCGACCAGGTCGAAGGGGTCGCGCAGGTCGGGCCGCCACGGAGGCACCACCGCGGCGAGCTCCGGGCCCGTCCCGGTGAGGGCGCAGCCGACCGCCTCGAGGTGGGCGACGGTGGTCTCCGGGGAGATCGGCATGCCGGTGATCCGAGCGGGCAGGTCGGCGTCGATGCGGATCGTCGCCGGGGCCGGCGCGCTGCCGACGACGGTCACGCCCGGGTCGGCGACCGCACCGCCGTAGCGGACGAGCAGCTCCACGACCCGGTCGGCCGCCGCCTGCTGCATGGTCGGGTCGATGCCACGCTCGAAGCGCCGGCTGGCCTCGCTGGGCAGCTTGTGACGCCGCTGGGTGCGGAAGATCGAGACCGGGTCGAAGCAGGCCGCCTCGACCACCACGTCGGTGGTGACCGCGGACAGCTCCGTGGTCCGGCCGCCCATCACGCCGGCGAGACCGATCGGGCCGGAGTCGTCGGTGATGAGCAGGTCCTCCTCGCTCAGCGCCCGATCGATCCCGTCGAGGGTGGTCAGCCTCTCGCCCTGCCGCGCCCGGCGGACCCGGATCGGGCCGGCGAGGCGTGCCCGGTCGTAGCCGTGGATGGGCTGACCGAGCTCGAGCATCACGTAGTTGGTGATGTCCACGGCCAGGCTGATCGGCCGCATCCCGGCGAGCTGGAGGCGCTGCGCCAGCCAACGCGGCGTCGGCGCCGACGGGTCGAGGCCGCTCACCGTGCGCGTGACGAAGACCGGCGCCCCGGCGGGATCGTCGACGACCACCGGGTAGGCCTCGCCGGCAGCGGACGGCAGCGCGCGCAGCGCGGGATCGCGGTACGGCGCTCCGTAGGCGAGCGCCGCCTCCCGCGCGACGCCCCGCAACGACAGGGCGTAGGCGCGGTCGGGGTTGATCTCGAACTCGATCACCTCCTGGCGCAGCCCCAGGAGCTCGAACACGTCGTCGCCGGGCCGACCGGCGTCGGCCGGCAGCACGATGATCCCGTCGTGGTCCTCTCCGAGACCGAGCTCCTTGGCCGAGCAGATCATCCCGGCGGAGAGGTGGCCGTAGGTCTTGCGCGCGGAGATCTCGAAGCCGCCCGGCAGCACCCCGCCCGGCAGCACCACCACGACGAGGTCGCCCACGTCGAAGTTGTGGGCGCCGCAGACGATGCCCTGCGGCTCACCGGTTCCGTTCGCGTCGCCGACGTCGACCGAGCACCAGTTGATCGTCTTGCCGTTCTTCTGCGGCTCCGGCTCGCTGCTGAGCACCCGGCCGACGACCAGGGGGCCGGTGATGTCGTGGCCCGGGCGCTCCAGCGCCTCGAGCTTGAGGCCGAGCGCTGTCAGGCGAGCGGTCAGGTCATCGGTGGTCACATCGGCCGGCAGGTCGACGTACTCGGTGATCCAGGAGACGGGCGCGCGCATCAGACCTCCACCCCGAAGGCCGAGGTGAAGCGCACGTCGCCCTCGAACAGGTCGCGCAGGTCCTCGACGCCGTGACGGAACATCAGCATCCGGTCGATGCCGAACCCGAACGCGAAGCCGGTGTAACGCTCGGCGTCGACGCCGCACGCGGTGAGCACGCGCGGGTTGACCACGCCGCAGCCCCCGAGCTCGATCCAGCCCTCGCCACGGCAGGTGCGGCAGGGCGCGTCGCCGTCGGCGACCGTGCCCGTGCCACGGCAGACGAAGCAGACCATGTCCATCTCCGCCGACGGCTCGGTGAAGGGGAAGTACGACGGGCGGAAGCGAGTGGTGATGCCCTCGCCGAACAGCGCACCGAGCATGTGGTCGAGTGAGCCGCGCAGGTGCGCCATGGTGATGCCCTCGTCCACGACCAGCCCCTCGACCTGGTGGAACATCGGGCTGTGCGTGGCGTCGTACTCGTCGGTGCGGAAGACCCGCCCGGGGCAGACGACGTAGATCGGGGGCGTGCGGGTCAGCATGGTGCGTGCCTGCACCGGCGAGGTCTGCGTCCGCAGGACGACGTGGTTGCCCTCCGGCTCGGTCCAGAAGGTGTCCTGCAGGGTGCGCGCCGGGTGGTCGGGGCCCATGTTGAGCGCGTCGAAGTTGAGCCACTCGGCCTCGACCAGGGGGCCTTCGGCGACCTCCCAGCCCATCGCCACGAAGACGTCCGCGATCCGCTCCGAGAGCGTGGTGATCGGGTGCCGGGCGCCGAGCGGCCGCCGGTCCCAGGGCAGCGTCACGTCGACCGTCTCCTCGACGAGCATGCGCTCCTCGGCCTCGGCTCCCAGCACCTGCTCGCGCAGCGCGAGTGCCCGGTTCACCTCACCGCGGGCGCGGCCGACGCGCATCCCGGCGTCCTTGCGGGCGGCGGGCGGCAGGGCGCCGATCTCGCGGTTGGCCAGCGCCAGGGGCGAGCGGTCACCGGCGTGCGCGGTGCGCACCTCGCGCAGTGCGGCGAGGTCGGCTGCGGCGGCGATCGCCGCCAGAGCGGCCGTCCGCATCTCCTCGACCTCGCTCTCGCCCAGCGGGGTCACCTGCACGGGATCGTAGGAGGAGTTGGGTCCGGACATGGGCGCCAGTCTAGGAACGCCGGCGGTCCGCCCTCGACCGGGTTTGCTCCCGTGGGCGCCGTCAGTCCGCCGGGCCGGGCCCGGCGGCGGGGTCGGTGCTGGGCCAGCGCACCACCAGCCGGGCGCCGCCACCCGGCGCGTCACCGATGCTCACGCTGCCGCCGTGCACCTGCGCCAGCCCGTTGACGATGTACATCCCCAACCCCGACCCACCGCGGACACCCTGCTTCCAGAACTTCGTGAACACCCGCCGGCGGATCGCCTCGGGGATCCCCTCGCCCTCGTCGTCGACCACGAGCTCCACTCCCCCTGCCCACACCGAGGTCGTCACCCGCACCTCGCCCTCGCCGTGGCGCACGGCGTTCTCGACGAGGTTGGTGACGACCTGGCTGAACTTGTCCGGGTCGGCGAAGACGGGCGCCTGGGGGTCGGCGTGGCTGGCCACGATCCGCCGCCCCGTACCGGCTCGCACCGAGTCGACGACGGCGTCGACGGCCGGGCCGACCGGCAGCTCGCGGCGGTAGAGCGGCAGCCGGCCGGTGTCGATGCGGGCGACGTCGAGCAGCTCGGTGATCAGACGGGAGAGCCGCTCGGAGTCGGCGTGCACCGTGGTCAGCAGCAGCTTCTTCTGCTCGTCGCTCAACCGGTCCCACCGGTTGAGCAACGTCGTCACGAAGCCCTTGACCCCGGTGAGCGGGCTGCGCAGCTCGTGGGCGACCGTCGCCACGAGGTCGGAGCGGTCCCGGTCGAGCCGCTCGCGGCCGCGACCCGAGCGCACCACGGCCGCCACCGCGGTGACCGGACCACCGCGGCGTGCACGGTGCAGCCGCGCCGTCACCAGCACCTCGGTTCCGGACGCGGTGAGCCAGGCCATCTCCGGCACCCCGACCCGGGTCGACAGCCCGCCGTACGGACACACCGTGGTGACCCAGTCGCGGGCGTCCTCGTCCTGGAGCGCCATCACCGTGGCCAGCGGCGCGCCGACGCGGGCCGCGGCGCCGAGCAGCCGGCGCGCGGCCTCGTTGACGTGCGTGACCGTGCCGTCGGCGTCGGCGAGCACCACCCCGTCGGGCAGCAGGTCGAGCACGTCCTCGCGCGTCTCCATGCCCGTCACCCTAGGACCGGAGGCCGCCCGTGCGCGGACGACCCTGGCAGCGGGCTGGCGGCGCTGCAAGGATCGCGTCCGTGCACCGGATCGGGCTGATCGGCGGGATGAGCTGGGAGAGCAGCGCGTTGTACTACCAGCTGCTCAACCAGGGCATCGCCTCGCGGCTCGGAGGCGTGCACTCCGCGGATTGCGTGCTCCACTCTGTCGACTTCGCCGAGATCGAGGAGATGCAGTCCTCGGGCCGCTGGTCCGACGCCGCTGTCCGGCTTGCCCAGGCAGCGGCGTCGCTCGAGGCTGCGGGCGTCGACTTCGCGCTGCTGTGCACCAACACGATGCACAAGGTGTACGACGACGTGCAGGCAGCCGTCTCGCTCCCGCTTCTGCACCTCGGCGACGCCGTCGCCGCCGCTGTCATTTCGACCGGCGTGAGTACGGTCGGCCTGCTCGGCACCGGGTTCACCATGTCGCAGTCGTTCTACCGCGAAAGGCTCGAGCAGCACGGGTTGACGGTTCTCGTTCCCGACGAGAACGACCGGACGCTCGTGCACCACGTCATCTACGACGAGCTGTGTCACGGCATCGTCCGCCCCGAGTCGCGCGCCGCTTACCGCGGGGTGATCGGTCGCCTCATCGATCGCGGCGCCCAGGGCATCGTCCTGGGCTGCACCGAAATCGAGCTCCTCGTCGGACAGGCCGACAGCGCGGTGCCCGTCTTCCCCACCACCCAGATCCACGTTTACGCCGCGAGCGAACTGGCCCTGGCGCCCTCTGAGCCCGCTGCGGAGTGACACCATGCAGGTCCTCGAACCACCGGCGTGCGTGTACGCGAGCAGAGGTACGCCATCAGACGTACGCCAGCAGCCCGGGCGTGCGTCGTCGGGACGTGCCGGTGGCCCGGCGGGCGTGGTGGCCTGCCGGGTCGGCGGGTGCTGCTGCTGCCGTGGTCAGGTGAGGGAGGTGACGGTGGTGCCGTCGGGCGAGGTCCACTGGTAGTCACCGTTGGGGAGGCGGCGGTAGCGCCATCGGGTGAACGTCTTGCACCGGTGGTGCCGCCTGCACAACGGCGCCAGGTTCTCGGCTGAGGCCTGGCCCGGCGGGCCCCCCTCGTCCATCGGCACGTAGGGATCGACGTGATCCAGATCGGACGTTCGCGCGTCGCGGTCACAGCCGGGGAACGCGCAGTGCCGGTCCCGTTGGATGACCAGCTCCCGCATCCACGCCGGCGGGTCGTGGGCGTCGAGGGCGTCGGTGCGGCCCATGTCCAGCACCGGCCGGATCCGCAGGTCGGTGTCCCCCAGCCACCGAGCCAACAGGTCCAGCGTCGCTGGTCCGAGCCTCTCGACGCGGCCGACCCGGTCCTCACCCGACAGGTGCGCCAGCAGGTCCTCGACGCGGACGTGGACGAAGAGCGTCGCCGGAAGGGAGGAGCGCCGCTTCGCCGGCACATCGCCCTGCTCGGAGGTGGTGAGGTCGAGCTCGCCGGTCATCAGGTGGTCGGCGATCACC
>JBQCHZ010000082.1:0-25826 GCA_051954195.1 Marmoricola sp.
CCGCCGGGGGACCCCGGCAAAACCCAGCATATTTGCGGCCCGGCCCGGCCCCCCTTTGAGCCTTTTGGGCCCCCCTTCCTTCGCCCCCCCCCCCCGGCCCGCCCTCGACTCACCAGCTCAGAGGTTGCCGCGGCGGTCCTGCTCGCGCTCGATCGCCTCGAAGAGGGCCTTGAAGTTGCCCTTGCCGAAGCCGAGCGACCCGTGCCGCTCGATCAGCTCGAAGAACACCGTGGGCCGGTCGCCGATCGGCTTGGTGAAGATCTGCAGCAGGTAGCCGTCCTCGTCGCGGTCGACGAGGATCGCGCGCTTCTGCAGCTCCTCGATCGGCACCCGGACCTCGCCGATCCGTGCGCGCAGCTCCGGGTCCTCGTAGTAGGAGTCCGGGGTGGCCAGGAACTCCACGCCGTTCTCCCGCAGGGCGTCCACGGTGGCGAGGATGTCGTTGCACGCGAGCGCGAGGTGCTGGGCGCCCGCGCCGCGGTAGAACTCCAGGTACTCGTCGATCTGCGACTTCTTCTTCGCCACCGCCGGCTCGTTGAGCGGGAACTTCACCCGGTGGTTGCCGTTCGCGACGACCTTGCTCATCAACGCGGAGTAGTCGGTGGCAATGTCGTCGCCGATGAACTCGGCCATGTTCACGAAGCCCATCACCCGGTTGTAGAACGCGACCCACTCGTCCATGTGGCCCAGCTCGACGTTGCCCACGACGTGGTCGAGCGCCTGGAAGAGCCGCTTCGGCTGGCCGGGGCGCGCCTGGAAGGTGCTGCGCCGCTCGACGTACCCCGGCAGGTAGGGGCCGTCGTAGCGCGACCGGTCGACGAGGGTGTGCCGGGTCTCGCCGTACGTCGCGATCGCCGCGATCCGCACCGTCCCGTGCTCGTCGGTGACGTCCTCGGGCTCGCGCAGCACCGTCGCCCCGGCCTTCCGCGCCTGGGCGATGCACCGGTCGACGTCGGGCACCTCGAGGGCGATGTCGGTGACGCCGTCGCCGTGGCGGCGGTGGTGGTCGGCCAGGAGGCTGTCCGGGTCGACGGCGCCCTGGAGCACGAACCGGATCGAGCCGGAGCGCAGCACGAACGAGACGTGGTCGCGCTCGCCGGTCTCCGGACCCGAGTAGGCCTCCAGCTGCATGCCCCAGGCGGACTGGAAGTAGTGCGCCGACTGCGTCGCGTTGCCGACGCAGAACACGATCGCGTCCCAGCCGGTGACCGGGAAGACGTCGCCCTGCTCGTCGTACTCCACCAGGCCGACGAGCTGGTGCAGCTGCTCGAGGGAGAGGTCTGCGCGCAGCTCGTCGGGGGTGAGCGCGCCGCCGGTGCTCGGGATGTCGGTCGAAGTCGTGGTCATGCGGTCGAGGATCCCCAGGTGCGGACATTCTGTGCAACCCTACGCAGACACACTGGGCAATGTGCCCATCCCGAGGAGGCGACATGGATCAGATCGACCGCAACCTGCTCGACCTGTTCGCCGCCCAGCCGCGGATCGGGGTGCTCGAGGCGTCCCGTCGCCTCGGGATCGCCCGGGGCACCGTGCAGGCCCGGCTGGACAAGCTCCAGCGCAGCGGCGTCGTGCAGGGATGGGGACCGCAGCTGGACCCGGGCGCCCTGGGCTACCCGGTCACGGCGTTCCTGACCCTGGAGATCCGGCAGGGAGCGGGACACGAGTCGGTCGCCGCCACGCTGGCCACCATCCCCGAGGTTCTGGAGGCGCACACCATCACCGGTGCCGGCGACATGTGGGCGCGGGTGGTGGCGCGCTCGAACGCCGACCTCCAGCGGGTGATCGACGAGGTGCTCGCCGACCCGCACATCGTGCGCTCCTCGACGGTGATCGCGCTCGCCACGCAGGTGTCCTACCGCGTGCTGCCGCTCGCGCGGGCCGCGGCCGACGGACAGGCATGAGGTCGGAGGTCCCGGGAACCAGGGCCACGTTCCTCTAGTGGCCGTCGGGCGGATGGCGGTTGCGTGGTGTGCGGAGGGAACCACCATGGACCGAACCACCCCTGACCGCGCGGGACGTGTGCCCGCCACCGCCGCCGAGCCCGATGGGGTCAGCACCGGGCCGGCCGAGCCGGACGCCGCTCCGATGCTCATGCTCGGGCTCGCGACCCTGGGCTTCGCCCTGAACTTCTGGGCGTGGGCCCTGCTCAGCCCGCTCGGCCCGCTCTTCCGCGACACCGGCGCACTGGGACCGCTGTCGCAGTCCGACGTCGCGCTGCTGGTCGCAGTCCCCGTCGTCGTCGGCTCGCTGGGGCGGATCCTGGTCGGCGCGCTCACCGACCGGTTCGGGGGACGGGTGATGTTCCCGCTGATCTCCGCCGTCACGATCCTGCCGGTGCTCTTCCTGGCGTTCTTCGCACTGAGCTCGTACGCGTCGATGCTGCTGGGCGGCTTCGTGCTCGGCATCGCCGGGACGTCCTTCGCGGTCGGGGTGCCCTTCGTCAACGCCTGGTTCCCGCCCGAGCGGCGGGGTCTCGCCGTGGGGATCTTCGGCGCCGGGATGGGCGGCACAGCGATCAGCGCGCTCACCACGGTCAAGCTCTACAACGGCCTCGGCCACACGGCGCCCTTCCTCATCACCGCGGCGGCGCTGGCCGTGTACGCCGTCGTCGCCTGGGTCGTCCTGCGCGACGCGCCGGGCCGCACCGTCCCCACGACGAGCCTGGTCAGCCGGATCGCCGCGAACGGGCGGCTCCCGATCACCTGGCAGGCCAGCGTGCTCTACGCCGTCGGCTTCGGCGGGTACGTCGCCTTCAGCGTCTACCTCCCGGCCTACCTCAAGACAGCGCACCACCTCACGCCGGCCGACGCCGCCAACCGGATGGCGGGCTTCGTCGTCGTGGCGGTGCTGATGCGCCCGGTCGGCGGCTGGCTCTCGGACCGTCTGGGTGCCGTCCCGGTGCTCGGCGCCGCCTTCGCGGTAGCGGCCGTGTGCGCCGCGATCGTCTCGCCCACCCCGCCACTGCACATGGTCGGCACGATCGCGTTCCTGGTGATGGCCGCGGCGCTCGGCGCTGCCAGCGGAGCGACGTTCGGCCTGATCGCCCAGGCCACCGACCCTGCCCGGGTCGGTGGCGTCACCGGCCTGGTCGGTGCCGCCGGCGGCCTCGGCGGATTCGTCCCGCCGTTGGTGATGGGCTGGGTCTATGGTCGAACGGCGTCCTACGCCATCGGCCTGTGGCTGCTCTGCGCGGCAGCACTGCTGGCCCTCGCGCTGACCCTGACCCTCGTCCGACGGACCGCACATGCCCAGGAGGCAGCCTGACATGACCCCTCGTCCCGACGCAGGCCTCGACAGCGAGCTCGTCGACGCGCTGGTCCGCACCCGGCGCTACTTCACGAAGGGGACGGTCAGCGACGACCTGCGCACCCTCACCAAGGAGGGCGGCCGAGCGGCGGACGACTTCTACCGCGACCGGTGGAGCCATGACAAGGTCGTGCGCTCCACCCACGGGGTCAACTGCACCGGGTCGTGCTCGTGGAAGGTCTACGTCAAGGACGGGATCATCACCTGGGAGACCCAGCAGACCGACTACCCCAGCACCGGTCCCGACCGGCCGGAGTACGAGCCGCGCGGTTGCCCGCGAGGCGCGGCGTTCTCCTGGTACACCTACTCCCCCACCCGGGTCCGCTACCCCTACGTCCGCGGGCTGCTGCTGCAGATGTACCGCGAGGGAAAGCGCCAGCACGACGGCGACCCGGTCAAGGCGTGGGCGCACGTCGTCGACCATCCCGACCGGGCGCGCGCCTACAAGCGGGCGCGGGGCAAGGGCGGCATGGTGCGTGCGAGCTGGGACGAGGCGGTCGAGATGATCGCCGCCGCCTACGTGCACACGATCGACCGCTGGGGCCCCGACCGCGTCGCCGGCTTCTCCCCGATCCCGGCGATGTCGATGGTCTCCCACACCTCCGGAGCACGGTTCACCTCACTGATCGGTGGGGCGATGCTCAGCTTCTACGACTGGTACGCCGACCTCCCGGTCGCCTCCCCGCAGGTCTTCGGCGACCAGACCGACGTGCCGGAGTCCGGGGACTGGTGGGATGCGGGCTACCTGATCCAGTGGGGGACCAACCTGCCGGTCACCCGGACCCCCGACGCGCACTGGATGGCCGAGGCGCGCTACCGCGGCCAGAAGGTCGTCGTGGTGTCCCCCGACTACGCCGACAACGTCAAGTTCGCCGACGAGTGGCTGGCGGTCAATCCCGGTACCGACGGCGCCCTGGCGCTGGCGATGGGCCACGTCGTGCTCAAGGAGTTCTTCGTCGACCGCACCACGCCGTACTTCGACTCCTACGTCAAGACCTACACCGACCTGCCGTACCTGGTCGAGGTCGTCACCGACGAGGCCAGCGGGGAGACCCGCCCGGGCAAGTTCCTCACCGCCGCCGACCTTCCCGGCCACGCCGGTGAGGAGCACGCCCATTTCCGCACCGTGCTGCTCGACAGCGCCACCGGGGAGCCGGTCGTCCCGAACGGCTCGCTCGGCCACCGTTACGCCGAGCAGGAGGGCACCTGGAACCTCGACCTCGACGGGGTCGTCCCGCTGCTCTCCTGCGCGGGCTCCGGGGACGCTGCCGAGATCGCGCTGCCCCGCTTCGACGGGGCAGAGGGCTCGGTGCTGCGGGGCGTGCCGGTCCGTGAGGTCGCGGGCAAGCGCGTCACGACGGTGTTCGACCTCCTCCTGGCCCAGTACGGCGTGCCTCGCGACGGTCTCCCGGGCGCCTGGCCGGCCTCCTACGACGACGCGACGGCGCCGTACACACCGGCGTGGCAGGAGGCGATCACCGGCGTGCCGGCCCAGGTCGCGACCCGGATCGCGCGGGAGTTCGCGCGCAACGCCGAGGAGTCACGGGGTCGATCGATGATCCTGATGGGCGCGGGCACCAACCACTGGTTCCACTCCGACCAGATCTACCGGGCGTTCCTGTCGCTGACCACGCTGACCGGCTGCCAGGGCGTCAATGGCGGTGGCTGGGCGCACTACGTCGGCCAGGAGAAGGTCCGGCCCATCACCGGCTACAGCCAGGTCTCGACCGCCGCCGACTGGTCGCGGCCGGCGCGGACGATGATCCAGACGGCGTACTGGTACCTGCACACCGACCAGTTCCGCTACGACCACTTCGGTGCCGACGCGCTCTCCTCGCGTGGACCGGGTGGGCGGTTCGCCGGCATGACCACCGCCGACGTCATCGCCCAGAGCGCCGCGATGGGCTGGATGCCCTCCTTCCCGACCTTCACCAAGAACCCGCACACGATCGCCGAGGAGGCCGCGGCCGCAGGGCGTCCGGTCTCCGAGCACGTGGTCGAGCAGCTGAGGAGCGGGGCGATGGGCTTCGCCGGGGAGGACCCCGACGCCCCGGAGAACTTCCCGCGCATCCTGTCGGTGTGGCGCTCCAACCTGCTGGGCTCGAGCGCGAAGGGCAACGAGTACTTCCTCAAGCACCTGCTCGGCACCGACAGCTCGTTGCGCGCGGAGGAGACGCCGGAGGGCAAGCGACCCCGCGACGTCCGTTGGCGCGAGCAGGCCCCCGAGGGCAAGCTCGACCTGCTGATGACGATCGACTTCCGGCAGACCAGCACGACGGTGTTCTCCGACATCGTGCTGCCGGCGGCGACCTGGTACGAGAAGCACGACCTCAACACCACCGACATGCACCCGTTCGTGCACTCGTTCAACCCCGCGATCGCGCCGCCGTGGCAGACCCGGACCGATTGGGACGCCTGGCTCACGATCGCGGACAAGTTCTCCGAGCTCGCCGGCCCGCGGCTCGGCACCCGCACGGACGTCGTGGCGATGCCGCTGCTGCACGACACACCCGACGCGCTGGCGAACCCGCACGGCGTCGTGCGCGACTGGCGCGCCGGGGAGTGCGAGCCGGTCCCCGGCGTCACCATGCCGAAGATCGTCACGGTCGAGCGTGACTACGGCGCGGTCGCCGCCAAGATGGCCTCACTGGGGCCCTTGGCCGACCGGCTCGGTGCGACGACGAAGGGCATCACCTACGACGAGACGGGTCCGGTGACCTACCTCGGCCAGAAGAACGGGCTGGTGCGGGGCGGCCCCGCCGACGGCCGGCCCAGCCTGCGGCGCGACGTCCATGTCTGCGAGGCGATCCTCGCGATGTCGGGGACGACCAACGGTCACCTGGCGGTGCAGGGCTTCAAGGACCTCGAGCGCCGCACCGGTCAGCGGCTCCACGACCTGGCCGGGGAGCACGAGGGCAAGCAGATCACCTTCGCCGACACCCAGAGCCGGCCGCAGCCGGTGATCACCTCACCGGAATGGTCGGGATCGGAGAGCGGTGGCCGTCGCTACTCGCCCTTCACCATCAACGTCGAACGGCTCAAGCCCTGGCACACGCTCACCGGGCGGCAGCACTTCTACCTCGACCACGACTGGATGGAGGAGCTCGGCGAGACGCTGCCGGCCTACCGGCCGCCGCTGAACATGCAGGCCCTCTTCGCCGAGCCCGACATCGGGGCGACCTCCGAGCTCGACGGGCACCCGGCGATCACGGTGCGCTACCTGACCCCCCACAGCAAGTGGTCGATCCACTCCGAGTACCAGGACAACCTGTTCATGCTGTCGCTCTCGCGGGGCGGACAGACGATCTGGATGTCGGAGAAGGACGCGGCGAAGGTCGGGGTGTCGGACAACGACTGGATCGAGGCGGTGAATCGCAACGGCGTCGTCGCCGCCCGGGCGATCGTCTCCCACCGGATGCCGGAGGGGACCGTGTACATGTACCACGCCCAGGACCGGCTCATCGACGTGCCGATCGCCGAGACGAGCGGCAAGCGCGGCGGCATCCACAACTCCCTGACCCGGCTGCTGGTCAAGCCCAGCCACCTCATCGGCGGCTACGCCCAGCTGGCCTACGCCTTCAACTACCTGGGCCCGACGGGCAACCAGCGCGACGAGGTGACCGTGATCCGCAAGCGTTCGCAGGAGGTGACCTACTGATGAAGGTCATGGCCCAGATGGCGATGGTGATGAACCTCGACAAGTGCATCGGGTGCCACACCTGCTCGGTCACCTGCAAGCAGGCGTGGACCAACCGCTCCGGCACGGAGTACGTCTGGTTCAACAACGTCGAGACCCGGCCGGGCCAGGGCTACCCGCGGCGCTACGAGGACCAGGAGGAGTGGCAGGGCGGCTGGACGCTCAACAAGCGCGGGCGCCTGCAGCTCAAGGCCGGCAACCGGTTCAAGAAGCTGCTCACGATCTTCTCCAACCCCAAGCTGCCCAACATCAACGACTACTACGAGCCGTGGACCTACGACTACGCCACGCTCACCGATGCACCCGCGCAGGAGCACACGCCGGTGGCGCGCCCGAAGTCGCTGCTGACCGGCAAGGACACCTCGATCGAGTGGTCGGCCAACTGGGACGACGACCTCGGGGGTTCGGCGGCCACCTATGACAAGGACGTCGTGCTGCAGAAGGTATCGACGGAGGTGAAGCGCTCCTTCGAGGAGACCTTCATGTTCTACCTCCCGCGGATCTGCGAGCACTGCCTGAACCCCTCGTGCGCTGCGAGCTGCCCCAGCGGGGCGATCTACAAGCGCAGCGAGGACGGCATCGTGCTCGTCGACCAGGACCGCTGCCGCGGCTGGCGGATGTGCGTCTCCGGCTGCCCCTACAAGAAGGTCTACTTCAACCACCGCACCGGCAAGGCCGAGAAGTGCACGTTCTGCTTCCCCCGCATCGAGGTCGGCATCCCGACGGTGTGCTCGGAGACCTGCGTGGGCAGGCTGCGCTACATCGGCCTGGTCCTCTACGACGCCGACAAGGTGCTGGAGGCGGCAGCGACGCCCGACGACCAGGACCTCTACGAGGCGCAGCGGGCGGTGTTCCTCGACCCCGAGGACCCCGAGGTACGCCGTGCGGCGGAGCGCGACGGCATCCCGCACGACTGGATCGAGGCGGCACGGCGCTCACCGATCCACGCGCTGATCAACACCTACAAGGTGGCGCTGCCGCTGCACCCGGAGTACCGCACCATGCCGATGGTCTGGTACATCCCGCCGCTCTCCCCCGTCGTGGACGCCGTCCGCGACACCGGTGAGGACGCTGAGGGCCGCGACAACCTGTTCGCCGCGATCGAGTCGCTGCGCATCCCGGTGGAGTACCTCGCCGAGCTGTTCACCGCCGGCGACACCGGCGTCGTGGACGGCGTGCTGCGCAAGCTGGCCGCGATGCGCTCCTACATGCGCGACATCAACATGGGTCGCGAACCCGACGGCTCGATCCCCGCTTCGGTGGGGATGAGCGAGGAGCACATGTACGAGATGTACCGGCTGCTGGCGCTGGCGAAGTACGACGAGCGCTACGTCATCCCGCCGGCACACGCGGAGCAGGCGCACTCCCTGGAGGAGCTGGTCACCGACTGCCCCGTCGATTACGACGGCGCGGGCATGGGCGGCTGGGGACCGTTCGGCGAGGGATCGGGCGGTACGTCGCCGATCGCCGTGGAGAACTTCCACATGCTCCAGAACCGCCAGCTCTCCGACAGCCTGTCCGGGCCCGCGAACAAGTCCTCGCGGGTCAACCTGCTCAACTGGGACGGCAAGGGCAGCCCGCAGGGGATGTTCCCGCCGCCGGCCGACGGACCGCAGCCGGTGGCCGAGGCGACCGACGCCGGGACGCCGATCACCGACGGCGGAGAGACGCCGCCGGGCGGCATGGGCGGACTGACCGGAGGGGCCGACCTGAAGTGAGCAAGCACCCCGATCCGGCGTACGCCGCGAGCACCGTCTCGGCGGTGTTCCAGACGGCGTCCCTGTTGCTGGGCTACCCCGACGACCGCGTGCTCGCCGACCTCCCCCTCCTCCGGCGGGCCGCCTCCGGACTGCCGGAGGGCCTCGGTGTCCCGCTGGCGCGCACCGCCGACGCCCTGGCGGCGACGCCCGTCGAACGGCTCCAGGCCGACTACGTCACGACCTTCGACTCCCGGCGCCGCACCAACCTGTTCCTCACCTACTTCGCCCACGGGGACACCCGCAAGCGGGGCCTGGCGCTGCTCCGGTTCAAGCAGACCTACCTGCGCAGCGGCTTCGTCCTCGATGCGGGCGAGGCGACCGGCGGCGAGCTGCCCGACCACCTCTGCGTCGTGCTCGAGTACGCCGGATGCGTCGACCAGCGCCTCGGCTGGAAGCTGCTCCTGGACCACCGCGCCGGCCTGGAGCTGCTGCGGATGGCGCTGACCGGCGACGGCTCCCGATGGGCGGGCGCGGTCCAGGCGGTGTGCGCCACCCTGCCTCCGCTGCGCGGCGAGGAGCGCGACGCCGTCCGCCGGCTCGCGGCGGAGGGGCCGCCGGCGGAGGAGGTCGGCATGACGCCGTACGGCACGCCGGCCTTCGACGCCGTCCTCACGCCGAGCGCTGAAGGAGCATGCTCGTGAAGATCCTGCTGTGGGTGATCGTCCCCTACGTCTGCTTCACCGTCTTCGTGGTCGGCCACTGGTGGCGCTACAGCTACGACAAGTTCGGGTGGACCACCCGGTCCTCGCAGCTCTACGAGAGCACCTTGCTGCGCCTGGGATCCCCGTTGTTCCACTTCGGGATGCTCGGGGTCGTCGGCGGACACATCATCGGCCTGCTCATCCCGGAGTCCTGGACGAAGGCGATCGGGCTGTCGGAGACCGGCTACCACTGGATCGCGGTCATCGGGGGGCTCGCCTCAGGCTTCGCCGTCGTCATCGGGATGGCGATCCTGGTCTACCGGCGTCGTACGACGGGCCCTGTGTTCTCGGCGACCACCCCGATGGACAAGGTCATGTACCTCTTCCTGGGCGCCGTCGTCCTGCTCGGCATGTGGAACACGGTCGCCTCCAGCGTCTTCGGACTGGGCGGCGTCGGCGGGGATGCCTACGACTACCGGCTGGGCGTCTCGGAGTGGTTCCGCAGCCTCTTCGCACTCTCCCCCGACACCGCGAGGATGGCGGCCGCGCCGCTCGGCTTCCAGGCCCACGCACTGCTCGCGTGCCTGCTGTTCGCGCTCTGGCCGTTCACGCGGCTCGTGCACGTGTTCAGCGCTCCCGTCGGCTACGTCACCCGGCCCTACATCGTCTATCGGAGCCGCGACACCGCGTCGCTCGCCGGCAACCGCCCCGAGCGCCGGGGCTGGGAGCACATCGGCGCCGGGGACCGCTGAGGGGCCCCGGTGTGTGAGTACTGCGGGTGCCGTCAGATAGCTCCGCTCGCCGAGCTCATGGACGAGCACCTCGCGCTTCTCGACCTGGCCGGCCAGGTGCGCCGGGAGCTCGTCCGGGGCCGGCGCGAGGAGGCGCTCGAGGTCCTCGGCGAGGTCAGCAGGCTGCTGGACCTCCACGCCCGGCGCGAGGAGGACGGGGTCTTCACGGCCCTGCGGGACAGCGGCGACTTCGTCGAGGAGGTCGACCAGCTCACCGGCGAGCACGGCGACTTCCACGACAGGATCGCCGCGCTGCGTCCCGAGTCGGACGACCTCAAGCAGAAGGTCGACGCGCTGCTCGCCGAGCTCAGCGACCACATCGACCGCGAGGACCTCGGCATCTTCCCGGTCAGCGTGGTGACCCTGGGGTCGCGAGGCTGGGAGCAGGTCGACTCCGTCCACACCGCGCAGCCGAGCTTCCTCGCCGAGACGCACTGACGGACGCGCTCACGGGTCAGCCGGTGCGGCGAGCCGCCCACTCCCTGATCCGGTCGATCCGCTGGCCGAGCTGCTGCGCGGTCGCGGTGGCGGCCGGCGGTCCCCCGCACTCCTTGCGCAGCGCCGCATGGGTGACGCCGTGCGGCTGGCCGGTGCGGTGGTGCCACGCGGCCACCAACCCGTTGAGCTCGCGGCGCAGCAGGCTGCGCTGCTCGTGCGTCGCGAGCTCCTCGGGCTCCGGCGCGGCGGTGGGACGGCTTCGGGCACGGTCGGCCTGGCGCTGCTGGAGCAGGTCGCGGACCTGGTCGGGCTCCAGCAGGCCGGGGATGCCGAGGAAGTCCATCTCCTCCTCCGACCCCACATGCACCTCGCCGGCATGGCCGAACTCCGCGCCGTCGTAGAGCACCCGGTCGAAGGTCGCGTCCGAGCCGAGGGCCTCGAAGGGCAGCTGCGCCTCCTCGGCGGAGGCCGTTTCTCCCTGCTGGGCCTGGCGCAGCAGATCGTCCTCGGCGGCGAAGATGTCCGCGTCGTCGCTGACCTTGCGTCCGAGCACGTGGTCGCGCTCGACCTCCATCTCCGAGGCCAGCCCGAGCAGCAGCGGCACCGAGGGCAGGAAGATCGACGCGGTCTCGCCGCGCCGGCGGGCGCGGACGAAGCGGCCGATCGCCTGGGCGAAGAACAGCGGCGTGGAGGTGGTGGTGGCGTAGACGCCGACGGCGAGCCGGGGCACGTCGACACCCTCGGAGACCATGCGCACCGCGACCATCCAGCGGTCCTCGCCCGCCGAGAAGCGGGCGATCCGCTTCGAGGCCTCCTTCTCGTCGCTGAGCACCACCACGGGCTTCTCGCCGCAGATGCCGTGGAGCACCTGGGCGTAGGCGCGGGCGGAGTCCTGGTCGGTGGCGATCACCAGCCCGCCGGCGTCGGCGACGTGACGCCGCACCTCGGTGAGCCGGCGGTCGGCCGCCTCGAGCACCGAGGGCACCCAGGACCCACCTGGGTCGAGCGCGGTGCGCAGCGCCTGTGCGGTCATGTCCTTGGTGAGCGGCTCCCCCAGCCGGGCGGCCACCTCGTCACCGGCCCGGGTGCGCCACTGCATGGTGCCGCTGTAGGCCAGGAACAGCACCGGGCGCACCACGTGGTCGGCCAGCGCCTCGGCATAGCCGTAGCTGAAGTCCGCAGCACTGCGCGGCACGCCGTCGGGCCCGGGGGCGTAGGTCACGAACGGGATGGGGTTGATGTCGGAGCGGAACGGCGTCCCGGTCAGGCAGAGACGCCGGCGCGCCGGCTCGAACGCCTCGCGCACCGCCTCGCCCCACGAGAGCGCGTCGCCGGCGTGGTGGACCTCGTCGAGGATCACCAGCGTGCGGGACCGCTCGGTGCGGATCCGGTGCGCCAGCGGGTTGCTCGCCACGCCGGCGTAGGTGACCGCGATCCCCACGAAGTCCTTGCCGCTCGGCGAGGACGGCGAGTACGCCGGGTCGAGCGGGATCCCCACCCGCGCTGCTGCCTCGGCCCACTGGGTCTTCAGGTGCTCGGTCGGTGCGACCACGGTGATCCTGTCCACGACCCGGCGGCCGAGGAGCTCCGAGGCCAGGGTCAGCGCGAAGGTGGTCTTGCCGGCTCCCGGGGTCGCCACGGCGAGGAAGTCGCGAGGGTCGCGGTCGAAGTAGGCCCCCAGTGCGGCGCTCTGCCACGCGCGCAACCGGCCCGCCGTACCCCACGCGGCGCGGTCGGGGTAGGCAGGCGAGAGCGGCAGCCGGGGCTCGTCACTCATCGTGCCGGCCGGCGGTCGGACGCAGCCCTCACGCGTCCTCGCCGTCGTGCAGGCTCTCCCAGATGTCCTTGCACTCGGGGCAGACGGGGAACCGCTCGGGGTCGCGGCTGGGCACCCACACCTTGCCGCACAGCGCGATCACCGGCGTGCCGTTGACCATCGCCTCCATCAGCTTGTCCTTGGGGACGTAGTGGGAGAAGCGCTCGTGGTCGCCGTCCTCGGTCGGCACGGTGCGCTCGTCGACGCGGGTGTCCTCCAGGACCCCGGTCCCGAAGCCGGTCTGTCGCGTCGTCACCCCTGCATCGTACCCGCGGACGGGCGCTGCTCTCAGTTGCTCGAGGGATCCAGCGGCATCGTGAGCAACATCGACAGCGGCCCGCGCTGGCGTCGGAGCACCAGGCGCCACAGTCGCTCGGGGTCGGCCTGCCAGAGGTCGTCGGGGTGCGAGGCCACGACGTACCAGGCGCCCTCGGCGATCTCGTCCTGGAGCTGGCCCGGACCCCACCCGCTGTAGCCGGCATAGATGCGCACGGCGTCGTAGCCCTCCCAGGGCGCGTCCAGGTCGACGACCCCGGTGCGCTCGAACATGCCGCGCCAGCTGGTCGGCTCCGGATCGCCCGGGCGGAGCACCGCGACACCGAGGGCACCCTCGGGCTCCACCGGTCCCCCGCTGTAGAGCACGTCGGGCGCGCACACCAGTCCGCTCCAGCCGGAGAGCACCCCGCTCACCGGGACGCCGGAGGGACGGTTGAGCACCACGCCGAGGGCCCCGCCGTCGTCGACGTCGAGCAGCAGCACGACCGACCGCGCGAAGGGCGAGCCCTCCAGCTGCGGCGAGGAGACCAGCAGGCAGCCCGCACGCAGCTCCTCGTCACCGGCCGGGCTCATGCCCTCCATCGTGGCACGCAGCCGCAGCGGAGGTGTGAGGGATGACAGCGAGGAGCGCAACGAGGCGTGGGGGCACGGGAGGAGCGCCCGGGGACCGGATCGGGGAGGGGGTGCGGCGAAGCCGCGTGGGAGGGATCCGGTCCCGGGGCGCCGGCGTGGTGGGGCGGCCGCTCAGGCGGCGAGGACCGCCCGGATCCGCTGCACGAGCGTCGCGGTCTCGGCCGTCTGGGCCGCTGCCGACGCCGGCATCGCGTCGGCGGCCGAGGGCTCGAGGTCCAGGGACCGGGCCTCCCGCTCGATGCGTCGGCCGGCCAGGGCGGCCGCCCGGCTCTCGTCGTTGGCCAGGCCGGCGGCATGGGCCAGGCGCACCCATTCCCGCTGCTGGGCGCGGACGAGGGCGTGCTCCATGGCGTCGTCAGTCGGGGCGGCGAGGTAGCGGTCGACCACCAGGCGCACACCGGGCAGGTCGTCGCACGTGCGGCGGTAGGCCCGTGCCACGGCGCCCTCGAGGTCGAGCGGCTCGAGCATCAGCTCGCGCTCGATGTTGCCCGACAGGCGCGCGTGCCAGCGCAGCAGCAGCGCCGACAGGAGGTCCAGCTCGTCGCGGAAGTGCTCCGCGACGCCCGGGACGTCCATCGGGAGGATCGCGTCGCGCCGGGTGTCGGCGGCATCGACGACCGCGCGGAGGACGTCGCCGCGCCGGTGGAAAGCGTTCCAGGTCATGGTCGCTCGTTCCTTTCAGTTCGCATACCGCGAGTACGTACTTTCAGTATGGGAACGCAGTGCCCGCGCGTTCAAATGACACTCCGGTGACCTGCACCACGTGATGCGGGGCACAGGGCCGGGGGCTCGTCTCCTACGCTTGCCGCCATGACCAGTCGGGCGTCGGCGGAGAAGCTGCTCACGGGCCTGGCCAAGCCCGGCCGGCGGGCGCAGTACTCCGCCTCCACCCGCAAGGCGCTCATCGAGGTCGCCCAGCAGCTGTTCACCAGCCAGGGCTACGCCGGCACCAGCCTGGACGCGATCGTCGCGGGGGCCGAGGTCACCAAGGGCGCGCTCTACCACCACTTCGCGGGCAAGCAGGCGGTCTTCGAGTCGGTCTTCGAGAAGATCGAGAGCGACGCCTCCGCCCGGATCAAGAAGGCGCTGCGCGGCTCCCGCGACCCGTGGGAGAAGGCCGCCATCGGGCTCCGCTCGTTCCTCGAGGTGGTCCAGGACCCGGCGTACCAGCGCGTGGTGATCCAGGAAGGGCCCGCGGTGCTGGGCTACGAGCGGTTCCGCGAGCAGGAGGAGCGCTCCAGCTTCGGACTGGTCCAGGACATCGTGCGCACCGTGCTGTCCTCCTCCACCTACGACCTCAGCGAGGAGATGGTGGAGACGTTCAGCCGGATCTTCTTCGGCGCGATGTCGGCGGCCGGCGAGGCGGTGTCCTCGGCGACCGAGCCGCGGGCCGCGGTGGCCCGCGTGGAGGCGGCCCTGGGGTTCATCCTCAGCGGCCTGCGCACCCTTGCCGAGCAGGGCGTCTCCCTTGCCGACCCGGCCGCGGCCCTGGACGAGGCCCTGGACGAGGGCGGGCCCAGCGGCGGGACCGCCGCGGACTGATCCGCGGCAGCCCCGACCGAGGGCCGCTCAGCTCACTTCTTGGTGAAGGAGACGTTCCCGCCGTCCTGGTCGCGCGGGCAGAGCTCGATCCAGACGTGCCCCGCGGGGATCTTCAGGGCGCCGGCCTTCGTGCTCAGCTGCAGCGGGCTGTCGAGGCTGTCCTTGTGCCACTGGCCGCGCTCGAGCTTGCCGCCGTGGAAGACGAGGGCGTCGCCGGTGCCCTGGAAGATCGTCTCCGGCACGGGGTTGCCGGCCGGGTCCAGGTAGCCCGCGTTGCCCTCACGGACCCGCAGCACCAGCACGGTGTCCGGGGCGAAGCGGTCGTTGGCGGGTGCGTAGGAGTTGGTGTTGGCGTAGTGCTTGCCCGTCCACGCCCACTCGGTGGTGTGGCCGCCACTGAACTTCACGGCCACGTGGCGGGCCTTGGCCACACCGCTGAAGTCGCTCTGGGCGCCCCACGGCAGGTAGCTCGCCGGGACGACGGTCTTCTTCTTGATGCTCGCCGCGAGCGCGGGCAGGTGCAGCATCAGGTTGTACGGCGAGGCGGAGCTGTCACGGAAGTAGCCGGGGCCGCCCGCGTAGAAGGTGACATGCGCCTGCTGGAGCCGCCGGATGGTCGGCGGCGCGGCGCCGCTGGCGACGAGCACCGCGTGCAGCGGCTTCACGATGCCGATGTCGGAGGCGCGCATCGAGCGGATCGGACCGACCAGGCCCGGCGTGTGCTGGAAGTAGAAGGCCGCCAGCCGGGTGATGCCGCCCTCGACGAGCTCCTCGCTGACCATGTCGGCCTGCGAGAGTCCCACCTGCGGGTAGCTCTCGGCGGTGTTGGGGATCTTGACCGCGAGCACCGGGTGCTTGGGCGTCTTGCCGTGCACCGGCAGCCCGGTCAACGGCCACAGCGCCGCGAGCGTCGTACCGCCCTGGGTGGGCTGCGACTGGGGGGTGCTGCTGCTGTCGGCGCTGGAGGCGCTGGAGCCGCCGCACCCCGCGGCGGTGAGCCCGAGGGCCAGGGCCAGCGCCGCGCCGGCGACCGGCCGCACGCGTCGGGGAAGTGCTCGTCGTGTCATGAGGTCAAGCATGCGGGAACGGGTTCCCCGATCCGGGGAACCCGTTCCGTGTTGTGGCACGTGTCACGTGCTCGCAGCACCCGGCGCGTCAAACCGCGGTGATCGCAAGGCCGACGAGCGAAGGCGTGCTTGGAGCGAAGCGGCACGTCGAGCGAGGAGAACGCCGCGAGCGCCGTGGTTGCAGGCGCCGGTCAGATCTTGGCGCCGCCGTCGACGTACAGGGTCTGGCCGGTGATGTAAGAGGCCTCGTCGCTGCACAGGAACGCAGCGGCGGCGGCGATGTCGGCCGGGTAGCCCACGCGCTTGATCGGGTTGGCGTCGGCGCTCATCTTGCGGAACTCCTCGATGTCGACGTTGAGCCGGCGAGCGGTGTCGTCGGTCATCTCGGTGACGATGAAGCCGGGCGCGATGGCGTTGACGTTGACGCCGTAGCGGCCCAGCTCGAGGGCGAGGGTCCGGGTGAAGCCCTGCACGCCGGCCTTGGCCGCGGAGTAGTTGGCCTGGCCGCGGTTGCCGTTGGCGGAGACGCTGGAGAGGTTGAGGATCTTGCCGTACTTCTGCTCCACGAACGTCTTCTGGGCGGCGCGCGACATCAGGAACGCGCCGCGCAGGTGGACGCCCATCACGGAGTCCCAGTCCTGGACGGTCATCTTGAACAGCAGGTTGTCCCGGGTGATGCCGGCGTTGTTCACCAGCACGTGCAGCCCGCCCAGCTCCTTGACGACGCGGGTGACGGCTGCGTCCACCGACGCCTCGTCGCTGACGTTGCAGCCCACGCCGATGGCCTTGGTGGCCCCGAGGTCCGCCGCCGTGGCGGCCGCCTGCTCCTCGTCGAGGTCGAGGATCGCGACCGCCGCGCCCTCCTCGGCGAAGCGCTTCGCGGTGCCCGCGCCGATGCCGCGTGCCGCTCCGGTGACGATCGCCACCCGTCCGTCGTACCGACCCATCATGTCCTCCTGCTCAGTCGCGGCGACCTGCCGCACGTCGCGGTCACTCTAGGACGGCGCTCAGACGCGCTGCGTAGGCGGCTCGCTCCGCGTGGTCGTCGTAGCTCGTGCGGGGCCAGAAGAACCCGCGCAGCCCGTCGCCCTTCGTGCGGGGGACGACGTGGAGGTGGAGGTGCGACACGCTCTGGGAGACGACGTTGTTGACCGCCATGAAGGAGCCCTGGGCACCGAGCCCCTCCACCATGGCGGTCGCGAGCCGCTGGCCCGCGGCCAGGAACGGGTCGCGGAGATCGGCGGGCAGGTCCGGCAGGGTCGGGACGTGGCGTCGCGGCACCAGCAGGGTGTGGCCCTTGAAGACCGGCCGGACGTCGAGGAAGGCAACCAGGTCGTCGTCCTCCCACACCCGCGCGGCATCCGCCTCATCCGCGGCGATCGCGCAGAACAGGCAGCCGGGCATGCCGGCCAGCGTAGCCAGCGCCGTCGTGGCAGGGCTCCGCGCGGAGGCTCCGCGCGGCTCAGCGCAGCGGCTCAGCGCAGCGTGCCGTACCAGGTGTGCGCGCGCCGTCCGGCGAGCACCGCTCGCTCCCACGCCACTCCCGTCGCGAGGAGCACCGCTCCCCCGGCGCCGAGCGTGACCCAGCCGGGGACGTAGCCGATCAGGGGGCCGCCCTGGCTCACCGCGACCAGGACGAGCACCGTGCCGCCGACCGTGACCGGTGCGCGCCAGGACCGGGAGAGCCCGACGGACACGGTCAGCACCGCCGCAGCGGTGACGACCGCGAGCCGTACGGCGTCGCCGTCTCCGATCGCACGCACCGTCGAGGGCAGCAGCGCGACGGCCAGGGCCGGGCCGGCTACCAGCCGGGTGGGCACGGTGCGGTCACGGCTCCACTGCACCGCACCCAGCGCGCCCAGCAGGACGGCGAGCGGAAGACTGTAGGCCTCGACGACGCCCACGTCGGCAGCGCCCAGCCAGGTGTCCACTCCCGCGGAGACCAGCAGGGCGCCGAGGTAGCCCGCACGCAGCCGGCCCGGGCACGCCGCGTAGACGAGCACGGCCACGCCGAGGACGACGAGCACCGGTGCCGCCCGCTCGGCGGAGACCGCGGCCGCCGCGACCACGGCCAGCGCCGCGTACGGCACCGCCGCGGCCACCGAGGAGTCCTCGAGGAAGCCGCGAGCACCGCCGGACGCCGAGGCCCGCCGGGCGGCGAGCGCCAGCTCACCGACGGCCAGGAGGGTGCCGACGACCGTCCACGCGCCGGCCGGGGCATCGAGGAGCGCCGTCACCGCGGCGATCAGCAGGGCGACCTGGCTGGCACCGACCCAGCCGTCGGCCCGGGTCCGCGCCGCCGCGACGACGGCGAGCGCGAGGCCCGCGATCGCCGGAAGCAGCATCAGCGCGACGTCGCGGCTGTCGAGGACCGGCAAGGGGTGCGGCACACCGACGTGGGTCAGGCGGTGCAACGAGGCGGTGTCGGTGCTCCGCAGCAGCGCGACGGCCACGTAGCCGAGCGCGGTGACGACGCCGCCGGCCACCGCCCAGCGGCCCCGCACGCTGCCCGCGAGCGCCGCCAGCGCTGCCAGGGCGAGCAGGACCGGCACGGGGGCGTCCATCAGGAGGATCCCCGCCACCACGGCCGCCGCCACCAGCGCCGCGCGTCGGGTCAGGCGCCCACGTCGCAGGAGCAGCGGCGCGACGACGCCCACGGCGAGCAGCCCGCCCGCGACCCAGCGCTCGGCGAGCGACCGGGACGGGGCGTAGCCGATGACCAGCGCGCCGCCGACGAACCCGACTGCCGCGACGACGGCTCCGAGCGCGGCGGGCGCCTCCGCGAGACCGGCGCGTGCGGCGGGGAGCCACCGGTGGACACCGAGGGTGACGGCGACGTCGGCCACGGCCACGAGCGCCAGGCCGGCGACGAGCGCGTCACCGTCGACGTCCGCGAGGGCGAGCAGACACCACGGGGTCAGCGCCGCGAGCGCGCTCGCTGCGGGCCGGTAGGCGAGCACCGGCCGGACGGGACGGTCCTCGCGGGCCGTCGGGATCCAACGGTCGGCCAGCAGCAGCAGCACCGCGAGCACCGGAGCCGCGGCGGCGCCGTACGCGTCCAGCGGGAGGCGGCCGAGGCCGGCCAGACCCAGGTCGTGAGCGGCCCACGCGTCGATGAGGAGCAGGCCGGTGGTGAGCACCGCGCCGGTCTCGGCTGCCGCCGGCAGTCTCCGCAGCGCAGCCCAGCGGGCTCCCGCCGCCGCTGCGAGGGTGAGCGCGAGCATGATCAGCGCCTGCCCGACCAGGCCCACGACGATCCACACCACGACCAGGAAGAACGACGCGGCCGAGAGCAGCAGCAGCGCACCGAGCCCGAGCAGGATCTGCTGACCGGAGAGCGCCCGACGCTCCCTCCTCGCCGGGCTCGGCGGACGATGTGCGGCCGCCGGCGTGAAGCCCTCGGGCGCACGCAACGCCGCCACCAGGTGACGGCGCTCCTCGCCGAGCCGGGCCAGCTGCTGGTCGACCTCCCAGAGCCGGCCGGCGTCCGGACCGCTCAGCCGCAGGCCGCACCGCTCGCAGGCCGCAGCCCCCGCCACCAGGCGGTGCCCGCAGCCCGGACACCCGAATGCTCGCTCAGCCATCCCCGCTCCCCACGTCCGCACCGTGCCGGAAGCATCGCACGCACGGCGGGTCGCGGGCACCGGAACGGACGAGGCCTGGTCTGGTGGACCGGAGCCCCCGGCGGACCGCAGCGGGCACCGGCCGACTCGAGGAGGACCTGGTGGCGGAGATGGACTACGACGGCATCGCCGAGGCGTACGCCGCGGACAACGAGGTGAACCTGCTCAACGGTCACTACGAGCGGCCCGCGATGCTGGAGCTGGCGGGTGCGGTCGAGGGCCGTCGCATCCTGGACGCCGGCTGCGGCGCCGGGCCGCTCTCCGCGGCGCTGCGGGACCGTGGCGCGCTCGTGTCCGGGTTCGACAGGAGCGCGGCCATGATCGGGCTCGCCCGCGCACGGCTGGGCGAGGACGCCGACCTCCGGGTGCACGACCTGGCCGAGCCGCTCCCCTACGACGACGCGGCGTTCGACGACGTCGTCGCCTCCCTCGTCCTGCACTACCTGCGCGACTGGTCGGGGCCGCTCGCCGAGCTCCGGCGCGTGCTCCGGCCGGGCGGCCGCCTCATCGCGTCGGTGAATCACCCGATGCTCTACACCGCCCTGAACCCCGAGGCCTACTACTTCGACATCGCTGCCTTCTCCTACGAGGCCGAGCACGCCGGGACGACCGTCGTCTACACCAACTGGCACCGCCCGCTGCACGCCATGTCCGCTGCCTTCACCGCGGCCGGCTTCCGGATCGCCGCGCTCAGCGAGCCGGCCGTCGCCCCCGGCACACCGCCGGGCCTGCTCCCCCCGGGCTTGAAGCACCCGGGCACCGGCGAGCCGGTCGACCGGTTCATCAGCTTCCTCGTCGTCGTCCTCGAGGCCGGTGCACTCAGTTGACGATCTCGGCCCGCTCGTCGCCGAGCAGCGCCGTGAGCCGGTCGCGCCAGGTCTGGAGCGCCTCGGGCGTCAGCCGCGGCCAGTCGGTGACCTCGCCGAGGATCCGCAGCGGCTCGCTGCTGCGATAGGAGCGCGTCGGGTTGCCCGGGAACTTCTTGTCGGTGACGTTCGGGTCGTTCTCGTAGGCGCCGGTCGGCTCGACGGCGTAGACGCGCGGGACCGGCGCGGCCGTGCCCTTGCCCTTCGCGAGCTCGGCCGCGATCTCCGCGGCCAACCCGGCGCCGTCGACGAGCGCGGTGAAGTAGACGTGGTTCATCACGATCTCGGGCCGGTAGTTCGACCGGCGACCGGCGACGAGGAGGTCGCCCGCGCGCAGGTCCGCGACGGTGCCGTGGAAGAACGGGCCCTCGTCGAGCGGTTGCGCCACGGCCGACTCCTTCGGTGCGCCGCAACAGCGGCGGGTCCCCCACATGGAGAAGAGGGCGCGAGCCCCCCGTCGCCGGGGAGCCCGCGAGGTCCTCGAGGGACAGCGTGGAGCTGGCGGGAATCGAACCCGCGTCCTAGAGCGCAGTGCCAGGTCTTCTCCGGGTGCAGTCCATGAGGTCGCTTTTCTCGGCCCCGGCGCTGGCACGGACACGTGCGCCGACGGGCTCAGTCAGGATGAAGTCCCGATCAACCCTCCCGACAGAGGTTGATCAGCGAGCCTCCTAGATGAGGCCAGGATCCGGGACGGAGGCAGATGCCCGGTCTGACCCCTCGATCACTGCTCAGGCAGCGAGAGCGAGGTCGTTGCGACTGTAGGTGGCAACTATGGTTTCCAGCGATCGTTTACGAGATGACGCTGGCTTCTCGACCCGCTTCTCCTGGGACGTACGTCCCCAGTCGAAACCAATCAGCCCCTCTTGAGTTGTTCGTCGTCAAGCATAGGGCCCAACACCGACCGCGCCCACCGCTATTCCTGGGCCGCCCGTGGGGCATGCTGGGAGCGTGGACGAGGCGGATGAGACGACGGCTCACTGGAACGCGCGGTACGACGAGCGCGACCGGATCTGGTCCGGCGCGCCGAACGCGGCGCTGGTCGCCACCGTCTCCGACCTCGCCCCGGGGCGCGCCCTGGACCTGGGGTGCGGCGAGGGGGCCGACAGTGCCTGGCTGGCCGAGCGCGGCTGGCGGGTGACCGGCGTGGACGTGTCCACGACCGCCGCCGAGCGGGCCCGGGCGCTGATGACCGAGCGGGGCCTGGCGGACCGGGTCGACATCGTGGTCGCCGACCTGTCGCGCTGGCTGCCGGAGGACGACGTCGACCTGGTCACGGCCTCCTTCCTGCACTCCACCGTCGAGCTGCCCCGCACCGAGATCCTGCGCCGCACCGCCGACGTGATCCGGCCCGGCGGCCACCTGCTCGTCGTCGGGCACGCCGCGCCGCCGCCCTGGTCGCAGCACAGCGACCACCACGACCACGAGTGGCTCACCGCCTCCGCGGAGCTGGCCGAGCTGGCCCTGGCCCCCGGCGCATGGGAGACCGTGGTGTGCGAGTCGCGGGAGCGCGAGGCCACCGGCCCCGACGGCCAGGCGGCGACGCTCGAGGACACCGTGGTGCTGGTCCGCCGCACCGACCGGTGACCCGGGGCTCGCACGGACGCGTTGAACATCGGGTGGACTCTCAGTCACCCGGTGGCTGCGATCCCACCCACTGAGTGTCCTCGCCGCCGAGGCCGAAGACGCGGGCGCCGTTGTCCCAGCAGACCGCGCGGAGCCAGTCGTCGCCGAGGTCGAGGCGGGCCAGGCTCTCCAGCTGGTGGGCGTAGGGGTAGGGGATCGTCGGGAAGTCGGTGCCGAGGAGCACCCGGTCCTGGAGGTCGACCAGCCGCGGCAGCAGTGCCGGCGGGAAGCCTCCTCCCATGTCGAAGAAGTCGGTGAACACCATCGTGGTGTCGAGCAGCACCTCGTCGTAGCGGTCGGCGAGGGCGAGGAACTCGGCGTACTCCGGCGCGCCGAGGTGGGCCACGACCACCCGCAGCCGCGGGTGGACGCGCAGCAGCCGCGAGAGGTGCTCGGGACCGGTGAAGTCGTTGCCGACCGGCCCGGACCCGACGTGGATCACCACCGGCGTGCCCGCGTCCTCGAGGATGCCGAAAGGCTCGTCGAGCAGCGGGTCGTCGAGGGCGAACTCCCCGACCTGGGTGTGCAGCTTGAAGACCTCCACGCCGGCCGACACCAGCCCGGCGACGTACGACGCGGCCTCGGGCTCGGGATAGAACGTGGCCGACCAGAGGCACTCGGGCACCTCCGCGGCGAAGTCGCGCGACCAGTCGTTGAGCCACTCCGCGATCCCCGGACGGTGTGCGTAGGGCAGCGAGCTGAAGTGGCGGACGCCGAACGCACGCAGCAGGGCGACCCGCTCCTCGTGTGAGCCGCGGTAGCGGATCGGCCAGGGCCGCCCGATCTTCGGCCCCGCCTGGTCGAACTGCGCCCACACCTTGTCCTGCAGGCGCGGCGGCAGGAAGTGGACGTGCACGTCGAACAGGCCCGGCAACCCCAGCGCCTGCCACCAGGCCGGTACGTCGTCGTCGTGCATCGGGATCGATCGCCCCTTCACTCGCGGTGCCGCCACGCCGGCGGCTGTGCGAGCCTGTGACGGTACCAACCCGCGCGAGAGGGGTGCGGATGAGCCGGCACACCGACTTCGACGAGTTCGTGGCGAACCGCTCCCGGGCGCTGCTGGACCGCGCGGGCGAGCTCACCGAAGACCCGCGGCGCGCCGAGGAGCTGCTCGAGACCGCGCTGGCGAGGTCCTACCTGGTCTGGCGCCGGATCCCCCAGGGCGACGACGAGGACCACGTGCTCCGCGCGCTGACGACCGGTCGCACTCCCCGCCGGCTCCGCGCCGGCCGCGAGGAACGGCCGCCCGACCGCATCGACCCGATCGACCGCGCGGGGCGGGCACGGGCGCTGGCCCGCTCGATCCGGCGGCGCCGCCGTCGCACCGTCGCCGCGGTGCTGGTGGCTGCCACGGTCGCCGTGGCAGCGACCGCCGTGGGCCGGGGCAGCGGCACAGGCAGCGGCAGCGGCACCGGCACCGACCTGGCCGGCAGGCCGGCGCTGTCCACCCGGGGCTGCACCGCCGGGACGTGCCCGACGTCGCAGGTGATCGACCTGCTCTCGCGACCGCTGCGGCTGCCGCACGTGACGTCTGGCGGCCGGTGCCCGGTGACCCGCACCCGCCTCGCCGACCGCCCGGTCCAGGGGTTCACGGGGCCGGTGCGACTGGCCGGTGCAGGACCGCTGGCGATGATCGGCTTCGCCGGCCATCCACCCAGCACGATCCTCGCGCGCCCCTCCCCCGGCGGCGTCCTGGAGCAGAAGGTCGTGTGGGCCTTCGCCAGCGGGTACGCCGGACCGCTGCTGCTGCGCGGCGGCCGGATCGACGCCCCCGGCTCGCTCCGCTTCGACCGCTACCTCGGCGCCTACGGCTACCGCGGCGGAGCGGGCGCGGGACCGCAGGACGAGCTGTTCTACCCGCGGGGAGGCCTGGGCGCGACACCGCACGCGACCGGCGAGCTCGAGTCCGCACCGAGCGGCGTCTACGTCACGGCGCCGGGCTGCTACGCCATCCAGGCCGACGGCGAGTACGGCGCCGGCACGATCGTGTTCCGCGTGCTGCGGGAACGGGCGGGCTAGCCCATCCCCTTGAGGTGCCGGCCCAGCTCCTGCTGCTTCTCCCGGTTGTCCTGCCGCTCACGCAGCGACTGGCGCTTGTCCCAGTGCTTCTTGCCGCGGGCCAGCGCGATCTCGACCTTCGCGCGGCCGTCCTTGAAGTAGAGCGAGAGCGGCACGATCGTGTAGCCCTTCTCGCTCACCTTGCGCTCGATCCTGTCGATCTCGACCCGGTTGAGCAGCAGCTTCCGCTTGCGCCGCGCCGCGTGGTTGGTCCAGGTGCCCTGGGCGTACTCGGGGATGTGCACCGCCTGGAGCCAGGCCTCTCCGCCGTCGATCTCGACGAAGCCGTCGACCAGGGAGGCACGTCCGGCGCGCAGCGACTTGACCTCGGTGCCCTGCAGGACCAGGCCGGCCTCGAAGGTGTCCTCGATGGCGTAGTCGTGGCGCGCCTTCTTGTTCTGCGCGACCAGCTTGCGTCCCTGCTCCTTGGGCATGGCCCGATTGTCTCAGGCACGGCCAGGCGGTTTCGACGCCACCGGCTACATGTAGTCCATCGGGTTGACCGGGTTGCCGTCGCGCATGACGGTGAAGTGCAGGTGGCAGCCGGTGGACCATCCCGTGGTGCCGGCCCGGGCCAGCACCTGGCCCCGGTGGACGCGGGCGCCCGAGCCGACGACGTACCGCTCGATGTGGTTGTAGATCACGGTGAAGTTGTGGCCGTTGATCGTGCCGAGGTCGAGGTAGAGCCGGTTGCCCCAGACGCTGGAGTAGTACTCCGAGACCACCCGGCCGCTGCCGGCCGCGACCTCCGGGGTCCCGCACGGTGCGTGGAAGTCGTCGCCGTCGTGCAGTCCCCAGTAGTGGTAGATCGGGTGCTCGCGCCAGCCGTACGGCGAGGTCACGTAGCCCGGGACGGGCCGCTGGAGCAGGCCGCCGGTGTCACCGACGACGTGGTTGCGCTGGTGCCGGGCTCGGGCCAGGATCTCCCGCTTGATCCGGGCCTCCTGGCGCTGCAGGCGCCGCAGCTGCTGCCGGTCGTGGGCGCGGACGCGGGCGGCGCGGTCGGCAGCGGAGCGCCGGGTCGCGACGAGCGCGGCGACGGCGTGCTCCTGCTCGGCGGCGGCGTCGGTGAGGGCCCGGGTCCGGGTCAGGTGCTGGGCCGCGGCCTCACGCCGGCCGGCCACGGCGGTGCGGGCCGCCGCGACCCGGGCCTGCTGCCGGACCAGCTCGGCCTCGACGTCGCGCAGGTGCGACAACGTCTGCGACTGGTGCGCCATCACGCCGTGGACGGCGTTGAGCTGGGTGGTGAGGTCATTGGGGTCACCGGCGCCGAGCATCGCGACCAGCCCCATCAGGGCGGGGTCGCCGTCCTGGTAGTTCTGCAGCGCGAGGTTGCCGATGGTGTCCTTCTGCTGCGCCACGTCGGCCTTGCCGCGGGCCACGTCACGCCGCGCCTGGTCCAGCTCGTGCTGGGCGGCGACCAGCGCCTCCTGCATCTGCTCGTCGGCAGACCGGGCCGCGCTCAGCTGGCGCCGCGTCGTGGCGAGGGTGTCCTGCGCACGGTGCAGGCGCCCTCGCGCGTCGCCGAGCCGGGATTGCGCCTCGCGCAGGCCGCGGCTGGACTCGTCGAGGTCGCCGCGCGCCGTCGCGATGTCGTGGTGCACGCGGTGCTGCCTGTGCTTGAGGGGGTCGTGGTTGGCATAGGCCGTCGTCGGGACCAACGGCGCGCTGGCGACCACGCCGGCAACG
>JBQCHZ010000083.1:0-31943 GCA_051954195.1 Marmoricola sp.
AAGGACCGCGCCGCCGAGGCGGTCGGCGCGCTGCACCGGCTCGGGCTGCGCACGGTGCTGCTCACCGGGGACCACGCGAGCGCGGCGCGTCACGTCGCCGCCCAGGTCGGCCTGGACGACGTCGTCGCCGACGTCCGGCCCGAGGACAAGGCGCGCGCGGTAGCCGGCCTGCAGGGCGAGGGGGCGGTGGTCGCGATGGTGGGCGACGGCGTGAACGACGCCGCCGCCCTGGCACAGGCGGACCTCGGCATCGCGATGGGCACCGGGACAGCCGTGGCGGTCGAGGCCGGCCAGGTGGTGCTGATGAACGGCGACCCGGCCCTGGTGGCCGACGCCGTGGCGCTGTCGCGCCGTACCGTGCGCACCATCAGGGAGAACCTGTTCTGGGCCTTCGGCTACAACGTGGTCGGGATCCCGCTGGCGGCACTGGGCCTGCTGAACCCGATGGTGGCCGGGGCCGCGATGGCTGCCAGCAGCGTGTGCGTGGTCGGGAACTCGCTACGGCTGCGCGGATTCGCCCGGGGGCGGTGAGGGGGGCGGCTCCGCCTGCAGCCCGAGGATCGAGTCGACCTCCTCGGGACTGAGGTGTCCCTCGGCCTGGTTGGCCGCCACGATGAGGGCGGCGGTCAGCTCCACCTCGCTGAGGAGCTCCGCGTCCTCCAGCTCGACGTCGAGACGGTCCACGGCTCCTCCTCCCCTCGATCCCGCGTGCTTCCTCGCGCCCACAGGCGGGAGACGGCGACAGCGACAGCTGCGTTCCCGGTGGTGGCGGCGCGACCTCCCCGGTCGCGTCGACTCCACCTCGGAATCTACCGCAAAGCGGGCGGCTCCCGGGAGGCCCGAGGAGGCACCCGGGACAGCGGAAGGGCCCCGGCGGTGCGCCGGGGCCCTTCGCTGTGGTGCTGTGTCTGGATCAGACGGGGCGGACGTTCTCCGCCTGGGGGCCCTTCGGGCCCTGGGTGACGTCGAACTCGACGCGCTGGTTCTCGTCGAGGGACTTGTAGCCCTGCGACTGGATCGCGGAGTAGTGGACGAAGACGTCGTCACCACCGTTCTCCTGAGCGATGAAGCCGAAACCCTTCTCGGCGTTGAACCACTTGACGGTGCCCTGAGCCATGCCTTGTTTCTCCTTGTGTCATCAGGCGTGAGACCACCACGGCGGCGGTCTCGTGCAGCGGTGCAGTGATACGTCGTCCGCCGCAGCCCGCCTGGGCACAGAGAAGACGCCGTTGGATCACAAAACTCCAACAGCGTTGGTGTTACCGCTGGAACTTGCACCCTGCAGCACCAGACACTAGCAACTTCTGCCCCGTTCCGGCCACGGGTGCCGTCGCGGCCCTTCGCGGGCACCTCCGGAACGAGGCGTTCCCTTGCTCCGTCCGGCTCGTTGGAGGGGCGGCGACGGCACCCGTGCCGCCGCGACACCACGGCGCGGGGCCGCCCATCCGCCCGCGCCGCCGGGGCCGGACATGGAATGGTGTGACACAGCGTCTCCAGCGGGAGGCCGAGCCGAAGGGAGTCGCGATGGCCGAGCGCCGAACCGACCCCTCGCGCGCGCCCGAGGACGAGGCGACCAGGACCGGTGACGGCACCGGCAGGGGCACCGGGGACGGCACCCGGGAGGGCGCCGGGGACCGGTCGCCGGAGGGCCGCCACGAGGACCGGATCGACCCGCTCAGCGTGGCCGCCGCCGGCCTCGTCGACGTCGCCGACCTCCCCGAGGACCGTCAAGGTCTTCGCGGGCGGCTGGGCCGCCGCCGTGAGCGCGAGGCGAGCCGACCCGCTCCGGAGGCGCCGGCCGGTACCGGTTCAGGTGGCAGCGCCGGTGCGACCGACCGTGAGGAGCCACTAGACCCCCTGGCGGTGCTCGCACGCGCGCTGGACGCCGAGGAGCAGGCCCCGCAGTCCGCAACGGCCGCCGAGCCGACCCCCGCTCGCCACGTGAGGCGCCGCGGCGCCGGGCCGGGTGCCGCACCCGGCGAGGCTCGTCCAACCACCACCGAAGACGAGCCGGCGCCGGCGGAGACCGGAGCTGCCCCCGTCGACCTGCCCCAGGCCCTGGTCGAGCTCGCGGCCGAAGCCGAGGACCCGGTCGCGCTGGAACCGCGTCGTCGCGGCACCTTCCGGCGTCGACGGGGTGAGACCGCCGCCGCAGCGGAGCCTGCCGTCCGCGCGCGGGACGCCGAGGAGGCGCCGGCTACCCAGACACCTGCCACGGAGACACCTGTCGGGAAGGTTCTTGCCGACGAGGTCCCCGCCGAGGAGGCCGCCGGGCGGTCCCTCGGTGTGCCCGTCGCGGAGGCGCGCGTGCCGGTCGACGAGCCCGCAGTGGAGCCGGATCCCGCACCGCAGCACGCGAGCAGCACCGAGGCCCACAGTGCGCAAGCCCCCTCCTCCGGCGCCGACCTCGAGACACCCGCGGAGGAGCCACCAGCGTGGCCCGCCGAGGTCGAGGCGGTCGCGGCGGATCCCGGCGGCAGCGTCGATGCCGGCCCGGCCGACCACCAAGCCGCGACGCCGGTGTGGGACCGGCTCTACGAGCCCGAGCCCTGGACGCCGCCGGGCACCTCCGCAGGAGCCGCGGCAGTGCACACCGACGAGGATCCGGCGACCGCTGCGGCGCCGCAGGACACACCGCCGGCCGCGCCGCCGGCCGCATCGGCCGCCGACGACGGCGCCACGGACGCCGCAGCCGCCGCAGAGCCGGTGAGCGCCGCGGAGCCGGTGGGTGCCGTCGGTGCCGCCAAGAGCGCGGCGCACGACGCGGTGACCGAGGAGTGGTCCGACGACGACCTCCTCGCAACCCAGTGGGCGACCCAGTGGTCGCCGCGGGTCCCACCCGACCCCGTCCCGTCCCCGGTCGCACCGGCGGACGCCGACGCGCCGCCGCCCGCCGTACCTGAGCCGGAGCAGCAGAAGGAGCAGATCGTGTCCCGGGACCAGTCCGAGAGCATCGACGCACAGCAGGAGTCAGCGGAGACGACCCCTCCCGACGCTGCGCCGCAGCAGCCCACGGCGGCCGAGCGACCCAAGCGCGGCTTCCTCGCTCGACGCCGCCAGCAGAAGGACGCACCTGCCGCTGCGGCTCCGGCGGATGCCGTCACCGACGCCCCGACCGACGCCCCGAAGGACGCCCCGGCGGCGAGCACGCCGCTGGACCTGCTCAGCGGGTACACCGCGGCGCGACCGGGGACGAGCGCCGCGACCGGGTCCGCCCCGCCCGCCGGGGCCGACGCTGCCGACGCTGCCGACGCTGCCGGCAGTGTGGACGACGCGAGCCCGGCCGGGACCGGCTCCGCGGACAGCGGGGCGGAGGACGCGACCCGCGACCTGTGGGACGTGCCCGACACCGACGACACCGGCGACCACGAGGACCGCCGGGGCCGACGCCGAGGAGGGCGCCGCCGCCAGGAGGCGAGCAGCACGGCCGACGAAGCGGCCACGGAGACGGCGTCTCCGGACGCGGGCGACGACGTCGCGGCCGGGACGGCTTCCGGCGAGGACGCGGGGTCGGGCGACGCGGGCGGCGATCAGGCCGGTGACTACCCCTGGACGGCCGCCGATCTGGCCGGCCAGGGCTGGACCCGCGAGGACCTGCTCGGAGCCGGATGGAACCAGGAGCAGCTGCTGTCCGTGGGCTGGACCCCGGAGTTCGAGGCCGCTCTCGCGACCGCATCCGCTGACCAGCCGACCGAGGACGTCTCCGGCGAGGACGGGCACGAACAGGCCGAGGACGGCCCGTCCGGAGACGAGCAGGCCGGAGAAGGGCCGTCCGAAGACGAGCAGGCCGGAGCCGAGCAGGCCGGAGCCGAGGCCGGCGAGGTCGAGGCCGGCGAGGTCGAGCGGGCCGAGGACGAGCCCGGCGAGAACGAGCAGTCTCGCGGCGAGCAGCACGCCGACCCGTCGGCCGGTGCGGAGATCGACACCGTCGAGCAGCCGATCGCCGAGACGGCCACGGCTGAGCCGGTCGACGAGGCTGGCGACACCGACACCGAAACCGACACGGACACCGACACGGACACCCACACCGAGGACGGCGCGGCCGGCCCGGACGCAGACCCGCTGGCGGCGGTGTTCGCCGACGACACGGCCACCGAGGAACCGGTGACCGGCGATGCCGACCCGGTCGCGGAGCTCGTCGACGCGGACGCGGCGCCCGACGCGGTCCCCGACGTGGTGGCCGAGATCGTCGCCGCGGACAGCGAAGAGGGCAGCGAGGAGGGCAGCGACGAGGGCAGCGACGAGGCCAGCGACGAGGCCAGCGCTGCCGAGGCGTCGATCGACGACCCCGATCCGATCCAGCAGATCGTCGACGCCGACGCGGCACCCGAAGGCAGCGACGGCGCCGGGCAGAGCGACGCGCCCGACCCGGACGTGGACCCCCTCGCAGCGGTCGTCGCCGGGGACACCGCCGAGGACACCGCCGAGGACGACACTGCCGAGGGCACCGTCACCGGGACGACGTTGGCGACGGAGGACGCTGACCCGGTCCGGGACATCACCGGGGACGACCCAGCGACCGCCGCCGGCGCGAGCGCTTCCGGCACCGAGGACGCCGCCTCCGGCAGGAGTGACGCGGCCCGGCAACGGGCCGCGGAGGCCGACGATGAAGCGGGCGACCAGGCCGACGACCAGGCCGACGAGGGGCCCAGCGGCGAGACCGGCGACATGCGGGCGGCGGCCGACGAGGCCGGCACCGCCGAGGAGCCTCCGGGCGTCGACTCCGACGCCGGAGACGCAGCCGACCCGGACACGGCCGACGAGCCGGTCCCACAGCCCGGCGAGGAGCCCCTCGATGCGACGCCCGCGCCGGCCGAGGAGCTCGTGGTCGAGGAGGCACCGGTCATCGGTGATCGCGTCGAGCGCGCCGCGGCGCGTCCGAGCGCGGGCGACTTCGACCTGTTCTACGACGACGACCTCGGTGTGGAGCCGGAGGGCTTCGACATCGAGGCGCCGCTGACGCAACGGGCGGACGCAGGTGACGAGCTCCTCCTGGACGAGCCGCTCTCCCCGAGCTCGGGCCCAGCCGCCCCGGAGGTCGCCGAGCCGACGCCGGCCGAGCAGGAGCCCGACGTGCCGTCCCCTGTTGCGGGCGACGGTGAGCCCGAGCAGAGCAAGGCACCCGATCAGCCGGTCCTCGCCCACCCCGCCGTGACCGCCCCGTCCGGCACACCGGGCGACCCCACCGGTCCCATCGAGGAGCTCGCGCTCTTCGAGGCGGCGAGCGAGGACGAGCCGGCCGGACTCCCGTCGACCGAGCCCGACGAGGACTCCCACGACCCCTTCTCGGCCTCACCGTGGCGCAGCGACGAACCGGGCCACCGCGGTGGCGAGGCGCGGGACGACACGGATGTCACGACCGACGACACCGACGGCCTCGACGGCCTCGCCGGAGCCGGCGGAGCACCGGACGCGGAGCGGCACCAGGACCAGGGCGACGCGCTCGACCACGACGAGCAGCCGGACGGGGACGACGACCAGGACGACCCGGACGACGACGGCTCGGGTCCCGACGACGGACCCGATGACGGCCCCGAGGATGACGGCCCCGACGACGGCGGCCCCGAGAACGGTCCGGGCGATCTCCCGCCCGGTTCCTCCGGCGCGACGAACCCTTCCCACCAGGAGCACGAGCCCGGCGAACCCGAGCCGATGACCTACGCGTGGGCACTCGCGGAGCTCACCGGGGAGCCGACTCCGGCCGAAGGCGAGGCGTCGCTCGCAGGCGCCGAGGAGCCCGAGGGCACCCTCGACCCGTCGCCCACCGCCGCACCGCTCGCGGACCCGGATGCCCCCTCCGCGCCTGCCCTGCCCGGGACCGACGGTGCCCTCGAGGAGCAGGACGAGGCAGCGACCCACGACGAGGCTCCCCCGGACCCTCCTCCTGCCATCGGGACGCCCTCCGCGGATGCGCCCGACGACGAGCACGACACCGCACCCGCGTGGGAGTCCTCGTGGCGCCCGACGTGGCAGCCGACCGGGTCCTCGGCAGTCGCCGAGACGCTCGCGGCTGCTTCGCCGGTCGCCACGGGGGCCGACGGCCACACGGAGGCCGAGGACGCGGTCACCGAGGACGCAGCCACCGAGTCACGGAGCGAGATCCCCAGCACGACCCCCGACGCAGCGACCCAGGACGCAGCGACTCAGGACACGGGCGAACCGGTGGCCGACGAGCCGGTCGGCACCCTCGCGGCGTCCCTCGTGGCGCCCGTCGTACCGACGACGCCGATGCAGCAGGCCGTCGATGCGCCGATCCCTCCGCCCGAGGCCACGGCAGAGGCCGCCCAGCGGGCAGCGACGACCGCGGAGGGCGAGGAGGTGCCCGCGTTCGTGGAGTACCGCCCGAGCGACGTGCGGCGCTACGTGCTCGGCACGCTCTTCGTCATCGCCTCGCTGCTGGCGGTCCTGGCGATCTTCTACGCCGTGCAGGAGGGCGGGACCTCGCCGGCCATCACCGCGGCGGCCGTGGTCGTCCTCGCCGGAGCGCTGTGGTGGGGGCTGCTGAGCTGGGCGCCGACGATCGTCTCGATCTCCCGGGGCATCCTCGAGGTCTCCCAGGGGCCCACCAGTGAGCGCTTCGACCTGCGGGACCCCGGCACGGAGGTGGTCGTCGGCGACGACCCGCGGTCGCGCTCGTGGACCACGACCGTGGGCCGGCCCCACGGCAAGCCGCTCGTGATCAAGGCGACCCAGGTCCGCCCGCAGCAGTTCTCGCGCATCGTGCGCCACTACCGCGACCTCGGCGACTCCTGATCGCCCCGTCGTCACGGACGACAGGGCTCCGACCCGGGACCCACGGCGACAGGATCAGTACGGCAGGGCGGCGTACGGCGTCGTCCGGGCGACCTGGAGGGTGCGGTCCAGGAGGAACGGCGTCGCCTGCTGGTAGAGCCAGGGCCGGCCGAACCAGAGGTAGCCGTCGGCGTCGTGGGCAGCCGTCCGGCGCAGGGCCAGTGACAGGCCCCAGGTCCGGCTCGCCACGTGCCAGGTCGGCGGGACGCCCAGCGTCACGCAGCGCGTCTCGGTGGTGGTGCGGCAGGCCTCGGCGGCGTCGAAGTCACCCTGGGGATGCGCGGCGTGATACTGCAACCAGGTGAACGGCCGGCCGTTGTCAGCGGTGTCGACGACGAAGTGCTTGGTGCCCAAGCCGGCGCGGGCGAGGGCGCCGACGAGCTGATGACCGTAGGCGACCTCGCTGGCCAGGGAGCCGTAGTGGGTGGCGCCGAGCGCGAAGCCGCGCAGCTTCGCGATACCGGCGCTGCGCAGCAGGGCGACCGCTCGGTCGACCGAGAGCCAGTCCGCGTCGCCCGCGTCGAGGTAGACCGCGGTGTTCGGCAGGCCGGCGAACACCGAGGCGGCGTACGCCGCGAGGCGCATCCGCACGCGCGGACGCCAGCCGCTGAGCGAGACGGCGAGATCCGGCTCGAGCACCATCGCGACGTGCGCGCTGCCGATCCCGGCCGCGGCCTGGTCGATCCAGGCGTGGTAGTCGCGCCGCTGCTGGAGGGTGATCGGCTCCTTCTTCGAGGGCTCACCGTGCGGCCAGAGCCGGAAGATCGCCATCGGTACGACGGTCTCGGGGTCACCGGCCTGCGCCTGGGTCACATAGGACTGGATCTTGTCGGCGATCTGGTCGGTGGGGATCCAGCTGCCGAGCCAGCGCACGCGGGGACGCAGCGCCACCGTGGCGAGCAGTGCCTTGTCGGCGCCCTGGGCCTTCTCGTAGGCGGGGTACACGCCGTCCGCCGGACCGGTGTAGACGCCCCAGGGACGCCCGGCGAGCGGGTTGGACGGGTTCTGCCGCAGCGCGGCCGCGGTCGCGGCCTCGGCCGCCTGCCCCGTGCTCGCAGCGAGCGGAAGCATCACGGCCAGGGACGCCACGGCGGCCACGGCAGCGCGGCCGCCGCGGGCCATCCAGGGGCCCCGCGACACGATTCTGGTTCCAGGCACGATCTGCTCCACGCTCCCGATCGGTGGTCTCGACCCTTGCCCATCGTCCGGAGCGCCGCTGACCTGAGCGTTACCGCACCGGTCGTGCCGACCCCTCCGGCGCACCGGCGTACCGGCCGGTCCGCGCCGAGCCCGGCCCCCTCCCCGCGGCTACACTCCCGGTCGCGGGCCTCTAGCTCAATGGCAGAGCAGCGGACTTTTAATCCGCGGGTTGTGGGTTCGACCCCCACGGGGCCCACCGCCCCGCCGGACGGACGGCCCGCCCCGGCCGGACGGGCTCGTCGAGCGCTCAGGCGACGAGCGGGCGGTTGCGGACGCCGGTGGTCGGACCGGGCGTCGGATCGGGATCCGCACCGGCCGGGGCGTCGGAGTCGACCCGCGGGCGGCGCAACGGGCCCACGACCAGGAGCAGCAGCAGCGGTGCGAGCAGCAGCAGGCCGGTGGGCGGGATGGCGGTGCCGGAGTCGTTGACGGCGAAGCCGACCAGCCAGCAGGCCGCGATCGCAACGAGTCCGTCGCCGACCAGGGGAGCCGGCGTCAGCGCTCGGCGTAGCGGCCGCGCCACGATGCCGGGTCGCATCAGCAGCAGCACCATCAGCGCGATCAGCGGCACCACCGCCAGGTCGATCCAGCTGCTGGTCAGCATCGTCCAGTTCTCCGAGAAGATCCGCTGCAGCCCGGCGAGCTGGTGGGTGCTGAGGAACTGGTCAACGAAGATGCCGATGTGGGTGCGCTCCGCCGGCGGCCGCAGGTAGTCGACCACGGCGAAGCCAGCGACGACGACGAGCGCGGCGGCGGCGATCAGGGCCCATCGCCTGGCGGTGAGCCGGGCACCGGCGGCACGCGCCGCCAGGTAGCCGAACGCCGGCACCAGCGCGAGTGGACCGCCGCCGTCGGCGCCCCACGACGGGAACCCGTCCACCCCGACGACGAGGACACCGACCACGACGACGACCGCGGCCGACGCGCGCCGCCGTCCAGTCCTCACCAGCGGTACGGCGAGCAGCGTGGCGAGCAGCAGCCCCGCCGTGGCGTACAGGGCGAAGCCGACGTTGCCCTGACCGTAGTACCTGCCGCCGAAGACCGGCTGGAGCCCGAGCAGCGAGACGAACTGCAGCCTCGAGCCGTGCACGACGTCGGCGCCGATGACGGCCACCGTGAAGCCGGCCAGGAGCGTGGTCGGACCGAGCGGGTGACGTCGCCACGGGCCGAGCAGGGCCAGCAGCGCGAGCGCCACGGCGGTGCCGAGGACGTTGAGCGTTAGGGCGAGGTCGGGTGAGTCGGCCCGCCACCAGCCGTACCGGCCGACGAGGAACGCCGAGACCGGCGTCGCGGCGATCATCGCCGCCACCAGCGCGACGAAGCCCTTCAGCGCCAGCGGCGCACGACGGGTGCGCCGCCGGCCCTGCACGACCCGCCAGACCAGCAGGATCGCTCCCACGCCCAGCACGCATCCCCCGAGGAACAGCGCGAAGAACGGGCCGACGAACGCGTGCTCGACGTCGAGCGCACGGGTCAGCTCTCGGACCCGGTGCAGCGGGCCGGTCGGGCTCGTGGACGGGAGCACCTGCGGGATGCGGCCGTCGGCGAGGTGCGGTGCGACCTCGCCGAGCCGCGCGAGCACCAGCGCGGTGAGATCGGAGGTCTGGAGCACTCCCGGCTGCCGCGTCGAGAGCGACGTCAGCAGCCCGTGCTGCACGCCGGGACCGGCCACGACGACGGGATGCAGCCGGATCGGGCCGCCGTCGTCGGAGAGCCCGGTGACGGCGACGGTGGCGTCCTCGGGAAGAGCGTCGAGGAGACGGCCCAGCGCTGCGTCGTCCGGGCCGCCGAGCGCCACCAGCGTGACCGGGCACCGGTCGAGAAGGCCCGAGGAGAGGGCCGAGCCGAGGTCGGGGGCATACCGACCGATCCGCCCGCCCTCGTCGGCCGCACCGATGGCCGCGCCCGCGCCGATCGCACCCACGCACGGCCCGGCGCTGCCCAACGCACTCGCCAGCAGTCCCACCCGCACCGGCGCGCCGCGGGTGGTCGCGTGCTGAGCAAGGGCCGCCCAGCCCGGATAGGTCGCGGAGCCGTCGCCCTCGGCCCGCGGGGCGATCGGGGCCGAGCACCCGCTCGGACCCGGCTCGCCGGCGATGACCGGCGATCGGTCGGAGCCGGTGGGCGTCCCCGAGGACACCGTGAGCCACGACGACACCGAGCAGCTGCGGCCGTCGAGCACCATGGTCGCCTGTGCGGCCACGGCACCGTCGGTGGCCAGGCCCCACAGGCGCGGCATGCGCGCGGGCGTGACGTCGGCGAACTGGAGCGCCGGCATGCCCACGACCACGAGCGGTCCGGGTTGGCGGATGTCCTTAGGCTCCGGCGGGGACGAGGGTCCGCCCACGGCGATCCACGCGAGCAGGCACACGGCTGCGCCCAGGAGCACGCGTCGCAGCCACCAGCGGTACACCAGCCGACTCTAGGCGGTCAGCCTGAACGGGTGCTGACCGTGTGCCCGCGGGCCGGTCACCGAGCGGAGCTGCTGTTCGCCGTGTCGATGAGCTCCTGGGCGATGTCGCGCAGCTTGACGTTGCCGGTCTGGGAGGCGCGCACCAGGAACGCGAAGGCACGGTCGGCGTCGACGTGGTAGCGCTCCATGACGATCCCGGTGGCCTGACCGATCACCTGGCGGGTGCGCAGCGCCTCGGTCAGGTTCTCCTCGCGACGGGTCCGGCCGAGAGCGATCGCTGCGTGCTCGGCGAACATCTCCGCGACCTCGCGTGCTCCTGCAGGCACCCCCTCGGTGCTCGTCGCGTAGAAGTTCAGCCCGCCGACCGAGCTCCCGTCGTCGAAGAGGCAGATGCCCATCTGCGCCTGCAGCCCGCGCTGCAGGGCCGCGGGGATGTAGCGGGGCCAGCGCTGCTCGTGGCGGGCGTTCTCCACGACCACGACGGTCTCCTGGCGGATCGCGTCGAGGCAGGGGCCCTCCCCCAGCTCGTACTGCAGGGTGTCGAGGTCCCACACGAAGCGGTCGGTGGCGGCCATGGTCTCGACCTTCCCGCCGTGGTGGGTGATCGAGATGCCGACCGAGTCGAAGCCCGGGACCGAGCGCAGTGCGGCCGCCACGATCGAGTCGAGAGTCTCCTGCACGGTCTGGGTGCTGTTGATGGCCTTCGCCGCATCCGTCAGGGCGCCGGCGAGTGCGGCGGGGTCGGGCATGTCCATGCGGATCTCCGAGCTGGGAGTGGACCCTTCCGGCACCTGCGCTGGACCGGTTGAGGAGTGCCCGCCCGACGGGCGGCATGCTGAGGGCTGACACGAGGCTGACGCGACGTTGATCCTCGAACCTAACAGAGCAGCAGGAGGCAGGGAGCGTGCGACGGAACAGCCTGCTGGTCGCCGGCACCACCTCGGATGCCGGCAAGAGCGTCGTGACGACCGGGCTGTGCCGCGCCCTGGCACGACGCGGGCTGCGGGTGGCGCCCTACAAGGCGCAGAACATGTCCAACAACTCGATGGTCTGCGCGGACCCCGCGGGCGGGTACGGCGAGATCGGGCGCGCGCAGTGGGTCCAGGCGCTTGCCGCGGGCGCGCCGCCGGAGCCGGCCATGAACCCGGTGCTGCTGAAGCCGGGCAGCGACCGGCGCAGTCATGTCGTGCTGATGGGGCAGCCGTCGGGGGCGCTCGAGGCCGCCGACTTCACCAGCGGCCGTGAGCACCTGGCCCGCACTGCGCACGCAGCCTTCGACGACCTCGCCGCGCGCTACGAGGTCGTGGTCGCCGAGGGCGCCGGCAGCCCGACGGAGATCAACCTGCGGCAGAGCGACTTCGTCAACCTGGGCCTGGCCCGTCACGCCGACATGCCCGTCGTCGTCGTGGGCGACATCGACCGAGGCGGGGTGTTCGCCGCACTGCACGGCACGGTGGCGCTCCTCGAGCCGGCCGACCAGGCGCTCGTGGCGGGCTTCGTGATCAACAAGTTCCGCGGTGACGCGGCGCTGCTCGCGCCCGGCCTCCGGATGATCGAGCAGGCCACCGGCCGGCCGGTGCACGGCGTGCTGCCTTGGAGCCCCGACCTGTGGCTGGACTCCGAGGACGCGCTCGACCTCGAGGGCCGCCGCTCCACAGGCGCCGGTGCCGTCCGGGTCGTCGTGGTGCGGCTCCCGCGGATCAGCAACCTCACCGATGCCGACGCACTGGGCCTCGAGCCGGGTGTCGACGTGGTGTTCGCGTCCTCGCCGCGCGACCTCGACGACGCCGACCTCGTCGTGCTGCCGGGCACCCGGGCCACCCTCGCCGACCTCGCGTGGCTGCGGGCGCGGGGCCTCGACGTCGCCCTCGCGGACCATGTCCGGTCCGGCCGGCCGCTGCTCGGGATCTGTGGAGGGTTCCAGATGCTGGGCCGGTGGATCGCCGACCCCGACGGCGTGGAGGGAGACGCGGGTGCGCGCGTCGCAGGGCTCGGCCTGCTCGACGTGACCACCACGTTCGGTCCCGAGAAGGTGCTGCGCCTGCCGACGGACACGGCGTTCGGGGAGCCGGTCGGCGGCTACGAGATCCACCACGGACCGGTACAGGTCGCCACGGGCGACCCCTTCCCGGGCGGCGTCCGGTCAGGGCGGGTCGCCGGCACGATGTGGCACGGCAGCCTGGAGTCCGACGGGTTCCGCGCGGCACTGCTCGCCGAGCTCACGTCGTACGAGGCGGGAGCGCACGGCGCCCCCGTGGTGTCGTTCACGGCGGCACGGCAGACGCGTCTGGACCTGCTCGGCGACCTGGTCGAGCGGCACCTGGACGTGGACGCGCTGCTGGGCCTGGCCGCCGGCGGACCACCGGCCGGCCTGCCGGTGGTCCCGCCCGCGGGATGTCAGGTGCCGACTCCCGCCGGGGAGGCGTGAGCCAGCGCCCCGGTCAGCCCTCGAGCTGGGCGTCCAGGGTGATCTCGACGCCGGTGAGCGCCTTGCTGACCGGGCAGCCGGCCTTCGCGTCCTGCGCGGCCTTGTCGAAGGCGGCCGCGTCGATCCCGGAGACCTCGCCGCGCACCGTCAAGGTGATGCCGCTGAGCCGGAAGCCACCGGCCGGGTCGGCACCGAGCGCCACGTCGGCCTGCACGTCGAGCGCCTCGACGGTGCCGCCGGCCTGGCCGAGCAGCGCGGAGAACTGCATCGCGTAGCAGGCGGAGTGCGCCGCCGCGATCAGCTCCTCGGGGCTGGTGGTGCCCTGGGCGTCGTCCGCCGCGCGCTTGGGGAACGACACGTCGTAGGTGCCGATGCCCGAGCTGGTCAGCTCGACCTTGCCGGACCCCTCCTCGAGGCTGCCGGACCAGGACGTGCGGGAGGTGCGAGTGGGCATGGGATCTCCTTCTCGATGCGGCGGCGCCGGGCCGTTCCCGACGTCGTGGGGACCTTGTCGAGAACCGTACCGACCGGGCCGTCACGCCGTGGGGCCGTCGGTGCCCGGCGCCGGTCGGTCGAGCGGTACCGGTCAGGTCAGATCAGATCAGGTCAGGTCACCGTGACGTAGTTGATGGGGAGACCGGTGGCGCCGTCGGGGGCGACGCCGGAGGTCTGCGCGGTCTGGGTGTAGCCGGACTTGTCGGTGGCCCGGGCGGTGATCGTGTGCTGGCCGCTCGGGGCGTCCCACTCGAAGACCCACTGGCGCCAGGTGTCGATGTTGTCCTCGGCCGCCAGGCGTGCCTCCTGCCACGGGCCGTCGTCGATCTTGACCTCGACCTTGGCGATCCCGGTGTCCTGGGCCCAGGCGACGCCGGCGATCGGCACGGTCCCGGCACGGACGTGGGCGAAGGAGCGCGGCACGTCCAAGCGCGACATCGTCTTGATCGGCGCCTTCTCCGAGTAGCCCCGCGTCGACCAGTAGGCCTTGAAGTCGGCGAAGCGGGTCACCTCGAGGTCGACCAGCCACTTGGTCGCCGAGACGTAGCCGTAGAGACCCGGCACCACCATCCGCGCCGGGAAGCCGTGCTTGAGCGGCAGCGGCTCGCCGTTCATGCCGATGGCGATCATGGAGGGCCGCTCGGGGTCGGTCAGCGCGTCCAGCGGCGTTCCCGCGGTCCACCCGTCCTGACTGGTCGACTTCACGGCGTCGGCGCCGTCCTGCACGCCGGCCTCCTCGAGCAGGTCCGCGAGCAGGACACCGAGCCAGGTGGCGTTGCCGACGTAGTGGCCGCCCACCTCGTTCGACACGCAGGTCAGGGTGATCCGCTTCTCCACCAGCCGCCGGCGCATCAGGTCAGCGAAGCTGAGGTCGAGCGGCTTGTCGACCATGCCGTGCACCCGCAGCCGCCAACCCTCGGCGGGGACGTCGGGGATCTGCAGGGCCGTGTCGACGCGGTAGAAGTCGTTGTTGGAGGTCACGTACGGCGTGATGCCCTTGACGTCCAGGACGGCGCCGTCCGGCACCGGGTCGGCCGGTACGGAGGGCTTCGGCAGCCTGATCCCGGCTCGGGAGGCGGCGGCGGCGAGACCGCCCGCCGCCTGGGCGATGACACCGCCCACGGCTGCGATGACGCCGACCCCGACCGCCGAGCGCAGGAAGGCGCGCCGGTCGAAGCCGGCCGGCAGCTCGTCACCGTCGACGGAGCCGAGCGCGCCCTCGCGCTCCCGCCGACGCAGGGCGCCCACCATCCACACCAGGCTGCCGATGCCGACGAGGACCAGGGCGATCACCGGCAGGATGCGCAGGCCCGACCCGGCCGTGGCGGCGCGGTCGGTCAGGGCGGCGGCCGTGGCCACGGCGATCAACCCGGCGAAGACGCCGACCCCCGTGCGGAACCGGCGGACCGCGACGACGCCGATCGCGATGGCGAGCAGCGCCACCACGACGATGACGCCGCCGATGAGGACCTGCTTGTCGTGGGTGCCGAAGTGCTCGATCGCGAAGTCCTTCAGGCCCGGCGGCGCCCAGTCCACGGCGCGGTTGCCCACCGCGATCAGCGGCGAGGTCACACCGTTCAGCAGGTGCGCGACGGCTTCGCTCGCGGCGACGCCGGCCGCACCCGCGAGGAGGCCGGACAGGCCGCCGAGCGCGAGGAGGGCCGCTCCGGGCACCGACCCCGAGGCGGTCTCGGACGATGCATGGCGGTGGGCGCCCGGGGGCGTGCTCGAGGACATGCCTAGGGTTCGGAGCGGCGGGGGGCCCGGATGGAGAGGTGAGCCGCCTCACCCCTCCGGGGCCCGGAGTCTCGAGCGCGCTCGACCGGTCTGGCTGGCCGGGCCGGTCGGGCGGTCAGCTCAGCCAGGCGATCAGGTGCTCCTCGCCGCCGGAGCCGCCGGAGCCGTCGGGGACGGCCTCGGCGGCGTGGGCGAAGCGCTCGAGCGCCCGCGCCAGGCCGGCGCGGTCGCGGGGGGCCATCTGCTCCACGACGACGGCGAGCTCCGTGCGCCGGCGCTCCATCACCGCCTCGACGGTCGCGCGGCCGGCCTCGGTGAGGGTGAGCGCCACCCGCCGGCGGTCGTCCTCCGCGGCACGGCGGTCGAGCAGGCCGGCCGTGACCAGCCGGTCGCAGGTGCGGCTGGCGTTGGAGGCGTTGACACCGAGCGCCTCGGCGACCGCCGTGACCGTCAGCGGCCCCTGACCGTCGACGAGGACCAGCGTGCGGAGCTGGGTCACCGAGATCGACTCGTCGACCGCACCGAGCGAGCGCACGATCGCCGCGGTGACGACGCGACTCGCGCGCATCAGCTGGTCGACCGCTCCCGCGGCGTGTGACGCAGAAGCGTCGGGTATCCCGCGAGAAGGCGCCGCCATGGCGCAGCCGTACCCGAGCCGATGCTTGCGTAAACGCAATCAACCTGGGTACTCGACCACTCATCCGGCCGACACAGGACCGAGACGGGACGAGACCGTTGGGAGGAGCGCGGATGACCGATCTGCTCACCCGGCCCTCCCGCGGGCACTCCCCGACCGCGGCCGAGCTGGCCGCACTGGAGGCCGACCTCCGCGCTCGCGTCGACGGCGAGATCCGCTTCGACGACGGCAGCCGCTCGGCGTACTCCACCGACGCCTCCTCCTTCCGCGAGGTGCCCTACGGCGTGGTGGTCCCTCGCACCACCGACGCTGCAGCCGAGGCCGTCCGGGTGTGCCGGGACCACCGGGTCCCGCTGGTCAGCCGCGGCGGGGGCACCAGCCTGGCCGGCCAGTGCACCAACACCGCCGTGGTGCTCGACTTCTCCAAGTACTGCCACCGGCTGGTCTCCCTCGACCTGGACGCCCGCCGCTGCGTCGTCGAGCCGGGGATCGTTCTCGACGATCTCAACCGGCGGCTGGCCGAGCACGGACTGCGGTTCGGGCCCGAGCCCGCGACGCACTTCAACTGCACGATCGGCGGCATGATCGGCAACAACTCCTGCGGTGCGACCGCCCAGCGCACCGGCAAGGTCGTCGACAACGTGTGCTCGCTCGACGTGATCCTCGCCGACGGCACCCGCTTCCGCGCCGGCGCGACGAGCGAGGAGGACTACGCCCGCGTCGAGGGCCGGGGCGACCGGCAGGCCCAGATCTACCGAGCGCTGCACCGCATCTGCGACGACCACGGTGACGAGATCCGGCGGCGCTTCCCCGACATCCCCCGGCGCGTGTCCGGCTACAACCTCGACTCGCTGCTGCCCGAGTACGGCTTCGACATCGGCCGGTTCCTCGTCGGCAGCGAGGGCACCCTGGTCACCGTCCTGCGTGCGGAGCTCGAGCTGGTCGAGGTGCTGCGGGCCCGCACGCTGGTGGTGCTCGGCTACGACGACGTCGCCTCCGCCGCCGACGCCGTGCCGGACGTGCTGCGGCACGAGCCGATCGCCCTGGAGGGCTTCGACGACCTGCTCGTCCACGACGAGCAGCTCGAGGGACTCAACGCCGCGGGCCTGGACGAGCTCCCGCGAGGAGCCGGCTACCTGATGGCGCAGTTCGGTGCCGCCGAGCAGGAGCAGGCCGAGCGGCAGGCGCACGACCTGCTCGAGGCGCTGGACGGCACCCCGCACGCGCCCCGCGCGCACTTCTTCGACGACCCCGAGCGCCAGCACCGGCTCTGGCTGGTGCGCGAGGCCGGTCTCGGCGCCAGCGCGCACGTGCCGCACCACCCCGACGCCTGGCCCGGGTGGGAGGACTCCGCAGTCGCTCCCGACCGGCTCGGCGACTACATCCGCGACCTGCACGCACTGTTCGCGCGCTTCGGCTACGCCAGCGACGTCGGCCCCAGCCTGTACGGGCACTTTGGACAGGGCTGCCTGCACACCCGGATCCCCTTCGACCTCGTCAGCGCCGAGGGCGTGGCGACCTACCGGCGGTTCATGGAGGCCGCCGCCGACCTCGTCTCCTCCTACGGCGGCTCCCTGTCCGGCGAGCACGGTGACGGCCAGGCACGCGGCGAGCTGCTGCCGCGCATGTTCGGCGCCGAGCTGGTCGACGTGATGACGCGGATCAAGCTGCTCTTCGACCCGGCCGACCTGCTCAACCCCGGCAAGGTCGTCCTGGCCGATCCCCTCGACGACGACCTGCGCCTCGGCGCCGACTGGTCCCCACGCGCCCCGCAGGACCTGCACTTCGGCTACCGCGAGGACGACGGGTCCTTCGTCGCCGCCGCCAACCGCTGCGTCGGCGTCGGCAAGTGCCGTCAGCTCACCCACGACGGCCCCACGGTGATGTGCCCCTCCTATCAGGTCACCCGCGAGGAGGAGCACTCCACACGGGGCCGCGCCCGGCTGCTCTTCGAGATGCTCCAGGGCCACGCCGACAGTCCGATCGAGGACCTGTGGCGCTCGACCGAGGTGCGCGACGCCCTCGACCTGTGCCTGTCCTGCAAGGGCTGTCGCAGCGACTGCCCGGTCAACGTCGACATGGCCACCTACAAGGCGGAGTTCCTCTCCCACCACTACGCCGGCCGGCTGCGCCCCCGGGCCGACTACGCGACCGGCTGGCTGCCGCTGGTGGCCCAGGCGATCACCCGGCTCCGGCTGTCGCGCGCGGTGAACGCCGCCAGTCACGCACCGGTCCTGCACCGGCTCGGCCTGGCCGCCGCGGGGCTCGAGACCGACCGCGAGGTGCCGCTGTTCGCCGCGGAGACGCTGCAGCAGTGGTTCGCCCGCACCCATCCCGAGCCGGTCGCCGGCCCGGACGTGCTGCTGGTGTGGCCGGACACCTTCACCAACCACCTCCATCCGGAGGTCGGCGTCGCCGCCGTCCGGGTGCTCGAGCGCGCCGGTCACCGGGTGACGATGCCGACGGGGCCGCTGTGCTGCGGGCTCACCTGGATCTCGACGGGGCAGCTCGACCACGCCCGCCGCGTCCTCCGCCGCACCGTCGACGCCCTCGGGCCGCACGTCCGGGCCGGCGGCACCGTCGTCGGCCTGGAGCCGTCGTGCACCGCGGTGTTCCGCTCCGACGCGCCGGACCTGTTCCCCGACGACCTGGACGTGCGCCGGTTGCGGGACCAGACCCGCACCTTCGCCGAGGTCCTCGTCGACCACTCCCCCGGCTGGAGCGCCCCTGAGCTCGGCAACGCGCACGTGCGTGCCGTGGCACAGGTGCACTGCCACCAGCACGCGGTGCTGGGCTGGGACGCCGACGCGCGCCTGCTGGCGGCACTCGGCATCGATGCGGAACGGCTCGCCTCAGGGTGCTGCGGGTTGGCGGGCAACTTCGGCTTCACCGCCGGGCACGGCGAGGTCAGCCGCGCATGCGCCGAGCAGGTCCTGCTCCCGCGGTTGCGCGAGGAGCCCGAGGAGACCGTCGTGCTCGCGGACGGCTTCTCCTGCCGCACCCAGATCCACGACCTCGACAGCGGTGGCCACGAGGCCCGCCACCTCGCCGAGCTCGTCGACGCCGCCGAGACCGGCGGCTACGTCGACGGTCGCAGCCCGCTGCGCCGCACGCGTCCGCCGGGACCGCTCGCCCGGGCGGTCGCCCTCGGCGGCGCCCTCGCGCCCGGAGCGCTCGCTGCGCTGGCGCTCGCGCGCGCCGCCCGCCGTACGCGTTCCTAGACGCGTCCCCCGACCAGGAACACCAGCACCGACAACGAAGGAGATGACATGGCCACCAAGGTCGCCGACTACTTGCTCTCGAGGCTGCGCGAGTGGGGTGTCGAGGAGGTCTTTGCCTTTCCGGGCGATGGCATCAACGGCATCCTGGCCGCGTTCGGCCGCGCCGACGACCAGCCGGCGTTCATCCAGTCCCGCCACGAGGAGATGAGTGCCTTCGAGGCGGTCGGCTACGCGAAGTTCTCCGGCCGGTTCGGCGTCTGCATGGCGACCTCCGGCCCGGGCGCGATCCACCTGCTCAACGGCCTCTACGACGCGAAGCTCGACCACGTCCCGGTGGTGGCCATCGTCGGCCAGACCGCGCGCAGCGCGATGGGCGGCAGCTACCAGCAGGAAGTCGACCTGATGTCGCTGTTCAAGGACGTCGCCAGCGACTACCTGCAGACGGTGAACGTGCCCGAGCAGCTGCCCAACGTGCTTGACAGGGCGATCAAGATCGCGGTGGCGCGCCAGGCCCCGACGGCGATCATCATCCCGAGCGACGTGCAGGAGCTGGAGTACACCCCGCCGGGTCACGTGTTCAAGCAGGTGCCCTCGAGCCTCGGCATCGACTGGCCGGAGATCAAGCCCGACGACGACGGCGTACGCCGCGCGGCGGAGATCCTCAACGCCGGCGAGAAGGTCGCGATCCTGATCGGCCAGGGCGCCCGCCACGCGACCGCCGAGGTCCAGCAGGTCGCCGAGCTCCTCGGAGCGGGCGTGTCGAAGGCCCTGCTCGGCAAGGACGCACTGAGCGACGAGCTGCCCTACGTCACGGGCTCCATCGGGCTCCTGGGCACCCGCCCCAGCTACGAGATGATGATGGACTGCGACACGCTGCTGACCATCGGATCCAGCTTCCCCTACACGCAGTTCATGCCGAAGCTGGACCAGGCCAAGGCCGTCCAGATCGACATCGACCCGGGCATGATCGGCATGCGGTACCCCTACGACCTCAACCTCGTCGGTGACGCGGGGGCGACGCTGCGGGCGCTGATCCCGCACCTGCAGCGCAAGGAGGACCGCTCCTGGTTCGACAGCATCTGCGGCAAGGTCAGCGACTGGTGGGACGCCATGGGCGCCGAGGCCGGCGTGACCGGCGACCGGGTGAACCCGATGAAGCTCTTCGCCGAGGCCTCCCCGCGGATGCCCGAGGACACCATCGTCGTCGCCGACTCCGGCTCCTCGGCCAACTGGTACGCCCGGTTCATCAAGATGCGCGGCACGATGCGCGGCTCCCTCTCGGGCAACCTCGCCACGATGGGCCCCGGCGTCCCCTATGGGATCGGCGCCAAGTTCGCCCACTCCGACCGGCCGGTGGTGGTCTTCGAGGGTGACGGCGCGATGCAGATGAACGGCCTCAACGAGCTGATCACGATCAAGCGCTACTGGGAGCAGTGGAAGGACCCGCGCCTGATCGTGGCGGTGCTGCACAACGACGACCTCAACCAGGTCACCTGGGAGATGCGCGCGATGGGCGGGGCACCCAAGCTCGTCGAGTCGCAGCGGGTTCCTGACGTGTCGTACGCCGACTGGGCCGCGATCCTCGGCTTCCAGGCCATCACGGTCACCGATCCCGACCAGCTGGCCGACGCCTGGGACCGCGCCTTCGCGGCGGACCGTCCCACGCTGATCGACTGCCACACCGACCCGAACTTCCCGCCGATCCCGCCGCACGCGACGATCGAGCAGATGGAGAAGTCGGCCGAGGCGCTGTTCAAGGGCGACGAGGACCGGTGGGGGATCATCAAGGAGGGCATCAAGACCAAGGCCGAGGAGCTCCTCCACTGAACGCCTCGGTAGGCCTCGGCACGGCCCCGGTCGAGTCGGTGCGCGCCTCGGCGTACACCGTCCCGACCGACCAGCCCGAGGCCGACGGCACCTACGCCTGGGACTCCACCACGCTCGTCGTGGTGGAGGCCCGGGCCGGGGGCGTGACCGGGCTCGGCTACACCTACGGCCCGCCGGCGACGGCGGCGCTCGTCGAGGACGCCCTGGCGTCGGTGGTCGAGGGCCTCGACGCCGGCGACGTCGGCCGTGCCTGGCACGCGATGCAGGCCCGGGTGCGCAACGTCGGGCGCGACGGGGTCGCCGCACTGGCGATCTCCGCCGTCGACACCGCGTTGTGGGACCTCAAGGCGCGGCTGCTCGACGTGCCGTTGCACCGGCTGCTGGGCTCGGTGCGCGATGCGGTGCCGATCTACGGCAGCGGCGGCTTCACGACGTACGACGCACCGCGCCTGACCGAGCAGCTCGAGCACTGGCTGGCGCAGGGCTGTCGCTGGGTGAAGATCAAGATCGGGGAGTCGTGGGGCACCTGCGTCGACCGCGACGTCGCCCGGATCCGTCAGGTCCGCGACGTGGTCGGTGACGACGTCGGGGTGTTCGTCGACGCCAACGGCGGCTACACCGCCAAGCAGGCGATCCGGCTGGTCGCCCGCGTCGCCGACGTCGCGGTGACGTGGTTCGAGGAGCCGGTCTCCTCCGACGACCTCGCCGGGCTGCGCCTGGTCCGCGAGCACGTCGGCCCCGACGTGGCGGCCGGTGAGTACGGCTTCGACCTGACCTACTTCCAGCGGATGCTCGACGCCCACGCGGTCGACTGCCTCCAGATCGACGTCACCCGCTCCGGCGGCATCACCGGGTGGCAGCGCGCCGCCACCGTCGCCGCCGCCCACGGCTTGGAGGTCTCCGCCCACTGCGGCCCGCACATCTCGCTCGCGCCGTGCGCGGCCACCGCCAACCTGCGCCACATCGAGTGGTTCCACGACCACGAGCGCATCGAGTCGATGCTCTTCGACGGCGCGGTCGAGCCCGTGGACGGTGCGCTGCCGCTGCCGGACACCCCGGGCAACGGATTGCGGCTCCGGCAGCAGGAGGCCGAGCAGTACCGCGTGCGTTGATCTCGCCCGGTGCGGGTGGCGCTACGGTGACGGTCGAAGCCCGCTCTCGAGGAGGCTCCGATGCACCACGCTTCTCCCCGCCGCGGCGCCGCCGTGGTGACGGCGCTGCTGTCGACCGCCGCGGTGCTCGTCGCCTGCACGGCCCTGCTCGCGGTTCCCGCGGAGGCCACCGGTCCGTCGGCGGCGGCCGGTGGCGGCGGCCACGAGGGCCGGATGATGCTGCTGCTTGACTCCTCCGGCTCGATGGCGGAGAAGCTGCCCACCGGCCAGACGAAGATCCTCGCCGCTCGGCAGGCCCTCACCCACGTCGTGCGTGGCCTTCCCGGCGAGGCCCAGGTGGGGCTGCGGGTCTTCGGTGCCACGGTGTTCTCACGGTCTGAGGCGGGCGCCTGCACCGACAGCCAGCAGGTGGTGGCACCCGGCACCGGAAACCGCGCCGAGCTGCTCTCAGCCGTGGGCCGCTACACGCCGTACGGCGAGACGCCCATCCCGTTCGCGCTGCGGCAGGCGGCAGCCGACCTGGGCCACCAGGGGGCGCGATCGATCGTGCTCGTCTCCGACGGCGAGTCGACCTGCCGCCCGGATCCGTGCGTGGTGGCGCGCGACCTCTCCCGCCAGGGCATCGACCTGCAGATCGACGTCGTGGGCCTCGCGGTCTCCGGCGCGGCCCGAGCGCAGCTGCGGTGCATCGCCGATGCCGGCAACGGCCAGTACTACGACGCGAGCTCGGCGGCCGACATCGAGTCGCGCATCACCCGGGCCGCCGAGCGCGCCCTGCGCCCCTTCGCACTGACCGGCCGCCCGATCGAGGGCGGCCCTCCGAGCGCCCCGACACCGGTCCGCAGCGGCGACTGGCTCGATGCCCTCGACAGCTCCCACAGCACCCGCAGCTATGCGTTCACGCGAACGACGACCGGCACGACGCTGCGTGCGGCCGCCGTCACGCAGGGTTCGCGGGGCAATGACGGCATCGGCGTGCGGATCACCTCTCCGGAGGGCACGACGTGCGACTCCGGACTCACCGCCCGTGCCCTCGACGTGCGCCAGCTGCTCGGTGCGCTGGCCACCGCGCCGACCGGTCAGGGTGACGGTTGCGACGGCCCCGGCACCTACACGGTCCAGGTCAGCCGAGCACCGGGTGCGCAAGGCCGCATCCCGTTCCAGCTGCGGATCACCGAGGAGCCGCCCGTCGACGACCCGGGCTCCGGACCGTCCGGACCTCCTCGTGTCTCCGCCCCTGCGGCGGGCACGCCGAAGGAGACGGTGGTCGGAGGCTCCAGCTTCGTCACCGCACCCAGCCTCGCTCCGGGGACTCACGCCAGCACCGTGGTGCCGGGCGAGGCGTTGGTGTTCGGCGTCGACCTCGCCTTCGGCCAGTCGGCGCAGATCGGCGTACGGTTCCCACCGGGGTCGAGCGCGGTCCGCCGTGCGCTGGGGCCGAGCGGCCTCGTCGCCGACCTCGCGCTCTACGACCCGATGCAGGCCACCACGAAGCTGCCGTCGGGATCCACGTTCTCCGAGCCGGTCGGTGCCTCCTCCCCGGTCACGCTCGCCACGGCGACACCGGCCGTCAGCCGCACGCTGGTCGGCGCGGGAGCCACCAACGGCGTCGACGACTTCTCCACCGCCGGCAGGTACTACGTCGGCGTCAGCCTGATGCGCGCCGCCCCCGGCGTCGCGTCCGTCGAGGTGCCCTTCACGCTCACCGTCACCGTCGACGGGGCCCCGCAGCGCGGACCGTCCTACGCCGGTGGTGCGAGGTGGACCGTCGCCGACCAGATCGCGGACACGGCCGAGGCCGGCAGCCCCTCGACCGGCCCCTCGCCCAGCCCCTCGACGAGCCCCCCAGCGGCCGGGGCGACGGGCCCGACCTCCGAGGACCCCGCCGACGATCCGGGCGGCAGCGGAGCGGGCCTTCTCGTGCTGGCCGTCGGGGTCCTCGCTGTGGTGGCGGCCGGCGGCGCGGCGCTCGCCCGGCGCCGTCGCTCCACCGGCTGAGCACCCGGGCGGCGCCATGCCGAGGGGCAGCCACCTCACGGCGCGGGGCCTCAGAGACTCAGAGACTCAGGGCCTCGTCCTCGGGAGCCGAGAGGGTCAGCACCGCGTCGGTGACCGGCTCGTGGTCCTCGATGTCGGCCTCCAGGCGGCGCAGCCGGTGCGCCACCGAGGACTCCGGCTCGTCGCCGAGGAGGTCGACCGCCGCGACGATGAAGAACTGCATCGGTCCGACGTACTCGATGTGCAGGTAGGTGACCCGCTCGATCTCGTCGTGGGAGAGCAGCCGCTCGAGGGTGTCGCGCCACAGCTGCTGCGGCACCGTCTCACCGACGAGGAACGCGTGGTTGCGCGCGATCAGGATCAGCGCCACGAAGCCGAGCAGCAGGCCGACCGCCACCGAGCCGAGCGCGTCCCACAGGGCGTTGCCGGTCAGCTCGTGGAGCCCGATGCCGATCCCGGCCAGGAGGATGCCACCGAGTGCGGCGAAGTCCTCGAGGAACACCGCACGCAGGGTCGAGTCCGACGTGCGCAGCACCAGCTGGATCGGGTGCAGCCCGAACCGCTCGCCCATCCCGTGCGCCTGCCGGGCGGCCTGGGTGAACGACGTGCCCTCGAGCACGAACGCGATGCCGAGCACGATCCAGTCGACCAGATAGCTGGGACTCTCCTCGCCGCCGCTGCCGAGCTGCTGCACCCCGTGCAGGACGGAGACCACCGCGCCCGCGGTGAACAGCCCGACGGCGGCGAACAGCGACCACACGTAGGTCTCGCGGCCGTGCCCGCGAGGATGGGCGGCATCCGGCGGTCTGGACCCGCGCCGGTGCGCGAGGAGCAGGAAAATCTCGTTGCCGGTGTCGGCCCAGGAGTGGGCGGCCTCGGCCACCATCGACGCCGAGCCCGTCAGCACGGCCGCGAAGGTCTTCGCCGCGGCGATCAGGGCGTTGGCCGTCAGGGCCACGATGATCGTGACCAGCGACTCCCCACCGCCGTGGTCCTGTCTCTGCTGGTCCCGGCCCGTCCCGCCCTGCCGCTGGTCCTGCTCCTGTTCCTGACGGGCGTCGGATGCGTGTTCGAGGGCCATACCCCGCGAGTGCCCACCGCCGGGCGGCCGACACGGCGTGCCGGGCCGCCGGGTCGGGTACGCCGCACCCCATGACCTCGACCGCCGCCCCGCTGCTGCGCCGGCCGCCCACCCAGCGGGAGGTCTGGGCCGAGGACCTGCTCGACCGGCTCAGCCCCGCGATGAGCGCGCTCGGCCTGATCTTCGTGCTGGTCGTCCTCGGGCAGCAGCTCGCCCGAGCAGGGACGGCGGCCGCGACCACCTTCGCGGTCCTGGGCTGGCTGCTGTGGCTGGTCTTCGTCGCCGAGTTCGTCGCCCGGCTCGTGGTGGCGCCCGACACCGTCCGGTTCCTCCAGCACAACTGGTGGCAGGTCGTCTTCCTCGCGCTGCCGTTCCTGCGGATCCTGCGCGTGGTGCGGGCCGCGCGACTGCTCCGCGGCGGGAAGGTGCTCTCCTCGAGCCTGCGTGGCACCCGTTCGGCGAACTCGGTGCTGCGCGGGCGGCTCGGATGGCTGGGCAGCATCGTGGTGGTCACGATCCTCGGCACCAGCCAGCTGCTCTATGCCTTCGGCAGCTATCCCCGGTACGCCGACGCCCTGCACGACGCGGCGCTGGGCGCGTTCATCGGGCAGACGCTCAGCGGGACCGGCGCGTTCCCGCGCATCGCGGAGGTCCTGCTCGCCGCCTTCTCGGTGGTGGTGTTCGGCTCCTTCGCCGCGATCCTGGGCAGCTTCCTGACCGAGGCCCGCCACGACGACAGGCACACAGCCGCCCGGGCGGCCCGCCCCGAGGAGCCGGAGCTGCTCAGCCGCCCACCTGCAGACCCGCCCACGCGGCGAGCAGACCGAGGACGACACTGAGCGCGACGTTGAGCACCGGGACCACGACGTGCCGCTCCTCCAGGAGCATCCGGGTCTGCAGCATCCACGTCGAGAAGGTCGTGTACGCCCCCACAAAGCCGGTGCCGAGGACCAGCGCGACGTCGTCGGGCAGCGCCAGCCCGGTGAGCAGCCCGAGCAGGAACGCCCCCGTGACGTTGACGGTCAGGATCCCCACGGGGAACGCGCTCGTGGTGCGTCGCACGATCGCGGTGTCCAGGGTGAACCGGGCGACGGCCCCCAGCCCGCCGAGGACCGCGATGCCGCACCAGGTCAGCACGGTCATCACTCGGCGCCACCGGCCTCGACGCCGCTGGTGGCGGCCGTGACGGCTCCCGGAGCCGCGCGCCCCAGTCGGCGGCGGGCCAGCACCGTGCCGAGGTGGACCAGCACCAGTCCCCACGCGACGGTCGCGACCAGGTAGCTGAGCGCCAGCGCACCGTCTCCGGAGTCGACGAGCCGCACCAGCTCGACCTGGACGGTCGAGAACGTGCTGAGGCCGCCGCACAGGCCGGCCGCCCAGAAGGGACCGGCGAACGCGCCGCGACGGTGGCGGGCCATCAGCAGCGTGCCGATCCAGCCGAGCAGGAAGGCGGCCGCCAGGTTCGCGACGAACGTCGGCCAGGGCCAGCCACGGGGCTCGTGCACGAGCACCTGCGCGAGCAGCGCCCGCAGCAGGGCGCCGATCGCGCCGCCGATGAAGATGGCGAGCAGCTCGCGCGGGTGGTGCGGCCGCATCAGGGCCAGACGGGCGTCCGGCCACGCTCACGCGAGTCGGTGAGCCGGGCCTCCTCGACCGCGCGGTCCTCGAGGTCCTGCCGCGTCGGCGAGGTGTCGGCGTCGCTCACGAACTCCTGGGCGCCTCCGGCGATCCGCTCCAGGGCGAGCCGCGCGAAGATCTGCTGCTCCGTCGCGGTGCGCTCGGACCGGTCGCTGCCCAGGAACGTCACCGTCCAGTGCAGCAGGGCGGTGAGGCGGTTCTTGAAGCCGGTCAGGTAGAAGAGGTGCACCACCAGCCACATCAGCCAGGCGATCACGCCGGTGAGCCGGACCTTGCCGACCAGGGCGACCGCGCGGAACCGCGAGATCGTCGCCATGCTGCCCTTGTCGAAGTAGTGGAAGGGACCCTGCGGCGCCTTCCCCTTGAGCCGGTGGTCGATCTCCTTGGCGGCGTACTTCGCACCCTGGATGGCGACCTGTGCCACGCCCGGGAGGTTGTCGAGGGCGATCATGTCGCCGACCACGAACACCTCGGGGTGGCCGGGCAGCGTGAGGTCGGGGTTGACCCCGATCCGACCGGCCCGGTCCAGCACGGCACCCGTCTGCTCGGCGAGGGTGCGCGTCAGGGCGTTGGCCTGGACGCCTGCCGCCCAGATCTTCGTGACCGCCTCGATGCGGCGCTTCTCGCCGTCCCTGTCCTGCACCCACAGGCCGCGCTCGTCGAGGTCGGTGACCATCGCGCCGAGCTGCACCTCGACCCCGAGCTTCTCCAGCGCCCGCTGGGTCTTGCGCCCCAGCTGCGCGCCGAAGGGCGGCAGGACCTGACCCGCGGCGTCGAGCAGGATCACCCGTGCCCGTCGGGTGTTGATGGTGCGGAAGTCGTGCGGCAGGGTGTTGCGCGCCAGCTCCGCGATCTGACCGGCCATCTCCACGCCGGTGGGCCCGGCACCGACGACCACGAAGGTCAGCAGGTGGTCGACGTTCTCGCCGCGGGCGGCGTTGACCTCGGCCAGCTCGAAGGCGCCGAAGATGCGGCCCCGCAGCTCGAGCGCGTCGTCGATGCTCTTCATGCCCGGGGCGTACACGGCGAACTGGTCGTTGCCGAAGTAGGACTGGCTGGCCCCCGCCGCGACGAGCAGGGTGTCGTACGGCGTGACCGACTCCCGGCCGAGGACGTTGTGGGTGACCGTGCGGGCCTCCAGGTCGATCGCGGTGACCTCGCCGAGCAGCACTGTCGCGTTGCGCTGCTTGGCCAGCACCTCGCGGGTCGGCGGGGCGATCTCGCCCTCGGAGAGGATGCCCGTCGCCACCTGGTAGAGCAGCGGCTGGAAGAGGTGGTGGGTGGTCTTGCCGATGAGGGTCACGTCGACGTCGGCGTGGCGCAGCGCCTTGGTGCCGAACAGACCGCCGAAGCCGGTGCCGACCACCACGACCCGGTGGCGGTGCTGCGCGGTCGTGGCTCCTGTGCCGTCCCCTGGGCTGACCTCTGGGCTCACCTGTTCCATGCCTCCATTGTTCCGCGCTGTCCCTGGACCCCGCTACCCGGTACCCGGTGCCCTGTCCAGCCCGGCACGATGTGTGTCGTGACACCTCACTTCGACCTCGTCGTGCTCGGTGCCGGCTCCGGCAACATGGTCCTGGACCGCCGGTTCGCCGGCTGGTCGGTCGCGATCGTGGAGCCCGGCCGCTTCGGCGGCACCTGTCTCAACGTCGGCTGCATCCCCACCAAGATGTACGTCCACCCGGCGGACGTCGCCCGCGCGACGCGGTCGGCCGCGCCGCTGGGGGTGCGGGCGGAGGTCGACGGCGTCGACTGGGCGGCGGTGCGCGACCGGGTCTTCGCCCGCATCGACCCCCTCGGACCGGCCGAGCACGACCGGCGGGCAGGGCTGCCCGGGACCACCGTCTACGACGCGGCGGCCCGTTTCGTCGGCGACCGTGTCCTGGAGCTCACCCCGAACGACGGCGGCGCCCCCGAGCGGATCACGGCGACCCACGTGGTGGTGGCCGTGGGCAGCCGGGTGGTGCTCCCGCCCCTGCCGGGCCTCGCCGACGTGCCGCACCACACCAGCGACACCGTCATGCGGCTGCCGCACCTTCCCCGGCGGGTGGTGATCGTGGGGGGCGGCTTCGTCGCCGCGGAGTTCGCGCACGTCTTCTCCTCCTACGGCGCCGAGGTGGTCCAGGTGCACCGCGGTCCCCAGCTGCTCGGCAAGGAGGACGAGGACGTCGCCGCGACGTTCACGGCCCGGGCCGGCCGGCAGTGGGACCTGCGCCTCTCGACCAGCGTGGTCAGCGCCGAGCCCTGGCGCGAGGGCGCCGCCCTCACCCTCGGCGACGGCTCGGTGCTCGAGACCGACTGCCTGCTGCTCGCCACCGGCCGCACCTCCAACGCCGACCTGCTCGGCCTCGAGGCCGGCGGGATCGCGGCCGACCAGGCCTCGGTGATCCGGGTCGATGCCCAGCAGCGCACCAGCGCCCCGGGCGTCTGGGCGCTGGGCGACGCGGCCAACCACCACCAGCTCAAGCACGTCGCCAACCGGGAGGCGCGGACCGTCCGTCACAACCTGCTGAATCCTGGGTCCATGGTCGCCACCGACGACCGGTTCGTGCCCTCGGCGGTGTTCACCTCCCCGCAGGTCGCCTCCGTCGGGCTGACCGAGCAGGCGGCCCGCGCCGCCGGCACGCCGTACGTCTCCGCGATGCACGGCTACGCCGACGTTGCCTACGGCTGGGCGATGGGCGCGGAGGGCCCGGGCGACGGCGGCCCCTTCGTGAAGCTGCTCGCCGACCCCGACAGCGGCCTGCTGCTCGGAGCCCATGTGATCGGTCCGGAGGCGAGCCTGCTGCTGCAGCCGCTGCTGCAGGCGATGGTGTTCGGGCAGCCGGCGCACGAGGTGGCTCGGGCGCCGTACTGGATCCACCCGGCCCTCTCGGAGGTCGTGGAGAACGCCCTGCTGGACCTCGGGCGGGCCTCCCGCCGCTGAGCAGCGCGAGGCGGCGGAGGAAAAACCGGCGCCGTGGGGCGTGAAAGCGGCTCGGATGGGGGAGCATGGAGCCGAGCGGACCGCCGTGCGGTCCCCTCCGCCCCGTTCGAACTGTGCGAGAAGGTGTTGTGCGTGCCGCTGACCCGCAGAGCGCTGGCCCTGGCTGCGGAGCCCGCCTCGGTGCCCGTGGCGCGCGCCTGGGTGACCGGGGTGATCACCGAGATCGGTCGTGACGAGCTGGTCCCCGCCGCCCAGCTCGGCGTCTCCGAGCTGGTCACCAACGCGATCCTGCACGCGCGGCCGCCCCTGACCGTCGCGGTCCGCGGCACCGTCGAGCATCCCCGCGTCGAGGTCGTCGACCACGCGCCCGGACCGATCCGGCCGCACGAGCTGATGCTGGTCGACGACGAGCCGGCCACGTTCGGCCGCGGGCTGGCGATGCTCGCGATGAACGCCCACCGATGGGGCTCGGAGACGCTCCCCGACGGTCTGGGCAAGCGGGTGTGGTTCGAGCCGGCGGAGCGGATGAACGGCGAGGCGGACCTCAGCGCGATGTTCGCCGACGTGCTCGACGAGATCAGCGGGCAACCGGTCCCCGCGCCGGCCGACTCCCTGCAGGTGGTGCTGCGCCAGGTGCCCGTCCGTGTCCTGGGCCAGCTGCGCCGCTACCACGCCGAGCTGCGTCGCGAGCTCCGGCTGCTCGCCCTGGCCGACCCCGACCGCCATCCCCTCGCGGTGCGGTTGACCGACCTCTTCACGCGCACCGACGCGACCCGCAGCGCCTCCAGCGGGCTGTCGGGCCTCGACGACGCGATCGAGCGTGGGCTGACGACGGTCGACGTGGAGCTCGCGGTGCCGGCGGACGGGCCGGCCCTGGTGGTCGAGCTCTCGACGCTGCTGGACCGCCTCTACGCGGCCTACGCCGACGAGTACCTGCTCGCGATGGCCCCGCCGCCGGAGCTCCAGGAGCTGCAGACCTGGTACTTCGGGCAGATCCTGGCGCAGAGCCGGGGCGAGGAGCCCGAGGCGTGGTCGGGTCCGTGCGACCTGAGGACCAGCGACACCGGTTGAGCGGCCCGGGGACGGCTCGAGGGCGTCCGGTGAGCACCGGACGCCCTCGCCTTGTCGCCTCTGCGACCCCGACGGGACTCGAACCCGCGGCCTCCGCCGTGACAGGGCGGCGCTCTAACCAACTGAGCTACTCCCGCGGATGCCGTGTGTATCCGCACAGGCTGGAGGACTTAAAGGCGGGACCTGCCCAAGTCAAGGCAGTTGCGAATCCGCTAAAATGCCCGGTGTTTTCGGGGTGTCGATGCAAAAAACAGGCTATTTACAGGCAAAACAGCGAGGTCCCCGCCTCCCCGAATCAACTAATGCCTGATACGCCTTGCGTTCCGCAGCCACCAACAACGAGGAGGGCCAGATATGGCGAAGAAATCAGCTACCCCGGCCACGGTAACCCTGAAGCATCTCGCGGCCGCCTTGGCCGAAGACCACGAACTGTCGAAGAAGACGGCCGAAGCCATCCTGAACGACATGGTCACCCGCATCACCAAGCACCTCAAGAAGGGCGAGCGCATCCGCATCGTCGGGCTCGGCATCCTGCAGGTTCGCAAGCGCGCTGCGCGCATGGGCCGTAACCCCGCCACCGGCGAGCAGATCCACATCAAGGCCTCCAAGAAGGTCGCGTTCCGCGCCGCCAAGGAGCTCAAGGAAGCGGTCTGATCGGCACCGATCAACGGCGACTGACGAATTCGCCCGCCAGACCGCTCCGCGCATGCGGGGCCGGAATGGCGGGTTTTCATTGCGCCGATTTCCGCGATATACGGCCATCATGGCCTCTTCCAAGACATTCACGCATTCGGTCACCGAGCGCTTTCTCCGCTACGTCGTCATCGACACCCAGTCGGACCCCGCCTCGCCCACTTGCCCGTCCACCGAAAAACAGAAAAACCTCGGCCGTCTGCTGGTCGGCGAATTGCTGGCGATGGGTCTCGCCGACGCGCATATGGACGCCAACGGCTACGTCTACGCGACGATCCCCGCGAACACCGCCAAGACCGTGCCGGTGATCTGCTTCTGCTCGCATATGGACACTTCACCGGATTGTTCGGGCACCGGCGTCAAGCCGCAGATCGTCAGGAATTATCGTGGCGGCGACATCGGGCTTCCCGGAGACCCGTCCCAGGTGATCCGGACCGCCGACAATCCGGCGCTCGCTGACCAGATCGGCAACGACATCGTCACCTCGGATGGCACCACGCTGCTCGGCGCGGACAATAAGGCCGGCGTCGCCGAAATCATGGACGCCGCGCAAATCCTGCTCGCCAATCCGCAAATCAGGCACGGCACTATAAAGATCCTGTTCACGCCCGACGAGGAGATCGGCCGCGGCGTCGACAAGGCCGACCTGAAGAAACTCAGTGCCGATTTCGCCT
>JBQCHZ010000084.1:0-42457 GCA_051954195.1 Marmoricola sp.
GGGTCGGGCGCCGTCGTGCACGACGCGCGCATCGACCCCGAGGCCGACGCGTGCCTGCTCGCGCGACTGCGGGCCGCCGACGTGGTGCTGTGCGCCGACGACGACCTGCGCGCCGCCGTCGTCGCCCAGGGGATCACCGCGGCGGCTCTCGACGGCGCCTGGCCGCTGCCGGAGCGCTGGGCCGCGCTGCTCGACGACCTGCACGTCGTGGCCAGCTGCTGAGCGGATCGGCGCAGCGCTCAGGCCCGCTCGCCGATGCCGGTGGCCACCTCGTGGGAGCGCAGCGGGCCGCTGGTCGCCGGCGCGAGCGGCGGCGTGGCATCCCCGCGCGGGTCGCGGAGCCCGGCGAGCACGTCCGCCATCGCCGCGCGCGCGTCGTGGACCGGCTCCCAGCCCAGCTCGGCGCGTGCTCGCGTCGCGTCGAGCATCGGCACCCGCAGCAGCAGGTCGAGCATCCCGGGGCTGGTCGGCGTCAGGTGGGCGGCCCAGGCCGCGTGGGCGGCCGCCCGGACGAGGGCGGGCGGAACGTGCACGGTGGTGCGCGCCCCGACCAGCTCGGCGATGTCGGCGGTGCCGAGCACCGGCTCGGCCGCGACGTTGAACGCGCCGCGCACGTCCGCGTGCAGCGCGAGCTGGTAGGCGGCGGCGACGTCGTCGGTGTGCACCGTCTGCAGGTGCAGATCCGGGTCGGGCAGCACCGGCGGGGGCCGGCGGGCCAGCAGCGATCCGGGCACGAACGGTCCGGCGAAGAGCCGGCGCTGCTGCACCGCCGATCCACGCCGCAGGATGAACGCCGGCCGCAGGCGCACCACGCGGGCACGCCCGGTCGCCTCCACGGCGTCGAGCAGCCGCTCGACGTAGGCCTTCTCCCGGCTGTAGGCGGAGGTGGGGATGCCGTCGGTCGGGTGGTCCTCGTCCACCCGCGCCAGCGACCGCCGCGGCCGGTAGGCGCCCACCGAAGAGGCGTGCACCAGGGTCGGGACGCCGGCCTCGAGAGCGGCGGCGAAGACCCGTCCGCTGCCCTGGGCGTTCGCGGTCCAGGTGATGTCGGGGCGGCGGGTGGGCTGGAAGAGCCAGGCCAGGTGGACCACGGCGTCCGCGCCGGCGAACAGCCCGGCCGGCAGCGCCGCGGACATGTCCGCGCCGCACCACTCCACGCCGTCGGGGAGGACGCCGTCGGCCGGCCGGCGGCGGGACACCGCGCGGATCCGTCGTACGGCGGGGTCGGCGGCCAGCCGCCGGACCAGGCTCAGCCCGACGTTGCCGGTGCCGCCGGTGACCACGACGTCGGAGGCGGGGCGTCGTGCACGGTCGTCGCTGGGAAGGCTCATGCGGGGGCCGGTACCCGACCGGCGACCACGCTCACCCCCGGCGGGAGGGGGTCTCGGGGGCCGGGTCTGGCAGGCTGGTCCTCGTGATCCACAACGTCGTCCTGGGCCGCCTGCACCCCGACGCCGACCGGGAGCGGATGGCTGCCGCGCTGCGTGCGGTCGAGGCGCTCGACCTCGAGGGGACCCTCTGGATCCGCGCCGGCCTCGACGCCGGACTGCGGGAGGGTGGCTGGGACTACGCCATCACCGGCGACTTCGTCGACGCCGCGGCCTACCGCCGCTACGACGCCGACGAGGAGCACAACCGGCTGCGGCGCGAGGAGTTCGTGCCGCTGTCCGCGGAGATCGCGCGCGTCCAGCTCGAGCTCTGACTCCCACACCCCTCGCACCAGGAGCGCCCATGCAGCAGGTCAAGGCCGTCATCGCCCGCGCGAAGGGCGCCCCCGTGGAGATCACCACGATCAACGTGCCGGACCCCGGCCCGGGTGAGGCGGTGGTCGCGATCCAGGCCTGCGGCGTGTGCCACACCGATCTGCACTACCGCGAGGGCGGCATCAACGACGACTTCCCGTTCCTGCTGGGCCACGAGGCGGCCGGCGTCGTGGAGGCCGTCGGTCCCGACGTCACCATGGTCGCGCCCGGCGACTTCGTGGTGCTGAACTGGCGGGCGGTGTGCGGTGAGTGCCGGGCGTGCCGGCGCGGCGAGCCGCAGTACTGCTTCAACACCCACAACGCCACCCAGCGGATGACGCTGGCCGAGGGTCCCGACGCCGGGACCGAGCTGAGCCCGGCGCTGGGCATCGGGGCGTTCGCGGAGAAGACACTGGTGGCCGCCGGCCAGTGCACCAAGGTGGACCCGGACGCGCGGCCCGCCGCGGTGGGCCTGCTGGGCTGCGGCGTGATGGCCGGCCTCGGCGCGGCGATCAACACCGGCGGCGCCACCCGCGGGAGGTCGGTGGCGGTGATCGGCTGCGGCGGCGTCGGCGTCGCCGCGGTCGCGGGCGCGGCGCTGGCCGGCGCGAGCCCGATCGTCGCTGTCGACATCGACCCCCGCAAGCTCGAGGCGGCGACGCGGCTGGGCGCGACCCACACCGTCAACTCCGCGGAGACCGACCCGGTCGAGGAGATCAAGCGGATCTGCGGCCAGGTCCACGAGGGCGCCGAGGGCGCCGACGTGGTGATCGAGGCGGTGGGCCGGCCCGAGACCTGGAAGCAGGCGTTCTACGCCCGCGACCTCGCCGGCACGGTCGTGCTCGTCGGGGTGCCGACCCCCGACATGGCCGTCCCCGAGCTGCCGCTGATCGATGTGTTCGGACGCGGCGGCGCCCTGAAGTCGAGCTGGTACGGCGACTGCCTGCCGAGCCGCGACTTCCCGATGCTCGTGGACCTCTACCGCCAGGGACGGCTCAACCTCGACGCGTTCGTCACCGAGGAGATCGGTCTGGACGACGTCGAGGCGGCGTTCGAGAAGATGCACGGCGGCCCCGGCCACGAGCCGGTGCTGCGCAGCGTGGTGGTCCTGTGACGGCCCGGGTCGACCACGCCGTCCTCAGCGGCACCTTCAGCCTCGACGGCGAGACGCACGACGTCGACAACAACCTGTGGGTCCTCGGGGACGACCAGGAGTGCGTGGTGATCGACGCCCCGCACGACGTCGACGCGATCCTCGCCGTCGTCGGCGACCGCCGGGTCCGCGCGATCGTGTGCACCCACGCCCACGACGACCACGTCCGGGTGGCACCGGCGCTTCGGGAGCGGGTCAACCAGGGCCAGGGGGCACCGATCCTGCTGCACCCCGACGACCGGCCGCTGTGGGAGCTCACCCACCCCGACCTGCTCTGGGACGTGGACCTGAGCGACGGGCAGCGGCTCGAGGTGGCCGGCACGACCCTGGAGGTGCTGCACACCCCCGGTCACGCCCCCGGCGCGGTCTGCCTGCTCGCCCGCGACCTGGGCTGCGTGTTCACCGGCGACACCCTCTTCCAGGGTGGGCCCGGCGCGACGGGGCGCTCCTTCAGCGACCGTCCGACGCTCGAGGCGTCCCTCCGCGAGCGGCTCTTCGACCTGCCCGCGGACACCGTCGTCCACACCGGTCACGGCGCGGACACCACCATCGGGGCCGAGCGCGCGGCGCTGGGCTGACCCATCGGGAGCGGGCATGGAAAGACCCCGTGGCGTCTCGGGTCACCACGGGGTCTGAGCAGAATGATGCCGCAGCCCACGGCGCCTGTCAGCACTGCGCCAGGAAGTCGCAGCAGCTGGATTAGACCAGTGCGGCGGTGCGATCCACCGGCGCCCGACGAGGGAGGAACCACGTGGCGAACCAGGGATCGGGTCGGGGTCAGGACCGGCACACGATCGTCGTCGGGGCCGGCATGGCCGGGCTCAGCACGGCGTGGTTCCTCCAGGAGCACGGCCACCGGGTCACGGTGGTCGACCGAGCCGGTGTCGCGAGCGGCTCCTCGTGGGGCAACGCCGGCTGGATCTCACCGGCCCTGACGCTGCCGCTCAACGAGCCGGCCGTGCTCAAGGTCGGTGCCCGGGCGGTGCTCACGCCGTCCTCGCCGGTCTACGTGCCGCCGACGGCCAGCCCCCGGCTGCTCTCGTTCCTCGCCCGCTTCGCCGCGCACTGCACGCCGGGCCGGTGGCGTCATGCGATGACCTTCTACGTCGAGGCCAACGCGCGCGCGATCGGGGCCTACGACCAGCTCGTCGACCACGGCGTGCGGGCCACCCTCGCCGAGGCGGACCCGTTCCTGGCGGCGTTCCGGAGCAGCGCGGACCGTGCGCACCTCTTGGAGGAGATGGACATCGTCCGGTCGCTGGGGGGCGAGGTGGCCACCGAGGAGCTCGACGCGACCGCCGTCCATGCACTGGAGCCGGCGCTCGGGGCTGCGGTGACGTGCGGGGTGACGATCAGCGGCCAGCGCTACATCGATCCCGGCAGCTTCGTGCACGCCCTGGCCGACGCCGTGCGGGCGCGCGGCGGCGCGATCCGCGAGCGGTGCGAGGTCACCGACGTGCGGCAGCGTCCCAGAGGCGGTGCCGCCGTGACGCTGCGCGGGGGCGAGGTCCTCGAGGGCGGGGCGGCCGTGCTCGCCTCGGGCGCCTGGCTCGGGTCGCTGGCCCGTCGCTTCGGGGTGCGCACGCTCGTCCAGGCCGGTCGCGGCTACAGCTTCAGCGTGCGGCCCGAGCAGCCGCCGGCGAACCCGCTCTACCTCCCGGTGCAGCGGGTCGCCTGCACGCCGCTGCCCGGCGGCAGGCTCCGGGTCGCGGGGATGATGGAGTTCCGGCGGCCGGACGCGCCTCTCGACCCGCGGCGGATCGGGGCGATCGTCGACGCCGCGCGCCCGATGCTCACCGGCGTCGACTGGGAGCGGCGCGAGGACGAGTGGGTCGGCTCCCGTCCCTGCACGCCCGACGGACTGCCCCTGGTCGGTGCCACGAACGCGCCCGACGTCTACGTCGACGGCGGTCACGGGATGTGGGGCATCGCGCTCGGCCCGCTCAGCGGCCGCCTGCTCGCCGACCTGATCGCCACCGGCGAGCGCTCCCCGATCCTGGACGGCTTCGACCCGCTGCGCTGAGCGTCCTTAAGGAACAGCCGCGGGCGGTGTAGCGGATCGACGCCGCATCGTCCGTGGTGATCGCCAGGCCGTAGGCGTCGACCACTGCGAGGTACCGCAGCAGGTAGGGGCACCGGAACGACCGGTCGAGGGGCAGCCAGTCACCGGGGCCGGCGTCGCCCTTGCTCTCGTTGGCCGGCCCCCAGGACGCGAGCAGCTCCTGCGCGGTGTCGTTGGCGAACCGCTCGCGCCGCTGCTGGGACCACGTCGACGCACCCATGTCCCAGGCGTAGGCCAGCGGCACCACGTGGTCGATCTGGATCGTCGAGCGGTGCTCCGCCACGTCGAAGGTCCGGCCGGTGTAGGGGTCGTGGAAGGTGCCGCCGACGACCCTGCAGCCGCCGGTGCCCGGGGCGAGGACCGGCCGCTCCACCTGCTCGCGCAACACGTCGTTGCGGGTGTCGCAGCCGTTGTGGCCGTCGGGTGCGGTCGTGTCGTCGGTCCACGCCGGCCCGAACACGCAGCCCTCGCCCGGCCCGCAGCCGCGGTCGTAGCCGCCGGGGAAGGGTCGCCGGGCGACCACCCGGGTCCGGTCCAGTGCGGCGAGCAGCGCCGCGGCGGTGACCGGGGAGGCACCGGCCACCGGGGGCCGTCCGCCCGAGGCGTCGCGGTGGCGCAGGACGGAGCCGCCGACCAGCACCACGAGGACCAGGAGCACGGCGCCCGTCGCCCGCCGCCGTCCGCCCACCCGTGCAGCCTAGGAGCGACCCCTATCCTCGGGCGGCATGGGCCTGCTGAGCTTCGAGGAGTACGGCGCGGGCATCGGGGATGCGTGGACCGTCCTGCGCGAGCACGCGAACCGGATCGGCCCGGAGGCCGGCGTACCGCCCTGCCCGGGGTGGACCGTCCGCGACCTCGTGGCGCACCAGGGGATGGTCCACCGATGGGTGACGGCGGTGCTGCGTGGCGAGCGCGTCGACGTCGCGGCCGTCGAGGCCGAGGGGCGTGCCGTCGCCGACCAGCTCGCCTGGCTCGACGAGGGCGTCACGGCGCTCCTGCAGGCCTTCGTGGACACCCCGGAGGACGCGGAGCGCTGGTTCCTCTGGCCCGACCCGGGGCCGGCGCGCCTCGCCTGGGCCCGGCGCCAGTGCCACGAGACCACCGTGCACGCCCTGGACGCGATGGCCGCCTCGCTCGGCCGGCCTCCGACGGCGTGCGAGGCGTGGTTCGGGGCGCCGCTCGCGGCCGACGGGGTCGACGAGCTGCTCACCGGGTTCCTCAGCTGGCCGAAGGCACCCCTGCGCACACCCGAGCCGACGAGCGTCCTCGTCGAGGCGAGCGACACCGGCGGCGCCTGGACGCTGGTGCTCGGCCCCGACGACCCGCCCGAGTCCCGCCGCGGCACGACGACCCATCCCGACGTCACCGTCCGCGGCCCGGCCCGCGACCTGCTCCTCACCCTCTGGAACCGCGCCACCCCGGAGAGCGTCACCGTCTCCGACCCCGCCCTGCTCACCACCTGGCGGGCGCTCGCTCGGATCTGACCGGCGGGGACATCGGCCCCGGGGGACAAACAAGCAGGCTTGACTGTTTGTACGTGCGGCCTGCACGATGACGCCGTGACGACCACCCGGGTGCCGCAGGAGCAGCGCACCCGCGCCATGCGCCAACGGCTGCTGGAGGCGACCGTGGACTGCCTGGTCGAGCACGGCTGGAGCGGTACGTCGACGACGGTGGTCTCCGAGCGCGCCGGGGTCAGCCGCGGCGCGCAGCTGCACCACTTCCCGAGCAAGCAGGACCTGGTCTTCGCCGCCGTCGAGCACCTCACCGAGCTCCGCGGTCGCGAGCTCGCCGAGGCGGCCCGAGCCCTGCCGGCCGGCAGCCGGCGCACCCGCGCCGTGCTCGGCATGCTGGCCGACCACTTCACCTCGCCGGTGTTCACCGCGGCGCTCGAGCTCTGGGTCGCCGCCCGCACCGACCCCGCCCTGCACGCCCAGGTGGTGCCGCTGGAGCAGCGGGTCGGCCGCGAGACCCACCGACTGACCGTCGACCTGCTCGGGGTCGACGAGACTCGCCCCGGCGAGCGCGAGCTCGTCCAGGCCACGCTCGACCTGGTCCGCGGGCTCGGACTGGCCAACACCATCAGCGACGACCGGGCCCGACGTGGCCGGATCCTCGACCACTGGGCCACGGTCCTCGACGAAGGGCTGAGCCGGTGACGACGCTCGACGACCTGCTGGCCGACCTCGCGGCGGAGGCCGCGGCGCTCGACTCCCTCGTCGCGCCCCTGGCCCCGGACGCGTGGCGGACCCCGACGCCGGCCGAGGGCTGGGACGTCGCCACCACCATCGCCCACCTGGCGTGGACCGACGAGGCGGCCGTAGCCGCCTGCACGGCCGCCGGTGGTGACACGACCGCGTGGGACGCCCTGCTCGCCACCGCGATCCAGGACGTCGGCGGCTTCGTCGACACGGTCGCGTACGCCGGCGCCCAAGCGGCGCCCGTCGACCTGCTCGACCGCTGGCGCACCGGTCGTCGACGCCTGGAGGCCGCGCTCGCCGCGGTCCCCGCCGGGGGGCGGCTCCCGTGGTTCGGGCCCCCGATGAGCCCCGCGTCGATGGCGACCGCGCGGCTGATGGAGACCTGGGCGCACGGCCTCGACGTCGCCGACGCGCTGGGCCTGCTCGTCGAGCCGACCGACCGGATCCGACACGTCGCCCACATCGGGGTGCGCACCCGCGACTTCGCCTACGCCAACGCCGGCCTCGAGCCGCCGGCGGAGGAGTTCCGCATCGAGCTGCTGGGCCCCGGGGGCGACGTGTGGGCGTGGGGACCCGAGGACGCGGCGCAGTCGGTCCGCGGCCCGGCGTACGACTTCTGCGTGCTGGTCACGCAACGGCGGCACCGTGACGACCTCGCCCTCGTGGCGACCGGTGAGGACGCCGATCGCTGGCTCGACATCGCGCAGGCCTTCGCGGGCCCGGCCGGTGGCGGAAGGCAGGCCAGCGGTGCCTGAGGCGATCCGGATCGGCAACTGCAGCGGCTTCTACGGCGATCGCCTGTCGGCGATGCGGGAGATGCTGGAGCAGGGCCCGCTGGACTACCTGACCGGTGACTACCTGGCCGAGCTCACCATGCTCATCCTCGGGCGGGACCAGCTCAAGGACCCGGCGCGGGGCTACGCGCGCACCTTCCTGCGGCAGGCCGAGGACTGCCTGGGGCTCGCGCTCGAGCGGGGGGTGCGGATCGTGGTCAACGCCGGGGGGCTCAACCCGGGCGGTCTGGCCGCAGCGCTGGGCGAGGTCGCCCGTGGACAGGGACTGCATCCGGCGATCGCCTGGGTCGACGGCGACGGGCTGATGCCGCGCGCCGCCGAGCTCGGGTTCGAGGGCGCCCTCACCGCGAACGCCTACCTGGGTGGATTCGGCATCGCCGAGGCCTTGCAGCAGGGCGCTGACGTCGTGGTCACCGGCCGCGTCACCGACGCCTCCCTGGTCGTCGGCCCCGGTATCGCGGCGTTCGGCTGGAGCCGCACGGCGTACGACGAGCTGGCGGGCGCCATGGTCGCCGGCCACGTGATCGAGTGCGGCACCCAGGCATGCGGCGGCAACTTCTCCGGCTTCCTCGACCTGCCCCGCGACGGCCGTCCGCTCGGGTTCCCCGTGGCGGAGCTGCACGCCGACGGCTCCTCGGTGATCACCAAGCACGAGGGCACCGGCGGCGCGGTCACCGTCGACACCGTCACCGCCCAGCTGCTCTACGAGATCCAAGGACCGACCTACCTCGGCCCCGATGCCAGCCTCGACCTGACCAGCATCCGCCTCGCGCAGCAGGGACCCGACCGGGTCGCGATCACCGGTGTCCGCGGCGAGGCACCGCCCGCGCAGCTCAAGGTGTGCCTCAACGCCCTGGGCGGCTGGCGCAACCAGGTCGAGTTCGTGCTCACCGGCCTGGACGTGGAGGAGAAGGCCGCCTGGGTGCGCGCCCAGCTCGAGACGGCCCTGACCCCGCGGCCGGCCGAGGTGATCTGGACCCGCGGCGACGTCCCTCCCGCCGACGCCACCACCGAGGAGGGCGCCTCCTGCCTGCTGCGCTGCATCGTCAAGGACGCCGACGCGGCCGTGGTCGGCCGGTCGTTCTCGGCCGCGGCGGTCGAGCTGGCGCTGTCCTCCTACCCGGGCTTCACGATGACCGCGCCGCCCGGCTCCGGCTCGCCGTACGGCGTCTACCGGGCCGCCCTCGTCGACCGCGACCGGGTGACCGAGCGCGTGCACCTCCTGGAGGCCGACGATGCGTGACCAGCCCGACCAGCCCGACCAGCCCGACCTGACCCGCAGCGTCCCGCTCGGCACCTTCGTGCACGCCCGCAGCGGCGACAAGGGCGGCGACGCCAACCTCGGCCTGTGGGTGCGCCAGGGCGAGGGCCGCGAGGCGCGGGTCGCCTGGCTGCTCGACTTCGTCACGCCGGCCCGGGTCCGTCAGCTCGTCCCCGAGGCGGCCGACCTCGAGATCGAGGTGCACCCCCTGCCCAACCTCGGCGGCGCCAACGTGGTCCTGCGTGGGCTCCTCGGCGACGGCGTCGCGGCCAGCACCCGCTTCGACCCCCAGGCCAAGGGCCTCGGCGAGTGGGTCCGGTCCCGCCACGTCCACATCCCCCAGGAGCTGATCCCATGAGATGGACACCGGAGCAGCAGGCCCTCACCGAGGCCGGTCGCACCTTCACCGAGCGCGAGGTGCTGCCCTGGCTCGCCGACTGGGAGGACGCCGGCGAGCTGCCGCGGTCGCTCCACCTCGCCGCGGCAAAGCAGGGACTGCTGTCGGTGGGCTACCCCGTCGAGGCCGGCGGCGAGGGCGGCGACCTGCTCGACGCGTGCGCGCTGCAGGAGGGCTTCATGGCCGCCGGCGCGTCCGGCGGTCTGCTCGCCTCGCTGTTCACCCACGGCATCGCGGTGCCGCACATGATCGCCCACGGCTCGCCGTACCTGCTCGACCGGTTCGTGCGCCCCACGCTCGCCGGTGAGCTGATCGGCTCCCTCGGCATCACCGAGCCCGGCGGCGGGTCCGACGTCGCCCGCATCACGACGCGGGCCGAACTGATGAACGACAGTGGCGGCGCCTTCTATCTCGTCAACGGGGCCAAGACGTTCATCACCTCCGGCGTGCGCGCCGACTACGTGACCACGGCGGTGCGCACGGGTGGTGAGGGGCATGGCGGCATCTCGCTGCTCGTCGTCGAGAAGGGCACGCCCGGCTTCACCGTGACCCGGCCGCTGCGCAAGATGGGCTGGCACTGCTCCGACACCGCCGAGCTGTCGTACGCCGACGTCCGGGTGCCGGTGGAGAACCTGGTCGGCGAGGAGGACGCGGGCTTCGCCTACATCGCCGAGCAGTTCGTCGTCGAGCGGATCTTCCTGGCGCTCATGGGCTACGGCCACGCGATGCGCGCGCTCGCCCTCGCGGCCGCGTACGCCCGGCAGCGGGAGACCTTCGGCAAGCCGCTGGTGGCCCAGCAGGTGGTGCGCGCCAAGCTCGTCGAGATGCATCGGCAGGCCGAGGTCGCCCGCACCTACACCCTCGAGGTCGCCCGCCGGCACGTCGCGGGGGAGTCGGTGATCGCCGAGGCGTGCCTGGCCAAGCAGACGGCCGTGGACACCGCCGTCGCCGTCACCGACGCCGCCGTGCAGCTCTTCGGCGGCGCCGGCTACATGCACGGGACCGAGGTCGAGCGGCACTACCGCGACGCCCGGATCCTGCCCATCGGAGGAGGAGCCACCGAGGTGCTGACCGATCTTGCCGCCCGCTTGCTGGGGTACGCGCCGTGACCAACCGCGAGGCGATCCTGGAGAAGATCGCGGCGCTCGACGCCGAGCACGCCAAGGCGGTGGAGGGCGGTGGCGAGAAGAGCGTCGCCCGGCACCGCAAGCGCGGCAAGCTGCTGCCGCGGGAGCGGATCGAGCTGCTGGTGGACCCGGGCAGCGCGTTCCTCGAGCTGTCGCCGCTGGCCGGCTGGGGCTCGGACTTCACTGTCGGCGCCAGCGTCGTGACCGGCATCGGCGTCGTCGAGGGCGTCGAGTGCATGATCACCGCCAACGACCCGACGGTGAAGGGCGGCGCCTCCAACCCGTGGACGGTCAAGAAGATCTTCCGCGCCTCGCAGATCGCCGAGGAGAACCGGCTGCCCACCATCTCGCTGGTGGAGTCCGGTGGCGCGGACCTGCCGACGCAGAAGGAGATCTTCATCCCCGGGGGCAGGCTGTTCCGCGATCTCACCCGCTCCAGCGCCGCCAAGCTGCCGACGATCGCGCTGGTCTTCTGCAACTCCACCGCCGGCGGCGCATACGTGCCAGGGATGAGCGACTACACCGTGATGGTCAAGGAGCAGGCGAAGGTCTTCCTCGGCGGACCGCCGCTGGTCAAGATGGCCACCGGTGAGGAGTCCGACGACGAGTCGCTCGGCGGTGCCGAGATGCACGCCCGGATGAGTGGCCTGGCCGACTACCTCGCGGTCGACGAGCGCGACGCCATCCGGATCGGCCGGCGGATCGTCGCGCGGCTCAACCGGACCGGTGACCGACCGCGGTCGAGGTCCTTCGCCGAGCCCGACGCCGACCCCGAGGAGCTGCTCGACCTCATTCCCGGCGACCTCAAGGAGCCGTTCGACCCGCGTGAGGTGATCGCCCGGATCTGTGACGGCGTCAGCGCGGACAACAAGGTCGCCTTCGACGAGTTCAAGCCCCTCTACGGCAGCTCGCTCGTCACCGGGTGGGCCCGGCTGCACGGGCACCCGATCGGCATCCTCGCCAATGCCCAGGGGGTGCTGTTCAGCGAGGAGGCGCAGAAGGCGGCGCAGTTCATCCAGCTGGCCAACCAGGTCGACACGCCCCTGCTGTTCCTGCACAACACCACCGGCTACATGGTCGGCGCGGAGTACGAGCAGGGCGGCATCATCAAGCACGGCGCGCAGATGATCAACGCGGTCTCCAACTCGAGGGTCCCGCACCTGTCCGTGATCATGGGTGCGTCCTACGGCGCCGGCAACTACGGCATGAACGGCCGTGCCTTCGACCCGCGCTTCCTCTTCACCTGGCCGAGCGCGAAGTCCGCGGTGATGGGCCCTGCCCAGCTCGCCGGAGTCCTGAGCATCGTGGCGCGGGCCGCGGCCGAGTCCCGCGGCAAGGAGTACGACGAGGACGGCGACGCCCAGATGCGCGCGTTCATCGAGGCCTCCGTGGAGGAGCAGAGCCTGCCGCACTTCCTCTCGGGGATGCTCTACGACGACGGCGTCATCGACCCGCGCGACACCCGTACCGTGCTCGGCATCTGCCTGTCCGTGATCAGCAACGTGCCGATCGAGGGCACCGACCGCTTCGGGGTGTTCCGCCTGTGACGATCCACCGCCTCCTCGTCGCGAACCGCGGCGAGATCGCCCGCCGTGTCTTCGCGACCTGCCGCCGGCTCGGCATCGAGACCGTCGCCGTGCACTCCGAGGCGGACGCCGGCCTGCCGTTCGTGCGTGAGGCCGACCTGGCCGTGCGGCTGCCCGGCAACACACCGGCGGAGACGTACCTGCGCGCGGACCTGGTGCTGGACGCCGCCCGGCGTACCGGCGCCGACGCGGTGCACCCCGGCTACGGCTTCCTCTCCGAGAACGCCGGCTTCGCCCGCGCCGTCCTCGACGCCGGACTGGTCTGGGTCGGCCCGTCGCCGGAGTCGATCGACGCGATGGGCTCGAAGGTGGAGGCCAAGCGGCTGATGGCCGCCGCCGGCGTCCCGGTCCTCGAGGCGCCCGCGACACCGACCGAGGCCGACCTGCCGCTGCTGGTGAAGGCGTCCGCCGGCGGCGGTGGACGCGGCATGCGGGTGGTGCGCGACCTCGCGGCGCTGGAGGACGAGATCGCGGCGGCTCGGGCGGAGGCGGCGTCGGCCTTCGGCGACGGCACGGTCTTCGTCGAGCCCTACGTCGAGCGCGGCCGGCACGTCGAGGTCCAGGTCGTCGGCACCGGGTCGCAGGGCGTGCTGGTCTTCGGCACCCGGGACTGCTCGCTCCAGCGCCGGCACCAGAAGGTCGTCGAGGAGGCGCCGGCGCCGTACCTGCCCGATGCGGTGCGCGAGGCGATGCACGAGGCGGCGCGCAAGGCCGCCGAGGCGGTCTCCTACGTCGGCGCCGGCACGGTGGAGTTCCTCTACGACCCGGCGACCGAGCGCTTCTTCTTCCTCGAGATGAACACCCGCCTCCAGGTCGAGCACCCGGTCACCGAGGAGATCTACGGCGTCGACCTGGTGGAGCTGCAGCTGGCCGTCGCCGAAGGACTCGGGTCGGGTGCGGAAACGGTCGCCAGAGCCACCACGTCCGCACTCGACCCGCAGGGGCACGCGATCGAGGTGCGGCTGTACGCCGAGGATCCCGCCGCCGACTACCAGCCGCAGAGCGGTCGGCTGACCACCTTCGAGGTGCCCGACGTGGATGCGGCGTTCACCGGCCTCGGCGGGCCGGGCATCCGACTCGACGCCGGCTTCGCCAGCGGCAACGAGGTCGGCACCCACTACGACGCCATGCTGGCCAAGCTGATCTGCTGGGCCCCGACCCGCGACCAGGCCGCCCGCAGCCTGGCGGGAGCCCTGCGCCGGGCCCGGATCCACGGGGTCGTGACGAACCGCGCTCAGCTGGTGCGCCTGCTCACCGACGAGGACTTCCTCACCGGGCGGATGAGCACCGCCACGCTCGGTGAGCGCGACTGGGCCGAGGCGCCGGCGGACCAGCACGCCGCCACCGCGGCGGCGCTCGCCCTGGTGTCCTACGACCATGCCCGGGCGGTGGTGCAGTCCCGCATTCCCGCCGGCTGGCGCAACGTCGTCAGCCAGCAGCAGGAGAGCCGCTTCACCGCGGCCGGCGGTGACGAGGTGGTGGTGCGCTGGCTGGGCACCCGCGACGGGTTCGTGCTCGAGGACGCCCAGGTCCTCGAGGCCTCCGAGCAGCGGGTGGTGCTCAGCGCCGATGGCGTCGGGTCGACGTACGACGTGGTGGTCGAGGACACCGACGGAGCCTCCGCCCGCACCGTGCACGTCGACGGACCGCGCGGATCGGTGAGCCTGGTCGAGGTCCCCCGCTTCGTCGATCCCGCCGACCAGGTCGCCGAGGGCTCGCTGCTCGCGCCGATGCCCGGCACGGTGGTCGCCGTACCGGTCGACGACGGCACCTCGGTCGCGGCCGGGGACACCTTGCTGGTCCTCGAGGCGATGAAGATGCAGCACGTGATCAGGGCACCCGCCGACGGCGTGGTGGCGCTCGACGTGAGGGTCGGGCAGCAGGTCTCGGCGGGCGAGGTGCTCGCACGGGTGACGCAGGAGGAGCAGGGATGACGAACTTCACCGAGTCCGAGGAGCGCCAGGCACTGCGCGAGGCCGTGCACAAGCTCGCCACCGGGTACGGCCGCGCGTACGTCGAGGAGCAGGCCCGCACGGGCGGCAAGACGACCGAGCTGTGGGCCGACATGGGCAAGCACGGCTTCCTCGGCGTCAACATCGCCGAGGAGTACGGCGGCGGCGGAGGTGGCATCGGCGACCTGGCCGCCGTGCTCGAGGAGGCCGCCCGCGCCGGGGCGCCGCTGCTGATGATGGTGGTCTCGCCGGCGATCTGCGGATCGATCATCGGTCGCTTCGGCACCGACGAGCAGAAGCAGCGCTGGCTTCCCGGGATCGCCGACGGATCCCTCACGATGGCCTTCGGCATCACCGAGGCCGACGCCGGCTCGAACTCCCACAAGATCACCACGACCGCCACCCGCGACGCCAGCGGCGGCTGGGTGCTCAGCGGGCAGAAGACCTACATCTCCGGGGTCGACGAGGCGGACGCCGTCCTGATCGTGGCGCGCGCCGCGGATGCGAAGACCGGCAAGCTGAAGCCGTGCCTGTTCGTGGTGCCGACGGACGCCGACGGCTTCACCAAGCAGCCGATCCCGATGTCGTTCATGGCGCCGGAGACGCAGTGGACGCTGTTCCTCGACGAGGTGCACCTGGCCGCCGACGCGCTGGTGGGCGACGAGGACGCCGGCCTGCTCCAGCTTTTCGCCGGGCTCAACCCCGAGCGGATCATGGGAGCGGCGTTCTCCAACGGGATGGCGGCGTACGCCCTGGAGAGGGCGGTCGAGTACGCGGGCATCCGCAACGTCTGGGGCCAGCCGATCGGCGCGCACCAGGGCATCGCCCACCCGCTCGCGAGGATCAAGATCGAGCTCGAGCAGTCGCGGCTGCTGCAGCAGAAGGCGTCCGCGCTCTACGACGCCGGCGACGACATGGGGGCCGGGGAGTACGCCAACATGGCCAAGTACGCCGCCGGCGAGGTGGCCTGCAACGCCACCGACGTCGCCGTCCACACCCACGGTGGCGCCGGCATGACGCAGGAGTACGGCCTCGGCAACATGCTGCTCGCCGCCCGCCTGGGCCGTATCGCCCCGGTGTCGCGGGAGATGATCCTGAACTTCGTCGCGATGCACTCCCTCGGGCTGCCCAAGAGCTACTGACCCCCGTTGAGTTGCCCCTCGTGGTGGCGCGAGATGGCCCTTGTGGTTGCGTGAGTGCCCCCGTACGGACGGCGGAGCGACGTCGGCGGCCTTCCGCGGGACCGGCGTGAACCACAACGACGAATCGGCGCCACCACAACTGACAACTCGCGCAACCACAAGAGGCATGTGAACGGAGCACGATGACCGAGCTGGTGCACTACGAGCTGGCCGACGGGGTCGGGACGATCACGCTCGACTCCCCGCACAACCGCAACGCGCTCTCGAAGCAGCTCGTGACCGAGCTGTTCGCCGCCCTCGGCACGGCACACGAGGACGGCAGCCGGGTGGTGGTGATCCGCAGCGCCGACCGCGTGTTCTGCTCGGGCGCGGATCTGTCCGAGGCGGCCAGCGGCGGGATGGAGGAGGGGGCCCGCGCGCTGGTCGAGATGCAGCGCCGGATCGTCGCCCACCCCAAGCCGGTCGTGGTCCGGCTGGCCGGGCCGGTGCGCGCCGGCGGGCTGGGCATCGTCGCGGCCAGCGACGTGGCGATCTGCCAGGACGACGTGACGTTCGCCTTCACCGAGTCGCGGCTGGGCCTGGCCCCGGCGGTGATCAGCCTGACGGTGCTGCCGCGGCTGACCAGCCGCGCGGCGGCGGACACCTTCCTCACCGGCCGGACCTTCGACGCGACAGAAGCCGCGGCCATGGGCCTGGTCACCCGGGCGGTGTCCGCCGAGGAGCTGGACGGCGCAGTCGCTGCGACGGTCGCGGAGCTGCTGCAGGCCCATCCCCAGGGCCTCGCCGAGACCAAGGCGCTGCTGGCCCGTGACCTGCTGGCCCGCATCGACGCGCAGGCAGACGACATGGCCACGCTGAGCGCCCGGCTCTTCGGCTCCGATGGTGCCCGGGAGGCCATGCAGGCGTTCCTGGCGAGGAAGAAGGGCTGAGCAGGCAACCGATTCCCGGAGCCAGCCGGTACGACACCATGTGAGCACCCTGACCACCGGCTCGGAGGCCGTCATGAGGACCGCCGTGGACTTCGACGACTTCGTCGCCACCCGGTCCGGCCACCTGCTTCGCACGGCGTACCTGCTGACGCGGGACCATGCGCTCGCCGAGGACCTGCTCCAGACCGCCCTGGCCCGCAGCTGGTTCGCGTGGTCGCGCATCGGCGGCGACCCCGAGCCGTACGTGCGCAAGGTGCTGGTGAACACCTACGCCAGCTGGTGGCGCCGTCGGTGGAACGGCGAGCAGGCCACCGACGAGCTCCCCGACCACGGCTCGCTCGACCACAGCGAGCGCTCCGCCGCGAGCCAGGACCTGTGGGCGGCCCTGGGTCGCCTGCCCCGCAGGCAGCGGGCGGTCGTGGTGCTGCGCCATGTCGAGGACCTATCCGAGGCGGAGACCGCCGAGCTGCTCGGCTGCTCGCGCGGCACCGTCAAGAGCCAGCTCTCCAAGGCGCTGGCCAAGCTCCGCATCGACCCTTCGCTCCTCGACCACTCCGGAGGTATCCGATGACCACGCTGCGCAGCCTGCTCGAGGAGTACGCCGACAGCGTGCCCACCGACGTGCCACCGGGTCGGATCCCCTTGGTGCACCGCCGGATCCGCACCACCCGCCGCCGCCGTGCGGCGGGCGGCGTGGCCGTCGTCGTCGCCCTGCTCGTGGTGGGCTCGCTCGCCCTCACGCTGCCCCACCCGACCGCCCCGGTCCCGGCCGATGCACCGGTGCGCATGGCCGGTCACGCGGTGCCGCGGACCACCGACTCCCTCGGCGCGAGCTACTCCTACGCCCGCGGTGTCGTCGGGGACCAGACCGTGTCGGTGACGCTGCCGACGTCGCAGACGCCCCTGCTGGTCCGTGCGGCGTCCCGGTCCTCGACCGGCCGGCTCGCGATCCGCAGCGGGGGCGCGGACGCCTGGGTGACGCCGGCGGGAGACTTCGGCAGCTTCTACGCGGTCGCCCCCGGCGCCTCCCGCCGCGTCCGGCTCCAGCTCCACGGCGGCTCGGGCCCGGTGGCCCTCGCCGTCTACCGGCAGACGGCACCGCCCCCCGGCTACCACCGGGGCGGCATCACCTATCCCACGACGGTCGCCGGGCACAGGCTGCTCGGTGCGGTGGTGAGCGCCGCGGGCACGTCCCGGGCGACGCTGTCCCTGCAGCGCGTCGGTGCGGTCGCCAGCGTGGTGCCCTACTGCAACGGCGCGCCCGCGGGGACGCGGATCCGGATCCGTGACGGCGGCGGGGTCTTCGTCGAGGGCGGCTGCGACGGCCGCCCCGGCGCCGACGCCGCGCACGACGGCAACGCCGTGGTGACCCGTCCCGACGGGACCAGGCTCCGGATCGAGGCGATCGACCGCTCGGGCCGGCCGGTGACCGCAGGAGGCGTCCGGGTGGGTCTGGGCGTCTACGAGGCGACGGCGACCCAGCTGCGCAACGGGATCGCCGACCGGCTGGACCAGGACGGTCACCGGTGGGAGCTCGCCAGCCGGCAGCGCTCCTCCGCCGGGGTCTCGGGCATGGGCCACTCGGTCGTGGACCGCCTGCCTGTCCTGGTGCTCTGGGGCGGCGGCGGAAGCGGGAGCACCGTCGAGCTCCGGGTCGACGGCGTGTCGCACGACCGGTCCTCCGGAGGCGGCATCGGGAGCCTGGTGCTCTCGACCGTGCGCGGACGCGACCGCCTCGAGGTGCGCGCGACCGGCCGGTTGGACCGGCCCCTGGTCCTGGCGACCTACCGTCTCGCCGACTAGCGGGGGAGCGGGCGGTCAGCCGATCCAGCGGCCCAGCCGCTCCAGAGCGGTGCCGATCTCGGCCCCGGAGCCGGCGAAGGACATCCGCACGAACTCGTTGCCGCGGCGGGTGTCGAAGTCGATGCCCGGCGCCATGGCGACGCCCGTGTCGGCGAGCAACCGCCGGCACCACGCGTAGGAGTCGTCGGTGAGGTGCGCGATGTCCGCGTAGACGTAGAAGGCGCCGTCGGCCGGCGCGAGCTTGTCGATGCCCAGCCGCGGCAGCGCGTCGAGCAGCAGGGCACGGTTCTCCGCGTAACGGGTGACGTGGCCGTCCAGCTCGGCGTACGACGCGGGCGTGAAGGCTGCCAGGGCGGCGTACTGGCCCAGGGCGGGCGGGCAGATGGTGAAGTTGCCGGTGAGCACGTCGACGGGTCGGCGCAGCTCCTCGGGCACCAGCATCCAGCCCATCCGCCAGCCGGTCATCGAGAAGTACTTGGAGAACGAGCCGAACACGATCGCGGTGCGCGAGGTCTGCCAGGCCGACGCCGTGGGCTCGGCGCCGTAGGTGATGCCGTGGTAGATCTCGTCGCTGACCAGCCGTACGGCGTTCTCCTCGCACCACCGTGCGATCGCGGCGAGCTCGGCCGGCTCGATCATCGTGCCGGTCGGGTTGGCCGGGGAGGCGATCAGCAGGCCGGCGACGGGTCCGTCGAGCTCCTGCAGCTGGGCGAGGGTCGGCTGGAACCGGGTCTCGGGCCCGCAGTCGATCTCGACGACCTCGCAGCCCAGCGCGCGCAGCACGTTGCGGTAGCAGGGGTAGCCGGGGTTCGCCATCACGACCCGGTCGCCCGCCTCGAAGGCCGCGAGGAAGGCCAGCAGGAAGCCGCCCGACGAGCCGGTCGTCACGACGACGTCGTCCGGGCCGACCTCGATGCCGCTCTGCCGGGCGTGATGGTCGGCGATCGCCTGCCGCAGCTCCGGGATGCCGGTCGCGACGGTGTAGCCGAGGTTCGCGGTGTCGAGCAGCCGTTTCGCCTCCTCGCGCACGGCGACCGGCGCTCCCGTCGACGGCTGCCCGGCGACGAGGTCACAGAGATCGCCGTGCGTCCGCTGCCGCTGGCTCGCCGCCGCGAGCAGGTCCATCACGTGGAAGGGCGGGACGTTCGCGCGCTGGGCGACCTGGAGCCGGTTCACGCCCGCCACGGTAGACGCCCGCGAACGCCCACCGGCCCCCGTCCTGGCTGGACGGGGGCCGGTGGGTGAGGAGGTGGCGCTACTTCTTGAGGCTGATCGTCACCACGCGGTCAGTGCCGTCTCCCAGATTGATGTGCAGCTTGTACGTGCCCCCAGCCAGGCTCTTCGTGTTCAGGTTGAAGATGTACTGCCCGGCGGATGCGTCGTAGCGGAACTGGTTTCCGGTGTCGGCGGCAGCGGTCGAGATCGCCTCGACCGAGGTGCCCTCGATCGCTCCGCTCACGAGCGCGACCCGAAGTGTCGGCGTCAGGCCCGCGAAGCCGAGGAACTTCACCGGGACGGTGCTGCCTTGCTTGAACACGGAGCTGCCGTCGTTGTTGATCGGCTGCAGGACCCCGTTCCAGGGGACGCTCACGGTCACGTCGAAGGAGCCGCTTGCGGTGTTGCCGTGTGCGTCCTTCGCGATGCAGGTGACCGTGGTCGAGCCCAGCGGGAAGACCGTGCCGGAGGGCTGCGAGCACGTCGGGGCGACGGCGCCGTCGACCAGGTCGGAAGCGGTGGCGGCGTAGGACACCGCCGCTCCCTGTGCAGAGGTCGCCGGGACGGTGACATTGCCCGGCATGTGCAACGTCGGTGCCGTGCTGTCCTGCACGGTGACCTTGAACGACCGATCGCCCGTGTTGCTGTGGGCGTCCGTCGACGAGCACGTCACTTCTGTGTCGCCCAGGGCGAAGGTGCTCCCGCTCGCGGGGTCGCAGGTCACGGGAGTGTCACCGTCCACCAGGTCGCTTGCGCTTGCTGCGAAGGTCACGGCTGCGCCGTCGGGCCCGGTCGCCTCAGCCGTCCTGCCAGCCGGGATCGTGATGGTGGGCGCCGTCGTGTCCTGGACGGTCACGTTGAAGGTGTTGGTGCCCGTGTTCCCGTGCGCGTCGGTGGATGTGCACGTCACCGTGGTGGTCTGGTCCAAGGCGAACGTGCTTCCGCTCGCCGGGTCGCAGCTGGCCGCTGTGGGGCCGTCGACGAGGTCGCTGGCCGTGGCATCGAAGGTCGCGGCTGCGCCGCTCGGCCCGGTCGCCTCAACGGTCTTGTTGTCGGGAACCGTCACCGCAGGACCGGTCGTGTCCTGGACAACGACGTCGAACGACGTGGCGGAGGTGAGTCCGTGCTCGTCCGTCGCTGTGCAGTTGACGGGGGTACTGCCCAGAGCGAACTGCGATCCGGTGTCAGGAATGCAGTCGACCTGTACGTGCGTGGAGGCGGCGTCGGTCGCCGACGGCTTGGCGTAGTCGACAACGGCGCCGTGAGGACCGGTCGCTTCGCGCGTCACCGTGTCGTGGTGGGCGATGGCGGGAGGCGTCGTGTCCTGGATCGTCACGTGGAAGGTCCGGGTTGCCAGGTTGCCTTGTGCGTCCGTGGACGAGCACGACACCATGGTGGTGCCGAATCCGAAGCCGTCACCGCTGTGGTGGTCGCACGTCACGGGCGTCGAGCCGTCGACGAGGTCGTCCGCCGTGGCTGCGAACTCCACGTCCGCTCCGTCGGGCCTGGTTGCCTCTGCCGTGATGTCGTCGGGCAGCGTGAGGGACGGCGCGGTGGTGTCGTGCACCGTCACCGTGAACCCGCCGGCGGCGGTGTTGCCGGAGGAGTCGGTCACCGAGCAGGTGACGTCCGTCGAGCCGAGCGAGAAGGTGGATCCGGACACCGGGGCGCACGTGGGCGACAGGACGCCGTCGTGGAGGTCGGTCGACGTGGCGGGATCGTAGGTCACTCTGGCGCCACCGGGCCCGGTCGCCTCTGCAGTGACATCGTGACTGACCGACAGCGAGGGCTTCGTGGTGTCGGTGACCGTGACGGTGAAGGAGCCGGTGCTGGTGTTGCCGGCCACGTCGGTCACACTGCAGTGGATCTGGTGCGCGCCGAGGTTGAACGTGTGCGGGGACGCGATGTCGCACGAGGGCCCCGTGCCGATCCCGGCGGCATCGGTCGCCGTCGGGTCGTCCCAGGTTGCCTCGGCGCCCACCGTGCCCGTGGCCTCGATCGTCTGGTCGCCGGGCACCCTGAGCTCCGGCTTGGTCGTGTCGATGATCGAGTACGTCGCGGACGCGGACTGCGATGAGCCGCCCGAGTCGGTGTAGGAGCAGGTTGCGGTCCGGGTGCCCAACCCGTACGAGGCGAGCGACCCCGTGATCGCCGACAGGGTGGGCGCAGGCGACCGGGTTCCGTCCTCTGCGTCCACGACGGAGCAGGTGGGGGTGGGCACGGAACCGAGCTCGTAGGTCGCTCCGTCGGATACGCCGCCGACCGAGACCTGCGGAGCGGTGTTGGCCGAGCCGTTGACGGCGAGGGTGAAGGCCGCAGGACCGGCCGTGACCGTGACCGGGGAACTGGCGTCCTGAACCAGCTGCACCAGCCGCGAGCCAGCAGAGGTGGCGGTGAAGGTGACCGTGATGGGGTTTGCGCAACCCGCGAAGTCGACAACGCTCGGCGATGCGGTCACCCCGGCTGGCGCACCGATTCGCACGTTGTAGATCGCGTGGTGGTCCGGCGAAGCAAGGCAGGTATGGCCTTGGGCGTTGAGCGTGTAGGAAACCGTCGTCTGGACACTCGCTCCCAACAAGGTGACCGTGGTCGTGCCACTGGCGCCGACGCTGTTCGTCACATTGTCGGCGTGTGCCAAGCCCGCATTGCCCAACAGCAGGGCGGAGGTGGCAGCGAGGACGGCGGTCGCACGACGGCCGGACGTCCGGGAGCGCCGGGGCGGGTGGAGTGGTGTGGCCATGAGCATGTCCCTTGCGGTGGTGGGTTGTCCGAGAGTGGCGGGTGCGGGCCGGACGTGAGGCTCCGATCGTGCGCGCGGTCCCTGGCGGGACCTGAGGGGTTCGGCGGGATGCCCGGCAATGTCGGGCTTCGCGGACTAGACCCGCGGAGACGTCGACGTCGGGCCAGGGGCAGACGTCCTCCTCGCAGGTGGTCGACGACGGACCCCGCGAGAGGCGCTCGGGCGAGCGCTGGACGTCGTTGATCGCGGAAACGACCGTCCGGACGCGGTGTTATGAGGCAGCTGGACGCGGACTAGTCCGCGAACGCGCCAGGGTGGCGGCCCGCGGCCAGCGATAGGGTCGGATCCCGACCCCGACCCAAGGGCCGCCATGACCTTCGACGTGCACACGCTCGACCAGGCGCTGCTCGCCGGCTCGGCGGTGCTGTTGCTGGCGATCCTGGCCGTGCGCGTCTCGGTGGGCACCGGCTTCCCGACCCTGCTGGTCTACCTGCTGATCGGGGTCGGCCTGGGCGACGCGGGCATCGGCATCGCGTTCTCCGATGCCGAGCTGGCCCACGCGCTGGGCTTCGGTGCGCTCGTGCTGATCCTCGCCGAGGGCGGGCTGACCACGTCCTGGGGCGAGATGCGTCCGGTGGTCGGCACCGGGCTCGCCCTCGCCACACTGGGGGTCGCGGCCAGCGTGGGGATCGTCGCCGTCGGCACGCACTACCTCCTCGGCCTGGACTGGCGGCTCGCCGTCGTGCTCGGCGCGGTGACCTCGCCGACGGACGCGGCGGCGGTGTTCTCGATGCTGCGCAGGGTGCCGCTCCCGCGGCGGATCACCGCCACGCTGGAGGCAGAGTCCGGGCTGAACGACGCCCCGACGGTCGTGCTGGTCACCCTGGTCAGCGCCGGCGGCCACGGCGTCGGCGACCTCGTCGGGGAGGTGGTGTGGGAGCTGGTCCTCGGCGTGGTCGGCGGCATCGCCGTCGGACTGGCGGGCGCCTGGCTGATGCGCCGCATCGCGCTGCCCGCCTCGGGCCTCTACCCGCTCGCGGTGCTGGCGATCGCCGTGCTCGCCTACGCCGGTACGGCGTCCCTGCACGGCTCGGGCTTCGCCGCGGTCTATCTGGCCGCCCTGGTCCTCGGGAACGCCGAGCTCCCGCACCGGGCCGCCACCCGGTCGTTCTCCGAGGGGGTCGCCTGGCTGGCGCAGATCGGGCTGTTCGTGATGCTCGGTCTGCTCGCCTCACCCGGTCGGTTCACCCTCGGGACGGTGTGGCAGGCCGTCGTCGCCGGGCTCGTGCTCACCTTCGTGGCGCGGCCGGTCTCGGTGCTGCTGTGCTCCTTCGCGCCCCGGCTGCCCTGGCGCGAGGCGGCCTTCGTCAGCTGGGCGGGACTGCGTGGAGCCGTGCCCATCGTGCTGGCGACGATCCCGTTGGCCGAGCACGTGCCCGGTGCCCTGCACCTGTTCGACATCGTCTTCGTACTGGTCGTCGTCTACACGCTGCTCTCGGGTCCGACCCTCCCGTTGGTGGCGCGGGTGCTCCGCGTCGCCCGTCGTTCCGAGCCACGGTGGCTCGACGTGGAGGCGGCCCCGCTGGAGCGGGTCTCGGCCGACCTGCTGCAGGTGCGGATCTCCCCCCGCTCGCAGATGCACGGCGTGGAGGTGGGTGAGCTCCGTCTGCCGGCGGGCGCCTCCGTGGCGCTCGTGGTCCGCGACGGCGAGGCGCGGGTGCCAGAGTCCCGGACGACGTTGCGGCACGGCGACGAGCTGGTCGTGGTGACCCCCCGGCGGGTCCGTGAGAAGACCGAGGCGCGGCTGCGCGCGGTCTCGCGCGGGGGTCGCCTGGCGCAGTGGAACAAGGCGCCGGGCAGACAGCCCCCGACGGTCAGTCCACCTGCACGCAGCTGACGATCGGCTTCGCCAGCTTGGCCTTCTTCGGTGCGTCCTTCGCCAGGCCGTGCAAGGCGGGACCGATATAGACGTCGATGCCCGGGCCGAGGGCCTTGTCGGTCACGACGACCTTGACGTCCTTGCCGAACGTGCGCGCCACCAGCCGGGCGCCGGCGTCATCCTTCTCGGTGGTGTAGACGCGGGCGCGATGCACGGTGCTGCCCTGAGGAGCGTTCGCCGTCTTGCCCGGGTGGAAGCCGCGGTCCATCAGCTGCTGCATCGTCCGCCCGGCCTCACCGGACCGGCCGCCGGCGTTGTAGACGCTGACGGTCAGGTCGTCGGGGCGGACGTAGTACTTCTTGCTGATCTCGTCCTTGCTGCACGTCTGCGTGCTGGCGCTCGCGTCACCCGGCAGCGGTGCGGTCGCGGCGCGGATGCCGAAGAACCCCATCAGGCCCACGATCACGACCAGGGCCGTCATCGTCACGGTCGTGGTCAGCCGCCGGCCGCTCAGCGGGTTCATCACACCGTCCCGTGGACGCCGTCGATCACGTGCACCCGCGCGTGCACGACGTGGCGCTGCTGCAGCGCCGCTCGCAGCGCCCGGTGCAGTCCGTCCTCGAGGTAGAGGTCGTCACCCCACTGCACGACGTGCGCGAAGAGGTCGCCGAAGAAGGTCGAGTCCTCGTCGAGCAGGGCCGCCAGCTGCAAGGTGTCCTTGGTGGTCACGAGCTCGTCGAGGCGCACCGGCCGCGGCGGCAACGCAGCCCAGGCGCGGGCGTCGAGGCGATGGTCGGGATACGGCCTGCCCTCGCCCACGCGCTTGAAGATCACCCGTCCCATCATAGGGAGCGGCGGTCCGGGCGGTCCTAGGCTGCCTCCATGACCGAGGCCACCACGCCCGATGCGATCGCTGCAGCCGTCGCCCCCGGCTACCGGTTCGAGGGCCCGGCCCTCGAGCTCGGGGGGCTGCTCACCGACGCCACCCACCTCGCCGACGTACCGATCCGGGTGCCGCTGGCGATGCTGAACCGGCACGGCCTGATCGCCGGTGCCACCGGCACGGGCAAGACCAAGACGCTTCAGCTGCTCGCCGAGCAGCTCTCCACCGCGGGCGTGCCGGTCTTCGCCGCCGACATCAAGGGCGACCTCTCCGGTCTCGCGGCGCCCGGCCAGGCCGGCGAGAAGGTCACCGAGCGCGCGTCGTCGCTCGGCCAGCAGTGGAGCGGCCACGGATTCCCGGTCGAGTTCCTCGCGCTGGGCGGTCAGGGGACCGGCGTCCCGGTGCGGGTGACGATGACGGCCTTCGGCCCGACGCTGCTCAGCAAGGTGCTCGGTCTCAACGACACCCAGGAGTCCTCCCTGGGCCTGGTCTTCCACTACGCCGACAAGGCGGGCCTGCCGCTGCTGGACCTGGCCGACCTGCGCGAGGTGGTGAAGTTCCTCGTCTCCGACGCCGGCAAGGCCGAGCTCACCGACCTCGGCGGCCTCTCCGCAGCGACCGCCGGGGTGATCCTGCGCGAGCTGATCGCGTTCTCCGACCAGGGTGCCGATGTGTTCTTCGGCGAGCCGGAGTTCGACACCGCCGACCTGCTGCGCACCGACGCCGACGGGCGCGGTGTCATCTCGCTCGTGGAGCTGCCCGACCTCCAGGAGCGCCCAGCGCTGTTCTCCACATTCCTGATGTGGTTGTTGGCCGACATCTTCCACGACCTCCCGGAGGTCGGTGACGTCGAGAAGCCCAAGCTGGTGTTCTTCTTCGACGAGGCGCACCTGCTGTTCCGGGACGCCTCCCCGGCCTTCTTGGACGCGATCGCCCAGACGGTGCGGCTGATCCGGTCCAAGGGTGTCGGAGTCTTCTTCGTGACCCAGTCGCCCACCGACGTCCCGGATGAGGTGCTGGCGCAGCTGGGCGCACGGGTCCAGCATGCGCTGCGGGCCGCGACGCCCAACGACGCCAAGGCGCTCAAGCAGACGGTCGCGACCTATCCCACCTCGGCGTACGGCGACCTCGGCCAGGTCCTGCTCACCCTGGGCATCGGTGAGGCCGTGGTCACCGTGATGAGCGAGCGCGGCGCGCCGACCCCGGTCGCGTGGACCCGGCTGCGGGCCCCGGAGTCGCTGATGGGTGCGGCCGACCCAGCCCTGATGCAGCATGCGGTGCAGAGCTCCGTCCTGCAGGCCCGCTACGGACAGGCGGTGGACCGGGAGTCCGCGCGCGAGCTGCTGGCCGCGAAGCTCGAGGCGGGCGCCGCCAAGGCGGAGGAGGCCGAGCAGGCAGAGAAGGCCGGCGCACCGGTCGACACCACGGTCCCCGAGCCCGAGCGCGCCCCCCGCACTCGCACCCGCAAGGACACCTCCGTGCTCGAGCAGGTGGTGAGCTCGCCGGAGTTCCGTCAGGTCGCCCGCACCGCGGCGCGGGAGATCGTCAGGGGGCTGTTCCGTACCGCTCGGCGGTGAGTCCGCGGACGCCCGGTCGGTCGGGCGCCGTCAAGACCCTCACGTCCGTCTGCGGAACCTGACGTCCCCGTTGGGCAGTCGGTCGGCGGCGTAGGCGTTGTCGTGGGCGCGGTGGTGGTGGAACGAGCAGAGGCTGACGGCGTTGGCGAGGTCGGTGGTGCCGCCCTGGGACCAGGGCTGCCAGTGGTGCGCCTCGGTCCAGGTGACGGGCACGGTGCAGTCCTCGGCCCGGCACCCACCGTCACGCAGCCGCAGGGCTCGGTGCTGGGCGGGTGTGAAGAGCCGGGTGCGGCGGCCCAGGTCGAGGATCTCGCCCGTGCTGCCGAGGACGGCGGGGATCAGGTGCGCGGTGCAGGCGAGCCGGCGTGCCTCGGCGGCGGAGACGTCTCCGGTCTCGGAGGTGATGACGCCGGCGGCGCCGAGCCCGGAGCGGAGCTGCTCGAGGCTGAGGGTGACGATGACGGTGGTGGCGTCGCCGCCGTGGTCGGGCAGCTTCTGCGGGTCGAGGTGCTCCAGCAGGGCGGCGAAGGCGAGGCCGCGCTTGCGGGCGGCCGGCATGAGCGCGGTCTCGGAGGTGACGCCTCCCGTGCTGCTGCGGGTGTGCCGGCGGGGGCTGGTGTAGGCGTCGAGACAGGTGCGCAGCCGGTCGGCGACCGCGTTCGGCAGTTTCGCCGTCAGCCGGGTGGAGCCGTCGCCGAGGCGCTTGAAGTCCAGGCGGGTGGTCTCCCGGGCGCGGCGCTCCTCGTCCTGGAGCCTGCGGCCCTCCTCCGCGTCCGCGATGTCGGGGGCGACGACCTCGAGGATCCGGCGTCCGAGCCGCTCGAGCGCCCGGGGGCCGTACTGGCCGGCGAGGTCGACCAGGTGCTCCTCGGCGCGGGTGAGCAGGTCGGGCTCGAGGTCGTCGGGCAGTGCCTCCAGCGCCCGGGTGATGACGCGGGCCTGGGCGAGGTTCACCCCGCCGGCCGCCGCCGCAGCGCCCACGAACCGCCAGGTGCGCTCCAGCGCCTCCGCCAGCTGGAGGTCGCGGTGTGCGGCGGCGGGGTCGTCGTGGGTGGCGTGGGCCAGCCAGTCGGCGACGTCGCGTGAGGCGGTGTCCTCGGCGACATCCGCGGCGACGGCCATCACCCGCAGCCGCAACGCGGCCAGCCGCTGCTCCTGACGGTGCAGCTCGGTCAACAGCTCAGCCTTCGCCGCCGCCGGCAGGAACAGCGGCTCACACGTCGCCGCCTTGTCCAGCGCTCCCGAGAGGGCGTGGGCGAAGCCGAGCAGCGGATGTGTCGCCGTCGCCATCGCACTCACCGCCTCACGCACAGATCGACCTCGGAAGGGATCTCACACGTGATGGGCAGCCGGCCTGTGAGGGGCCGACCCCTTGCAGAAGAGGGGCCAGGGCTCCGGGGCCTCAGCCATCGTTATCACCACCGGAACTACGTCCAGTAGAACACATGTTCGACCTGGCTGTCAAGGCGCTTACCGGATCAGCGTGGATCAGCCGCGCCACCTTGGAGCCACCGGAGACCATGGGCGCATGACGAGCCTGCTCAACAGCGTCGGCGGAGCGGTGCAGCGCCGGCTGGGGGAGGCGCTGCGGTCGAAGGTCGCCGGGGAGGACGCCGACACGCACGCCGCGCGGATCTGGGGCTCCAGCGGCGAGCGCTGGTTCACCCCCGAGGACCCGGTGTGGCGGGTCCACGAGGACGCGTCGATGTTCCCCGGCGGCATCGCGGCGCTGCTGCTGCAGTCGCTGCACCCGCTTGCCATGGCGGGCGTCACCGATCACAGCGGCTACCGCGGCGACCCCTGGGGCCGGCTGCAGCGGATCAGCCACTACCTGGCCACCACCACCTACGGCACCGTCGCCGACGCGGAGCGCGCGATCGCGGCGGTCAGCCGGGTGCACCGCACCGTCACCGGTGAGCGCGACGGCGTGCCGTACGCCGCCTCCGACCCGGCGCTGCTCCGCTGGGTGCACGTCGCCGAGGTCTGGTCGTTCCTGCACGCCTTCCAGGCCTACGCCCGCACTCCGCTGACGCCGGCGGAGGCCGACACCTACGTCGCGCAGGCGGGTCTTCCCGCGCTGCTGCTCGGCGCCGACCGGGTGCCCGGGACGGTCGCCGAGCTCGACGCGGAGATCGCGGCGTTCCGGTCCGAGCTGCGGGGCACCGCCGAGGCGCGCGACGTCGCCCGCTTCCTGCTCCTCGACCCGCCGCTGCCGATGCTGGTGCGCCCGGGCTACGGCCTGATCGCGGCCGGCGGCGTCGCGCTGCTGCCGGCCTGGGCCCGCCGGGCGTTGCTGCTGCCGGTCCTCGGGCCCGCCGTGCCGGTGGCCCGGCTGTCGGGCAGCGTCGCGGCGGGGCTGGTCCGCTGGGGCATGGCCGGGGTCTCCCCCAACAGGTGAGGCAGCAGGTGGGCCCAGCGGTGAGCATCACCGCCGACGAGGGTCGACAAGCACGCGGCGCGTGATTCACGCTGTCGTCAGGTGGCCCGGGCATCCTGGGACACACGCGCACGTGAACAGGGGACGGGATGCGGACCACCCATCGGCTCAGCGCAGCGATGCGAAGACGTCGTCGCAGCCGCGCTGCCCTCGCCGTGGTGCCGTGCTGCCCACCTGCCGGAACCACTCCAGCCCCAGCACCGGGGCCAGCAGCGGCCGCGGCAGCGCCAGCAGCAGGGCGACCGTGCGCACCGATCCGCCGCCGGACGTCTGCGAGTGGTGCGCGGCCAGCGCGGCGGTCTTGGCGTCGAGGTGGCGGCGTACGTCGATCCGGTGTGTCAGGTCCTCCCGAGGTACGTAGGCGGAGGCGAACCCGTCCGTGGGCAGCAGCTGCCGCGCGCCCGGCGCCCACCGGAGCAGCCCCGCGACCCGCTGCAACGCCTCCCGCGGCAGGCTCGCCTCGAGGAGCACAGGCGTGTCGGCCAGCTCCGCGGCCCTGCGGGCGACCCGGTGCACCTGCACGTGGTCACGGTGCCCGTAGCCCCCGTGCGGGTCGTAGCCGGTCAGCACGTCGGCCGACTCCTCCCGCAGGATCGCCGCGAGCCGCCGCGCCGGCTCCGCGGGGTCGAGCGTGGCGAACGACCCCTCCGGCGGCCTGCCGGCCGACCCGGAGTCGGCGTACCCCAGCACCTCCACCCGCGCGCAGCCGAGCGCCGCGGCCGAGCGGTGCAGCTCCGCGACCCGCCGTGCTCCCAGGTCTCCCGACGACGTCCCGGTCAGGCCCGCGGCGCCGTCGGTCGCCGTCACCAGCACGACCCGGTGGCCCTCGGCAGCGGCTCGCGCCAGGGTGCCTCCGGTCAGCAGCGCCTCGTCGTCGGGGTGCGCATGGAAGGACACGAGCGTGAAGGACACCCTCGCAGTCTCCCAAGAGCCTCCCGCCGAGGCCGCACCGGAGACTTTGCCGGCCGCATCGCGGCCGTCGCGCTGGCACGTCCTGCGCGCCGTCCTCGGCGCCGCGCTCGCGGTCGCCCTGCTTGCCGTGGTGCTCCCGCGGCTGCTCGGCACGACGGCGCACGACGTGATCGGCGCCATCCGAGCGGTCACCCTGCACCAGTTCGCGCTGCTCACCCTGCTGTGGGCCGCCGGGCTGTTCGTGCACTCCTTCGTGCTCACCGGGGCGCTGCCCGGCCTGACCCGCCGCCGCGCGCTCACGCTCAACCTCACCGGGAGCGCGGTGTCCAACCTGGTGCCCTTCGGCGGCGCACTGGGCATGACGCTGAACTTCCACATGCTGCGCACCTGGCGCGTGGGCGCGCGCGAGTTCGCCTCGTTCACGCTGGTGACGAACATCTGGGACGTGCTGATGAAGCTCGCGATGCCGGCGGTCGCCTTCGGCGCGACCCTCGCGGTCGGGCTGTCGGTCAGCCACGTGCTGGCGCTGGCGGCGCTGCTCGGTGTCGCCGCGCTGCTGACGGTGCTGGTGCTGGTGGTGGCGGCGCTGAGCAGCGGCCGTGCGGCGGCCCTGATCGCCCGCGCGCTCGCCGCGACCGTCGCGGGGGCCGCCCGGCTGCTGCGCCGCAGCGTCGACCGGGACGCCTTCGCAGCCCACGTGGTCGCGACGCGCGAGGAGGCCGTCCTGGTCGTCCGGCGCAGCTGGCACGCGATGAGCGCGGCGATGATCGGCTACGGCCTCCTGCAGGCCGGTCTGCTCTACGCCTGCCTGTACGTCGTCGGGATGCGCCTCCCGCTCGCCGCGGTGCTCGCCGCCTACGCCGTCGAGCGGCTGCTCACGGTCGTGTGCGTGACCCCCGGCGCGATCGGGGTCAGCGAGGCCGGTGCGGCGGGTCTGCTGGTCGCCTTCGGCGGCGACCCGACCGCGGTCGCGGCCGGCGTGCTGCTCTACCGCGGCTTCGTCACGGCGCTGGAGGTGCCGGTCGGCGGGATGTGGCTCGCGGGCTGGTTCCTCAGCCGGCGCTGGGCGGCCCGTACGCTGGCCGCCTGATGCGCATCCTTCACGTCAGCGACGTCTACCGTCCCAGCCTGGGCGGCATCGAGCTCTTCGTCGAGGAGCTCGCGCACCGGCAGCGCGCCGCCGGGCACGACGTCTCCGTCCTGACGCGTACGCCGGGCGCCGACACGCTGGCCGGCCCCGTGCAGGTGCACCGGGCCCCGGCCACCGGCGTGCTGGGCGACATCGACCTGACCGCCTTCGACGCTGTGCACGCGCATCTCTCGGTGTGGTCGCCGACGACCTCGCGCGCGATCGGCGCGGCCGGCCGTCGAGGCGTGCCCGTGGTCGCCACCGTGCACTCGATGTGGGACGGCTGGAAGCCCGCCGTACGCCTGCTGCTGCCGCTGGTCGGGCGCAGCCCCCTGGTCTGGACGGCGGTGTCGCGGGCCGCTGCCCTCGACATGGCCGCGGTGCTCGGGGACACGCCCGTGCACGTGGTGCCCAACGCCGTCGACGTCGGCTGGTGGCGGGCCGGTGCGCGCAGCCGGCGCAACGACGTGCTGACGCTGGTCGCCGTGATGCGGCTCGCCAGTCGCAAGCGGCCGATGCAGCTGATGGAGCTGTTCGGCGAGGTGGTCCGCGCGGTGCCCGAGGCGCGGCCGCGGCTGGTGGTCGCCGGCGACGGGCCGTTCGCCGGCCCGATGCGCGACTGGGCCCGTGACCACCACCTCGAGGCCCGGGTGCTGCTCACCGGTCCGCTCTCGCGGGCGGCGATCCGCGACCTGCACGGCGCCTCGGACGTCTTCGTCGGGCCGGCCCACCAGGAGTCCTTCGGGATCGCCGCGCTGGAGGCCCGCGCCGCCGGCGTCCCCGTGGTGGCGATGGCCAGCGGCGGTGTGGGGGAGTTCGTGCGCGACGGCCTCGACGGCCGGCTGTGCCTCGACGACGACGCCATGCTGCAGGCGCTGGTGGGGCTGGCGCGCGACCGGGTCGAGCTGGCGGCGATGCAGCGTCACTGCGCCGCCGTCGCGCCCGACCACGACTGGTCGCACGCCCTGGACGGCTTCGCCGCCTGCTACGACCGTGCCGCCACCACCGCCCGTCCCGCACGGTCCTCCCGGATCGCCAGCCCGGTCGGTTGAGCCCGGGGGCGTCGGCTCAGCCCACGCCCGCCAGGCGACGCACCAGCACGAGGCCCTCCGGCGTGCCCGGCCAGTGGCGGTCGAGCGCCTCGGGCCCCGCCCGCCGTACGACGGAGCGGAGGACCAGGGCCACCACCACGACGTCGTCGGCCCAGCCGATCACCGGGATGACGTCGGGCACCAGGTCGATCGGCAGGGCCAGGTAGCCCAGCAGCCCGACCAGCCGCCACCGCACGCCCCGCGGGAGCGAGGGGTCGGCGGCCAGGCGGCGGACCAGCCGCACCACGTCGGGCACGAGCCGCAGCGCCGCGCGCAGGTCGACCCGGCGACCCTCGCATCGCGCCATCACCAGCAGCAGCGCGACCAGCGCGGCCCACAGCAGCAGCAGGCCGCCGACCGCGGCACCGAAGGTCGCCCAGCCGTCCACCGCGCCATGGTCCCCTCCGGTCGGTAGCGTGCGTGCACCGGCCCCCATCCCCCAAGGAGCGCCATGACGCACCGCACCGCCCTGGTCACCGGGGCCTCCTCGGGCATCGGCCGCGCCGTCGCGGCCGTGCTGCTCGACCGGGGCTACGACGTGATCGGCACCAGCCGCCGCCCCGAGCAGGTGGGCGAACCGCTGGCCGGGGTCACCTGGCTGCCTCTCGACCTCACCGACGACGCATCGATCCGTGCCTGCGCCCAGGAGGCAGGTGACGTCGACGTGCTGGTCAACAACGCCGGGGAGAGCCAGAGCGGGCCGTTCGAGGAGCTGCCCCGGGAGGCGCTCGACCGCCTCTTCGCGCTCAACGTCCTCGGCCAGGTGCAGCTCACCCAGCTGGCGCTGCCGGCGATGCGACGTCGTGGGTCCGGCCGGGTGGTGATGGTCAGCTCGATGCTCGCGAGCTTCCCGTTGGCCTTCCGGTCCTCCTACGTCGCGACGAAGGCGGCGCTGGAGGGCTTCGCCTTCGCCCTGCGCGGTGAGGTCGCGCCGTACGGGATCGGCGTGAGCGTGGTCGAGCCGGGATCGATCGCGACGGGGATCAGCGAGCGCCGCACGGAGTACGTCGCGGACAACTCGCCCTACCGCGCCGCCTACGACACGATGCTGCGCCACCTCAACGCCAACGAGGCCGCCGGCATCCCGCCCGAGCAGGTCGCCCGGACCGTTCTGGCGGCGATCGAGTCGAGCGAGCCCAAGCCGCTCTACGCCGTGGGCAGCAACGCCCCGCTCGTCTTCCCGCTGCGCCGGCTGCTGCCGCACCAGGCGATGCTGCGGATGGTGGCGCGCAAGCACGGCCTGTGAGGCGAGCGCGGGGCCGTCCGGCGCGGCGCGCTGATCCGTGTCATCTGCGCGCGCAGGGCACCGATGACGCCTAGGGTCACCCCGTGACCGATCCGCAGGCGCCTCCGCGCGAGCACGCACCGGCGCCGGTAGCGAGCAGGAAGGCGCTGCCGCTGTGGGCGGAGACGCTCGTGCTGCTGCTCGTCGCGGTGGTCCTCGCCGTGGTGATCAAGTCGTTCTTCCTCCAGGCCTTCTACATCCCCTCGCCGTCGATGGAGCCGGGGCTGGTGCGCAACGACCGGATCCTCGTGGAGAAGGTGTCCTACTGGGGTGGCGGTACGCCGCAGCGCGGCGACGTGGTGGTCTTCGGCGACCCCGGCGACTGGCTCCCGCCCGGTGAGGACGAGGCGGCGACCACGCCGGTGACCCGGGCGCTGGCGGTGATCGGTCTCTACCCCACCGGCGGCCACCTCGTGAAGCGGGTCATCGGCGTCGGCGGCGACCGGGTGGCGTGCCCGAACGCCCGCGGACCGCTCCGCGTCAACGGGCACCCGCTCGACGAGGCCTCCTACCTCCCGGACGGCACCACCCCCTGCGCGACGTACGGCGCCTTCCACGTCCGGGTGCCGCAGGGCGACCTGTGGGTGATGGGCGACAACCGCGGCGACTCCGCCGACTCCCGCGCCCACCTCAAGCAGCCCGGTGGCGGCTTCGTCCCGACCGATCTCGTCGTGGGCAAGGTGGTCGCCCTGGCCTGGCCGCTGGGTCGCGCCGGCCTGATCCACCGTCCCGACGACTTCGCGGGCGTCCCCGACCCCCGCTGAGGCGAGAACGACAACGCGGTGGCCGGGTGTCGTGTCCCACGACAGCCGGCCACCGCGGTGTGCTCGACGGCGGAGGATAGGGGATTCGAACCCCTGAGGGCGTTAACCCAACCCGCTTTCCAAGCGAGCGCCATAGGCCACTAGGCGAATCCTCCGCGGGAGAGGCTACAGGGGCGGATTCGCGCGTGCGAAATCGCTGTGTCTAGACTCGGGGCAACCCCTCGTGCGGCGGTACCTCACTGAACTCCCCCAGGGCCGGAAGGCAGCAAGGGCAGGTGGGCTCTTCCGGGTGCGCGAGGGGCCTTCACGTCCCCGGGCAGCGGTGGCCCGTCCTCGCGCCGGTCGTCGGTTGTCGGAACCGCTGGTTAGGGTCTGCCTGTGGAACACCTCGCCCTCTACCGCCGCTACCGGCCGGAGACCTTCGCCGAGGTGATCGGGCAGGACCACGTCACGGCTCCGCTGCGGCAGGCGTTGGCCAACGACCGGGTCAACCACGCCTATCTGTTCTCCGGGCCCCGGGGCTGCGGCAAGACCACCAGCGCGCGCATCCTCGCTCGGGCGCTGAACTGCGAGAAGGCGCCGGTCGCCGAGCCGTGCGGGGAGTGCCGCTCGTGCGTCGACCTGGCCCGCGGCGGTCCCGGCTCGATCGACGTGATCGAGATCGACGCCGCCAGCCACGGCGGTGTCGACGACGCCCGCGACCTGCGTGAGCGCGCGTTCTTCGCGCCCGTGCACAGCCGGTTCAAGGTCTACATCATCGACGAGGCCCACATGGTCAGCTCGCAGGGCTTCAACGCCCTGCTCAAGCTGGTCGAGGAGCCCCCGGAGCACCTGAAGTTCATCTTCGCGACCACGGAGCCCGAGAAGGTCATCCCGACCATCCGCTCCCGCACCCACCACTACCCGTTCCGGCTGATCCCGCCCAAGGCGCTCTCGGACTACCTCGCCGAGCTCTGCGCCAAGGAGGGCGTCCCGATCGACCCCGCCGCGCTGCCGCTCGTGGTCCGGGCCGGCGCCGGCTCCGCCCGCGACTCGCTCTCGGTGCTCGACCAGCTCCTCGGTGGCGCCGGCGACGGTGGCGTCACCTACGACATCGCCACCCAGCTGCTCGGCTACACCCCGGACAACCTGCTCGACGAGGTCGTCGACGGCTTCGCGGCCGGTGACGGCTCCGCCGTCTTCGGCGTCGTCGACAAGGTGATCGAGACCGGTCAGGACCCCCGCCGGTTCACCGAGGACCTGCTGCGGCGCCTGCGCGACCTGGTCGTGGTCGCCGCCGTGCCCGACGCGCCGAGCACCGGCCTCATCGACGCCCCCGAGGACCAGGGCGAGCGGCTCCTCGCCCAGGCCGCCCGCTTCGGCAGTGCCGAGCTGGTCCGCGCCGCCGAGACGGTGGCCTCCGGCCTCACCGAGATGCGCGGCGCGACCACGCCGCGGCTGCTCCTGGAGCTGCTGTGCGCCCGGGTCCTGCTGCCGGCCGTGGACGACGGAGTCGACGGTCTCGCCGCGCGGCTCGACCGCGTCGAGCGGCGGCTGCAGGTCGCGGGCTCCGGCACGGCACAGCAGGCGGCTCCCGCCCGCGAGCCCGCCCTCGAGTCCGCCCCCGGGGCCACCCCGCGCCCGGCCGTCGAGCAGGTCGAGGAGGACAGCACCCCGGCCCCGCCCGCGCCCACGTCGGCGCCCGAGTCCGGCCCCGTGCCCACGCAGCACCAGCCCGCCCCCGCGGCCGCGCCGCCCGCCCCCGCGGCGGTGCCGCACTCGGCGGCCCCCTCGTCACCGGCTCCGTCGTCACCGGCCTCAACGCCGGCTCCACCGCCGGGCAGCCTCTCGCTGGGCGACGTACGCCGGATGTGGCCGGACCTGCTCGAGGCGGTCAAGAAGCGCCGCCGGTTCACCTGGATCCTGCTCAGCCAGAACGCCCAGGTGATCGGCTTCGACGGGTCGGTGCTCACCGTCGGGCTGAAGAACGCCGGCGCCAGGGAGTCCTTCGTCGGCGGCGGCAGTGACGAGGTGCTCCGCGAGGCGGTGCGCGAGCACGTCGGCGGCGACTGGCGGGTCGAGGCGGTCGTCGACCCCTCCGCCGACCCCGACGCGGGCGCCCCCCGGGTCACCCGACCGGCCGTCGCCGAGACCCCGGTCGATGACGTCGCGCCCCGCGGGACGCCGGCTGCGCCCGCGCAGCCCGAGCCCGACGCGGCGTCCGCCCCCGACTGGGCACGACCCGAGGCGGACTCCGTCCCGGCTCCGGCCACCGGTGGGGTGCGTCCCGAGTCGCTGGCGCAGGCCCGCAGCAACATCGCGCCCACCCGGCACGGCGACGAGCCGGCGACCGCGGTCCGGGAGGCCGCCGAGCGCGACGCCGACGCGCATCGCGACGACCCCGACGTCCTCGACGACGGGCTCGACGGCAAGGCCCTGCTCGAGCGCGAGCTGGGCGCGGTCGTCATCGACGAGATCACCACCGAGTGACCGGGCGACCGGCACCCGGCCCACAGCACCACCCGACCAGCACCTGAGGAGACGACCATGAGCGAGAACCCCTTCGAGAACGCCTTCGGCGGTGGCGCCGGAGGCGGCGGGTTCGACCTGGGCGCCATGCTCGAGCAGGCCCAGCAGATGCAGCAGCAGCTGCTCGCCGCCCAGGAGGAGCTCGCGGCCGCGACGGTCGAGGGCACAGCCGGCGGCGTCACCGTCACGGTCAACGGCACCGGCGAGGTCGTCGGGGTGCGGTTCGCCGCGGGCGCGGCGGGCTCGGGCGACGAGGAGGGCCTGGCCGACTTGGGCGACCTCGTGGTGGCGGCCTACCGCGACGCGAAGGTGCGCTCGGACGCGCTGGCGCAGGAGAAGATCGGGCCGCTGACCGGCGGCATGGGCGGCCTCCCCGGCGGCCCCGTTGTATGAGGGGGTCCTGCAGGACCTGATCGACGAGCTCGGCCGGCTGCCCGGGGTGGGCCCCAAGGGCGCCCAGCGGATCGCCTTCCACCTGCTGGCCGCCGACCCGGCCGATGTGCGCCGGCTGGCCAGCGTGATGGTCGAGGTCAAGGACAAGGCCCGGTTCTGCGTGGTCTGCGGCAACGTGTCTCAGGAGGAGCAGTGCCGCATCTGCCGTGACCCCCGACGTGACGGCAGCCAGGTCTGCGTCGTGGAGGAGTCCAAGGACGTCCAGGCGATCGAGCGCACCAAGGAGTTCCGCGGCCGCTACCACGTGCTCGGGGGTGCGATCTCGCCGCTGGAGGGCATCGGGCCCGAGCAGCTGCGCATCCGTGAGCTGCTCGCCCGGCTCGAGGACGGGCAGGTCGCGGAGATCATCCTGGCGATGGACCCCAACATCGAGGGCGACGCCACCGCGGCCTACCTGACCCGGATGCTGCGACCGATGGGGTTGCGCGTGACGCGGCTGGCGAGTGGACTGCCTGTGGGTGGGGACCTGGAGTACGCCGACGAGGTGACCTTGGGCCGGGCCTTCGCCGGGAGGAGGAACGCAGGTGAGTGAGCAGACGACCCAGGACGGACCGGGAGCCGATGGGGCGGCGATGAGCGGCGGCGAGCTGGAGGACTTCGCCCAGCAGATCACCGACGCGGTGGAGGCGTTCCTCGTCGCGCTGCAGGCGATCTCGCGCGAGGAGGACGGTGGCAGCGCCGTACCGCTGCTGTTGCTCGAGGTGAGCCAGCTGCTGCTCGCCGGGGCGCGGCTGGGCGCCCAGGCCGACTTCTGGCCCGAGCAGGAGTACGAGCCCGACGCCGGGCCCGACCCCGATCTCGACGCGATGCGGCTGCGGCTCGCCGCGATCCTCGACGAGGTCGACACCTACAGCCACAACTTCGAGCCCTACGACGCCGAGACGTTCCCCGCGCAGCTCTCCGACGACCTCGCCGGCATCGCCAGCGACCTCGCCCACGGCCTGCGGCACTTCCGCGGCGGCAGCCCGCGCGAGGCGCTGTGGTGGTGGCAGTACTCCTACCTCGCCTCGTGGGGCAGCAGCGCCTGCGGCGTGCTCACCGCGCTGCACTCGATCGTCGCGCACTCGCGGCTCGACAGCGACGTCACCGGCGAGGCGGAGCAGATCGCCGCCGCCGACGGCCTCGACGGGTAAGACGGGACGGGCCGCGGCGGTCGCCGCCGGTAGGATCGGCCACGCCGTTCCGTCTCGCTCTCCCCTGGGGTAACTGCCGTGGGCATTGTCGTGCAGAAGTACGGCGGCTCCTCCTTGTCGGACGCCGCCGCGGTCAAGCGCGTCGCACGCCGGATCGTCGAGGCCAAGCGCGCCGGCAACGACGTCGTGGTGGCGGTCTCCGCGATGGGCGACAGCACCGACGAGCTGCTCGACCTCGCCGCGGAGGTCAGCCCGCTGCCGCCGGCCCGCGAGCTCGACATGCTGCTCACCGCCGGTGAGCGGATCTCGATGGCGCTGGTCGCGATGGCCATCTCCGACCTCGGCTTCACCGCACGGTCCTTCACCGGCTCCCAGGCGGGCGTGATCACCGACTCGGTGCACGGCAAGGCCAAGATCATCGACGTCACCCCGGGCCGTATCCAGGACGCGATCGGCGAGGGCCATGTGGTGATCGTGGCGGGCTTCCAGGGCGTCAGCCAGGACACCAAGGAGATCACCACGCTGGGCCGTGGCGGCACCGACACCACCGCGGTCGCCCTCGCGGCGGCGTTGCAGGCCGACGTCTGCGAGATCTACACCGACGTCGACGGCGTGTTCACCGCCGACCCGCGCATCGTCCCGACGGCGCGCAAGCTCGACACGGTCAGCTACGAGGAGATGCTCGAGCTGGCGGCGTGCGGGGCGAAGATCCTGCACCTGCGCTGCGTCGAGTACGCCCGCAACTACGACATCCCGATCCACGTGCGCTCCTCATTCAGCCAGCTCGAGGGCACGGTCGTGACCGGCAGCATCAACGACGAGTCCCGCCAGGCCGAGGAGGCCACCTTGGAAGCAGCGATCATCGCCGGCGTCGCGCACGACCGCAGCGAGGCCAAGATCACCGTGGTGGGCGTGCCGGACAAGATCGGTGAGGCCGCCCGGATCTTCGACGCGCTCGCCCGCGCCCAGATCAACCTCGACATGATCGTGCAGAACGTCTCGGCCGCCTCGACCAACCGCACCGACATCTCCTTCACGCTTCCGGCGGCCGACGGGCAGACCGCGATGCAGGCGCTGGCGGACCTGCAGGACGAGGTCGGCTTCGAGTCGCTGCTCTACGACGACCGGATCGGCAAGGTGTCGCTGATCGGTGCTGGCATGCGCTCGCACCCGGGTGTGACCGCGAAGTTCTTCAACTGCCTGGCCGAGGCCGGGGTCAACATCGGGATGATCTCCACGTCCGAGATCCGCATCTCGGTCGTCGTCGAGGAGTCCCAGGTCGACCAGGCGGTCGCCGCCACCCACTCGGCGTTCGACCTCGACGCCGACGAGGTCGAGGCGGTCGTCTACGGCGGAAGCGGGAGGTGACCTCATGGTGAACATCGGTGTGGTCGGAGCCACCGGGCAGGTCGGTGTCGCGATGCGGCAGATCCTGCTCGAGCGGAACTTCCCGGCCGACCAGGTCCGCTTCTTCGCCTCCGCCCGCTCGGCCGGCACGGTGCTCCCCTTCGGCGACCGGGAGGTCACCGTGGAGGACGCCGCGACGGCCGACCCGACCGGGCTCGACATCGCGCTGTTCTCCGCGGGCGCCACCACCTCCCGGGCCCAGGCGCCGCGCTTCGCCGGGGCCGGCGTCACGGTGGTCGACAACTCCTCCGCCTTCCGGATGGACCCCGAGGTCCCGCTGGTGGTCAGCGAGGTGAACCCCGGCGACGTCGAGCTCGCGCTGCGCGAGGGCGGTCGGCGCATCATTGCGAACCCGAACTGCACGACGATGGCCGCGATGCCGGTGCTCAAGCCGCTGCACGACGAGGCCGGCCTCGTCCGCCTGATCGCCTCGACCTACCAGGCCGTCTCCGGCTCCGGCGTGGCCGGGGTCGAGGAGCTGGCAAGCCAGGTGGCAGCGGCCGGCGACAAGGCCCGCGAGCTCGCCTACGACGGCTCCGCGATCGCCTTCCCCGAGCCGCAGAAGTACGAGCGCACGATCGCCTACGACGTCGTCCCGCTGGCGGGTTCGATCGTCGAGGACGGGATGAACGAGACCGACGAGGAGAAGAAGCTCCGCAACGAGTCCCGCAAGATCCTCGGCCTCCCCGACCTGCTCGTGTCGGGGATCTGCGTGCGCGTCCCGGTCTTCACCGGCCACTCGCTGGCGCTCAACGCGGAGTTCGAGCGGGCGCTGACCCCTGAGCGGGCCCGCGAGATCCTCGCCTCCGCCCCCGGCGTGGAGCTCTCCGAGATCCCCACCCCGCTGCAGGCCGCGGGCCGCGACCCGTCGTACGTCGGGCGGATCCGGCAGGACCCCGGCGTCCCCGGCGACCGCGGGCTGGCCCTCTTCGTCAGCAACGACAACCTCCGCAAGGGCGCCGCCCTCAACACCGTGCAGATCGCGGAGCTCCTCGCCGCCCGTTGAGTTGCCCCTCGTGGTGGCGCGAGTTGCCCCGCGTGGTGGCGCGAGTTGCCCCGCGTGGTGGCGCGAGTTGCCCCGCGTGGTGGCGCGAGTTGCCCCGCGTGGTGGCGCGAGTTGCCCCGCGTGGTGGCGCGAGTCGCCCTAGTCGGTGCTCTCGTCGACGAAGGTCGCCGTCACCCACCACGCCAGCCAGAAGGCGGCGGCGCCGAGCACCGGGATGACCAGCACCATCCAGATCGATCCGATCGCACCGAGCAGGAACAGCATCACCAGCACGGCGACCAGACCACTGCCCAGGAAGCTGGTGCTCGTCGGGTCGGGAACCCCGCACACCCGCAGCAGCAGCGAGCCGAGGATCACCGCGATCGCCAAGATCGCGACCAGCGCGAAGAAGCCGAACGTGCCGCAGCCTCCGACTCCGCGCACCGTCGCGCAGCCCTGCGACGCCAGGGCCGCGAGCCCGACCGCGACCAGGCCGCAGACGGCCCCGGTGAGCGGGGCGGCGATCCTGGCCGGCAGCACTGGTGTGCCGAGTCGTGGCCGCCGCCGTACGCGTGCCTCGGCCGGCTCCTCGACCGTCGGCTCCTCGGCGGTCGGCTCGTCGACGATCGCCTCCTCCGCGACGACCGGCTCGGCCACAGGCTCCCCGACCGGCTCGACCACAGGCTCCGCTGCCGGCGGCGGCGGGATCCGGTCGGCGGCGGCGGCCGGCGGAGCTGGCGACGCTGGCGGTGCGGGCGGAGGCGGTGGGACGGCGAGCGAGCCCGGCGGCGGGGGCGGCACCGCGCGCTCGGTGGCGACGGGCGCCGGAACGCCGTCGTCCGCGGGCTCCTCGACGGTTGCCGGGTCCGGCGCCGGCGTGGCCGGTGCGACGGAGGCGCTCGCGTCCGGGCTCGTCTGCTTCCGCCTCCGGCGTCGCAGGCTCAGCGAGAGGGACGGCAGCTCGAGGTTCGGTGCGCTCGCGGGGTCCGGCTTGTCCTCGGGTCGGTCCGCCATGAGCGGCAGTCTGCCACGGCCCCCGCGCCGGCCGGCGCAGGTCCGGACACGGCAGCAGGCCCGGATCCACGATCGTGGATCCGGGCCTGCATGATGCCCTCGGACATCACCGAGTCGGGCTGACAGGATTTGAACCTGCGGCCTCGTCGTCCCGAACGACGCGCGCTACCAAACTGCGCCACAGCCCGAAGCGCCGTCAGCCTACCGGAGCCGGGGCCACGCCCCGAAATCGGGCTCGGCGTAACCCCTTGCACCGGTCACCTCCGGGGCCGACCTCACCCGAGCGGGCCACGAGCGACGCGCCACGAGGGGGAGCTCGCGCAACCAGGAGGGGCGACTCGGGCAACCACGAGGGGCAAGTCGCGCAACCACGAGGGGCGACTCGCGCAACCACGAGGGGCGACTCGGGCAACCACGAGGGGCGACTCGGGCAACCACGAGGGGCGACTCGGGCCACCACGGGGGGCAACTCAACGGCGGGGGAGGAGGGTGAGGAGGGTGGCCTCGGGACGGCAGGCGAAGCGGACGGGCGCGTAGGGGGAGGTGCCGGCGCCGGCGGAGACGTGCAGCCACGCCGAGCCGACCTCCCCGGGACGCGACGACGCCGGGTGGCGGTGGAGCCCCCGCGCGCGCCCGGGCTCGAGGTCGCAGTTGGTGACCAGCGCGCGCCCGCCGGGCAGGCACAGCTGGCCGCCGTGGGTGTGGCCGGCCATCACGATGTCGTAGCCGTCGGAGGCGAACTGGTCGAGCACCCGCAGGTACGGCGCATGCGTGACCGCCATCCGCAGGTCGGCGTCGGCCGGCGCCGGCCCCGCGACCCCGGCGAGGTCGTAGTAGAGCAGGTGCGGGGCGTCCACCCCGACCAGGGCGAGGTCCAAACCGCCGACGCGCCACCG
>JBQCHZ010000085.1:0-27172 GCA_051954195.1 Marmoricola sp.
GAGATGGTTTTTGATAAACCCCACTCTCTTCTTCTCGGTGTGTTGGGGGGGGTTTTTTCCCCCCGGCCCCCCCCCCCCCCCCTCGACTCACGTCCGGGCGAGCTCGTCCTCGATGAAGCGGGGGCGGGAGACCATCAGGCCGGTGACGTACTGCGGCACCGTGAGCACTAGCAGCACGGTCAGCGGCAGCGTCCATCCGTCGCTGAGGTCGTGCAGGACGCCGACGCCGAACGGCCCGACGGCGGCGATCAGGTAGCCCAGGGACTGGGTGAACCCCGACAGTGCGGCAGTGCCGTCCGGCGTGCGCGAGCGCAGGCCGATCAGGGTGAGCACGAAGGGGAACGTGCACGCCCCCGCGCCGATCGCCACCGCCCACAACCACGGCACCGTGCTGGGCGCGAGCATCAGGCCCAGGTAGCCGATCGGGTAGCACACCATCAGCGCGCTCAGCAGCCAGCGCTGGTCGGTGAGCCGGGCCGTCAGCGAGGGGATCAGCAGCGACAGCGGGATGCTCACGCCGGTGATCACGCCGAGCAGCGCCCCGGCCGTCGAGGCGCTGAAGCCGGCGTCGCGGTAGACCAGCGCGAACCAGCCGAAGATCGAGTAGGCCTGCAACGACTGGAGGCCGAAGAACACCGCCATCAGCCAGCCCAGGCGGGTGCGCCCGACGGCGCCGATCCCGTACGACGCGCGGCCCGCCCGCTCCCGGGCGTCGTGCCGGACCAGGGCGAGCCAGGGGATCGCCGCCACCGCCGCGGTGATCGCCCACACCCCCAGCCCCCGACGCCAGTCGACGTATCCCGCAGTCCGCGCCAGCGGCACGGTCAGCACCGAGCCCAGCGTCAGCCCGATCGCCATCGCGGTCGTGTAGACGGCCGTCATCAGGCCGATCCGGCGCGGGAAGTGCAGCTTGACCAGCGAGGGCAGCAGGACGTTCGCCGCGGCGGCGCCCGTGAGCGCCAGGAACGACAGCACCAGGAACAGCCAGCCCTGGTCCACGCGGCTGCGCAGCCACAGGGCCGCGGTGACGATCACCAGGCCGACGAGGGTGAGCCGGTGCACCCCGACGCGGCGCGCGAGGCGGGGGGCGACTGCTCCCACGCTGGCGAAGCACAGCACCGGGAGCGTCGTGAGCACGCCGGCCTCGGCGCCGTCCAGTCGGAGCGAGGCGGTGATCTCCTCGAGCACCGGCCCGATGCTGACGGCCACCGGCCGCAGGTTGAAGGCGAGCACCACGATACCGAGGACCACCAGCAGCCGCTGCGCGGGGGAGTCGTGAGCGCCGGTCGCCGCGTCGGTCGTCGGGTCCGTCACCGGGATGCTCACCCGCCGATCCAAGCATGCGTGCGGTGCTCGCCCCGATGCGGTGGGATGGACCTCGTGCGCACGATCACCGACGAGGAGCGCCGAGCCCGGCTCGGCCGGCGACACGGACTCGGGGAGCCATGCCGTGACGCGGTGGGGGCGGCCCGCTCGGTGGTCTGCCTGCACGCCACCGAGCCGGCATCGGTCCACCTCGCCGCCTGGGCGCGCAGCGGTGCCGTCCGGGCCGACGTGGACGCCGCCCTGTACGAGCACCGGACGCTGGTCAAGCAGCTGGCGATGCGGCGCACGGTGTTCGCCTTCCCCGAGGAGCTGCTGCCGGCGGTGTGGGGAAGTGCCGCGGCCCGAGTCGCCCGGCAGCAGCAGGACCGGCTCGCCCGCGATGTCGTGCAGCACGGGCTGGCCGACGACGGCCCGGCCTGGGTGGCGCAGGTGTGTGCGGCGGTGCTGGAGCGACTGCGTTCCGCGGGGCCGGCCACCACCACCGAGCTCCGTGCGGCGGTGCCCGCGCTCGAGGGCCGGGTCAGCGTCTCCCCGGGCAAGGAGTACGGCGGCGAGTTCCCGATCGCCTCCCGGGTGCTGACCACGCTCGCCGCCTCGGGCGGGGTCGTGCGCGGCACCAACGCAGGCGGGTGGAAGACGTCCCGCCCCCGGTGGACGGCGACCGAGGACTGGCTCGGCAGGCCCGCCGACCCGGCGACGGAGGCCGCCGGGTACGCGAGGCTGGTGCGGGCCTGGCTCGACCGGTTCGGTCCCGGGACCGAGGCCGACATCGTCTGGTGGCTGGGTGCGACCAAGGCCGCGGTCCGCGGGGCGCTGACCGCCGTCGGGGCGGTCGAGGTCGCCGTCGTCGGCGGAGGCGAGCCCGCCTACGTGCTTCCCGAGGACCTCGACCCGGTCGAGCCGGTCGCGCCGTGGGCGGCGCTGCTGCCGGCGCTCGACCCGACCACGATGGCGTGGAAGCAGCGGAACTTCTATCTGGGGCCGCACGCCGACGCCGTCTTCGACCGCAACGGGAACGCCGGCCCCACCGCGTGGTGGGACGGCCGCGTGGTCGGCGGCTGGACCCAGGATGCGGACGGCGTGGTCGTCGTGGTGCCCGCCGAGGAGCTGCCGCCGGAGGCGGCCCGTGCGCTGGCGCAGAAGGCCGTCGAGCTCACCGATTGGCTCGACGGCGACGTCGTGCGCTCGATCTACCAGTCGCCGCTGGTGCGCGGCCGCGGGTGAGGACGCCGTACCCTTCCCTCGTGTCCGAGGTCGCCCGCAAGCAGCCCGAGCAGCAGGCGCCGCCGGTGCAGCGGCTGCGCGTGCGCTACGCCAAGCGTGGTCGGCTTCGGTTCACCAGCCACCGCGACTTCAGTCGCGCGTTCGAGCGAGCGGTGTTCCGGGCGCGGCTGCCGATGGCCTACTCCTCCGGCTTCAACCCGCACCCGCGGATCTCCTACGCCGGTGCCTCTCCGACCGGAGCGGCCAGCGAGGCCGAGTACCTGGAGATCGGCCTGGCGCGCGAGCTCGATCCGGCAGCGGTGCTCGCCGCGCTCGACGAGGCACTGCCCGACGGTCTCGACGTCCTCGAGGTGGTCCCCAGCGCCGGTGGTGCGCTGGCCGACCGGTTGCAGGCCTCGGTGTGGCGGATCGAGCTCCCGGGCGCGGACCCCGGGGTCCTCGCCGAGGACGTCGCCCGGCTGCTCGGCGAGGAGGTCGTGACCGTCGAGCGGATGACCAAGAAGGGCGTGCGCAGCTTCGACGTGCGTGCGGCGCTGGTGCGGGTCGCGGCGCTCGCCTGCCCCGCTCACGGGCCGGAGTGTGCGATACTCGAGGTGGTCCTGCGGCACGGAACCCCGTCCGTGAGACCCGACGACGTTCTCGCCGGCCTGCGCGCCACTGGGACGAGGATCCCGTCCACCGCCCTCCAGCAGCGGACGGCCCAAGGCCCGTTGGGTGCAGACGGCACGGTGGGGGACCCGTTGTCACCCGACCGCGACGCGGCCGGCTGAGTGTGGTGACAGCACCTCGGCCAGCACACCGTCGCTGACCGCGGTCGTGGCGGCGGGGACCTCGTGCGACGTGGCGCCACCGGTGCTGCGGGATGTCGTCGCCACCGTAGGCTTCCGCTGCGGCTCCCGCTCCACGGGATGTCGTGGCCGCGACCCCGCCGCGTGCACCGCGCGACGGCGGTGAGGAGCTCGACATGAGCGACCAGGACCAGTCCGAGACCCCGGACAGCACGCCCGAGAGCACCCCGGACGTCGCCTCCGCCGCGCCGCCGGCGAAGAAGGCGACCCGCCCGCGCAAGAAGGCGGCCGCCAAGGCGCCGGAGCCCGGGCCGGGCGAGCCCGGCACGGGCACCGCCGAGGCGGGTGACCCGCCCCCGCCGGCGAAGAAGGCGACCCGGCCTCGCAAGAAGGCGGCCGCGAAGCCGCCGGCCGTGGCGAGCGAGGACGCCCCCGCTGCCGCCCCCGCCCCAGACGGGACGCCGGAGCCCGAGGCCGCCGAGCCGGCCGAGCAGAGCGGCGCCTCGGGCGCTCCGATGGTGCTGTTCCAGCCGCCCGCGAAGGTGACCACGCGCACCCGCGCCCGCAAGTCCCCGGCGAAGAAGGCGGCGACGGCTGAGCCGGACCGGGCCCCGGCGGACGACGCCGGCGCCGAGCCCGACCGGACCGAGGCGCCGGAGGCCCCGAAGGCCAAGAAGGCGACCGCCAAGGGAAGCCGGAAGAAGGCCGCCCCGGAGCCCACCGGGACCGAGGGCGACGCCCCGACCGACACCCCGACCGACACCGCGTCCAGCACCGTCACCGACGCGTCGCTCGTGGATGCCCCGACCGGCACCCCGACCGGCGACCAGGACGGCGACCAGGACGGCGACCAGGATGGCGGCCGGGACGGCGCTGTACCGGCGAAGCCGAAGAAGAAGGCCGCCGCCAAGAAGGCGAAGAAGGCCGTGGCGAAGGACGCCGACGCGGCCGGCGACGAGACCGATGCGCCGAGCGGCGACGCAGCCGAGGTGTCCGCGGAGTCGGACGCGGACGGTGACGGATCGGGCGCCGAGGACCAGCAGGGCGAGGGTGGCGCACGTCGCCGGTCCCGGCGCCGTGGCGGTCGTCGTCGCCGCAAGGGTGGCGGTGGCGGCGAGGACGCCGAGCGCGAGGAGTCGACCGCGCCCGAGGACGAGGCGGGCGACGGGGAGTCGGAGGAGGGCGGCGAGGCGTCCTCAAAGCGCCGGCGCACCCGCACCCGCACGCCCAAGAGCCCCGAGGACGAGATCGCCAGCGTCAGCGGCTCCACCCGGCTGGAGGCCAAGAAGCAGCGCCGCCGCGAGGGCCGGGAGGCCGGCCGCCGCCGGGCGCCGATCGTCAGCGAGGCCGAGTTCCTCGCCCGGCGCGAGGCCGTGGACCGGGTGATGGTGATCCGGCAACGCGGTGACCTCACCCAGATCGCGGTCCTCGAGGACAAGGTGCTGGTCGAGCACTACGTCAGCCGCGAGTCGCAGACCTCCCTGATCGGCAACGTCTACCTCGGCCGGGTGCAGAACGTGCTCCCGTCGATGGAGGCCGCCTTCATCGACATCGGCAAGGGCCGCAACGCCGTCCTCTACGCCGGCGAGGTCAACTGGTCGGGCCTGGGTCACAAGGAGGGCGAGCCGCGCAAGGTCGAGTCGGTGCTCCAGTCGGGCCAGACGGTGCTCGTGCAGGTCACCAAGGACCCGATCGGGCACAAGGGCGCTCGCCTCACCGGTCAGGTGAGCCTGCCTGGCCGCTTCCTGGTCTACGTGCCCGACGGCACCACGAGCGGGATCTCCCGCAAGCTGCCCGACACCGAGCGCAACCGCCTCAAGACGCTGCTCAAGCAGATCGTCCCCGGAAGCGCCGGCGTCATCGTCCGCACCGCGGCGGAGGGCGCCAGCGAGGACGAGCTCACCCAGGACGTCGAGCGGCTGACTGCCCGTTGGCAGGACATCGAGGCCAGGGTCAAGGCCGGACGCGCACCGGAGCTGCTCTACGGCGAGCCGGACCTCACCCTCAAGGTCGTGCGCGACCTGTTCACCGAAGACTTCTCACGCCTGGTGGTGCAGGGGGACGAGGCCTGGGACCTCGTCGACGGGTACGTCGCCCACGTGGCGCCGGACCTGCGGGAGCGCCTGGAGCGCTACCACCCCGAGGAGACCGGCGGGAACGACGGCGACGTGTTCGCGGCGTACCGGATCGACGAGCAGATCGCCAAGGCGTTGGACCGCAAGGTGTGGCTGCCCTCGGGCGGCTCGCTGATCATCGACCGCACCGAGGCGATGACGGTCGTCGACGTCAACACCGGCAAGTTCACCGGGTCCGGGGGCAACCTCGAGGAGACCGTCACCAAGAACAACCTCGAGGCGGCCGAGGAGATCGTCCGCCAGCTGCGGCTGCGCGACATCGGCGGCATCATCGTCGTCGACTTCATCGACGTGGTGCTGGAGTCCAACCGCGACCTGGTGCTGCGCCGCCTGGTGGAGTGCCTGGGCCGTGACCGCACCCGCCACCAGGTGGCCGAGGTGACCTCGCTGGGCCTGGTGCAGATGACCCGCAAGCGGATCGGCACCGGACTCCTGGAGGCGTTCAGTGAGGAGTGCGCCCACTGCAAGGGGCGCGGTCTCGTCCTGCACGACCACCCCATCGAGACGGCCGGCTCCAGCGCGACCGCCGAGGACGAGCCGCGCCGGCGCCGCGGTGGCCGGAACGGTCGCGGCGGCCGCAACGGCGAGGGCAACAGCGCCGGCAACGGTGGCGAGGCAGCCGCCGCGAAGGCCGAGCACGCGCCGCCCTCCCCGAAGGACCTGGCCGCGATGCGTCCGCAGCCGACGCCCGCGGAGTCGGAGCCCGAGGGCACCGACCACAGCGCCGGCGCCCCGGACGGCGAGAGCCCGGCCGACGATGGCCCGAACAGCAGCAGCCGGCACGGCAGCGGCCTGAACAGTGCACCGGAGGTGGAGCCGTCCTCGGTGGAGACCGCCGACGCCGCCCAGGTCGAGGACTCCGTCCACGACGCGGCTGCCGACGCCGCGGCGGACGCCGCCGACGAGGCCGGGGCCGATGTCAGCACCGACGCCGTCGAGATCCCGCCCGCCCCCGTCGTGGTGACCACGACCCGGCGTCGTCGTCAGGCGACCCGGCCGGCCGGCCCGCCGGCTGCGGCGCCCGGCGACGGCGGCACTGCGGTGGACCGGGAGCCGACGTCGCTGCCGTCCGCCAACGACGAGCCGGGTGACCCGGCGGCGGGAGAGGCGCTCGACGACGAGGGCGCCCAGCTCACCCACGTCCCGGTGAAGAAGAAGGGCTCCCGCAAGCGCTGACCGCTGCGCTCACGGGCGCACACGACGACGGCGTGGGCCGGACCGACGGGTCCGACCCACGCCGTCGTGGTGTCACTTCAGGTGGACGACGTGATACATCCCCATGAACGCGTGGGGCATCCCGGTCTCCTTGTCGGGCCAGAAGCACGCGATCACGTAGGTGCCGGCCGGCAGGTCGTAGTGGAACCGGATCGAGCGTCCGTTGCTGATCACGCCGGTCCCGGTGCTGCCGGGAAGCACGAAGTCGGGCGGGCCGGCCGCTTCGGGAGAGAAGGCCTTCTTGAGCTGGGCCCTGGTCGTACCGGCCTTGATCCGCTGGAACTCCACGAAGTGCGGCTGGTCGGCGACGTTGCTGATGGTCGTCGTACCGGTGCGGGGGATGGTGTGGCGCACGTCGAAGCCGTAGCTGAAGACCCCGATCCGGCTCTGGGAGGCCGGAGCGGTGCGCTTGACCGGCGTGCCGCGCACCGTGAGGAAGGCCAGGCCGGGTCCCGACTGGTCGAGGACGACGTACCGCCCACGGGCGAGCCGGGTGGTGAACTCGCCGGGCTTGTGCGGACGCGCCTCGGCGCCACCGCGGAAGTCGACGCCGTTGTCGACCCGGTTCACCGCGGCGACGTCTCCGCCGAAGGCGCTGTTGATGTCCGCGCCGGCCTGCTCGAGGGTGTAGCCGTTGCGCAACCGGGCGAGCTGGAGGGTGTGGGTGCCCTTGGCCGTCTTGACCCGAAAGGTCACCTGGCCGGCGCGCACCGCGCTCCGGCTGAGGGCGATCTGGTTGCCCATGCGGGCGGTGATCACCGGTGCGGAGGGAGCGTGGCTCCGCGCGGCACGGTGCACCGCCGCGTCGGAGGGCGCCGAGGCGACGCCGAGAGCGAGGACCGACGCCGCGGTGAGGGCCGCGGCGCGGACGGGACGGGAGTGGAGCACAGCAGTAGGCATCAGGCCTCCAGGTTGCACGGGGTGGTGGTCCCGAGATCGCCCTGACGGTAGGCCGGTCCCCGGGGAGGCGGCATCCCCCCAACGGGCCATCCCGCATCCTCCGGACGGAGGATGCCGCGACCACCCGATCAGCCGCCGGCGGGAGCCCCGGTGACACTGCTGTCCTCGCGCCCGAGCGCTGCGCCGGTCCTCGGGCGAGCCGCCGAACCGGACGGAGCGGGCATCTCGTCGTGCACGTAGCGGCCCCCCGCCGCCCACGAGGCGATCGCGGCGACCAGCATCATCGCGGCGGCGGCGAGGAACACGATGACCAGGCCGTGGTGGAACGGACCCGACATCAGGTGCGGGAAGAACTCCTTACCGGTCAGCCTCTGCGCGTTGGCGTCCGGCAGCCTGTCGAGGACGCCGGTCGGTCCGAGCAGCGATCCGATCGGGTTGTAGCCCAGGAACGAGGCGAACAGCGAGCCCACCGGAGGGAGGTTGCCGATCTGCTCGGCGATCTTCGTGGGAACGCCCTGGCCGGTGAGGCCGGTGGTCAACGTCTTCGGCAGCACGTTCGCCAGCCCGACGATCATCAGCGAGAAGAAGATGCCGATCGACAGCGCCGACCCGGAGTTGAACACCGTGCCCCGCACCCCGGAGGCCGCGCCTCGCTCGTAGGCCGGCACGGAGTTCATCACCACCGTCGTGTTCGGCGCTGAGAACAACCCCGAGCCCACGCCGTTGACCAGCAGGATCAGCGCGAAGAGCCAGTACGGGAAGTCGACCGGGATCAGCAGCAGCGCGACGAAGGTGGCGCCGACCACCAGGGAGCCGCCGGTGGCGAAGAGCCGGGCGCCGTAGTGGTCGGAGAGCCACCCGGAGACGGGTCCGGCGATGAGGAAGCCGACGGTCAGCGGCAGCATGTAGATGCCGGCCCACAGCGGCGTCGACTCGTAGCTGTAGCCGTGGAGCGGCAGCCAGATGCCCTGCAGCCAGATGATCAGCATGAACTGCAGGCCGCCGCGGCCGACCGAGGCCATCAGCCCGGCGATGTTGCCCATCGTGAAGGCCCGGATCCGGAACAGCCCGATGGTCACCATCGGGTGCTCGACCCGCTGCTCGATGACGACGAACGCGGCCAGCAGGGCGACCCCGCCGATCAGGCCGGCCAGCACCCAGGGGTTCGTCCATCCCGTCGAGTGGCCGCCGTACGGCTGGATGCCGTAGGTGATCGCCACCAGCAGCGCCGTCAGACCGACGCCGAAGGTGAGGTTGCCCGGGACGTCGAGCCGCGCCGTACGTCGCTCGCCGAGCTCGACCAGTGACTTGTAGCCCCAGATCGTGGCGAAGACGCCGATCGGCACGCTCACCCAGAAGACCGCCCGCCAGTGCCACTCCGAGAGCAGACCGCCGATGATGAGGCCGAGGAAGGATCCCGCGATCGCCGAGACCTGGTTGATGCCCAGCGCCATGCCCCGCTGGCTCGCCGGGAACGCGTCGGTGAGGATCGCGGTGGAGTTGGCGAACAGCATCGCGCCCCCGATGCCCTGCCCGACCCGGCCGACGATAAGCCACATGGCGCCGTGGCCGCCGTGGAAGGGATCGACCGAGAGCAGCACCGAGAACACGGTGAACACCGCGAAGCCCAGGTTGTACATCCTCACCCGGCCGTACATGTCGCCCAGGCGGCCCAGCGTCACCACGAGCACCGCGGAGACGACCAGGAAGCCCATGATGATCCAGAGCAGGTAGCTGACGTTGCCCGGCTCGAGCGGGTTGAGGTCGATGCCGCGGAAGATCGCCGGCAGCGAAATGATCACGATCGAGGAGTTGATGGTCGCCATCAGCACGCCCAGCGTCGTGTTCGACAGTGCGACCCAGCGGTAGTGCGGGTGGTCCTTGTCGAAGCGGCTCATGCCGGCGCGGGGAGCGGTTGGTTGAGGCACGCAACCAAGCATACGGCGGCGGGGCCGTTTTGCCGTCCGGGTCCACCGTCGCCTACGATGAGGTCTCGGTGTGCCGCCTGTGCACGCCGTCCCCACTGCCGCCGCCAGCGCGAGCGCGTGGGGGACCTGCGTCGGCGTCAGCCGGGTGGGCACAGACGTTGGACGACGAGGAGAGTGAGTCGCGGTGTACGCGATCGTGCGCAGTGGCAGCAAGCAGCAGAAGGTTGCCGTGGGTGACGTCATCGAGATCGACAAGATCGACCTCAAGGCCAACGCCGTGGGCAGCACCCTGACCCTGCCGGTGGTCATGCTCGTGGACGGCGCCGACGTGACGTCCACCGGACTCGAGAACGCCGGCGTGACCGTGGAGGTCCTCGGCGCCACCAAGGGCCCCAAGATCGTCATCCAGAAGTACAAGAACAAGACCGGGTACAAGAAGCGGCAGGGTCACCGCCAGAAGTACACCCAGGTCAAGGTCACCGACATCTCCGCCTGAGCGCGGACTCGTCCCTGCTCACCGGTCTCGACATCAAGGACTGACATCTCATGGCACACAAGAAGGGCGCGGCGTCCACCAAGAACGGCCGCGACTCCAACGCACAGCGGCTCGGCGTGAAGCGCTACGGCGGCCAGCTGGTCAACGCCGGCGAGATCATCGTGCGCCAGCGCGGCACCCACTTCCACCCGGGCACCGGCGTCGGCCGCGGTGGCGACGACACCCTGTTCGCGCTGGTTGCGGGCAACGTCGAGTTCGGCACCCGCCGGGGTCGGCGCGTGGTGAACATCGTCCCGGCCGCGGCGGAGTGACGCCCGGCTGAGCCACACACAGACCACCGAGGGGCGCTCCTGATCTGCCGGGAGCGCCCCTTCGCCTTGTCAGACGCAGTTCCCGCACCCAGACAGGAGCACCACCATGGCCGTTCCGACGTTCGTGGACCGGGTGCGCCTGGAGGTGCGCGCCGGCCGCGGCGGCAACGGTGTGGCCTCGGTCCACCGGGAGAAGTTCAAGCCGCTCGGCGGCCCCGACGGCGGCAACGGCGGTCCGGGCGGATCGGTGATCCTGCGCGTCGACCCTGATGTCACCACGCTCCTCGACTACCACCACAGCCCCCGTCGTACGGCGGCCCACGGCGGACACGGAGCCGGCGGGCACCGCAACGGCAGCCACGGCGGCGACCTGGTGCTGCCGGTCCCCGACGGCACCGTGGTCACCGAGGACGGCCGCGTGCTCGCCGACCTCGTCGGACCCGGCACCGAGCTGGTGGTCGCCGCCGGCGGGCGCGGCGGCCTCGGCAACGCCGCCCTCGCCTCAGCGCGGCGCAAGGCACCCGGCTTCGCCCTGCTCGGGGAACCGGGGGAGGAGCGCCTGGTCACCCTCGAGCTCAAGGTCGTCGCCGATGTCGGCCTGGTCGGCTTCCCCAGCGCGGGCAAGTCCAGCTTGATCGCCGCGCTCTCCCGGGCCCGGCCGAAGATCGCCGACTACCCCTTCACCACGCTGGTGCCCAACCTCGGCGTGGTCAGCGCCGGCGAGGTGACCTTCACCGTCGCCGACGTGCCGGGCCTCATCGAGGGCGCGAGCGAGGGCCGGGGGCTGGGCCACGACTTCCTGCGCCACGTCGAGCGCTGCGCCGCGCTCGTGCACGTCATCGACATGGCCACGATGGAGCCGGGCAGATCGCCCATCGACGACCTCGACGTGATCGAGGCCGAGCTGGCGGCGCACGGCGGCCTGGAGGACCGGCCGCGCCTGGTCGCGCTGAACAAGATCGACGTGCCCGACGGCCGCGAGCTCGTCGACCTGGTGATCGACGACCTGCAGGCCCGCGGCCTGGAGGTCTTCCCGGTCAGTGCCGCCTCCCACGAGGGTCTGCGCGCACTGACCTTCGCGATGGCGGGGCTGGTCCAGGCCCGTCGTACCGCCACCGTCGTGGCGCCCCCGCAGCGGATCGTGCTCCGTCCGCCCTCGACCGGTGGCGGCGAGGGCTTCACCGTCGAGGAGATCGTCGACCCGGCGACCGGCTCGGGTCCGGCCTGGCGGGTGCGCGGGGAGAAGCCCGAGCGCTGGGTGCGGCAGACCGACTTCAGCAACGACGAGGCCGTCGGGTTCCTCGCCGACCGGCTCGACCGGCTCGGTGTCGAGGCCCGGTTGGTGACGCTCGGTGCGGTCGAGGGCGACCCGGTGCTGATCGGCGACCCCGACGACGCCGTCGTCTTCGACTTCCGGCCCGGCATCGACGCCGGCGCGCAGCTGCTCAGCCGGCGCGGCGAGGACCAGCGCTTCGAGGAGGTGCGCCCGGCGGCCCGCCGCCGGCGCTCCATCGACGAGGCGATGCCGGAGCGGGGCGAGACCGAGACGCGCGCCGACGTCGCGCGCCGGCTCGACCGTGCGGCAGACACCGACGGTGACGGTGTCGAGGTGGAGTGGCTCGCCGGCGCCCACTGGGGCGAGGACGACCCCCAGGACGCGGAGTGAGCACTCCGTGAGGACCCTGGTCCGCGATGCCCGCCGGGTCGTGGTCAAGGTCGGCTCCTCCTCGCTGACGACCCCCGACGGGGCGCTCGACCCCGCGCGGATCCAGCGCCTGGTGGACACCCTCGCCGCCGTCCGTGCCCGGGGCGCCGAGGTGGTGCTGGTCTCCTCGGGCGCGATCGCTGCCGGCCTCGTCCCCCTGGGCCTGGCCCGCCGGCCTCGCGACCTCGCCCGCCAGCAGGCGGCCGCCTCGGTCGGGCAGGGGCTGCTGGTGCACCGCTACACCGAGGAGCTGGCCGCGCACGGGCTGGTCGCCGGCCAGGTCCTGCTCACCGTCGACGACGTCACCCGGCGTGCGCACTACCGCAACGCCCAGCGCACCGTCGAGAAGCTGCTCGAGCTCGGGGTGCTTCCGATCGTCAACGAGAACGACACGGTGGCCACCTCCGAGATCCGCTTCGGCGACAACGACCGGCTCGCGGCCCTGGTGGCCCACCTGGTGCACGCTGACCTGCTGGTGCTGCTCTCCGACGTCGACGGCCTGTACGACGGGCCGCCGGGCCGGTCGGGCAGCAGGCTCCTCCCCGACGTGCGCGGCGAGGCCGACCTGGCGGCCGTGCGGGTCGGCGGCAGCGGCTCCTCGGTCGGCACCGGAGGCATGCACACCAAGCTCGACGCCGCCCGGATCGCCACCGGCGCCGGCATCCCGGTCGTGCTCACCGATGCGGCGGGCGCCGCTCCGGCGCTCGCCGGCGAGGTCGTCGGCACCTTGTTCCATCCCACCGGCCGGCGCCGGCCCACCCGGCTGCTGTGGCTGGCGCACGCCACCGAGCCCAAGGGCCGGCTGCTCCTGGACGCGGGCGCGGTCACCGCCGTCACCGAGCGGCGGGCGTCGCTGCTGGCGGCCGGCCTGACCGGCGTGCGCGGGCAGTTCGTCGCCGGTGAGCCGGTCGACCTCGTCGGCCCCGACGAGCGCACCGTCGCACGTGGCCTGGTCAACTACGACAGCACCGACCTGCCGGGCCTGGTCGGCCGCTCCAGCCGGGAGCTGGCCCGCGAGCTCGGGGCCGCCTACGAGCGGGAGGTCGTGCACCGCGACGACCTGGTGGTGCTTCCCGCGTCGCGGTGACCGGACCGGCCGCAGCCTCGAGCCTCGCACCTCCACCTTTTGCACGGTTTCGCGTCCGACCGGGGACCGATCCGCCAGACTTGGGGTTCGCACGGAAGCGCACAGAAGGAGGCACGCTGCCTTGGAGCCGGACGGCACGCGTCACTGGCACGTCACCTTGACCCTGTCGGGTGAGCCCGTCGAGCAGATGCTGCTCCGGGCGGCGCTGTTGCGGCTGGCGGAGGAGCGGCCGTTCCTCGACTCCGTGCGGTTCGGGCGTGACTCGGTCGAGCTGCAGTTCTGGGACCAGGGCACCTCCATGATCGACGTGGCCTCCCTCGCGCTGCGCGTGTGGGACGAGCACCGCGAGAGCGCACGCCTGCCGCGGTGGGAGGTCGTCGGGCTCGAGATCGTCGAGCGCGGCGTGCAGGACCTCCGGCAGGGCCGGCGCGAGACGACCGACCGCGAGCGGATGCCGCTGACGTTCTAGGAGCCCGTCACGGGGCGCCCCCGGCCCGCCCCGTCGCCCGCGCCCGTCCCGCGGGCCGGAGCCGTCACGGTGCTCCCGGCCGATAGCCTGGGCACCATGCCCGAGGCGGAGACCGTGGAGAGCCTGTGTCGGCGTGCGCGCGAGGCCGCCACCGTGCTGGCGGTCGCGACGCGCGCCGTCAAGGACGCCGCGCTGCACCGGATGGCCGATGCGCTGGTGGCTGCGCAGGCCGACGTCCTGGTGGCGAACGACGCCGACGTCGACGCGGCCCGGGCGGCAGGCACGCCCGAGCACCTGGTCGACCGGCTGCGCCTCGACGCCGACCGTCTGGCCGGGATGGCGCAGGGCCTGCGCGACGTGGCGGGGCTGCCCGACCCGGTCGGCGAGGTGCTGCGCGGATCGACGCTGGCGAACGGACTCGAGCTGCGGCAGGTGCGGGTCCCGTTCGGCGTGGTGGGCATCATCTACGAGGCGCGACCCAACGTCACCGCCGACGCCGCCGGGATCTGCCTCAAGAGCGGCAACGCGGTGCTGCTGCGCGGCTCCTCGAGCGCGCTGCGCTCCAACGCGGCCGTGGTCCAGGTGCTGCGGGCGGCGGCCGTCGAGAGCGGGCTCCCCGCCGACGTCGTGCAGCTCGTCCCGGGGGAGGGTCGCGAGAGCGCGAAGGAGCTGATGCGGGCTCGCGGGCTGGTCGACGTGCTGATCCCGAGGGGCGGCGCGGGACTGATCCGGTCGGTGGTCGAGGAGTCCACGGTCCCGGTCATCGAGACCGGGGTGGGCAACTGCCACGTCTACGTCGATGCCGAGGCCGACCTGGACACGGCGCTCGCCATCGTGCTCAACGCCAAGACCCAACGCCCGTCGGTGTGCAACGCGGCCGAGTCCCTGCTCGTGCATGCCGACGTGGCGGAGACGTTCCTGCCCAGGGTCGTCGCGGCGCTCCACGAGGCCGGGGTGGTCGTCCACGGTGACGCGGCGTTCGGCCGCGTGGACGGCGTCGTCCCGGCCACCGACGACGACTGGGACCGGGAGTACCTCGGGCTGGAGATCTCCGCAGCCGTCGTGGCCGACCTCGATGCCGCGATCGCCCACATCCGTCGGCACTCCAGCCAGCACACCGAGGCGATCGTGACCCGGTCGCTGGCGGCCGCCCGCCGGTTCACCGCCGAGGTCGACGCCGCGGCCGTCGTCGTGAACGCCTCCACGCGGTTCACCGACGGCGGCGAGTACGGCTTCGGCGCCGAGATCGGGATCTCCACCCAGAAGCTGCACGCTCGCGGACCGATGGGCCTGCCGGAGATGACCTCGACGAAGTACGTCGTGACCGGCGACGGCCACGTGCGGTGACTGTTTCGTGAAGCTGCTCCTCCTCACGCTCTGGTTCGGAGCGATCTCGGCGGTGATCCCGCTGTTCAACATGGAGGCCTACCTGCTGGTGGCCTACGCCAAGACCAGCTCCCACACCGCCCTGGAGATGGCGGCCGTCGGATCCCTGGGGCAGAACATCGGCAAGCTCGTCTGGTTCTACGCCGCGCAGGGCGCGGTGAACATCGACTGGCTCAAGCGTCGCCTGGAGGACCCGAAGCGGCAGGCCAGCTTCGAGAAGTGGCGCGATCGGGTGCAGGGCCGGCCTGCGTTCAGCGGCGCGCTGACGTTCGTCTCGGCCGCGGTCGGCTTCCCGCCCTTCTTCGTGATCGCCGCACTGGCCGGCTCGCTGCGGATGAACGTGTTCGTCTTCTTCTTCGCAGGCCTCGTCGGTCGGACGTTGTTCTTCTGGGCGATGCTCGCCGGGCTGGGGCTCGCGATCCACTGAACGGGTCCGGCTCCGGAGCCGATATCCTTCTCCCCATGACCTCGTTGCTCATCCCGCTCGCGGAGTCCGGCGCCGGCGCCCGTCCGTGGATCATCGGTGCCGTCATCCTGGGCATCTGGCTGTTCCTGGTGCTCTCGATGCTGGCCTTCGGCGGGGGCCGCGAGCACAGCTGAGCGCCATGACGGCGAGCGCGCGGCACCGCCGCCGGGTCGGGGTGATGGGTGGCACCTTCGACCCCATCCATCACGGTCACCTGGTGGCGGCCAGCGAGGTGCAGGCGTGGTTCGACCTCGACGAGGTCGTGTTCGTCCCGACCGGGCAGCCCTGGCAGAAGGCCGACCGGGTCGTCTCGGCTGCGGAGCACCGCTACCTGATGACGGTCGTCGCGACCGCCTCCAACCCGCGCTTCACCGTGTCCCGGGTCGACATCGACCGGGCGGGTCCGACGTACACGATCGACACGCTGCGCGACCTCAGCGCGCAGCAGCCGGACGCCGAGCTGTTCTTCATCACCGGTGCCGATGCGCTCAACGACATCTTCACCTGGCGCGACGCCGGCGAGCTCTTCGAGCTCGCCCACTTCGTCGGCTGCACCCGCCCCGGCTACCGGCTCTCCGAGATCGAGCTGGGCGAGATCCCGGCCGACCGGGTGACGGTCCTGGAGATCCCGGCGCTGGCGATCAGCTCCACGGAGTGCCGCGCGCGCTGCGCCAAGGGCGAGCCGGTCTGGTACCTCGTGCCCGACGGCGTCGTGCAGTACATCGCCAAGCACGATCTCTACCGAGGGGACACCACCGCATGACCATCGCCGATCGTGCCCGGGAGCTCGTCGAGGTGGCGGCTCGCGCCGCGTCGGACAAGCTCGCCGAGGACATCGTGGCCTTCGACGTCTCCGAGCAGCTGGTGATCACCGACGCCTTCGTGCTCTGCTCGGCGACCAACGACCGCCAGGTCCGCTCCATCGTCGACGAGGTCGAGGACCGGCTGCGCGACGTCGGCGCCAAGCCGCTGCGTCGCGAGGGGGAGCGCGACGGCCGCTGGGTGCTCATCGACTACGGCGAGGTCGTCGTGCACGTGCAGCACACCGAGGAGCGCGCCTTCTACGCCCTCGAGCGGCTGTGGCGGGACTGCCCGCTGGTCGAGCTGCCCGCGGAGGTCACCTCCGGTCGCGGCGACGGGTGAGCCGTCGGCTGGTGCTGCTCCGGCACGGCCGGACGGCGTGGAACGACGAGGCCCGCATGCAGGGCCACACCGACGTCCCCCTCGACAAGACGGGTCACCGGCAGTCGGCGGCTGCCGCGCAGGCGCTGGCCGCCCAGCGGCCCGTCGTCCTCGTCAGCAGCGACCTCGCCCGGGCCCGGCAGACCGCAGCCCACGTCGAGGCGGCGACCGGCTTGGTCGCCTCCACCGACGAGCGGCTGCGCGAGTTCGACGTCGGGGTCCGAGCCGGCATGACCCACGACGAGTTCGCCACCGCCCACCCGGCCGAGCACGCCGCGTGGAGGGCAGGGGAGGAGCGGCCGGTCGTGGACGGCGCCGAGACCTCCTCGGAGGTCCGGGCGCGGGTCGTGCCCGCGCTGCGCGAGCTCCTCATCTCACTGCCCGACGGCTCAACGGGGATCGCTGTGATGCACGGCGCGTGCACCCGTGTGGCGCTGGCCGGGCTGCTCGACTGGCCCGACAGCGTCCTGCGCACACTGCGGGGCCTGGACAACTGTTGTTGGGCCGCTCTCGAGGCCGACGACGAGCACGGCCTACGGCTGACGGCGTACAACCGCGCCGCAGCCCCGATTTCGTGATCGTCGGGCAGGTTGGCTAGGATTCCATCCGTTCCTCGCGCGGCTCGCCGCGCCGGACATTGGGGCTGTGGCGCAGCTGGTAGCGCACCTGCATGGCATGCAGGGGGTCAGGGGTTCGAATCCCCTCAGCTCCACCGACGACGTCGTCAGGACCGGGCCGGCTTCCTCCTCCGGGAGGATGCCGGCCCTGCTCGTTCCCGATCGCGAGGAAGCAGGAGCACGCGCGTGAGTCCCACCCCCATCGCTGCTCTCCAGGCGGGTACGACGGCGGCCGACGACCGCGTCCGCGCCCTCCAGCGCCGCACCCTGGGCGTCGTCATCGCCTCCCAGGTCTTCGGCGGCGCCGGCCTGACCGCCGGCGTCACCGTGGGTGGCCTGCTGGCGCAGGACATGCTCGGTGGTGCTGGGGTCGCCGGCCTGCCCTCGGGCGTGTTCACGCTGGGCTCGGCGATCGCCGCCTTCGCGGTCGGCCGGTTCTCCCAACGCGCGGGCCGCCGGCCCGGTCTGGCGGCGGGGTTCCTCGCCGGCGCCCTCGGTGCCGCGGGGATCGTTCTCGCTGCCGTCCTCGACAACCCGGTGCTGCTCTTCGGGGCCCTGCTCGTCTACGGGTCGGGGAGCGCGACCAACCTCCAGGCCCGGTACGCCGGCACCGACCTCGCCACCCGCATGACCCGTGCCACCGCCGCCTCGGCCGCCCTGGTAGCGACCACGCTCGGGGCGGTCGCGGGCCCGAACCTGATCGGGCCCCTCGGTGCCCTCGCCCACACGATCGGCGTCCCCCGGCTGGCCGGCCCCTTCCTGCTCGCAGCCGTCGCGTACACCGCGGCGGGGGTGTTCCTGCTGCTGTTCCTGCGCCCGGACCCGCTGCACGTGGCCCGCCGGCTGGCCGAGGAGCCGGATCCGACCGCCCTGGCGCAGATCGGCGTGAGCGGGCCGGTCGAGGACACCGCGACGGTGTCCGGAGGCCGTCCGCGGTTCACCCCGGGCGTGAGGGTCGCCGCGACCGTCATGGTGCTCACCCAGGTGACGATGGTGGCCATCATGACGATGACGCCGATCCAGATGCGTCACCACGGCCACGGCCTCGACGCCGTCGGCATGGTGATCGGGCTGCACATCGCGGCGATGTACCTGCCGTCGCTGGTCACCGGCCGACTCGTCGACAGGGTCGGCCGTGTGCCGATGGCGGTGGCGGCGGCGCTCACCCTGCTCGCCTCGGGCCTCCTCGCCGCCGCCGCGCCGGCGGACTCGATGGTGCTCATCACCCTGGCGCTGATCCTGCTCGGACTGGGCTGGAACTTCGGGCTCATCTCCGGGACCGCGCTCATCGTCGACGCCACCCCGGTGGAGACGCGGGCGCGCACCCAGGGCAGCGTCGACGTCCTCGTCGCACTCGCCGGCGCCGGCGGCGGCGCGCTCTCCGGCTTCATCGTCGACCTGGCCGGCTTCAGCACCTTGGGCCTGGGATGCGGTCTCCTGGCGCTCGCCCTGGTCCCGGTCGTCGCCCGGCACGGCGCGCCGGTCCGGCAGCCGCAGGTCTGAGCCGCCACCCCGCCGGCGTGCAGTGGCGCGGGTCGCCCAGTTCGTGGTGGACCGGCCAGGGAAGGCGAAGGGAAGGGGAGCGGCGGACACGGCTATTCCCGGGTCCGAGGCGCTCGACCAGCGGCGCGTCTCGGATGGGAGACGCCCTGCCCGGCGTACCGCCCCACCCCGCGCTCACGGGCCGCCGGAGAGACGCGAGGCGCGCCGTGGCGTCGAGGTCTCGAAACCGTGACAGGTTGTCCCCCATAATCCGGGTGTGACCTCGCACGAAGCGCCCGGTGCCGCGCACGCGCGGGTGCGCATGGTGGCCCGGCCCGCCAGCGTGCCGGCGGTGCGTCGTTTCGTCGACCAGGCGCTGGTCGGGTGGGGCCGCAACGAGCTGGTCGACGACGTGACCCTCGCCGCCAGCGAGCTCGCCACCAACGCCACCCTGCACAGCGGTGGCACCTCCTTCGAGGTCGAGCTGAGCGCCGCCGGTCCCGCCGTCCGCATCGGCGTGGTCGACAGGGGAGCGGCCTCGACCCGGACCATCGCCGACCGCGGCAGGGCAGCCGCCGTGCCTGGAGCGGTCAGCGACGCCACGATGGGCGGCCGAGGACTGTTCATCGTGGCGGCCCTCGCCACCGCCTGGGGCGTGGAGGACCTGCCGCGCGGCACCCGCGTCTGGGCGGAGTTCGTCGCGGGCCCCGAGGAGCCGAGCCCGGGGGCGCCGCAGGTCGACGGCGTCGACGAGCCGGCGTCCGAGGCCGATCTGCGCATCGTCGAGCTGCGCGGGTGCCCGCCCGATCTCCTTCTCGAGCACGACGCGAACCTCACCGACATCGGCCGGGAGCTGCGGCTCTTCGGCGCGAGCCACCACGATCCGGCAACGGTCGAGGTGGCCGAGCAGGTCGCCGAGGTCGTCCGCCTCTCCGCGCTCTCCTGGGACGCCGCGCGGCTGGCGGCCCAGGGTGCGATCGCCGACGGGCGCACCGAGGTGGACGTGGCCATCGTGCCCACCGATCTCGCGGACCTGCCCCGCAAGGTGCAGGTGCTGCGCCGCGCCATCGACGCCGCCGAGGCGATGATGGCTCGGGGCCTGCTGATCACCCTGCCGGCTCCCGACGCGGTCCAGCAGTGGCGGGACTGGGTGGAGGCGGAGATGGTCTCCCAGGCGACGACCGCCGCCGAGCCCGTCCCCTTCGCGACGTGGGTCGAGCGGGTCGGGGCGGACCACCAGGAGCCCTGAGCCTGGCTCCGGGCCCTCCTCATGCCCCGGCGGGCGCCGTCTCGACCCGCCCGGACGATCCGGCCCGTTCGGATCAGCCGGCTCCCTTCAGTGCACCAGTGGCCTGCCGATCAAGCACAGGAAGGGCGGTGGTGGCGACGCACCTATCGGCAACTTGTCCGGATTGTCAAGTACGTCGTGACATTACTTGTCAGGAGCCGTTCCCAATCCGCTCGGATCTTGACAAGATCGACGGACCGCACCTGTCGGGAAGGTCGGCTCGGCACCACTCCACCGCGCAACTCGCAACCCCCTCGGAGGGAACCATGAACACTCAGCTGAAGAAGATCGCCGTCGCGGTCGCCGTGGCCGGCCTGGCCGTCCTCGGCACCGGAGCCTCGGCCAGCGCGCACCAGGCGCCGCGCGTCCAGCACAGCACGTTGTGGTGCTGCTGACGTAGGACGAAAGCGGCTCGCCTGCGCCGCCGCAGCCCGATCTAGGGCTTCGCGAGAGCAGGACGCGCAAGCGGCGTCGAGCGGGTGGCCACGCGCAACCCGCTCGACGCCGCCGCGCGCTTGTAGCCGTCACGGGCGGCGTCGGTCATCCCGATCTCGTCGAACTGCTCGGCGAGCTCGAACCACAGCTGCGCGGCTCCGCGGTCAGCACCGATCGACGAGAGCACGTGGACGGCGGCGACGTACGACGCGGCTGCGCTCGCGATATCGCCTCGGGCGGCATGAGTCTGGCCCTCGAGTGACTTCGCCTCGGCCGTCAGCAGCGGCGCATGGCCGTCGGTCTCCGCGACAACGCGCTCGATGAGCACCTGAGCTCCCGCGATGTCTCCGGCGAGGTAGTGCGCACGAGCCAGGCCGATCTCGACCCATGCACGGTCCTGTGGGGTTGCGCTGGTCCAGCTGAGATCGCCCGCCGCTCGCTCCAGGTTGCCGCGAGCGTCCTCGACTGCCGGCGGTTCGAGAGTCAGCTGCAAGCGTCCGAGTTCCGCCCGCAACCGCGCCAAGTTCCTCGCGTCCCGACCGTCGCCGAGGAGCGTCAGTGCGCGCTCAGCGAGCGGAACCGCTTCGGCAGCCTGCCCCCGACGCGCTTGCATCGCGCTCGCGTTCCAGTAGGCGGCGGCGCGCGCAGCGGGGGAGCCCACTGCCTCGGCGCGCGTGATCGCTGCGGAGCAGATCCGCATCGCGTGGCCGGTGTCGCCGCGCTCGAAGTAGGCGGCCGCGACGGTGGTCGCGAGCTGGACCGCCTCGTCGCAGCCCTCCAGTCCCAGCTCCCCGAGCTGACCCAGGATGCGCTCGCCGGCCTCGATCGCCCGGGTCAGGTCGCCCGACTCCCGCAGCGCGCGGCTCAGGGCGATGCCGGCGTTGATCCGCAGGAGCCCGGAGGCGCCACCGGCGACAAGAGCCTCCAACTCCACGATCGCGTCGTCCAGGCGCCCCTGAGCCTCGAGCGCGCGTGCATGGAGGAAGCGGGCCCGCGCGAGCAGCTCCTCGCCGGCGGACGTGCCCAGCCGCTCCAGCGCCTCGGTCGTCTTCGCCTCGGCCTCGGCCGGCTCGCCGGACTCCAGGGAGAGCTCGGCGTAGTTGAGCAGCAGCCGGGCCTCGTCGACCTCGCTCGACCGCGCCGCGCCCAGCAGCTCGTCGACCCCGACCCCGAGCCGGTCGGACAGCTCGTCGAGCACCTTCTCGGTCGGGCGGCGCTGCCCGGACTCGAGCCGGGAGATGTAGGCGGCGGAGAGACCTGTGGTGGCCACCTGCGCCTGGGTGAGGCCCCGGGCGCGTCGAGCGGCGCGCAGCCGCCGGCCGACCTCGGCGGCGTCCGCTGACCCGAGCAGCTCGACCTGGCGCGTGTCCATCGGGACATTGTGTCCCATGTATGCCCGATTGTTGACGGTTCTTGCCGATTCAATTGCCGCGAAAAGAGCGGAGGTGGGCGGCCCGGCGTGACAGCTGTGCCTGGTGGTGTCGCTGAGGCGTCCGGTCATGACAGGATGTAGTCATCATCGGTCAAGTCGTGCTTGAATGACCGTGACCAGGATGTCCTGTTTGTAGGACTTGTGCAGAGCGACAGGGGTGGGCCATGAGCGTTCTTGCGGGCTACGGCTTCCCGCCCCCGCAGCGCAGCGAGCGGCGCGGGGCGTCCGAGCGCCGCCCGGCCGCCGCCGGGCGGAGTGCAACCGCGCGGTCCGACGTCACGGCCCCGGGGGGCGTCGACGGCGACACCGCCCTGGCACTGGTGACCGCCCTCCTGGACCGGCCGGGCGTCGGCATCGCGCTCTGCGGTCCCGACGGCGTGCTGACCACCGTCAACCAGGCGTTCGAGGACCTCGTCGGAGCGGAGCGGGTGACCCGAGCCGCCACGACGCTGCTGCGGTGCTGTGGCCTGTGGGACGCCGCCGGCGTGCCGGTGCACCGTGGCGCCGATCCGTTGTCGCGGGCGCTGCGGGGTGAGCGCGTCGACGCGGAGGTGCTCTCGGTCGGGCGCCGCGGCGGCACGATGCGGTCGATGCGGTGCAGTGCCTACCAGCTGCGCAACGCCGACGGCACGGTGCGAGGTGCTGCCCTCGTCGCGGTCGACGTGACCGACTGCGTGAGCCAGCGCCGCCAGCTCGAGCTGCTGCGGGACGACCTGGTCGGTGCCGTCAACCACGAGGTACGTACGCCGCTGGCCATCATCGCCGGGCACATGGAGCTCATCAGTGACCAGGCCGAGCCGGCGCCGGAGGTCCTGGGCTGGTCGCTGGGCGCGATCGGCCGGGCCACGACGCAGCTCGGCGCCGTCGTCGACTCGATCTCGGAGATCGCCGACGGGTCGCTGCGGGCGGTCCCCACCTCGTCCTGAGCCTGTGCCGGACCTCACCCGCCGATTGTCCGACGGGCCTGCGGGGTAACTGCTGTGACGTCGGCCGATCGCGGCCGGGGGAGGAGCACGCATCAGATGGCGGATCGGCCCAGCGCTCGCGCGTCCGTGCGCGACCGCCTGCCGCGCGCGCTCCGCGAGTTCGCGTTGCTGCCCGTCCTCGTGGTGGTGGCGCTGCTGCTCCTCGGCGCGCTCTCTATCGTCGGCGACCAGGCGCACGGGGCCTTCTTCGCCTCCCTGCGCAAGGCCCTGGGCCACTACATCGGCGCCAAGACCGCCTCGGCCACCCTCGGCGCGATCGCGACGGGACTCGTCACGGTCACCTCCATCACGTTCTCGGTCCTGCTCCTGGCCGTGCAGCAGACGGCGTCCAATCTCTCGCCGGTGGTCTTCGACCAGTTCGTACGGCGCCGGAGCAACCAGGTCTACCTGGGCCTGTTCGTCGGGCTCGCTCTGTTCTCCTACGTCGTGATGGCCGCGGTGCAGGACAAGACCCCGCCGATCATCGGCGCGTTCATCGCCACGGTGCTGACCGTCGTGGCCCTGTGCTGCCTGCTCTTCCTCGTCTACTCCACGATCGACCAGATGCGCCCCGACAACGTGTTGCGCCAGCTCCACGATCGGGCCGTGCGGGCCCACGAGCGCGAGACGGAGCTGGTCCGCCGCACGCTGCGCCGCTCGCGCTCCTCCCTCCCGGTGCGCGCGACCTACGAGAGCCAGACCTACGGCTACGTCGAGGCGGTCCACCTCGACGCGCTGGAGAAGGTGCTCGCCGACGCCGGTCCGGGGGCCGAGGTCGAGGTGTGCATCTCGGTGGGGGAGTCGGTCACGGTCGCCGACGTGCTCGCCCGGGTGCGCCACCACGACGCCGAGGCGGCGGAGAGGATCTGCGACGTGGTGCGTCGCGCCGTGCGGATCAGCCCCACGCCGGACCTCGACTACGACCCGCGGACCACCGTGCACGACCTGAGCAACATCACCTGGACCAGCGGCTCGACCTCGAAGCACAACCCCGCGATCGCCGGCAAGGGCCTCCACGCCCTGCGCGACCTCGCCGAGCGCTGGCTCATCGAGGGTGACCGGTCGGGTCCCGACCCGGCGCCGGTGGTGTATCCCGACGGCGACGCCGATGTGGTGCTCGACGCCATCTACGCAGGCATCGTCGCGTCCTGGGAGTCGCGGCAGTACATGCAGGCGGTGCGGGTCCTCGACACCTACGCCTCGCTCTGGCCGCTCGCGCGGGGTGGGGCGCGCCGGCGGATCCGTACCGACCTCGACGCCATGCAGCCGATCCTGGACGATCTGCCGTCCTCGGCGCGGCTCGACGAGGCGCGAGCGCGGCTTGCGGCCGCCATCGGGCCGGGCGCCGCCGACGCCGGCCCCGACCATACCGAGGACCACACCCACGACCACACCGACGACCGCACCGACGACCGCACCGGGGTCAACGGCCGGGCACACGGCGGCGCACGGATCTGAGGCGGCGCGGGTCCGAGGTCGCTCCGCACCGGTCCGTACGAGCGTCTTCTTGACTTGATCCAGAAAGCCCGCCAAGGTGGCGGAGTGGTCATCTCGGCGGAGGAGCGCGTGCTCGAGGAGCGGCTGCGCGCCGCCTCCCTGCGCGTCACGCGGCCACGGCTCGCGGTGCTCGCGGCGGTGCAGGACCATCCGCACGCCGACACCGAGCAGGTGATCGCCGCCGTGCGCGCCGGCGTGGAGGTCTCCCACCAGGCGGTGTACGACGTCCTCCGGGCGCTGACCGACGCGGGGCTGGTCCGGCGCATCCAGCCGGCCGGCTCCGTCGCCCGCTACGAGGCACGCGTGGGCGACAACCACCATCACGTGGTGTGCCGCTCCTGTGGGGCGATCGCCGACGTCGACTGCGCCACCGGCGCCACCCCCTGCCTCTCCGCCTCCCAGGACCACGGCTTCGCCATCGACGAGGCCGAGGTCGTCTACTGGGGCCGGTGCCCGGACTGCGTGTCCGCGGCCGACCCCGACCGTCCCGCACCCGTTCAGCAAACCCACGAGAACAGGAGACCTCAGCGTGTCTGAGAGCGAGAACCCGGCGATCCCCTCCCCGCAGCCGCAGGAGCACCGCCCGCACAGCAACCGTGACTGGTGGCCCAACCGGCTCGACCTCCAGGTGCTGCGCCAGCACTCGGAGCGGTCCACCCCGATGGGGCCGGACTTCGACTACGCCGCGGAGTTCGAGAAGCTCGACGTCGAGGCCCTCAAGGCCGACCTCGTCGAGCTGATGACCAGCTCCCAGGACTGGTGGCCGGCCGACTTCGGCAACTACGGCGGGCTGTTCGTGCGGATGAGCTGGCACTCGGCCGGCACCTACCGGATCGCCGACGGCCGCGGTGGTGGCGGCGACGGCTCCCAGCGCTTCGCTCCGCTCAACAGCTGGCCCGACAACGCCAACCTCGACAAGGCGCGCCGGCTGCTGTGGCCGATCAAGCAGAAGTACGGCAAGGCGGTCTCGTGGGCCGACCTGCTCCTGCTCGCCGGCACCGTCGCGATGGAGTCGATGGGTCTGCCGCAGTTCGGCTTCGCGTTCGGTCGCGAGGACATCTGGGAGCCCGAAGAGATCTACTGGGGCCCGGAGGACACCTGGCTGGGCGACGAGCGCTACGCCGGCGAACGGCAGCTGCAGGGCCCGGTCGGCGCCGTCCAGATGGGCCTGATCTACGTCAACCCCGAGGGCCCCAACGGCAACCCCGACCCGCTGGCCGCCGCCCACGACATCCGCGAGACGTTCGCCCGGATGGCGATGAACGACGAGGAGACGTTCGCGCTGATCGCCGGCGGCCACACCTTCGGCAAGACCCACGGCGCTGCGCCGGCCGAGGGCCACGTCGGCCCCGAGCCCGAGGGTGCTCCGCTGGAGTCGCAGGGCCTCGGCTGGAGGAACACCTACGGCAGCGGCAAGGCCGGCGACACCATCACCAGCGGCCTCGAGGTCACCTGGACCGACACGCCGACGCAGTGGGACAACCGCTTCCTCGAGCTGCTCTTCGGCTGGGAGTGGGAGCTCACCGAGAGCCCCGCCGGCGCGAAGCAGTGGGTCGCCAAGGGCGCGGGGGAGATCACCCCCGACGCCTTCGACCCGGAGAAGAAGCACTTCCCGACGATGCTGACGACCGACCTCGCCCTCCGGATGGACCCCGAGTACGAGAAGATCGGCCGCCGGTTCCTGGAGAACCCCCAGGAGTTCGCCGACGCCTTCGCCAAGGCCTGGTACAAGCTGCTCCACCGCGACATGGGCCCGGTCGAGCGGTGCCTGGGGCCGTGGGTGCCCGAGGCCCAGCTGTGGCAGGACCCGGTCCCGGCCGTCGACCACCCGCTGGTCGACGACTCCGACGTGGCCGCGCTCAAGCAGCAGCTGCTCGACTCCGGGCTGAGCATCACCCAGCTGGTCACCACCGCGTGGGCGGCGGCGTCGAGCTTCCGGTTCACCGACAAGCGCGGCGGCGCCAACGGCGCACGGATCCGGCTCGAGCCCCAGCGCAGCTGGGAGGTCAACCAGCCGGAGGAGCTCGCCACGGTGCTCCAGACCCTCGAGCGCGTGCAACAGCAGTTCAACGAGGGCGCCGACGGCGGCAAGCAGGTCTCGCTCGCCGACCTGATCGTGCTCGGTGGCACCGCAGCGGTCGAGCAGGCCGCGCGCAACGCCGGGATCGAGATCACCGTCCCGTTCCACCCCGGCCGCACCGACGCCTCGCAGGAGCAGACCGACGTCGAGTCGTTCGCCGTCCTCGAGCCGCGCGCCGACGGGTTCCGCAACTACCTGCGGACCGGCGAGAAGATGCCCCCGGAGATGCTGCTGCTCGACAAGGCCAACCTGCTCGCGCTCACGCCGCCGGAGATGACCGTGCTCGTCGGCGGCCTGCGGGCGCTCGGCGCCAACGTCGGCGGCGCCAGGCACGGCGTGTTCACCGAGCGCACCGACGCCCTGACCAACGACTTCTTCCGCAACCTGCTCTCGGCGGGTGCGGAGTGGAAGGCGTCGAAGGAGCAGGAGAACGTCTACGACATCACCCGGGTCGCCGACGGCAGCAGCGTCGGCACGGCGACGGCGGTCGACCTGGTCTTCGGGTCGCACTCGGAGCTGCGCGCCCTCTCGGAGGTCTACGCCTCCGACGACGCCGCGGAGAAGTTCGCTCGCGACTTCGCCGCCGCCTGGGTCAAGGTGATGGAGCTGGACCGCTTCGACCTGCACCGCTGACCCGCATCAGGCACGCAGACGGCGCCCGGGACGCACGTCCCGGGGGCCGGGGTGTTGCTGGGGGGTGGGTGGGGTGTGGGGGAGGGGTGGGGTCGGTGTGCGGGAGGGCCGCGCGCAGGGGCCCC
>JBQCHZ010000086.1:0-76644 GCA_051954195.1 Marmoricola sp.
TGGGCGCGGTCGGGTCGCGCCGGGGGTGCGGGCCGACCGCGCCGCCCTGGGGGTCGACCAACCCGCCGCGGGGGGCGCGGTGGGGGCGCCCGGGGCGGGGGGGCTCGCCCGCGCCGACGACCTTCGACTCCTTGGTCTGCCGCTCGCAGCGTGCCCGTCTCGCGGGTGCGGTCCTGCTCATCGCTCGACCCCTTCCAGGGCGGTCTTGAATGCGTCCATCTCGTCCGGCGTGCCGATCGACACGCGCAGCCAGCCCTCGGGGCCGACCTCGCGGATCAGGACCCCATGATCCAGCACCTGCTGCCACGCCGCATGCCGGTTGCCGAAGCGCCCGAACAACACGAAGTTCGCGTCGCTCGGCGCGACCTCGAAGCCCCGCTCGCACAGCCACACCACGAGCGCGTCCCGCTCCGTCCGCAGGGCGTCGACCTGGGCCAGCAGCGCCGGGGCGTGGTCCAGCGCGGCGAGCGCGGCCGCCTGGGTGGTGCTGGCGAGGTGGTAGGGCAGCCGCACCACGCGCAGCGCGTCGCAGATCCGGGCGTCCGCGGCCAGGTACCCCAGCCGCAGCCCGGCGGCGGCGAAGGCCTTGCTCATCGTGCGGGTCACGACGAGGTTCGGGTGCTCGGTCAGCAGCTCGAGCGCGCTGGGCGTGCCGCTGCGGCGGAACTCGGCGTACGCCTCGTCGATCACCAGCACGCCCGAGCCGAGGGCTTCCGCGAGCCGGCCGATGACGGCGTGCGGCAGCGCCGTGCCGGTCGGGTTGTTGGGGCTCGGCAGCAGCACGACCGAGGGCCGGTGCTCGGTGATGAGTGCCTCGGCGTGCTCGAGGTCGAAGCTGAAGTCGTCGTGGCGCCGACCCTGCACCCAGGTGGTGTGGGTGTCGCGGGCGTACTCGGGATACATCGAGTACGTCGGGGCGAAGCTCATCGCCGTGCGGCCGGGCCCGCCGAAGGCCTGCAGCAGGTGCAGCATCACCTCGTTGGAGCCGTTGGCCGCCCACACCTGGTCGGCCTCGACCCGCACGCCCGACTCGACGGCCAGGTACGCGGCCAGCGCCGCGCGCAGCGGCGTGAAGTCACGGTCGGGGTAGCGGTTGAGCGCGCTCGCCGCCCCGGCGACCCGCTCGGCGATGTCCGCGACCACCTCGGCAGGGGGCGGGTAGGGGTTCTCGTTGGTGTTCAGCTGCACCGGTACGTCGAGCTGCGGGGCGCCGTAGGGCGCAACCCCCCGGAGCTCCTCACGCAGCGGCGGCTCCCACGTGCGGGAGCCGGTCACTGCGTTCTGATCCGGACGGCGGCGGCGTGGCCCGGAAGGTCCTCGGCCTCTGCCAGGCCGACCACGTGGGCGGCGACCTCGCGCAGCGCCGCCTCGTCATACTCCACCACGTGCATGGCCCGACGGAAGGCGCGCACCGAGAGGCCCGAGCTGTGGCAGGCGCACCCCGCGGTGGGCAGCACGTGGTTGGAGCCGGCGCAGTAGTCGCCCAGCGAGACCGGGGCGAACGAGCCCACGAAGACCGCGCCCGCGTTGCGGACGCGGCCGGCGACCGCCGCCGCGTCGGCGGTCTGGATCTCCAGGTGCTCGGCGGCGTAGGCGTTGACGACGTCGAGGCCCTGCTCGACGTCGTCGACGAGCACGACCCCCGACTGCACCCCGGCGAGCGCCGTGCGGATCCGCTCGACGTGCTTGGTCTCCGGCACCTGGCGGTCGAGCTCGGCGTCGACGGCCGCCGCGAGGTCGTCGGAGTCGGTCACCAGCACGGAGGCGGCGAGCGGGTCGTGCTCGGCCTGGCTGATCAGGTCCGCAGCGACGTGGGCCGGGTCCGCGGTGCGGTCCGCGAGGACGGCGATCTCGGTGGGTCCGGCCTCGGAGTCGATGCCGACGATGCCCTTGAGCAACCGCTTGGCCGAGACGACGTAGATGTTCCCCGGCCCGGTGACCAGGTCGACGCGCCGGCAGGGACCGGCGCCGTAGGCGAACATCGCGACCGCCTGGGCGCCGCCGACGGCGTACACCTCGTCGATGCCGAGCAGCGCGCAGGCGGCCAGGATCGTCGGGTGCGGCAGACCGCCGTGCTCCTTTTGCGGCGAGCTGGTCAGCGCGATCGAGCGGACGCCGGCGACCTGGGCCGGGACGACGTTCATCACCACGCTGGACACCAGCGGGGCCAGCCCCCCGGGCACGTAGAGCCCGACCCGGTCGACCGGCACCATCCGCTGCACGACGCGGGCACCGGGGCCGAGGTCGGTCACGACGTCGTGCTCGAGCTCGGCCTCGCAGGTGGTGCGCAGCCGGCGGATGGACTCCTCGAGCCCGGCGCGGACGTCGGGGTCCAGCCGCTCGAGCGCGGCTGCGACGGCCTCGGCCGGGACGGCGATGTCGTCCTGCTCGACGCCGTCGAAGCGGGCGGTGTACTCGGCGATCGCCGCGACGCCGCGGTCCCGCACGTCGTCGCAGATCGGCCGGACCACATGCAGCGCCGCGTCGACGTCGAACTCCGCACGCGGCACGAGCGTGCGGTAGTCGGGAGCGGAGGCCGCCTGGCCACGCAGGTCGATGCGACGCAGCATGCCCTCATCCTAGGTGGGCGGTCCGCTTCGCCCCGGCGCCCGCCCGGGCGCTGGACCACCGCACGCGGCGCCCTAGGGTGGCTCCGTGCGCCTGCCCCTGTTCCCGCTGAACACCGTGGTGTTCCCGGGCGCGGTCGTGCCGCTGCACGTCTTCGAGGAGCGGTACCGCGCCATGGTCGCGGACCTGCAGGGCATCAGCGCCGCCCCCGACCGGGTCTTCGGCATCGTCGCCATCCGCGAGGGCTACGAGGTCGGCGAGCACGGCCGGCAGTCGTTGCAGCGCGTCGGCACGATGCTCCAGCTGACCGAGGTCGCGGCGCTGCCCGACGGCCGCTTCGACATCGAGGCCACCGGGCGGCGCCGGTTCCGCATCGACGGAGTCGACGCCGCGGGGCCCTACCTCGTCGCGGACGCCACAGTGCTCGAGGAGGACCTGCCGACCCCCGCCGGCGAGAACGCCCTCCACGCCGCGCTGCGCGCGTTCGCCGGCTACCGGGCCGCGCTGGCCACCATGCGGGGCGTCCTCGCCGACGTCGCGCTGCCCCGCGACCCCGAGCTCGCCTCCTACGTCCTGGCCTCCACGGTGCTGCTGCCGATGAGGGAGCGCCAGGAGCTGCTCGAGGCGGACACCGCCGTCGAGCGGCTGCACCTGCTCGGGCGGCTGCTGCGCCAGGAGATCGCCGCGATCACCGCGCTCCCCTCGCTGCCCGCGACCGAGCTGGCCCGCAGCCGCTGGTCGCCGAACTGAAGCGCGCGGGCTGAGCAGGTGACCGCCAAGCGGAAGCAGGCCGCGGGGACGCCCGCGACGACCGCGCTGGAGGGGGCCGGCGTCCCCTACACGGTGCATGCCTACGAGCACGATCCCACGGCCGGGTCGTACGGCCTGGAGGCGGCCGAGGCGCTCGGGCTCGACCCGGAGTCCGTGCTCAAGACCCTGGTCGCCACGGTGGACGACGCGCTGGTGGTGGCAGTGATCCCCGTGGCGCGCCAGCTGGACCTCAAGGCGCTCGCGGCCGCTGCCGGCGGCAAGCGGGCCGCCATGGCGCCCCCGGCGACGGCCGAGCGGAGCACCGGCTACGTCCTGGGCGGGATCTCGCCGCTCGGTCAGCGCCGGCCACTGCCCACCTGGGTGGAGGAGTCGGTCCGGGGTCTGTCGGTCGTCTACGTCTCCGCCGGGCGGCGCGGCTGCGACCTCGGGCTCGCGCCCGACGCCCTGGTCGCCCTCACCCAGGGGCGGTGGGCCCCTCTCGCCCGCTGAGCCTCCCCGACCGGGACGGGCTCAGTCCCCCGCGTCGGCGGTCTCGCCCGCGGCGTCGCGCCGGGGACTGACGAGGAGCAGGACCAGCAGCGCACCCAGGAGGGCGGCACCGGGCCACGCGTAGTCGACCCCGCCGGCGTGGACCCGGAGCCGGACCGGGGCACGGGTGCCCACGGCTGCGTGCTCGAGGACCGCTGCGGGATCCGGCGGCCCGGCGGCCAACCCGACCCGGAGCATCACCCACGCGGCCAGCGCCCCGCCGAGGGTGAGCATCACCACCATCAGCACCGGGCGGTGCGGACGCAGCAGCATCAGCACGATCCCGGCGAGCAGCCCGCCGATCGCGGCCACGGTGAAGTACCAGCCGTCGATGGTGACGATGTCGGACAGCTGGATCTGGTCCATCTGAGCACCGCCGGCGGTCCGCACGAAGCTCGGAGCGTCGACCAGCGCGCTCCAGACGAAGCCCCCGACGACACCGAGCACCGCCAGGGTGAGGAGGACCAGCACGACGTCGAGGAGCGCCGACCGTCGCAAGGACCGGGCGCCGCTCCAGGGTGCCCCGTGCGAGCCGCTCATTCGACGCACCCGGGGCCGAGCAGTGCCTTGAGGTCGGCGATCAGCGCCGGCGTGGAGGCGACCCGGAGCCGGTCGTCGGCGCGCAGGACGGTCGTCGACCCGCGCCCGCGCAGCAGCAGCCGCACCTCGGTCATCCCCGGATGCGTGCGCAGCACCTCCTTGAGCTGCTCGACGACCGGCGCCGTGCAGCGCGTCGTCGGGATCGCGATCTGCAGCGGACCGCCGGTGGCGTTGCGGAGGTCGGGCGCGCTGACCTCCTGGCCGTGGAGCTCGGGGGTGTCCTTGCTGCGGGAGATCCGGCCCTTGACGGTGATCACGGAGTCCTCGAGCAGCAGCGGCATCGCGAGCTGGTACGGCGCCGGGAACAGCAGCACCTCCACCGCCCCTTCGAGGTCCTCCAGGGTCACCAGGGCCCAGGTGTCGCCGCGCTTGGTCAGCTTGCGCTGCACGCTGGTCACCAGGCCCGAGACGGTCACCGTGCTGTTGTCGGGACGGGTCTCGTCGGCGAGCAGCTCGCCGATGGAGCAGTCCGAGGCGTTCGCGAGCACGTGCTCGAGTCCGAGCAGCGGGTGGTCGGAGACGTAGAGGCCGAGCATGTCGCGCTCGTGGCTGAGCAGCGTCTGCTTGTCCCACTCCTCGATGTCGGGGATCGCGACCTCGACGCCCCACGCCTCCTGCTCGCCGTCGAGACCGGCGAAGAGGGAGTCCTGCCCGATCGCCTCGTTGCGCTTGACGTCGACGCACTGGTCCACCGCCGCCTCGTGGATCGCGACGAGCGCGCGGCGGCCATGCTTCATGTCGTCGAAGGCGCCGGCCTTGATCAGCGACTCGATGACCCGCTTGTTGCACGCCTGCACCGGGATCTTCCCCAGGAAGTCGTTGAACGTCTCGAAGCGCCCCTGCTCCCCGCGCGCGGCGATGATGCCGTCGACGACGTTCCAGCCGACGTTGCGCACCGCCGTCAGCCCGAAGCGGATGTCGTTGCCCACCGCGGTGAAGTCGTGCGCGGACTCGTTGACGTCGGGCGGCAGCACCTGGATGCGCATCCGGCGACACTCGTTGAGATAGATCGCCATCTTGTCCTTGTCGTTCTTGACCGAGGTCAGGAGCGCGGCCATGTACTCGACGGGGAAGTTGGCCTTGAGGTAGGCGGTCCAGTAGGTGACCACGCCGTAGGCCGCGGAGTGCGACTTGTTGAAGGCGTAGTCGGCGAAGGGGACGAGGATGTCCCAGAGCGTCTTGACAGCGTGCTTGGAGTAGCCGCGCTCGAGCATGCCGCCCTCGAAGCCGGCGTACTGCTTGTCGAGCTCGGCCTTCTTCTTCTTGCCCATCGCGCGGCGCATGTTGTCCGCGGCGCCCAGGGAGAAGCCGGCGAGCACCTGCGCGATCGCCATCACCTGCTCCTGGTAGACGATCAGGCCGTAGGTCTCCCCCAGCACCGGCTCGAGGGCCTCGGCGAGCTCGGGGTGGATCGGCTCGATCGGCTCCCGGCCGGTCTTGCGGCGGGCGTACTTGTTGTGGGAGTCGGCGCCCATCGGGCCGGGCCGGTAGAGCGCCGAGACCGCGGTGATGTCGGCGAACACGTCGGGCTGCATCGAGCGCAGCAGCGCCCGCATGCCGGCGCCGTCGAGCTGGAACACCCCCAGCGTGTCACCGCGGCCGAGCAGCTCGTAGGTGGCGCGATCGTCGAAGGGCAGCTCCTCGAGCACCACCTTCTCGCCGCGGTTGGCGGCGATGTTGGCGACCGCGTCCTCGAGGGTGTGCAGGTTGGACAGGCCGAGGAAGTCCATCTTGACCAGTCCGAGCGCCTCACAGGTGGGGTACTCGAACTGGGTGATGACCTGCTTGTCCTGCTTGGGGTCCATCAGCGGGACGATGTCGATGAGCGGCTCGCTGGACATGATGACGCCGGCGGCGTGGATGCCGGTCTGGCGGATCTGGCCCTCGAGGCCGAGCGCGGTCTCGTAGATCCGCCGCACGTCGGCGTCCTCGTCGTGGAGCTTGCGGAACTCCCCGCCGTCGGCGTAGCGCTTGTGCTCGCGGTTGAAGATCTCCTTCAGCGGCACGCCCTTGCCCATCACGTCGGGTGGCAGGACCTTGGTGATCTTGTCGCCCATCGCGAAGCCGTAGTCCAGGACGCGGGCGGCGTCCTTGATCGCCGCCTTGGCCTTGAGCCGGCCGAACGTCGCGATCTGGGCGACCCGCTCGGCGCCGTACTTGGCGGTGACGTACTCGATGACCTCGCCGCGGCGGTGGTCGTCGAAGTCGATGTCGAAGTCGGGCATCGAGGGGCGCTCGGGGTTGAGGAAGCGCTCGAAGAACAGGCCGTGCTCCAGCGGGCACAGGTCGGTGATGCGCAGCGCGTAGGCCGCGATCGAGCCGGCGCCGGAACCGCGTCCGGGACCGACCCGGATGCCGTTGTCCTTCGACCACTGGATGAAGTCGGCCACCACGAGGTAGTAGCCGCAGTAGCCCTTCTGCGAGATGATCGCCAGCTCCATCTCGACCCGCTCGCGCACCGCGTCGGTGAGCCGCTCGCCGGGGTAGCGGGCCTCGATGCCGCGCCACACCTCGCGGCGGAACCAGGACTCCTCGGTCTCCCCCGCCGGGATGTCGGCGCGGGCCATGTAGCCGCCTGTGGACTCCACGAACTCGACCGAGCAGCGCTCGGCGATGGCGAGGGTGTTGTCGCAGGCCTCGGGCATCCCGAAGCGGCCCGCCCAGAGCTCGCGCATCTCCGCGGGGGACTTGATGTAGTAGCCGCCGCCGTCGAACTTGAGCCGGTTGGTGTCGGAGAGACGCTTGCCGGAGGCGACGCAGATCAAGGCGTCGTGCGCCGCCGCGTCCTCGGGGTTGTTGTAGTGGGAGTCGTTGGTCGCGATCGGCGGGATGGACAGCTCGCGGCCGAGCCGGAGCAGGTCGTCGCGCACCCGCTTCTCGATCTCGATGTCGTGGTCCATCAGCTCAAGGAAGACGTTGTCGCGGCCGAAGACGTCCTGGAGCTCGGCCGCCTCGCGCACGGCCTCGTCCCACTGGCCCAGGCGCAGGCGGGTCTGGATCGCACCGCTGGGGCAGCCCGTGCTGACGATGATCCCCTTGCTGTGCTCGGCGAGGATCTCCTTGTCCATCCGCGGCTTGTAGAAGTAGCCCTCCATGCTCGCCCTGGAGGAGAGCCGGAACAGGTTGTGCATGCCCTCGGTCGTCTCGGCCCACATCGTCATGTGGGTGTAGGCGCCGCCGCCGGCGACGTCGTTGCCGCCCTCCTCGGCCAGGTCGCCCTTGCCCCAACGGACCCTGCGCCGCTCCCCGCGGAGGGTCCCCGGGGTGATGTAGGCCTCGATGCCGATGATCGGCTTGACCCCGTGGGCGCGGGCCTTGGACCAGAAGTCGTAGGCGCCGTGCAGGTTGCCGTGGTCGGTCATGGCGATCGCCGACATGCCGAGCTCGCTGGTGCGGCTGAAGAGCCCGTCGAGCAACGAGGCGCCGTCGAGCATGGAGTACTCGGTGTGCACGTGGAGGTGGGCGAACTCCTCGCTCGAGCCTGCCGCCATCTGTCCCGGACTCTCCTTCACGCACACGTCACGGACACCCTCGGCCGGGGGCGTCGGGAGGGATCGGGGAAGGGGATCAGCCTATGCGACCCGACCCGATGATCCTGACAGAACGCACCGACAACGACGCCGGCTCCGCGGGTGGGTCACCGGTGCGCCTCCCAGTCGCTGAGGCAGGCGGTGATCACCGCGTCCATGACCGGACCCAGGGCGTCCGTGGACAGCCCCGGCGCGTGCTGGACCATCCGCTCGACGATCGCCCGCTCGCGTGCCGCGTCGCGGCCGCCGTGGCCCGCGCCGAGGCCGGCCCGCTCCTTGTGGCCCTGGATCGCCGCCACCAGCGCGAACCGGCGCGCGAGCAGCGGCGCGAGCTCCTCGTCGACGGCGTCGACCTCGGCACGCAGCCCCGCCAGCGGGTCCTCGCCCGGCCAGACCACGTGGACGTCGGGGGCGCCCTCCTCGTTGTCGGAGCCGTCGGTGTGTTCGAGCTCGAGCAGACCGTGCCTGCGGTAGAACGCCCGGGCCGGTGCGTTGCTGGCGAACACCCAGAGCCCGAACCCGCGCGGTCGCTGCGCCCTGACCAGGTCCAGCAGCGCACTGCCCACGCCCGTGCCCTGGCGTTCGGGCGCGACGTACAGCGCGTCGAGCCAGTCGCCCTTGAGCACCGCGAAGCCGGCCGGTCCGAGGTCGTCGGCGGCGAGCCAGACCTCACGCTCGCCGGGGCGCGACAGGTCCCAGCTCCGGACGAACGCCCGCACCTGCTCGGCCGGGCGCGCGACGGGGGGCATCGCCGGGACCGCGGCGGCGCGGGTGGCCAGGAACAGCTCGGCGACATCGGGCAGGTCCTGGGTCGTGGCGGGCCGCAGCATCAGGTCGCCGGCCTCGGCCCCGCTCGGCTCAGGCACGGATCACCGCCAACGCGTGCGCGAGGTCCTCGGGGTAGTCCGACTCGTACTCGACGTAGTCCCCGGTGGCGGGGTGCTCGAAGCCCAGGCGTACGGCGTGCAGCCACTGCCGGGTCAGCCCCAGCCGTTGGGCCAGGGTCGGGTCGGCGCCGTAGGTCAGATCGCCGACGCAGGGATGCTTCAGTGCGGCCATGTGCACCCGGATCTGGTGCGTCCGGCCGGTCTCCAGGTGCACCTGGAGCAGGCTGGCGTAGCGGTGCGCCTCGAGGGTCTCGTAGTGGGTGACGCTGTGCTTGCCGTCCTCGCGGACGGCGAACTTCCAGTCCGAGCTGGTGTGCCGGCCGATCGGGGCGTCGACCGTGCCCTCCAACGGATCGGGGTGACCCTGCACCAGGGCGTGGTAGGTCTTGTCGACGGTGCGGCGGCGGAAGGCGTTCTTGAGCACGGCGTAGGCGTGCTCGGACTTGCACAGCACCATCACGCCGGAGGTGCCGACGTCGAGGCGCTGCACGATCCCCTGCCGCTCCGGGGCCCCGCTGGTCGCGATCCGGATGCCCGCCGCCCGCAGGTGGCCGACCACGGTCGGACCGGTCCACCCCATCGACGGGTGCACCGCCACCCCGACCGGCTTGTCGATGACCACGATCGCCTCGTCCTCGTGGATGATCCGGAGACCGTCGACGACCTGCTCGACCACCTCGAGGGGGTCCACCACCGCGGGGATGCTCACGTCGAGCGTGCTGCCGGGCACCAGCCGGTCGGACTTGCCGGGGCGGCCGCCGTCGAGAAGGACCTGGCCCTCGGCGATCAGCTCCGCGGCCCGGGTCCGCGACAGCCCGAACATCCGGGCCAGGCCGGCGTCGACGCGCTCCCCCGCGACGCCGTCGGGAACCACCAGGCTGCGTCGCTCGGCGGTGCTCACCGGCGTTCCTCACTCTCCTCGGGCAGCTGTTGCCCTGCATGAGTACCACGCCGGCCGTCCAGCCGAACGCCCAGCACCGCCAGGACCACGATCAGCACCGCCGCGATGTTGATCCACACGTCCGCGACGTTGAAGACGGGCCAGTGCGGGAGCGCGATGAAGTCCACGACGTGCCCGCGGAACGGCCCCGGCTCGCGGAACAGCCGGTCGACGAGGTTGCCCAGGATGCCGGCCAGCAGCAGCCCGAGGGCCCAGGCCCAGCCGAGCGAGCGGTTGCGCCAGATCACCACACAGACCACCACGGCCGCGATCAGTGCGACGACGCTGATCACCGGCGTCAGCGACGTCCCGGTGCTGAACGCCGCCCCGGGATTGCGGGTCAGCGCCAGCTCGACCAGGTCGCCGACCACGTGCACCGGCGGCCGGCCGGGGAGCCGGTGCACGGCGAGCTCCTTGGCGACCACGTCGAGCGCGAGCCCGAGGGCGGCCACGACCAGGGAGAGCGCCCGCCAGCGACGTCCGGCACCCCCGCGGGCGCTCGCGGAGCTCAGCGTCGTTCCTCGCGCTGCTTGCAGGTCATGCACAGGGTCGCCCGCGGGAAGGCCATCAGGCGGTTCTTGCCGATCGGGTTGCCGCAGTTCTCGCACACGCCGTAGCTGCCGTCCGCGATGCGCTCGAGCCCGTGCTGCGACTGCTGGAGCATCTCCCGGACGTTGTAGACGACCGTGATCTCCTGGTCCCGCTCGAAGGTCGCCGTGCCCACGTCGGCCTGGTCGTTGCCCGCGCCGTCGCTGCCCTCGCGCATCAGTCCCGCCAGGTCCTGCTCGGCGACGGCGAGCTCCTCGGTCAGCCGGTCGACGTCACCCTGCAGCTGGGTGCGGACCTCGGCCAGCTCGGCGGCGGTCCACGGCTCCTCCTGCGCCAGGACGACCAGCGCGCTGCTGCGGCCACCTCCGGCGGCCCTCTTGGTGGCCTTCGTGGCGGCCTTCGTGGCGGTCTTCTTGACGGACGACATGGGCGGTGCCGCCTTCGTGGCGGCCGGCTCGAGCGGAGCGGCCTTCTTCGCGATGGTCTTGGCCGGGGCGGCCCTCGCGGCCTTCGCGGCCTTCGTGGCCGATGCCTTCGTGGCCGGGGCCTTCGTGGCCGGGGCCTTCGTGGCGGCTGTCTTCTTCGCGGGCGCCTTCGTGGCCGCTGCCTTCTTCGCGGGCGCCTTCGTGGCCGCTGCCTTCTTCGTAGCGGCCGCCTTCGTAGTGGCCGCCTTCGTGGCGGGCGCCTTCGCCGCGGACGGCTTCTTCGCCGGCGCCTTCGTGGCGGCCGTCTTCTGGGTGACCGTCTTCTGGGTCGTCGCCTTCTTCGCGGTCGCCTTCTTCGCGGTCGCCTTCTTCGCGGTCGCCTTCTTCGCGGTCGCCTTCTTCGCGGTCGTCTTCTTCGCGGTCGCGGCGGGCCCGGCCTGCTCCGGATCGGCGCGCCGGACGACCTTGCGCGCCGCGGCGCCGGCCCGGCTCACCAGCGAGCGCTTGGGGGAAGTGGCCATGGGGACCCCTCACGGGTGTCGTGGGCGCCGCGCTGCTCCCGGCCGGCTCCCTGTGAGCTGGCACGGCCGACGCCGGTACGAGTGGTGGCCGCGAGGATACGGAGGAACGCCGCGCGGTCACAAGCCGCCGGACCGGCGTGGCACAATGAGGATGCCGCACGACGTGGACGGGACGAGTACTCCGCCGTACGACCGCGAGCGACCCGGGGACGGTGTGAGCCCGGGGGTACGACGGCGGCGGAAGATCACCCCTGAGTCGCCGGAGGAAAGGCCCGCATCCCGGTGCGGACCGGAGTAGAACCGGCAGCGGCAGCCTTGAGTGGGTCGGTGGAGGCACACCGGCCAAGGAGGGTGGTACCGCGGGAGCGCAGGCTCTCGTCCCTTCGTCCACCGTGCGCGACGAAGACGAGAAGGACCACCGTGAGCTACCGCCCCGTTCCCCCGCAGGTCGACCTGCCCGCCCTCGAGCACGGGATCCTCGAGCTCTGGGCCGAGCGCGGCACCTTCGAGAGGTCCGTCGAGCACACCGCCGACGCGCAGCCCTGGACGTTCTACGAGGGACCGCCGACGGCCAACGGCATGCCCGGCACCCACCACGTCGAGGCGCGCGTGTTCAAGGACGTCTTCCCGCGGTTCTGGACGATGCGCGGGCGGCACGTGATCCGCAAGGCCGGCTGGGACTGCCACGGCCTGCCCGTCGAGCTGGCGGTGGAGAAGGAGCTCGGCTTCTCCGGCAAGGCCGACATCGAGGCCTACGGCATCGCGGCGTTCAACGACAAGTGCCGCGAGTCGGTGCAGCGCCACGTCGACGCCTTCGAGGAGATGACCGTCCGGATGGGCTACTGGGTCGACCTCAGCGACCCCTACCGGACCATGGACCCCGGCTACGTGCAGTCGGTGTGGTGGGCGCTGAAGCAGATCCACGGCGCCGGGCTGCTGGTGGAGGACTACCGGGTGGCGCCGTACTGCCCCCGCTGCGGCACCGGCCTCTCCGACCACGAGCTCGCCCAGGGCTACGAGACCGTCACGGACCCCTCGGTCTACGTCCGCTTCCGCCTGACCTCGGGCCCGTACGCCGGCTCCTCCGGCCAGCCGGGCGCCTCCCTGCTGGTCTGGACGACGACCCCGTGGACGCTGGTCTCCAACGCGCTCGTCGCGGTGAACCCCGCGCTCACCTACGTCACCGTGACCAACGGCGAGGAGACGCTCGTGGTCGCCGAGGTGCTGCTGGAGAAGGCCCTGGGCGGCACGGAGGCAGGGTGGACCATCCAGGACCGCTTCCCCGGCTCCGACATGGTCGGCTGGCGCTACCAGCGCCCCTTCGAGCTGATCGAGTGGCCGCTGGGCACCGACGGCCAGCCGGCGCACTTCGTGGTCGCCGAGGACTACGTCACCGCCGACGACGGCTCCGGCCTGGTGCACCAGTCCCCCGCCTTCGGTGAGGACGACTTCGCCTCCTGCCGGCGCAACGGCGTCGCGATGGTGAACCCCGTCGACGCCCAGGGCCACTTCCTGGCCGACATCCGGCTCGTCGGCGGCCAGTTCTTCCGCCACGCCAACACCGACCTGGTCGCGGACCTGCAGGAGCGCGGCCTGCTGCAGCGGCACCTGCCCTACGAGCACAGCTACCCGCACTGCTGGCGCTGCCACACCGCGCTGCTCTACTACGCCCAGCCGTCGTGGTACATCCGCACCACCGCCGTCAAGGACGAGCTGCTGGAGCAGAACGAGCAGACGAACTGGTACCCCTCGACGATCAAGCACGGCCGGTACGGCGACTGGCTGGAGAACAACATCGACTGGGCGCTCTCCCGCAGCCGGTACTGGGGCACACCCCTGCCGATCTGGCGCTGCCCCGAGGGCCACCAGACCTGCGTCGGGTCCCTCGCGGAGCTCTCCGAGCTGACCGGCACCGACCAGTCCGACCTCGATCCGCACCGTCCCTACGTCGACCAGATCACCTTCACCTGTCCGGTCGAGGGGTGCGAGACCCGGGCCACCCGGGTCCCGGAGGTGATCGACGCCTGGTTCGACTCCGGCTCGATGCCGTTCGCCCAGTGGGGATACCCGCACGCGCCGGGGTCGGCGGAGATCTTCGACCGGGCCTACCCGGCGGACTTCATCTGCGAGGCGATCGACCAGACGCGCGGCTGGTTCTACACGCTGATGGCGATCGGCACCCTGGTGTTCGACGAGTCGTCGTACCGCAACGTGCTCTGCCTGGGCCACATCCTGGCCGAGGACGGCCGCAAGATGAGCAAGCACCTGGGCAACATCCTCGAGCCGCTCGCGCTGATGGACCGCCACGGCGCGGACGCCGTCCGGTGGTTCATGGCGTGCGCCGGGTCGCCGTGGTCCGCCCGGCGGGTCGGCGACACCACCATCCAGGAGACCGTGCGCAAGGTCCTGTTGACCTACTGGAACACGGTCGCCTTCCAGGCGCTCTACGCCAACCTCGCCGGCTTCGACCCGGCCGCGCCGGCGCCGGAGGCTGCGGAGCGTCCGGTGCTGGACCGGTGGGCGCTGAGCGAGGCGCACCGACTGGTCACCGAGGTGACCGACGCCTTCGAGCGCTTCGACACCCAGCGGGCCGGAGCGCTGCTGGCGGCCTACGTCGACGACCTGTCGAACTGGTACGTGCGCCGGTCGCGCCGCCGGTTCTGGGACGGCGACACCGCCGCGTTCGCGACCCTGCACGAGTGCCTGCGCCTGGTCACGCTCGCCATGGCGCCACTGACGCCGTTCATCACTGAGCAGGTGTGGCAGGACCTGTTCGCCGGCGATCCGGCGACGCCCGACTCGGTGCACCTGGCCACCTGGCCGGTGCCCGACGAGGCGCTCATCGACCCCGACCTCGCCGAGCGGGTCGCGCTCGCCCGGCGGCTGGTCGAGCTGGGCCGCTCGGCCCGCGCGGAGGCGAAGGTCCGCACCAGGCAGCCGCTGGGGCGCGCACTGGTGCCCACGGTCGCCCACGAGCGGCTCGGCGAGGAGCTGCGGGCCGAGATCGCCGAGGAGCTGAACCTCGGCACCCTGGAGCCGCTCTCCGCCGCGGGGTCCGACCTGGTCGAGCACAGTGCGAAGGGGAACTTCCGGGCGCTGGGCAAGCGGTTCGGCAAGCGGACGCCGCAGGTCGCGAACGCGATCGCGGCGGCCGACGCGTCCGCGCTGGCCGCCGGCCTAGCCGGCGAGGGCCGGGCGACGGTCGAGCTCGACGGTGAGCCGGTCGAGGTCGGCGCCGACGAGGTGATCCTCACCGAGCGGCCGCGGGAGGGCTGGTCGGTGGTCAACGAGCAGGGCGACACGGTCGCCCTCGACCTCGAGATCACCCCGCAACTGCGCCGCGCCGGTCTCGCGCGCGAGCTGATCCGGTCGATCCAGGAGACCCGGAAGTCCACCGGACTCGACGTCTCCGATCGGATCCTGCTGACCTGGGCGGCCACCGGCGAGGCCGCCGACGCGATCACCGAGCACCAGGACCTGATCGCCCGCGAGGTGCTGGCGACCACCATGGAGGCCGTCGACGGCGCCGCCGCGCTCGACGTCCAGGACCCCGACCAGGGCTTCGCCTACACGATCGCCCGCGCCTGACGGACCCGACGGCGCGGATCGGGTGGCTTCGCAGTCAGCTGGCGACTGCGAAGCCACCCGGTCCCACGGGGCAGCGGTCCCCGCACCGGGCGACCTGTCCCCGCCAACCGTGGCGACGCAACAGCTCACCGACCTTCATCGCCGTCTGGCACGGTCGGTCGTGCACCTGTCCCCAGGAGAGCCGGATCGTCGCCATCCCGTCGAGGGCGGCATTGAGGTCGCGCTCGAAGTCTCGGTCACGCTGCCCGGCACTGTCGTGGAAGAGCCGGCCGTCGAGCTCGACGACCAACGGGGCGACCCCCTCGTAGGAGACGTCGCGGTAGGCCACCCCCGTGGGTGCTTCCGCCCGCTTCTGCCGGACGCCTCGAGGCAGTCCGTGCGCCCGCTCGATCCGGACGAGGTACTCGTGCTCCAGCACCGAGCAGGTCCCTTCCGCGATGTCCTCCAGCACCGCGGTGAGCCATCGCCGCCGCGGCACACGGGCCCGACGCGACACGCTGTCCAAGAGTCGCCGGGGCGTCGTGGAGCGCGACCCCACCGCTCTCGCGAGCGCACTGATGGCGGCGAGGTCGTCGGAGGCATCGAGCGAGACGTCGATGACGGCTTCTTCGATCCGAAGGCGCGGCGGCGATGTGTTCCAGTGGACGAACTCTTCGAGGTTCCTCCGACGATGGATCCGTACCCCGGCACGACTCCTCACCGTGCGGCGCTGGTCGACGACCACGTGCACCACCAGCGGCGGCTGCTCCCGGCGCCCGGGTCCGTCGACGGTCCTCAGCGCCGACTCGTGCGCCAGCGCCGCCGGCCACGCGTAGAGGACCGCGGCCCACGCGCGCTGGGTCCAGGTGAGCGGCCCGGTGTGCCCCACATACACGCCTGGATGCACCACCGCCCACTCCCGGCGACGCAGCAATCGTCGGACGTCGCTGTCGACCATCCCCGCCCCGACGACCTGCCGGCGCGACACCACTCCCGACTGCTGGACCAGCGCCTCGCGCACCTCCCGTGGTAGCTGCATCGCTCGATCGTCCGCGATCACGCACGGCCGTGGGGCGCCCCCACCGCGATCTGTGGACAACACAGAGATAGACCGAGAGAGAGCGGGGGGCTTCGCAGTCATCTGGCGACTGCGAAGCCACCCGATGCCGCACCTCTACAGTGCTGGGCATGCTTCCCGCTCCGACGTCGAGGCTCCGCTTCCGGGAGATGGCCGAGACTGATCTGTCGGCCATCGCGACGTTGGACACCGGTGGTTCCCGTGGCCCTGAGGGCTGGATCGCGTGGTCGCGGCGCAACTATGAGCAGTACGGGTTCGGACTCTGGGTGATCGAGACGCAGGCCGGTGAGTTCGTCGGCGACTGTGGCCTGACGATGCAGGACGTGGAGGGCGAAGAGCTCGTCGAGGTCGGATGGCACGTCCGGGCCCCGCTCCGTTGCCAGGGCTACGCCACGGAGGCGGCAACAGCCGTGCGGGACGCGGCTCGCGACGCCGGCGTGAAACACCTGGTGGCGATCATCCGGCCCACGAACGCGGCGTCACAGCGGGTGGCCACCAAGATCGGGCTCGCGCTCGAGCGTGAGGTCGAGGCCCACGGCGGTCCTGCCTTGGTCTTCGGGGCGGATCTGCGCCAGCCGCGGGCGACCCCGCACGATGGCGATGAGGAAGCACGAACGGGTGGGATCGCAGTCTGAGTGACTGCGGTCCCACCCGATCGTGGTGGCGTCTGGAACGCTCGGCGTCAGTGGCCGGTGTTGGCGTCGTCCTCGCCGAGGATGGACTTCAGCCGCTTCGGGGCGGGCTGGTCGGGGGCGCCGGGAGGGTGCGGCAGCTCGCCGCCGTCACCGTTGCCGTCCAGGGCGGCCAGCTGCTGGCTGAAGTAGGTCTTCAGCCGGCTGCGGTACTCGCGCTCGAAGGCGCGGAGGTTCTCCACCTCGCCGTCGAGGCGGACCTTGTCCTTCTCCAGCTGGGCGAAGAGCTCGCGCCGCTTGGCCTCGGTCTCGGAGTCGAGCATCTGCGCGCGGCTGCGGGCGTCGGACTCCATCCGGTCGGCCTTGGTCTTGGTCTCCGACTCCAGCCGCTCGGCCTTGGTCCGAGCCGCGCCGACGATCCGGTCGGCCTCGTCCTTGGCGTCGTTGACCAGCTCGTCGGCGTTGCGGGTGGCGATCTCGAGCAGCCGCGCCGCCGCGGAGGAGGCCTCGGCGACCGTGGTCACCTTGATCTCCTGCGGCGCAGCGGCCCGGGCCGCCACGGCAGCCGGGGTCGGCTCCGGCTCGCGGACCGGCTCGGGCGCCTTCTCCACGACAGGGGCCGGTGCGGGGGTCGGCTCGCTGACGCCGCCGCCCTTCTGTGCCGCCGCCAGCTTCGCCCGGAGCTCGTCGTTCTCCTTGATCAACCGCTCGAGCTCGGTCTCGACCTCGTCGAGGAACTGGTCGACCTCGCCCATGTCGTAGCCCTCGCGCAAGCGCACAGGAGTGAAACGCTTGTTGCTCACGTCCTCAGGCGTCAGCGGCATGATCTCACCCAATTCGTTCGTAGTAGGAGCGGTCGTGGCGGCTGGGAGCCGCCGACCCCGGAACTTTATCTCGTCGCGATCACGACAGCAGCAGCGACCGGTTGAGCTGCAGGAGCAGGTAGGCGATCAGCAGCACCAGGAAGAAGCTCAGGTCGATGAGCACCCCGCCCAGACGCAGCGGCGGGAGCACCCGCCGCAGCAGCTTGATCGGCGGGTCGGTGGCGCTGTAGACGACCTCGAGGACCACCAGCAGGGGTCCGCGCGGCGTCCAGGCGCGCGCGAAGTACTGCACCCAGTCCGCCACCAGCCGCGCCAGCATCAGCACGGTGAAGCAGAACAGGACGAGCTCGATGACCAGCCCCACAGGGTTCACGGGCAGCGGTCAGCTCTGGTTGAAGAAGCCGCCCTCGACCAGGCGGGCCTTCTCCTCGGCCGCGACCGTCACGTCGGGCGGCGTCAGCAGGAACACCTTGTTGGTGACCCGCTCGATGGTGCCGTGGATGGAGAAGACGAGCCCGGCGGCGAAGTCCACGAGCCGCTTGGCCTCGGCGTCGGCCATCTCGGAGAGGTTCATGATCACCGGGATGCCGTCGCGGTAGTTCTCGCCGACCACGCGCGCGTCGTTGTAGGTGCGCGGGTGCAGCGTGGTGATCCGCGACAACGGCATCGCGGCCGGCGCGGGACGCGGGGCCGGCTGGCGGCGCCGCTCGCTGAGGTCGGCCACCGGGCGCGCGGGCTGCCGCGCCGGCTGCAGGGGGGTCGCGCGGGTGGGCTCGTCGTAGCCGGCATCGGCCTCGGCGTAGGGACCGTCGGCGTAGTGGCCGTCGGCGTCCTCGAGAAGGCCGAGGTACACGCCCATCTTCCGCATCGCGCCGCTCATGGGAACCTCAATCTCGTGGGTCGGGCCCGGGCCTGCCGGCACGGACGTTCCGGGTGGGACATTACTTGATCGCGGGCCTCTTCCCGAGGATCGCGGAGCCGACGCGCACGTGTGTCGCACCGGAGCTGATGGCGGCCTCGAGATCGCCGCTCATGCCTGCCGAGACGGTGGTCGCCCGGGGATGGGTCGAGCGCAGCCGCGCGCCGATCCGCGCCAGCTCCTCGAAGGCAGGGAGGGGGTCCGCGCCCAGCGGCGCCACCCCCATCACGCCGCCCAGGCGCAGGCCCGGAGCCTGCTCGACGGCGTCGGCGAGGGCCGCGACGTCTGCGGGCTCGGCACCGGAGCGACCCGAGGCCCCCGGTGGGTCCAGCGCGACCTGGACGAGCACCTCGAGCTCCTGGCCGGCCGCCCTCTCCTGGGCGCCGCGGGAGAGCCCCGCGAGGAGCTTGGCCCGGTCGACCGACTGCACCACGTCGGCCCAGTGGGCCACCGCGGCGGCCTTGTTGGACTGCAGGCCACCGATGAAGTGCCAGCGCAGTCCGAGGTCGGCGCACGCGGCGGCCTTGGCGCCGCCCTCCTGGTGGCGGTTCTCCCCCACGTCGGTGACACCGAGGTCGGCGAGGAGTCTGACGTCGGTCTCGGGGAAGAACTTGGTCACCACGACCAGGCCCACCTCGTCGGTGCGCCCGGCGGCGTCGGTGGCGCGGGCGATGCGCTCACGCACGGCGGCGAGGTTCGCCGCGAGCTCCTGACGGCGGCCGGTCAAGGGGGTCGTGGCGCTCATGCCCGCCTCCGGACGAGCCCGGCCATCCGTCCCGCGGCCGCGCCGTCGCGGCGGTGGGACCAGGCCCGGGGCTCCTCCATGGTGCACAGCTCCGCGGTGGGCGCGCCGAGCAGCTGCGCACCGGCCGCGAGCAGCTGGGCCCGCACCCCGGCGCCGAGGTCGAGACCCGGGGTCCCCCACCGGGTGGTCGACGGCGTCTCGGGGACCAGGGCCGCGACCTCCGCCTGGAGGGCGGCCGGCACCTCGTAGCAGGCACCGCACACATGCGGACCCACCCAGGCCGTCACGCTGGTCGCACCGAGGTCGGCCATCGTCGTGAGGGCCCGCGACACGACACCGTGCGCGACGCCGTTGCGGCCGGCGTGGACCGCACCGATGACGCCGCGCTCGGGGTCCGCGAGCAGCACCGGGACGCAGTCGGCAACGCGTACCACCAGGGTCACCTCGGGGCGGTCGGTGACCAGCGCGTCGCAGGCCGGTACGGCGTCCGGGGCATCCCCGACGACCTGCACGTCGTTGCCGTGCACCTGGCGCATCTCGGCGATGCCGGCACCGGGGGCGAAGTCCTCCGCGACCCGCGCCAGCGCGGCCGAGGGCCCGGAGCCGGCGGGGCCGAGGGCCAGGTCGAGAGGGTTCCCCCCGGGCCCGGCCCCGTCGTCGCGGGCCGTGAAGGCCAGGTCGACGGGACCGAGCGAGGTGCGGGCGAGGTACACCGGAGCAGGGACTCTCGGGCTTACTTCAAGAAGTCGGGGACGTCGAGCTCGTCATCGTCGAACGACGGCTGGCTGCTCGCCCGCGACGCGCCCACTCCGACCGGCTCGCGCTTCTCGGCCGCCGGAGCCGGCGCCTGGGCCGTGACCGGCTGGGCGGCCGGTCGCTGCTGTCCCGGCTGGCCCGGCTGGCCCGACTGACCTGGCTGGCCCGGCTGGGCGGGCCGCTGCGTGGCCTGCGGAGCGGGCCGCTGCTCGGTCACCGCCCGAGCAGCCTCACGGGTCTCCTCCTGGGTCTGTGTACGCGCCGCCTGCTGCGGACGCTGCAGACCGGGCGCGTTCTCCCGGCGCTTGGGCCGTCCGCCCTCGAAGCCGGCCGCGATGACGGTCACCCGGACCTCGTCGCCGAGCGCGTCGTCGATCGTGGCGCCGAAGATGATGTTGGCGTCGTCGTGCACGGCGTCGGCGACCATGGCCGCGGCCTCGTTGATCTCGAAGAGACCGAGGTCGGAGCCGCCGGCGATGGAGAGCAGCACCCCCTGCGCGCCGTCGATGGACTCCTCGAGCAGCGGGCTCGAGACGGCGAGCTGGGCGGCCTCGACGGCGCGGTTCTCACCGCGGGCCGAGCCGATGCCCATCAGCGCCGACCCGGCGTTGGACATCACCGACTTGACGTCGGCGAAGTCGAGGTTGATCAGTCCCGGGGTCGTGATCAGGTCGGTGATGCCGGAGACGCCCTGGAGCAGCACCTGGTCGGCCTGCTTGAACGCGTCGAGCATGGAGACGTTGCGGTCCGAGATCGAGAGCAGCTTGTCGTTGGGGATGACGATGAGGGTGTCGACCTCCTCGCGCAGGGCGGCGATGCCGTCCTCGGCGGAGGTGGCGCGGCGACGCCCCTCGAAGGCGAAGGGGCGGGTCACGACGCCGATCGTCAGGGCGCCCAGCGAGCGGGCGATCTTCGCGACCACGGGCGCACCGCCCGTGCCGGTGCCGCCGCCCTCGCCGGCGGTGACGAAGACCATGTCGGCGCCCTTGAGCACCTCCTCGATCTCGTCGGCGTGATCCTCGGCGGCCTTGCCGCCGACCTCGGGGTTGGCGCCCGCGCCGAGGCCACGGGTCAGCTCGCGACCGATGTCGAGCTTGACGTCGGCGTCGCTCATCAACAGCGCCTGCGCGTCGGTGTTGATCGCGATGAACTCGACCCCGCGCAGGCCGACCTCGATCATCCGGTTGACGGCGTTCACGCCACCGCCACCGATGCCGACGACCTTGATCACGGCCAGGTAGTTCTGTGGTGCTGCCACGGCGGCTGCCTCTCGCTCGCTCGCCGTCCTCCTGGACGGCTGTGGGTGGTGGTCGTGCAGGTCGGGGAAGTCCCGCCGGGGCCGAGGAACCCTAACCCTCTAGTGAAGGGTTAATGTTATGTCAACCTGTGACGGTGACACCAAGGTAGGCAGGGCCGGCCGCCCGACAGCGCCGACACGCCCGCGTCGTCGAAGAATTCGCAGACGGACGCGCGCGGGTCGCCCGCGCGACACCGCCTCAGCGGGTGGTGGGGCGGCCGGGCACGCTGACGTCGACCTGGCTGACCTTGCCGTGCCTGCCGCGCAGCAGCAGTGCCACGACGCGGGCCTTGGTGGCCGAGTCGGCAGCACTCCCCCACACGATCGTGCGCCCGTCACGCAGCACCAGGCGGATGTCGTCGGCCGACCGCAGCTGGAGGTGGTCGACACGACCGTCGAGCGAGGCGGGCAGCGCCGCCGCGACATGCGCGGCCTCGCGCAGGCTGACGGTGTCGGTGGTCGCGTCCGCGTGGATCACCGGCAGCCGCCCGACGCCCGTGGGCACGGGGAACAGCACCCCGCCGGCGTCGACGGCACGGCGACCGCTCCCGGTGTCCACGAGCGCCACGGGCGTGCGCTCGGTGACGGCGATCTCGACCGTGTGGGGCCAGGAGCGCGACACCTCGACCCCCTCGACCGAGCTGATCCCCTCGACACGGGCCTGCACCGCCCCGAGGTCGACCCGCGCCAGCGGCGTGCCCACGGGGACCTGTGCGACACGCCGTACCCGCTGCACGCTCAGGGCGCCGTCGTCCCTGACCCGGACACGCTCAGCGGTCAGGTAGGGGGAGAACGCCACGAGCCAGCCGAGCGCGACGACGAGCACGCCGGCCAGCACGAGCGCCAGCAGGGCTCGGGTGCGCCCGCGCAGCCGCCGGCGCAGGCGACGGTGGGCAAGGGTCCGCTCAGCCATCGCTGCCGCCCTCGATGCCGCCCCCGAGCGGGCCGCGGGCCGCCAGCGCTTCCAGCACCTGCGGGCCGAGCAGGGTCACGTCCCCCGCGCCCAGGGTCAGCACCACGTCACCGGGCCGCGCGCGGGCGAGCAGGTGCTCCACGACGGCGGTCCGGGACGGCTCGAAGACGACCCGCTCGGCGGGCAGCGGCACCGCGCCGGCGACCAGCGCGCCGGTCACCTCGGGGTCGGGGTCCTCGCGCGCGACGTAGACGTCGAGCACGACCACCTCGTCGGCATCGCCGAGCGCCGCGCCCATCTCGAGACCGAAGATCCGGGTGCGCGAGACCAGGTGCGGCTGGAAGGCCACGACGACGCGCCCCTCCCCCGCCAGCGCCCGGGCGGCCTGCAGGTCGCCGGCGATCTCGCGCGGGTGGTGGGCGTAGCTGTCGTAGACGCGGACGCCGGCGACCTCGCCCTTGTGCTCCATCCGGCGCCGGGTCCCGGTGAACGAGCCGAGCCCCCCGGCGACCTCGGCGAACCCGAACCCCATGCGTAGCGCGCAGGCCAGCGCCGCCAACGCGTCGAGCACGTAGTGCCGCCCGGGGATCTGCAGGACGACCTGGCCCAGGCGCCGACCGGACTCCACCACCTGGAAGCTCGAGGTGGTTCCGGCGAACCGCAGGTCCTCGGCCCGGACGTCGGCGCCCGCCGACTCCCCGACGGTGACGGTGGCGATGCCGCGGTCCCGGGCGGTCGCGACCAGGGCGGCAGCACCCGGGTCGTCGATGCACGCGACCAGGAAGCCCCCCGGCTCGATCCGGTCCAGGAACGCGTCGAACGCGGCGCGGTAGGCGGCCTCGGTGCCGTAGTTGTCGAGGTGGTCGGCCTCGACGTTGGTCACGATCGCGGCGTGCGGTCGATAGACCAGGAACGCGCCGTCGCTCTCGTCCGCCTCCGCGACGAACAGGTCGTCGGTGCCGTCATGGGCGTTGACGCCGGCCTGGCTGAGGTCGCCCCCGATCGCGAAGGAGGGGTCGGCGCCGCAGTGCTGGAGCGCGACGGTGAGCAGCGAGGTGGTCGTGGTCTTGCCGTGCGTGCCGGCGACGGCGACCACCCGACGGCCCTGCATCACCGCTGCGAGCGCGGCCGAGCGCGGCAGCAGGCGCAGGTCGCGTCGTACGGCCTCGAGCACCTCGGGGTTGTCCTCGCGCACGGCGGTCGAGACCACCACGGTGTCGGCCTGCCCGACGTGCGCGGCGTCGTGCCCCACCCAGCAGCGTGCGCCGAGGGCGCGCAGGGCCGCCAGCGTCGCGGACTCCTGCGCGTCGCTGCCGGTGACTGTGACGCCCCGGGCCAGCATGATCCGGGCGATGCCGGAGAGCCCGGCGCCGCCGATCCCGACGAAGTGCACCGCGCCGAGCCGCTCGGCGGGCAGCAGGTCCTCCGGCACGGGCACCCTCATCGCGCCGCCTCCAGCACCATCGCAGCGAGCACCTCGTCTGCGTTGCGGGGCACCAGGTCCGCCGCGGCCCGCGACATCGCCCGGAGCCGGGCGCCGTCGTGGAGCAGGTCCGGCAGCGTCCGCGTCGCCCACTGCGGCGTGACGGCCGCGTCGGCGACCAGCAGCCCGCCGCCGGCCTCGACGACCGGCCGGGCGTTGAGCGCCTGCTCACCGTTGCCGATCGGCAGGGGCACGAAGACCGCGGGCAGACCCACGCAGGCCACCTCGGTGACCGTGTTGCTGCCCGCCCGGCACACCACGGCGTCGGCAGCGGCGTAGGCGAGGTCCATCCGGTCGACATAGGGCAGGACGACGTACGGCGCGCCGCCGCGGACCGGCGCAGGCACCTCGTTGCGCGGTCCGACCACGTGCAGCACCTGCACGCCGGCGCCGGTGATCGCCTCGGCGGCGCCCAGCACCGCCGCGTTGAGGCGCTGGGCGCCCTGGGACCCGCCGGTGACCAGCAGCGTCGGGAGGTCGGGGTCGAGGCCGAAGCTGGCCCGCCCCTCGGCGCGGCGCGCGGACCTGTCGAGGGTGGAGATCATCCGCCGCACCGGGAGGCCGACGTAGCGCGCGTGGCGCAGCGGCGTGTCCGGGAAGCTGGTCGCGACCCGGTCGGTCAGCCGCGCGCCGAGCCGGTTGGCCAGACCCGGCAGGGCGTTGCCCTCGTGCACCACCAGCGGGAGCCGCCGGCTGCGCGCCGCCAGGTAGGCAGGCACGGAGACGTAGCCGCCGAAGCCGACCACCACGTCGGGGCGCACCCGGTCGAGGACCTCGAGGGCCGCGGCCCGGGCCGCCCGCACCCGCCCGGGCACCCGCAGCAGGGCCGGGTCGGGCCGCCGCGGCATCGGCACGGGCGGGACCAGCTCGAGCGGGTAGCCCGCGGCGGGCACCACCCGCGTCTCGAGGCCGCGCTCGGTCCCCAGCGCCGTCACCTCGACGTCCGCGTCGAGGCGGCGCAGGGCGTCGGCGGTGGCCAGCAGCGGCGAGGTGTGGCCGGCCGACCCCCCGCCCGCGAGGAGCACCCGGGTCATCGCGCCGCCGGACCCCTCGAGCCGGTCCGGGCGCCGGCGTTCAGGCCCGACACCTGGGCGCCGCGGCGCCGGGCACGGCGTCGGTCCCGCAGCGCGGCCGCCGCCTCCGGCTCGCGCCGGGCGAAGCCGACGAGCAGGCCCAGTCCCACCAGGGAGGGCAACAGCGCCGAGCCACCGTAGGAGACCAGGGGCAGCGGGATGCCGATCACCGGCAGCAGGGCGAGCACCATGCCGACGTTGATGATCATCTGCGCCATCAGCCACACCACGACGCCCGCGGTGACGTAGCGGACGAACGGGTCGCGCGTGGTGAGCGCGAGGCGCACCCCCGCGAAGGCGAGCACCGCGAACAGCGCGAGCACGAGCAGGGTGCCGACCATGCCGAGCTCCTCGCCGAGCACGGCGAAGATGAAGTCGGTGTGGGCCTCGGGCAGGTTGCCCCACTTCTGCTGGCTCGCGCCGAGCCCCTTGCCGAAGAGCCCGCCGCTGGCCATGCCGAGGAGTCCGTGGGCGGCCTGCCAGCCGCTGCCCTGGAAGTGCTGGAACGGGTTGAGGAAGCTGGTGAGCCGGTCGCGCCGCTCGGCGTCGGTGGTCGCGAGGTAGAAGGCGACCACGCCGATGAACGAGAACGACAGCACGAAGAGCCGGGCGGGCGCCCCGACGATCCACAGCATGCCCAGCAGGATCGCGAAGAGGACGAGCGCGGTCCCGAGGTCGTGCTGGTAGATCACCAGGCCGGCGAGCACCGCGACGGCCGGGACCACCGGGACCACCGTGTGCTTCCAGGACCCGAGGAGCTTCTCCTTGCGGGCGTAGACGTCGGCGATCCAGATCACGATCGCGAGCTTGGCGATCTCGGAGGGCTGGAGCGTCAGCGGCCCGAGCCGCAGCCAGTTGCGGTTGCCGTTGACCGCGAAGCCGAGACCGGTGTGGGTCAGGTAGAGCAGCACCAGCGAGATCAGCACGGCCGGCCAGGCCAGGCTGCGCAGCAGCCGGTGCGGCAGGCGCGAGGCGACCAGCGCCACCGGGAGCGCCAGGGCCACCCAGGTGAGCTGCTTGAGGAAGATGAAGTAGCTGTCGTGGTACTGCCGGTAGGAGTACACGCTCGAGGCGCTGAGCACCATGATCAGCCCGATGCCGAGCAGCATGCCGGTCGCGCCGAGCAGCAGGTAGTACGTCGACAGCGGCCGGCTCAGCGCCTCGCGCAGCACCTCGACGCGCGCGCCGACGCTGCGCGCCGGACCCCAGCGCAGCGACGTGCCCGCCGGTCGGGTCCGGGTCGGTCGAGCCTGGGTGGTCGCGCTCACGGCTCGGGCCTCCTCGGCGGGGTCGGGATCAGTGCTGGGGACCGGTGTCCGACAGGCGCCGGAGCACGGCCGCCGCGAAGGCGTCGCCGCGGTGGGCGTAGTCGGTGAACATGTCCATGGACGCGCACCCGGGAGCCAGCAGCACGGTGTCCCCCGGCCTCGCGAGGCCGGCGGCCGCAGCGACCACGTGGTCCATGGGCCCGTCCACCCCTGAAGTCTCACCGACCACCGGCTCGAACACGGGCACATCGGGCGCGTGTCGCTGTAGGGCCTCGCGGATGACCCCGGCGTCGCGACCGAGCAGCACCACCCCGCGCAACCGGTCGCGGGCGGACCGGACGAGCTCGTCGAAGCCGGCACCCTTGGCCAGTCCGCCGGCGATCCACACCACCGGGTCGTAGGCCCGCAGGGACGCGAGCGCGGCGTGCGGGTTGGTGGCCTTGGAGTCGTCGACCCAGCGCACCCCGTCGTGCAGCGCCACCTCGGCGATCCGGTGACCGTCGGGGCGGAAGTCGCGCAGCCCCTGCTGGACGGCCGCGGGCGGGACCCCGTGGGACCGGGCGAGCGCCGCCGCTGCCAGCGCGTTGGCCACCACGTGCGGCGCCGGCGTCTCCCCGGCACCTGCCGCGGCCAGGTCCGCGAGGGTGCCCAGCTCGGCGGCCGAGGTCTGCCGCTCCTCGACGAAGGCCCGGTCGGCGAGCACGTCGTCGACCACCCCGAGCATCCCGACCGCCGGCGTGCCGAGGGTGAAGCCGATCGCTCGGGCGCCCTCGGTGACCTCGGCGTCGCGCACCAGCTGCTCGGTGACCGGGTCGGCGACGTTGTAGACGCAGGCGCGCTCGACACCTGTGTAGATCCGTCCCTTGTCGGCGGCGTAGGCGCGCATCGGGTCGGGTCCGGCGTACCAGTCGAGGTGGTCCTCGCTGAGGTTGAGCACCGCCGCGGACTCGGCGCGCATCGAGGAGGTGTAGTGCAGCTGGAAGCTGGAGAGCTCGACGGCGAGCACGTCGTAGGCGGGAGCGTCGTTGCCGTGGTCGGCCATGACGACCTCCACCAACGGCAGCCCGACGTTGCCGCACGCGACCGCCCGCAGGCCGGCGCTGCGCAGCATCGACTCGAGCATCCGGACGGTGGTGGTCTTGCCGTTGGTGCCGGTCAGCGCCAGCCACGGTACGGCGCGGCCGGTGCGCGGATCGCGGCCCCGCAACCGCCAGGCGAGCTCGACCTCGCCCCACACCGGCACGCCGCGCGCCCGCGCCTGGGCGACCAGCGGCGCCTGCGGCGACCAGCCGGGCGAGACGACCAGCACGTCGGCGTCGTGGGGCAGCTCCGCGGTGGTGCCCTCCCCGAGCCGGACGTCGGCGCCGAGGATGTCGAGCAGCGTCCCCCTCTCGGACCGCTCCCCGGCGTCGGACTCGTCGCGGACGCTGACGCGGGCACCGAGGTGGGTCAGGTTGTCCGCGGCGGCGAAGCCGGAGACGCCGAGACCGGCGACGACCGCACGGACGCCCTCCCAGCTGTCGTCGCGCCCCAGCCCCTCGAGGCGGGCGTCGGGTCGGGGGTCGGGTCGGCCCGGCTCCATCAGCGGGCCACCCACTCGCCGTAGAAGACGCCCAGACCGGCGGCGACGAAGATGCCGGCCACCAGCCAGAAGCGCACCACGACCGTGATCTCCTCCCAGCCCAGCATCTCGAAGTGGTGGTGCAGGGGCGCCATCCGGAAGAGCCGTCGTCCCTTGGTCGCCTTGAAGAAGCCGACCTGCAGGATGACCGACAGGGTCTGCAGGACGAACAGCCCGCCGAGCAGGGCGAGCAGGATCTCGGTGCGGGTCAGGATCGCCATCCCGGCGATCGCCCCGCCCAGCGCGAGCGAGCCGGTGTCGCCCATGAAGATCTGTGCCGGTGCCGCGTTCCACCACAAGAAGCCGAAGCACGCCCCGGTGATCGCGAACGCAAGCACGGCCAGGTCGCGCGGGTCGCGGACCTCGTAGCAGGTCGCCCGCACGACGTCGGGCCGCTCGCACCACTGGTTGCCCTGCCAGATGTTCACCAGCGTGTAGGCCGCGAACACCATCCCGGAGGCCCCCGTGGCGAGGCCGTCGAGCCCGTCGGTGAGGTTGACCGCGTTGCTGGTGCCGGTGACCAGCAACCAGATCAGGGCCACCGCGAGCACCACGGGCAGCGTCCACTGGCTGAAGTCGCGGACCAGCGACAGGTAGCGGCTGGCCGGGGTGTACCCGTGGCTGTCGCGGAACCACGGCGAGAGCGCCAGGCCGGCGAACACGATCGCGACGCACGTCTGCCCGATCATCTTCGACCCGCTGCGCAGACCGAGGTTGCGCTGCTTGTAGATCTTGATGAAGTCGTCGAGGAAGCCGACGGTGCCCAGCCCCACGAACAGGAACAGCAGCAGCAGCGCCGAGGCCGAGGGCCTGCTGTCGGTGACCAGCTTCGCGATGAAGTAGGAGACCACGCTCGACAGCACGATCACCAGCCCGCCCATCGTGGGCGTGCCGCGCTTGGTGTGGTGCGTGGTCGGCCCGTCGTCGCGGATCAGCTGGCCGTAGCCGCGCGCCGCGAAGAGCCGGATCGCGTAGCGGGTGCCGACCAGCGTCAGCAGCAGGGAGAGCCCGCCCGCCAGCAGGATCGCCTTCACCGCGTCGCCTCCTGTCCCGTCCCGTCCGGGACCAGCGCCTCCGCCACGCGCTCGAGCCGAGCGGCACGGGAGGCCTTGACCAGCACCACGTCGGTGCCCCGCACATTCTGGCGCAGCCACGACACCGCTTCGTCCACGCCCTCGACGTGGCGCGTCGTCCTGCCTCGTACGGCGGCCGCGTCGGGGCCGACGACGATCGCCTCGTCGATGCCGAGCTCGTCGAGCAAGGCGCCGACCTCGGCATGGGCACGCTCGGAGTCCTCGCCGAGCTCGCGCATCTCCCCCAGCACCGCCACGGTGCGCCGTCCCGACCTCCGGCCGAGCTCGGCGAGCGTCTCCAGCGCCGCCCGCACCGACTCGGGGTTGGCGTTGTAGGCGTCGTTGACCACGGCGAGGCCGTCGGGCCGCTGGCGCAGCTCCATGCGCCAGCGCGACAGCGCCCGCACCTCCGACAGCGCGTGGGCCACGTCGGCCAGCGGCATGCCGGTCGCGGTGGCGGCGGCCGCCACCGCGGCCGCGTTCAGGGCCTGGTGCGCCCCGAGCACCTGCAGGCGTACGCCGGCCGACGCGTCGTCGGCGACGAGCGTGAAGGCCGGGCGGCTCAGGTCGTCGAGACGCAGGTCGACCAGCCGCACGTCGGCGTCGGGCCCCGTGCCGAAGGTGCGGACCCGCCCGCGCGTCCGCGAGGCCATCGCGGCGACCAGGGGGTCGTCGGCGTTGAGCACGGCCACGCCCTCGGGGTCCAGCGCCTCCACCAGCTCGCCCTTGGCGCGGGCGATGTTGGCCCGGGAGCCGAACTCGCCGAGGTGCGCGGTGCCGACGTTGAGGACCACCGACACGTCAGGACGCACGACCCCGCAGAGGTCCGCCAGGTGCCCGATGCCGCGGGCGCCCATCTCGAGCACGAGGTGGCGGGTGGTGGCATCGGCGCGCAGGGCGGTCAGCGGCATGCCGAGCTCGTTGTTGAACGACGCGGCGGTCGCCACGGTGGGACCGTCGCCCGTCAGCACCGCACCGAGCAGGTCCTTGGCGCTGGTCTTGCCCTGCGAGCCGGTCAGCGCGTGCACGTGGCGCAGGCCTCCCTGCATCCGCAGCCGCGCCACCACCTCGCGGGCGAGGACCTGCAGGGCGGAGCGGACGTCGTCGACGACGACCGTGGGCTCCCCGGTCGGGCGGGAGCCGAGCACGGCCGCCGCGCCCGCCGCCCGCGCCTGGGCGGCGTGGGCGTGACCGTCGGTCCGCTCGCCGGCGAACGCCGCGAACAGCCCGCCCGGCTCGGGCGTGCGGGTGTCGACGAAGGCAGGACCGGTCACCACCGTGTCCGGCGGCGCGTCGTGGACGGCACCGCCGACGAGCGCGGCGATGTCCTCCAGGGCGAGGGGGATCATTCCTCGTCCTTACCCAGCGCCTCGCGGATCGCCCGCCGCAGCTCGTCGCGGTCGTCGAAGGGGTGCACGACGCCCGCCACCTCTTGCCCCGTCTCGTGGCCCTTGCCGGCGACGAGCACGACGTCGCCGGGCTGCGCGAGCGCGACGGCGTGCCGGATCGCCGCGGCCCGGTCTCCCACCTCGACGACCTCGGCGCGGTCGTGCGGCGGCACGGCCGCGATCCCGTCGAGCACCTCGCTGCGGATCGCCGCCGGGTCCTCGCTGCGCGGGTTGTCGTCGGTCACCACGAGGACGTCCGCGGTGCGCACGGCGATCTCCCCCATCAGCGGGCGCTTGCCGCGGTCGCGGTCCCCGCCGGCGCCCAGGAGCACGATCAGCCGGCCCACGGTGAGCGGCCGCAGCGTGGCGAGCGTGGCCTCCACCGCGTCCGGCTTATGGGCGTAGTCGACGACGGCCACGAAGTCCTGCCCGGCCTCGACCCGCTCCAGCCGCCCGGGGACGCCGGGGCCCGTGGCGATGCCGTGGGCGACGGCTCCGGCGTCCAGGCCGGCCTCACCGGCCAGGGCGACCGCGCACAAGGCGTTGGCCACGTTGAACCGGCCCGGCAGCGGGACGCCGGCCTCGAAGGACGTCCCGTCGGGGCGGTGCACCCGGAAGGTCGAGCCCTGGGGACCGGTCACGACGTCGGTCGCGCGCCAGTCGGCGTCGCGCTCGAGGGAGAAGGTCGCCATCGGGATGCTCGCGCGCTCGAGCAGCAGCCGGCCGTGCTCGTCGTCGAGGTTGGTCACACCCCGCCGGGCGCGCTCGGGGGTGAACAGCGACGCCTTGGCGGCGAAGTAGTCCTCCACGGTGGCATGGAAGTCGAGGTGGTCGCGTCCGAGGTTGGTGAAGCCGGCCACGTCGAAGACGACGCCGTCGACGCGGCCCAGCACCAGGGCGTGGCTGGAGACCTCCATGGCGCAGGCCGCCACCCCCTGCTCCCGCATCAACGCGAACAGCGCGTGCAGGTCGGGCGCCTCGGGGGTGGTCAGGGCGGTGGCGACGTCGACGCCGGCGATCCGGGTGCCCACGGTGCCCACCACCGCGGCCGTCGTGCCGGCGGCGGTGAGCCCGGACTCCAGGAGCCGGGTCGTGGTGGTCTTGCCCTGGGTGCCGGTCACGCCCAGCAGCACCAGGTCCTCGGCGGCCCGGCCGAAGAGGTCTGCGGCGAGCCGGCCGAGCACGGCACGCGGGTCGGGCACCACGAGGACCGGCGCCCCGGCCGCTCGCGCCAGCGGGGCGCCCGCGGGGTCGGTCAGCACCGCGACCGCTCCGCGGCCGACCGCCTCGGCCGCGAACTCCGCGCCGTGGCGCCGCGCCCCCGGCAGCGCGGCGTACAGATCGCCGGGCCGGACCCGCGCCGAGCCGAGGGCGAGGCCGGTGAGGACCACCGTGCCGGCCGGGGCGGGCACGCCCAGGGACGCGGCCACCTCGGACAGCGGCGTGCGTACCGGGGTCGCCGGTCGCGTCGGGGCCTCGCTCACCCGGGTGAACCTACGGCACCGCGCACCGGTCACCAGGTCACGGACAGGTTCGGCGGGCGGGTGCCCGTCGGCGGCACGTCGTACTTCTGCAGCAGGTAGGACAGGATCTGGCGCACCACGGGTCCAGCGGTGCCGCCGCCCGAGGCTCCCGCACCCGGGTGCTTCAGCACGACGTAGACGGTGAAGCGCGGATTGTCCGCGGGCGCGAACCCGGCGAAGGAGACCGCCAGGTGGTCGTAGCAGCGGCACTTCGCGCCGACCTCCTGGGCCGTGCCGGTCTTGCCCGCCACGCGGTAGCCCGCGATCCCGGCGCCCGGCGCGGTGCCCTTGCCCTCGGTGGTGACCAGCTCCATCATGTGCGTCACCTGGCGGGCGGCCGACGCGCTGACCACGCGGTGCCGCGCCGAGGTCGCGCTGCCGACGACGTCGCCGCTGTCGGTGGTGGCCCTGCCCAGCACCAGGCTGGGTGCGACGTAGGTGCCGCCGTTCGCGACGGTGTTCACCGCCGCCGCCATCTGGAGCGCGTTGACCGAGAGCCCCTGGCCGAAGGAGATCTGGGCGTGGGTGAGCGTGCTCCACCCGCTGGGGTCGGGCAGCAGCCCGCGGGTCTCGCCCGGGATCCCTATCTCGGTGCGGCTGCCCAGCCCGAACGACGTCAGGTAGCGCCCGAGCGAGGCACTGCTGATCGCCCGCGCCGCGAGGACCGTGCCGATGTTGGAGGACTTCGCGATGACACCGCCCAGGGTCAGGTGGATCCGGCCGTGGGTGAAGTAGTCGTGGATGACCCGGTCGGCGACCGGCAGCTCCGGCGGCACCACGATCCGGGTGCGTGGGGTCACCTTGTGCCGGTCGATCAGCGCGGCGGTGGTGAGCACCTTCTCCACCGACCCCGGCTCGTAGACGTCGCTGAGCGCCCGGCTGCCCCACTGCTTCGCGCTGGCGTGGCTGCCCCGGTTCGCGTCGAAGGTCGGGTAGTCGGCGAGGGCGAGGAGCTGCCCGGTGCGCGTGTCGAGCGCCACCGCGGCCCCCGAGGTGGCGCCGGAGTCGTGGACGGCCGTGCGCAGCATCCGCTGGGCGTACCACTGGGCGTCGCGGTCGAGGGTGAGGGTGAGCTGCTTGCCGTCGACCGGCTTGATCTCGGTGTTGTCGCCGAGCGGGATCCGGTGCCCGCCACCGACCTCGTAGGTGTCCTGCCCGTCGTGACCGGAGAGCAGGTCGTTGAAGGTCTTCTCCAGCCCGGCCGCGGGGACGACGTTGCCCTGGGCGTCGGTCTGCTGGCTGAGGAACCCGAGGAGGTTCGCCGCGACGTCCTTGCCCGGATAGTCGCGCAGCGGGTCGTCCTCGGTGTAGACGCCGTGGAACCCGGCCGCCTCGACGGCCTGCACGACCCTGGTCGCCGTCGTGGCCGGGATCCGGCGGGCCACGTAGGCGAACCTGCTGCCGGGCTTGCGCAGCGTCGAGAGCAGGTCGAAGTAGTCCAGGTGCAGGCCGTCGGCGAGCAGCTGTGCGATCGCCTCGGCGTGCGGACCCGTGACCTGGGGGTCGGCGATGATCATCTTGCCCGCCACCGACTGCGCGAGGAGGGCCCCGTTGCGGTCGACGATGTCGCCGCGGGTCGCCGGCAGGTCGACGCGAGCGAGCCCGCTCGCGGCGGCGCGCGCGGCGTAGGCCTGGGGGTCGAGACCCTGCAGCTGCACCAGCCGGACGCCGAAGACCGAGAGGACCATCGCGATCACCACGAGGGCGACGCGCAGCCGCAGGTGCACGGCTCCGCGCAGGGTCCGCTGCACGGACGAGGAGGGTCGGCGACGCTGACGCAACGGGGACTCCGGCGGGGACGTGGGCGAACCGGTGGGCGGTCAGTCCTGGGGGGACGCGGTGGTGGATGCCTTCCTACCCCGCGAGGGCCCGGCCTTCGGTGAGGCGTGGCCGGTGCGGGTCGAGGTTTCCGCGGCCGGCTGCGGCGTCGGCTCGGGCGTCACCCGGACGATGCGCGGCGCCGGGGCGAGGTCGGCGGGCGTCACGGCCGGATAGGCGCGCACCCGCATCCGGTCCTCCGGGGTCGTCGCGGTCGGCGTGCCGAGCACCTTGCCGTCGGAGAGCCGGAGGAACGCCGGGTCGGAGGGCACCACCATGCCGAGCGCGGCGGCCTTCAGCGCGAGCTGCTGGGGGTCGCGCAGCTCCTGCAGCTGCATGTCCAGGGTCTGCTGGCGGGCGGAGAGGTCCGCGGCCCGCTGCGTGAGGGTGCTGGTCTCGAAGGAGCCCTGCTGCATCTGAGTGTTGAAGAGCAGCAGGCCCACGATGCCCGCGACCAGGACCGCCGCCACGAGGACGACGAAGGGCGTACGCCGGGCTCGGCTGCGGACCGGTGGCACCAGCGAGAGCCGGGACCGGACCGCCGCGGCGTCGTGGAGCCGGGGGAAGCGGGTGCGCGTGACGGGGCTGGTCGTCGTCAGGGGCTGGTTCACGAGGTGGCTCCACGGGGTCGGTTGCGGACGACGGCGCGCAGCCGGACGGAGGCGGCGCGGGGGTTGGCGGCGATCTCGGCGTCGGTGGCCTTCTCGGCGCCTCGGGTCAGGGCGGTGAACTCGGGCTCGTGCCCGGCGGGGACGACGGGCAGGTCCTCGGGGACCGTGGCGCGCGACCGGGCAGCGAGGGCGTGCTTGACCAGCCGGTCCTCCAGGGACTGGTAGCTCATCACCACCACACGGCCCTGTGTCCCGACGGCGTCGAGGGCGGCCGGCACCGCGCGGCGCAGCACGCCGAGCTCGTCGTTGACCTCGATGCGCAGCGCCTGGAACGTGCGCTTGGCGGGGTGGCCCCCGGTACGCCGGGCCGGTGCGGGGATGACCGCGCGGAGCAGGTCCACCAGGTCGGCGGAGCGGGTGAAGGGCTGCTCCTCCCTCCGCCGCACCACGGCCCGGGCGATGGGCCGGGCGAACTTCTCCTCGCCGTACTCCCGCAGGATGCGGGCCAGCTCACCCGCCTCGTAGGTGTTCAGGACGTCCGCGGCGGTGAGGCCGCCGGTGTCGTCCATCCGCATGTCCAGGGGCGCGTCCTCGGCGTAGGCGAAGCCGCGTTCGCGGACGTCGAGCTGCATCGAGGAGACGCCGAGGTCGAACAGGACGGCCTGCACGCCGGGAAGCCCGAGGTCGTCGAGGACCGCCGGGATCTCGTCGTAGGTGGCGTGGACGAGGGTGGCTCGCTCCGCCCACGGCTCGAGGCGGCGCCCCGCGCGCTCGAGGGCGTGCCGGTCGCGGTCGATCCCGACCACGCGCGCCGTGGGGCACCGCTCGAGCACGGCCTCGGCGTGACCGCCGAGGCCGAGGGTGGCGTCGATCAGGACGGCGCCCTCGTGGGCGAGAGCGGGTGCGACGAGGTCGACGACCCGGTCGAGGAGCACCGGGACGTGGGAGGGGTCGCTCATCGCCGGATCCGCTACTTCCCGCCGCCGAGCGCGGCGCCCAGCGCGTGGGCCGCGAGCAGCATCAGCACCGCGACGGCGGTGGAGGCCGCCGCCGAGAACACCATCACCGCGGCTCCGTCGCGCACGGCGTGCCGGACCCGGCGCCGCGGCGGCGGCTGCCGCCGTGCCTCCTCCCGGGCGTCCTCCCGGGCCCTCGGCAGGGCGGCCGGCGCGGTGGCCGGAACAGTGCCCTGGACGGTGCTGCTCATCGCGACCCCTGCATCGGTGTGGAACATCGGTGGAAGAACTGCACGGTGGTCGCCGGGCCAGGTTCCCGCCCGCTCTCCCACAAGGGGGGAAGCGGCGCTCTGGCACCGGGGAAGGTGTGCCAGATCGCCTCGGGAGAGCGGACGCGAGCCTCGTCCTGCGACCACCGCTGTTGAGTTGAGGTGTCGTGCGGCGCCCGCCGAGCCGGGCCCCGTGGGTCGGTGATCAGTCGAAGAAGAGCTCCTCGGAGAGGTTGGCGAAGGCCTCCTCCTGGGCCGCGGTGTACTGCGCCCAGGTCGTGGGGTTCCAGATCTCGAGCTTGTTGCGGACCCCGATCACGACGCACTCCTTGTCGAGACCGGCGTACTCCCGCAGCTCGGGTGTGAGGCTGATCCGGCCCTGCTTGTCGGGGGCCTGCTCGGAGAGCAGCGCGAACAGCATCCGGTTGTAGGCGCGCATCCGAGCGTCGGTGCTGTCACGCAGTCGCGTACTGAAGGAGTCGAAGTCCTGCGCCGTGCGGACCTCGAGGGAGCGGTCCTGGCCTCGAGTGATCACGAGCCCCTCCCTCATGTCGTCGCGGAACCTGGCCGGGAGGAAGAGCCGACCCTTGTCGTCCACCTTGGGGGTGTAGGTGCCGGAGAACATCCGCCACCTCCTGGGCCATTTCCTCCACTGCGCTCCACTTTACTCCACAACGCACCACCGTCAACCACATTCGCTCCACTCCACCGCGATTCCGTCCCTCTCGCCCTCGGCTCTCGCACCCCTGCTCGGAAGGGGCGCGGTCGACTACCCTCGACTGCACGCCGGCCGGAGGTGCCGGTGCGCGAGAGGGAGCGTGGGGGATGAGCGTGCGGGCCGAGGCCGGACCCGGGGCCGGACCAGCCGGGCTCGAGCGGGTGCGGGAGGTCGCCGGGCGGGTCGCAGCCGCCGTCGAGACGGTGGTGGAGGGCAAGCCCGAGGTCGTCCGCACCGCGCTGGTGGTGCTCCTCGCCGAGGGCCACCTGCTCATCGAGGACGTCCCCGGCGTGGGCAAGACCGCGCTGAGCAAGGCGCTGGCCCGTGCCATCGACTGCACCGTGCGGCGGATCCAGTTCACCCCGGACCTGCTGCCGGCAGACGTCACGGGCGTCTCGGTGTGGAACCAGGAGACCCGCGGCTTCGAGTTCCGCCCCGGCGGCGTCTTCGCCCACATCGTCATCGGCGACGAGATCAACCGGGCGTCGCCCAAGACGCAGTCCGCGATGCTGGAGTGCATGGAGGAGCGCCAGGTCACCGTCGACGGCGCCACCTACCAGCTGGAGTCGCCGTTCCTGGTCGTCGCGACGCAGAACCCCGTCGAGATGGAGGGCACCTACGCCCTGCCCGAGGCCCAGCGCGACCGGTTCATGGCCCGGGTGTCGATGGGCTACCCACCCGAGGCGGCCGAGATCGCCATGCTCAGCGCCCGCGACGCCCGCAGCCCGCTGGAGGACCTGTTGCCGGTGACCGACGCCGAGGAGGTCCGCGACCTGATCGCGATCGCCGCCGGCGTGCACGTCTCCCCCGCCGTTCAGCGCTACGCCGTCGCGATCACCTCGGCGACCAGGCGCTCGCCCGACCTCCGGCTGGGCGCCTCGCCCCGGGCGACGCTGCACCTGGTCCGCGCGGCCAAGGCACGCGCGGCGATCGAGGGCCGCGACTACGTGCTGCCTGACGACCTCGCCGCGCTGGCCCCGGTCGTGCTGCCCCACCGCCTGCTGCTCACCGCCGACGCGACCATGTCGGGGCGACGCGCCGAGGACGTCGTCGACGGCGTGCTGCGCGCCGTGACCGTCCCCGACAGATGAGCCGGCTGCCGGGGCGGCGCTGACATGCGGGCCGCGCTGCACGCCCTGACCGTGCGAGGACGCAGCTTCCTCGCCGGTGGCGTCACCGCTGCGGCCTGCGGGCTGCTGCTCGGCGAACGGGCGTTCCTGCGGCTCGGCGTCCTGACCCTGTTGATCCCGGTCGTCTCCGTGGCGTGGGTCGCGCTGCACCGCCGGCGCCTGCACGTCGAGCGTCACGCCGCCGACGGACAGGTGGAGATCGGGCAGGCTGTCGACGTCGGGCTCGAGCTGCGCGCCGTCGGACGGGGGACGCCGGAGCTGCTGGTCGAGGAGCAGCTGCCCTACGTCCTGGGCAGCCGGCCGCGCTTCGTGGTGGACCCCCTCGGTCCGGGCGAGGCCGCGCGGCTGCGCTACACCGTACGGAGCGAGGTCCGGGGCAGCCATCGCCTCGGACCGCTGCGCGTGCAGGTCGGCGACCCCTTCGGGATGCTCGCCCTCACCCAGACCTTCCACGGCACCGACGCCCTCGTGGTGACGCCCCGCGTCGAGCCGCTGCCCGCCCTCTCGCTCGGCGGGGCGCGGGCCGGCTCGGGCGACGACCGGCCCCGCTCGTTCGCCGGCGGGAACGCCGCCGACGTGACGGTGCGGGAGTACCGCCGTGGCGACGACCTGCGACGCGTGCACTGGCGCGCCTCCGCCCACCACGGCGAGCTGCTGGTGCGCCGCGAGGAGCAGCCCTGGCAGGCGCGCTGCACGCTGCTCGTCGACAACCGGGCCCGGGCGCACCGCGGGCGCGGGGCCGCGTCGTCCCTGGAGTCCGCGGTCTCGGCGGCCGCGTCCATCGCGTGCCACCTCGCCGACCGGGGGTACGACGTGCGGTTGGTCAGCGCCGGCGGCGAGGAGCTGGGTCGCGGCGCGCACGCCGCCGGCTCGGGGCGTGCGCTGCTGCGCGCCCTGGCCGTGCTCCCGGCCGCCGAGCTCCCCCTGCTCGACCCGCGGTGGATCGACGAGACGGTCGCGGACGGCCCGTTCGTGGCGGTGGTGGGGGCCGTGGAGGAGAACGACCGGCCGTTCTTCGCCCGCCTCGGCAGGCTCGGCGGGTCGAGCCGGGCAGTGGCGCTGGACGTCGCCGGCTGGGACCCGTCGTACGGGACGGCGGGGACGCTGTCCGACGGGGCTGCCACCATCCCGGCCGCGACCGCGTGGCTGAGCTCGATCGGCTGGCGCGCCGCCACCTGGCGCCGTGGCGAGCCGCTCGCCAACGCCTGGCAGGAGCTGCGCCGATGAACCGGGCCGTGCTCGCGCTGCTGCTCGCGGCGGCGAGCTGGGCGACGTCCTGGTCGTGGTCGCCGCTGGTGGCGCAGCCGCACCGCTATCTGACCCCAGGGCTGGCGGTCGCGGCGCTGGTGGCGGTGCTCGGATCGGCGGCGCGGGCGCGGCTGCCCGTCGTGCTCGCCGTGCTCGTGCAGGCCGTGGTGCCGGCGCTGGTGGTGGTCGCGTGGTTCGCCCCGGTGGCCGGCGTCCCCCGGCTCCCCACCCCGCACACGATCGCGGCCGTGGTGCGGCTCGCGGTCGACGGCGCCCAGCAGATCAACGCCTACACCGCACCGGTGCCCGCGCGCTTCACCGCCGCGCCGGCGTTCCTCGCGGTGTGCACACTCGGTCTGGCGCTGGCCGTGGACGTCGTCGGCTGCACGGTCCGGCGGGTGCCGGTCACGGGCCTGCTGCTCCTGCTCGGGCTGTCGGTGCCGATCAGCGTGCTGGTCCAGGACCTGGCGCCGGCCGTCTTCGTCGTGGTCGCGGCCGGCTTCCTCGCAGCAATGGCGCTCGACCACGCCGCGCGGTCCCGGTCGTGGGGCCGGCCGGCGCGGGCGGCGGGGACACGGGGCATCGCGGTCGGTCGGCACCGCTCGGTCGCGGCACCGCTCATCGCCGCCACGGCGGTGCTCGGCTCCCTGGTGCTCGCCGGCCTGACGCCGGTCCCGGCCGGCATCTGGTCGGCAGGTGGTCACTCCTCCGGCGGCGACGGCACCGACGTCACGCTCGCCAACCCGATGCTCGACATCCGCCGGGACCTGCTCGAGCACACCCACACCCCCTTGGTCGGGGTGCGCACCGACGCCCCGGACCCGTCGTACCTGCAGCTCACCGTGCTCGACGACTTCACCGGCAACATCTGGCGCACCTCACCGCGGGCGCTGCCCAGCGGCAACGCCGCCGACGGTGTGCTGCCGACGGCCCCCGGCACCGACCCGCGCCGCGACGGAGCGCCGACCCACTGGGAGCTCAGCATCGCGGACACCTTCGGGACCCGGTGGCTGCCGGTGCCGACGCCGACGCGCACCCTCTCGGTCACCGGCGACTGGCGCTACGACGCCCGCACGCTCGACATCGTCGACGTCGGCGAGAAGGAGGCGAGCCGGGGACTGACCTACCGCGCCACCGCCGGGCAACCGCGCTACGACGCCGCCACGCTCGACGCCGCCGGCGCTCCGGTCGGTCCCGCCACCGACGGCATGACCGCCCTCCCGGGCGACCTGCCGCCGGTCCTGGCCCGCACGGCCCGCGAGGTCACCCGGGGCGCGCGCACGGAGTACCAGCAGGCGGTGGCGCTGCAGAACTGGTTCCGCGACACCGGGCACTTCACCTACTCCACGGCAGCCCGCCCCGGCACCGGAGCGGCCCTGCTGGCGCGCTTCGTGACGGTCGACCGCGTCGGCTACTGCGAGCAGTTCTCGACCGCGATGGCCGTGCTGGCCCGCACCCTCGGGATCCCGAGCCGCGTGGTGGTCGGCTTCCTGCGTCCGACCGGACAGGGCGCCGGGGACCAGCAGGTCTTCACCAGCGACGACCTGCACGCGTGGCCCGAGCTCTACTTCGCCGGCGCCGGGTGGGTCCGGTTCGAGCCGACGCCGGCGGCACGCACCGGGGCGCCGCCGGCCTTCACCCAGCAGCGACTCCAGCCGCGGCCGAGCGCCCGGCCCAGCCCGACCGCGCAGCCCAATCCCCGGACCCGCCGGAGCCCGCGCCCCTCGCCCGTGCAGCAGCCGCGCACCACCGCGTCCTCGGACGGCGTGCACGTGCCGTGGACGCCGATCGTGCTCGTGCTCGTCCTCGGGCTCCTCGCGCTGCCCCGCCTGGCACGCTCCCGTCGGCGGCAGCGCTGGCTCGCGGGCGCCGGCCGGTCGGGTCTGGCCCACGGGGCCTGGCAGGAGCTGCGCGCGACGGCGCTCGACCACGGGCTGGGGTGGCCCGAGGGCGCCAGCCCGCGCACCCAGGCCGCCCACCTGCGGTCCCGGGTGAGCTCCGACCTCGACGACGTCGCGGCGCTGACCCGCCTCACCGCGTTCGTCGAGCACGCCCGCTACGGCCGGCCGGGCCCGGCGACGCGGGTCGAGGACGCCGCCGAGGCCCGGGCCGTCGTCGAGGACGTCCAGCGCTGGCGGCGCCTGGTCCGGGCCGCGGTCTCACCGAGGACGGCGCGTCGCGCCCGCTGGTGGCCGCCGTCGATGGTCGACCGCCCGACGCCGCCGCCCGTGCTCACCGAGGACGAGGACAGCACGCCCGACGCGGCAGCCACCTCGCACGCCACGCGCTAGGAGCGCCCCTTCAGGAGCCCTGCTCCTCAGAAGTCCTGCTCGTCAGAAACCCTGCTCGCGGCGGCGCTGCCAGCGCATCTCGACCCGCTGCATGAACGAGGAGCGGGAGCGAGGTCGGCGGGAGCGCTCGCGGCGGCCGCCGTCGATGACCTGGAAGGGCCGGGCCGACGCGGGATGCTCCTCGCGGGCACTGCTCCGGGCGGCATCGCGCGGCGCGTGCCGTCCGCGCCAGGCGCTCAGCCCGAGGGTCGCGGACGCGACCATGATCACGAACCCGACCACGCCGAGCCAGACCGTCCCGAGCACCGCGCCGCAGACCAGCACGGCCACGCCCCCGAGGAAGACGACACCGGCGAGCACGGCGCGCAGCCGCGCGGCGCGCTCGAGGGTGCGGCCCTGCAGCGTCGAGACGAACTTGGGGTCCTCCGCGGCCAGCGCGCGTTCCATCTGCTCCAGCAGGCGCAGCTCTTCTTCGGAGAGCACGTCGACCTCCCGCCGCTTCCAGTGTTGTCCGCCCCAGTCTAGGACGCACCGATCAAGGACGACAGGCGAGACCAGGGATTGTCCCGACGTCGTACCCCGATCCGCGACCACCCAGCGCCGGATCGGCGGCCAATCCCCCCGGATCGGCGGGGATCGGCGGGGGTCAGCTCGCCGGCTCCTTGCGGGCGAGCAGGTGCAGCTGCGAGGCCAGCGGCCACATCTCCGGGCGCTCGGCCGCCGCCCGCTCCAGCTCGACCAGCGCCTCGGTCGAACCCGGCTCCGCGTCGAGCAGCGCCGAGGGCACCAGGTCGACGAAGACCCGCACGCCGTGGGTCGCCAGCACCACGAGACCGGCCGCCTCCATCAGCGCCCGGGCCTGGTCGGCGTCGAATCGCCGCTCGCTCCCGCGACGCTCGTCGACGGGCAGGTCACCGCCCTCCAGCAGCTCCTTGGCCTCGCGCAGGTGACCCGCCATCGCACGCGCGAGCACCACGGCGTGCCGTTGGGCGACCACCAGGCTCAGCAGGCCACCGGGCACGAGGAGGTCGCTCACCGTGCGCAACGCCGCAGCGGGGTCCGGGACCAGGCCCAGGACGCCGTGGCAGAGCACCACGTCGACGGTCCCGGGGCCCACCAGCCGGGGCAGGTCGGCGAGCTCGCCCTGCACGCCGGTCACGCGCTCGCCCACGCCGTCCTCCGCGGCCCGCCGGGAGGCGGCGGCCAGTGCATCGGGGCTGGGATCGACGACCGTCACCCGGTGACCGGCGCCGGCCATCCGGACGGCGAGCCCGCCGGTGCCGCCGCCGATGTCGAGGACCGCCGAGCCGGGTGCCTCGGCGAGCGCCCCCGCCAGGGCGTCCCACACCACGGCGGTGCGCGCGGCGTTGCGGCGCTCGAGAGGGCGTGTGTTGGTCACGACGCCAGGGTAGGCCGTGGCGCGCGGCGCCTCAGGCCACCCGGATCGGCGCGTGGCCGACCAGGCCCAGAGCGGTCTCCACCGCCGCGAGGAAGCGGTCGGCGTCGCGGACCAGGTCGTCGGCCTCGCGGGCGGTGACGGCATACCGGGACCCGGCCTCGGCCGCCGCCCGCTTCGCGGCGCCGGCCGCGAAGAACGTCGCCCACTCCTCCAGCTCGGGCGCGACGCCGACGAGCAGCACCCAGGCGTTGCGCTGGCGCGCGCCGCGCCGCGGTGCCACCGGGCGGGCCCGGGCGGCGAGCACCGCGGCGGCCGCCCGCAGCGCCGCGACGTGCGCGAGCGCGTAGCGGCGAGACGCCTCCGTGGCCGCCATCGCCTCGCGGAGCGTGTCCGCGGAGCGCTCGAGGCAGCTCAGCGCCGCGTCCGGCACGAGCAGCGTGCTGCCCCTCATCGGGCCACCTCACCCAGACGCCAGTCACCGGTGACCCAGTCGAAGGAGAGATCGACCACCACCTCGCCCGGCTCGCCGTGCGCGCTCGTGACGTCGTGGAGCAGTGCGGCGAGCCGGCCGGCGGCGGCGCGCACCCGCCACCGCTCCTCCGGATCGGCGAACGGCGCTCCGGACGGTCGCTCGAGGACCTGCCGGACCGACCAGAGCCGGCCGCGCCACAGGAACTGCTCCGGGCTCTGCTCCTCGCCCCGGCGCACCACCACCGGGTCCTCCAGCACCTTCACGGCCCGCCTCCTCCCGCCCCGTCGGGGACGTCTCTCCACGATGTCGGCGGCCCGGTGGAGGATGAGGGGTCGTCATCCCCCACCGGGCCGGCCATCGAACAGGTGTTCGATTGATCGGAACGCTACACCCGCCCACCGACACCGGGTCAAGGCCCGCGGCGGCGGTCGACCTGGCCCCGCGTGGCAGGGTGTGGCGCAACCGGAGCGCCCGGGGGGGACGAGAGGAGCCAGCGTGAGTGAGGATGCCCCCGAGGAGCACGCCCGCGTCACGGCCTTCCGCAGCGCGCTCGCCGACCTGGGAGCAGGCGGTCGCGTCGTCGTGCTCCCCGCCTCGGTGCACACCGCGAAGCTGGCGGCGCAGGCGCTGGGCTGCGAGGTCGGCGCGATCGCCAACAGCCTGCTCTTCCGCGGGGTCGACGACGCCGGCCGCGAGGCTCCTGTGCTCGTGCTGACCTCGGGCTCCCACCGGGTCGACACCGCGCACGTCGCGGCGGCCCTGGGACTGGCGGCGCTCGACCGGGCGGACCCCGACTTCGTCGCCGCACACACCGGTCAGGTCATCGGCGGCGTCTCCCCCGTCGGGCACCCGCACCCGGTGCCGACGTACCTCGACCGGGCGCTCGCCGCCCACGACGAGATCTGGGCGGCGGCGGGTCACCCGGCGGCCGTCTTCTCCACCACCTACGACGAGCTGCGTCGGCTCACCGGCGCCACCGAGATCGAGGTCGGCCGATGAGCCCGACGGAACGAGGCTGAGCCATGGAGGTCTGGATCAATCCCGACTGCAGCAGGTGCCGCACCGCCACGGCCGCGCTCGACGCGGCCGGTGTCGAGTACACCGAGCGGCGCTACCTCGACGACCCGCCGACCGTCGAGGAGCTCGCCGCCGTGCTGCACCGGATGGGGCTGGAGCCCTGGGACGTGGCCCGCGCGAAGGAGACCCGCGAGGCCGGCATCGACCTCCCCCGCGACGCCGCCCACCGCGCCGCCTGGCTGGAGGCGATGGTCGCGCACCCGCTGACCATCCAGCGACCGATCATCACCGCGGACGACGGCACCACGGCGATCGCGCGCGACGCCGAGACCGTGGCGTCCTTCGTCCGCGCGGGCACGGACTGACCGTGGCCCGGGTCGTGGTCGTGGGCGGCGGCCTCGGCGGCGCCGCCAGCGCCGCTCGGCTCGCCAAGCTCGGCCACGACGTGAGCCTGGTCGAGGCGCGTCCCCGGCTGGGCGGGGCGCTGGACGCCTTCGAGCAGGACGGCTTCGCCTGGGAGAACGGCCCCACCCACACCCTCGTCCCGGCGGTGCTGCGGGACCTGTTCCGCAAGAGCGGCCGCGCGCTGGAGCGTGAGGTGGAGCTGGTGCCGTTCCCACCGCGGCGCCACGTCTTCGAGGACGGCACCACCCTCGACCTGCCCGGCGGCAGCCGGGCGGCACAGCTGCACGCGGTCGGCGACGCCCTCGGCGACCGGGCGGCGAGCAGCTGGGTCGCCTTCGTCGACGCCTACGTGCCGGTGTGGGAGGCGCTGCGCAAGGACCTCTACGAGCGCCCCTGGTCGCCGGTCCACGCCGGCCCGCGGACGCGTGCCCTCCTCCGCGAGCGCACCTCGCTCCACAAGCACCTGCGTCGCAGCCTCGCGGACCCCCGGCTGCGTGCGGTCGTCGCCGACGGCTTCCGGCTCGAGGGTCACGATCCGCGCGATGTGCCCGCGTGGCAGGGGATGAGCGCCTACCTCGAGCAGGAGTTCAGCGTGTGGACGGTCCCCGGCGGCCTCTCCCGGCTCGCCGATGTCCTGGCCGGGCGACTCGCGACGCGGGGCGTCACCGTGGTCACCGGCACCGCGGTCACCGACGTGGTGCTCGACGGCGGCCGCGCGGTCGCCGTGCGCACCGAGCTGGGCACCCTCGACGCCGACCAGGTCGTGCTCGCCGTGGACCCGCGCGGGCTGCCGTCCGTCGCCGGCGCGGTCGCCCGCACGACGCCGGCGCTGCCCCCGCTGGTGACCCACCTCGGCATCACCGGCGAGGTGCCCGACGTACCTCCCGAGGTGACCGTGCACGGCGACGGCCTCGTGGTGCTGCGCACCGGCGGCGCGGCGCCTGCGGGCGCGCACGCCTGGACCGTGCTCTCCCGCGGACGCACCGGCGAGGACGTGCTCAACACGCTGTGGCGGGCGGGCATCAGGGTCCGCGACCAGGTCGAGGTCCGGGTCGAGCTCAGTCCCCGCGAGCTGGTGCAGCGCTGGCACGGCTCGCCGTACGGCGTGCTCTGGCAGGGCCGGTCGAGCTTCGCCCGGCGCCTCGGACCGGACACGCCGTGGCCCAACGTGCACCTCGCCGGCGCGCACACGCGCCTCGGCGCCGGGGTGCACGCGGTCGGGCTCTCCGCGGCGCTGGTGGCCCAGCGGATCGGGCCGGCGGACCGGACCCGCTGAGCTCACGTCACCCTCGCGCGCTCCACGGCCGGGAAACCGGTTCGCGATCCGTCGCTGCCAGGTGATGCACTTGCATCGTGCCCGCCTACGCCGACCTCGCCCGCAACCGGGTGGTGCGTCGCATCCTGCTGCTGGGGCTGATCATCCGGATCCCGATGTGGGCAGCCGGCGTCGTCGTGACGCTGCACGTGGTCACGCACCTGGGGCGCAGCTACGGAGAGGCGGGACTCGTCGACGGCGTGCTGTCGCTCGCGGTGGCGCTCAGCGGGCCCTGGCGGGGCCGGCTGCTCGACCGGATCGGGCTGCGCGCCACGGTCGGGCCCTCCCTGGTCGTGCTGCTGGGCTGCTGGTGCATCGCGCCATGGGTCGGCTACTGGCCGCTGGTGGTGCTGGTGGGCGTGGCCGGCATGTTCGCCGTCCCGACCTTCTCGGTGGTGCGCCAGGTGCTGATCGGCGCCGTGCCGGACACCCAGCGGACGGCCGTGCTCTCGATCGACTCGGTGGTGGTGGAGCTGTCGTTCATGGTCGGCCCGGTCGTCGGCGTGCTGCTCGCCACGTCGCTGCCGACGCCCGTCGCCCTGTTCTCGACCCAGCTCGCCGCCGTCGCCGGCGGAGCGCTGCTGTGGTGGGACAACCCCTCGCTCGGGGGACACGAGGACGCGGACGACGGCGGCGCCGCCTCCGCCGGCACCGTTCGCGGCGGCCGGCTGGGCTGGGTGACGCCGTCGGTGCTCGCGGTGCTGCTGGTCTGCGCGACCAGCACGGTGGTGCTCACCGGCGAGGACCTCGGCACGGTCGCCGCGCTGCGCCACTTCGGCCACCCGACGGCGATCGGGTGGTCGTTGGCGCTGTGGGGAGCGGGATCGGCCGTCGGCGGCATTGTCTACGGCAGCCTGCGGCGCCACCCCTCCTCGCACGTGCTGCTGGCCCTGCTCGCCGGCTCCACGGCCCTGGTCGGGCTCGCCACGGGACCGCTCGCCTTCACCCTGCTGCTCTTCGCCTCCGGCTTCTTCTGCGCCCCGACCATCACCGCGACCGTCGACGACCTGACCCGGCTGGTGCCGGCGCGGGTGCGCGGGGAGGCGATGGGCTGGCACGGCTCGGCGCTGACGCTGGGCGGAGCGCTCGGCGCACCCCTGGTCGGCTCGGCGATCGACCACGGCGGCTGGTCGACGGGCTTCGTCGCGACCGGGCTGGCCGGGTTGACGGCTGCGCTCCTCGGGCTCGCCGTACGGGCCGGACGGCGCCGCCCGTCGGCTGCCCCAGCCGGGTCAGGCGGTGATCTGCAGCCCGGCGAAGATCTCGCGGGTCGCCCTGGACCGGTTGAGCGTGTAGAAGTGGAGGCCGGGCGCACCTGCGGCGAGTAGCTCCTCGCAGAGCTCGGTCGAGATCCGGATCCCCTCGGCACGCAGCGCCGTGGGGTCGTCCTGCAGGGGCAGGATCCGTTCGACGACCGCGGGCGGCATCTCCCGACCGGAGAGCTCGACCATCCGCGTCATCGAGCGGAGGTTCAGGATCGGCATGATGCCCGGCACGATCGGGATCTCGACCCCGGCCGCCCGGCACCGCGCCACCAGGCCGGTGTAGTCGTCGGCACGCAGCACCATCTCGGTGATCGCGAACTCGGCACCGGCGTCCTGCTTGGCCTTCATCACCGCGACGTCGTGGTCGAGGGTCGGTGCGTCGACGTGCCCCTCGGGGAACGCCGCGACGCCGACGCTGAACCCGTGCCGCTGAGCGAGCGCGACCAGGTCGCAGGCGCGGTCGACGCCGCCGGCCGTCGGCACCCAGGGGGTGCGGGGCCCGGCGAGCGGGTCGCCGCGCAGCGCGAGCACGTTGCGGACGCCGGACTCCTCGAGGGAGTCGAGGATCGCCCGGAGCTCGACCTCGGTGTGGCCCACGCAGGTCAGGTGCGCCATCGGCAGCATCGTCGTCTCGCGGGCGATCCTGCGGGTGATCGCGATCGTGCGGTCCCGGGTCGCACCGCCGGCGCCGTAGGTGACCGAGACGAAGGTCGGCCGCAGTGCCTCGAGGTCGCGGATCGACTCCCAGAGCACCCGCTCGCCGTCGGCGTCCTTGGGCGGGAAGAACTCGAAGGAGAACGACCGCCAACCGCCCGCGAGGAGCGCACCGATCGACTCGCGCGGCGTCAACGCGTCGCGCAGCGGGGCCGTGGACATGGCGCCGAGGATACGGGGCTACGGTGGCCCGGTGGCCGAGAACGACGTCCGGTGGGACACCCGCTGGGACGTCGCCGGCTTCCGGCGCGGCGTCGAGGACGCCTGTCAGGCCTTCGTGGACGACCAGGAGGCGCTGCTGGCTCCGCTCGGCCGGGACGCCGCCCGCCTGGTCGCCCAGGCCCGCGCGAGCATCAGCGGCGGCAAGAGGCTCCGCGCCGCCTTCTGCTGGTGGGGGCACCTGGCTGCCGCACCGGCCACGGACGAGGCGGCGCTGCTGCGCGCCTGCGCCGCGCTCGAGCTGCTCCACGCGAGCGCGCTCGTCCACGACGACTACATGGACGCCTCCGACGTACGCCGCGGCCGTCCCGCGACCCACCGCCACTTCGGCGTCGAGCACCGCGACGAGGGCTGGAGCGGCGACGCCGAGCAGTACGGCGCCGCCGGGGCGATCCTGCTCGGGGACCTGCTCCTGGCCTGGTCTGACGAGCTGCTGCGCACCTGCGGGCTGGACCCGGTCCGCGTGCTCGACGCCCTGCGCTGCTTCGACCTGACCCGCACCGAGGTCATCACCGGGCAGTTCCTCGACGTCTCCGCCCAGGCCCGGGGCAACAGCGACGTCGCCGTCGCGATGACCGTGCTGCGCTACAAGTCGGCGAAGTACTCCATCGAGCGCCCGCTCCAGCTCGGCGCCGCGCTGGCGGACGCAAGCCCGACGGTGCGTGCACAGCTGGGCCGCTTCGGGCTTCCGCTGGGTGAGGCGTTCCAGCTGCGCGACGACCTGCTCGGCGTCTTCGGCGACCCCGGCGTGACCGGCAAGCCCGCCGGCGACGACCTGCGTGAGGGCAAGCGCACGGTGCTGGTCGCGCTGGCTCTCGAGGCGCTCCCGCCGGGGGATGCTGCGGCGCTCGACAGCGCCCTCGGCACGGCCCTCGACGCCGGGCAGGTCGACCGGCTGAGCGCCCTCGTCGAGGCCTCCGGGGCACGCGAGCGCGTCGAGGCGATGATCGAGCGCCTCACCGACCAGGCCCTGACCGCTCTCGCCGAGGCCGACATCCGCCCCGAGGCGCACTCCGCCCTCCGCTCCCTCGCCGACGCCGCCACCCGCCGCGAGGTCTGAGCCGCCGGCCTGAGCCGCCCGCCTACCGTGTGCGGATGGGTCACGGTCGACCGCCGCCGCCGCGGGTGCTCCGCGCGTTCGGCGCGCCGGAGCGACCTCGAGCGCTCGCCGGCGGACGAGGCACCTCGTGGCGCTCCGGCGACGTGGTCCTCAAGCCGGGCGGGGGTCCGGTCCACACGTGGCTGGCCGAGACACTCGGTGGGCTCTCGCCGGTCGGGCTCCGACTGGCGACACCGCTGCGGACGCTCCACGGCACCTGGTCGTGCGCGGGCTGGTCGGCGACCCGGTGGATCGAGGGCGCCGAGCCCGACCGCGGCGGGCTGTCCGGTTGGCTGCAGGTCGTCGAGGCCGGCCGGGCGTTCCATCGAGCGGTCGCGCACCTGGCACGGCCGGCGTGCCTCGACACCCGCGATGACCGCTGGGCGGTGGCCGACCGGTTCGCCTGGGCCGAGCGCAACCTCGACCTCCGTCCCGAGCTGGCCGGCGTCGGCCGGCGACTGCGCGCCGCGGTGGAGCCCCTCGGTCCGCCGCAGGTCGTGCACGGAGATCTCACCGGCAACGTGCTGTGCAGCCCGACGCTGCCGCCTGCGGTCATCGACGTCTCGCCCTACTGGCGCCCGACGGGCTACGCCGAGGGCGTGGTCATCGCGGACGCGCTCTGCTGGCACGGGGCGGCGGCATCGCTACTGGACCACGCGGGCGTGCCGGTGGCCGCAGTCGCCCGTGCCCTGCTGTTCCGGCTGGCGACGACGAGCCAGGCTGCGTCCGTGGGGTCAGCCGGCGTCGACGTCGAGGACGAGGCGCGCCGCTACGACCGGGCGGCCACGGCGATCGGCGTCTGAGGCCGCCTCCCTCAGAGGGACATCGCCTGGGCGCGGCGCTTGGCCTCGCTGCCGCGGTTCTCACGCAGCGCGTCGATCGGCCGGCCCGGAAGGGTGTCATCAGGGGTGAACAGCCAGCGCAGCGCCTCGGCGTCGTCGTAGCCGCCGTCATGGAGCACGGTCAGCACGCCGGGGACGCCCTTGACGATCAGCCCGTCCTGGAACAGCGCCGCCGGCACCCGCGAGCCCTCGCCCTTGCGGACGACCACGGCGGCGAGCTGGTGCTCCTTGATCAGCGCACCGACCCGGCTGGCGCTCACCCCCAGCACCGCCCCGGCGGCGGCCCAGTCGAGCCACTCCCCCACGAGGTCGTCCAGCGAGGACCCGTCGGTCCCGTGCTCTTCGGTGGTCACGTGGTCCATCGTGCCAGCCGCCCACGGGCGGTTCGCACCCGGTTCGGCGCCCGGGAGCAACTAGACTCCGCCGCGAGCCAGCCACCTGGAAGGACCGTTCGTGGAGCACGCCGACCCGCTGATCGGCCGTGTCCTCGACGGCAGGTACCGCGTCGGCGCGCGGGTCGCGCGGGGCGGGATGGCGGTGGTCCACGAGGCGGTCGACCTGCGCCTGGACCGCACCGTCGCGGTCAAGGTGATGCACCCCGGGCTGAGCGACGACCCGGACTTCGTGGCCCGCTTCGAGCGGGAGGCCCGCTCGGCGGCCAAGCTCGCCCACCCCAACGCCGTCGCGGTCTTCGACCAGGGCGAGGACCACGGGACGCTGTTCCTGGTGATGGAGTACGTCCCCGGCATGACCCTGCGCGAGCTGATCCGCCGGGAGGCCCCGGTCTCGCCGCGTCGGGCGCTGGCGCTGCTCGACCCCGTGCTGCAGTCCCTCGCGGCGGCGCACCGCGCCGGGATGATCCACCGCGACGTCAAGCCGGAGAACGTCCTGCTCGGCGAGGACAACGGGCACGAGAGCGTCAAGGTCGCCGACTTCGGGTTGGCCCGGGCGGTCAACGCCGAGACCCAGCACACCGCGACCAGCGGGGTGCTGATCGGCACCGTCTCCTACCTGGCCCCGGAGCTCGTGGTGGACGGCAGGGCCGATCCGCGCGCCGACGTCTACGCGGTCGGGGTGATCCTCTACGAGCTGCTCACCGGCGCGAAGCCACACCAGGCCGAGTCGCCGATCCAGGTCGCCTACAAGCACGTCCACGAGGATGTGCCGCCGCCGTCGCAGCGTGCCCGCGACCTGCCCGACTACGTCGACGCCCTGGTCGCGCGCGCCACCGCCCGCGACCCCTCGCTGCGACCCGCTGATGCGGGCGTGCTGCTGCACCAGGTACGACGGGTCCGGCAGGCGCTCGACCAGGGGGTGCGGTCCGACGAGGAGCTCACCGCCGATCTCGCCCTGCCCCGCCACCAGCGCGAGCACACCGACGAGCTCCCCGAGATCGACTCCTGGCAGCCCGAGGGTGAGCACACCGACGTGCTGCCGGCCGCGATCATCGACCCCTCCGAGCGCGGGGCGGCGACCGCCTGGCAGGCCGCGCACGGTGGCGGGCGACGGCCGCCGGCCCGCCGTAACGGCGAGATCGCGGTGCAGCCGCTCCCACCGCCCACCCGTCGCCAACGACGCCGCGGACCGTTGCTGCTGTTCCTGGTGGTGGCGCTGATCGCCGTGCTGGCCGTCGTCGGCTGGTACGTCGGCATCGCCCGCTACACCGTCACCCCCGGTGTGGTGAACCTGCCTCAGGACCAGGCGCGGGCCCGGATCGAGAAGGCCGGCCTGCGGATGCAGGTCGACGGCACGCGGTACTCCGAGACGATCATGCGCGGGGCGGTGGTCACCACCGACCCCGGCGCGGGCGACAAGATCCGCAAGCACGGCGTGGTCCAGGTGGTGCTCAGCCGCGGACCCGAGCGTCACCGCGTGCCCGACCTCGCAGGGATGTCGCTGGACCAGGCGCGCGCCGCGCTCGCCGACGCCCGGCTCACCCTCGGGCGCAGCCTGCCCCGCTACAGCGACACGGTGCCCCTGGGCCAGGTGATCCGCAGCGACCCGAAGGCAGGATCGCTGGAGCGCCGCGACACGGCCGTGGACCTGCAGGTCAGCAAGGGCCCGCGTCCGATCGCGATCCCGGACCTCACCGGCAAGGACGCGCGCACGGCGACCCGGACGCTGCGCAAGCTCGGGTTCTCGGTCGACCGGGCCGCCACGGAGTACTCCGACACCGTCGCGCAGGGCGACGTGATCCGGCAGTCGCCCGCCCAGGGCACCGGCCACCGGGGCGACACCGTCACCCTGGTCGTCTCCCGGGGCCCCGAGCTGGTCACCATCCCCGACGTGCGCCGGGAGTCCTACGACCAGGCGAAGGCCGAGCTCGAGGCGCTGGGCCTGACGGTGCGGCGCCAGGAGTCGGCGCTCTACATCGGCTTCGACCGGGTCGCCGGCATCGACCCGGACCCGGGCACCCAGGTGCGCAAGGGCAGCACGGTCACGCTGACGCTCGTCTGAGCCGCTCTGCTTGCCCCTTCCGCCACACCCGTCACATTGGTAACGTCGGGGCTGACCTCTCCCGGAGGGAGCCTCGGGTGCTCACCACCATCGACCGCCGCCGAGCGCCGGCGCGGCTCCTCGCAGGATGCCTGCTCGCGGGCCTCCTGGGCGCGGGCGGGACGCTCGTCCTCGCCGGCCCCGCCGCCGCCACCCCGTGGCCCGGTCACCCGGGACGGCACCTGGTCGCCCACACCGTCCGGCCGGGCGAGACGGCGACCGGGCTCGCGGTGCGCTTCCATGCCTGGACGCGCGAGCTCATCCGCCTCAACCACCTGGGCCGCGGCGGCAGCCTGTACGTCGGGCAGCGGATCCGCATCCCGGTCGTCGACGTCGCCCACCGGCGGCACCGCACCCGGCACGACAACCGGCATCACACCCGCCACCACGTCACCCGCCACCACGTCACCCACGCCGCGGCGACCCGCGCCGAGCGCCTCCGGCGGTCCGGGTGGCGCGGGTTCGACCTCTCCCGTGCCCAGGTGCGCCGGCTGATCGTGCGCAGCGCCCACCGCCACGGCGTCCCGCCCACGCTCGCGCTGGCGATCGCCTGGCAGGAGAGCGGCTGGCAGCAGCCGCTCATCTCCCCCGCCGGGGCGATCGGCGTGATGCAGCTGCTGCCCGCGACCGGCCGCTGGATGAGCCTCTACGCCGGCAAGCGCCTGCATCTGCGCCACGCGCGCGACAACATCCACGGCGGCGTGGAGCTGCTCCGGGTGCTGCGGGCCTCGACCCGGCGCAACGTCGACGCGATCGCTGCGTACTACCAGGGTCTCGGCGCCGTGCGGGCGCACGGCTGGTACGACGACACGGTCGGCTACGTCCGCTCGGTCCGGGCGATCCGCCACCGGCTCCGCCACGGCCTGGCCCCCTGACCCGGTGCGCTCCGGTCACCCCGGCGGTTCCTAGGCTGTCCCGGTGATCCCGCCGGCCAGAGCTCTGCGCAACCCGGTCGGCACGCACGTCAAGGTCGGCAAGGGACTCACCGACGGCGCGCTGGCCACGGCTCGGACCATCGGCGCCGAGACCGTGCAAATCTTCGTCGGCAACCCGCGCGGCTGGGCGCTGAGCGCGGGCGACGCCGGCGAGGACGAGCGCTTCGCGGCCGCCACCCGTGCCGCCGGCATCCGCTCCTTCGTCCACACCCCCTATCTGGTGAACCTCGGCTCCCCGACCGCCGCGACCTTCGAGCGGTCGGTCGCCACCGTGGCGCACAACCTGCACCGCGCGGCGCGGCTGGGCGCCGAGGGCGTCGTGGTGCACACCGGCTCCTGCGTCGACGACGGCACGCTCGAGACGGCACTGCGCCAGGTGGGCGAGGGGCTGCTCCCGGTGCTCGACACGCTCGACGACCTCCCCACCTCCGCGGAACCGCCCTGGCTGCTGCTCGAGCCGACAGCCGGGCAGGGCCGCTCCCTGTGCGCCGGCGTGGAGGACCTGGGCGCCTACCTCGACGTGCTCGAGCGGCACCCGCGCGTCGGCATCTGCCTGGACACCTGCCACGTCTTCGCCGCCGGCGCGCCGCTGGACGAGCCGGGCGGCACCGCGGCGACGCTGGACCACCTCCAGGAGGTCGCCGGTCCCGGTCGGCTGCGGCTGGTGCACGCCAACGACTCCAAGGACCCACGCGGGTCGCTGCGGGACCGCCACGAGCAGATCGGTCGCGGCCACATCGGCACCGACGCCTTCACCGAGCTGCTCGCCCATCCCGCGACCGACGGCGTGCCGCTGGTGCTCGAGACCCCCGGGGCCGGTGAGCCCGGCGGCCCCTGCCTGCCCCTGCTGCTGTCCCTGCGCGACGCGAGCACCGCATGAGCGAGACCCGCACCAGCCTGCTCGCCTCGATCACGCTGCTCGCGATGGCGGCCTGCTGGGGATCGACGTTCTTCCTCATCCACGACCTGCTCGACCGGGTGCCGGTGGTCGACTTCCTGGCCGTGCGCTTCGCCGTCGCCGCCGTGGTGCTGCTCGCCCTCGCCCCCGGGGCAGTGCGCCGCCTCGGCGCCGAGGCGCGCACCCGAGCCCTGGTGCTCGGCGTGCTCTACGGCATCGCACAGATCCTCCAGACGACCGGCCTGGAGCACACGCCGGCGAGCGTGTCGGGCTTCATCACGGGCATGTACGTGGTGGCGACGCCGCTGTTCGCCGCCATGATCCTGCGGAGCCGGATCGTGCCGGTCACCTGGCTGGCCGTGCTGCTCGCGGCCGCGGGGCTGGCCGTGCTCACCCTGTCGGGCATCAGCGCCGGGTACGGCGAGGCCCTGACGCTGGTCGCCGCCCTCGTCTACGCCCTGCACATCGTCGGCCTGGGCGCCTGGTCGCGGCCCGCCGACGCGCTGGGCATGACGATCGTGCAGATCGTGGTGATCGCCCTGATCTGCGCCGTCGCCGCGGCACCGGGCGGCATCACCGTGCCCGACCGCACCGGCGACTGGCTCTCGCTGCTCTACATGGCAGTGTTCGCCGGCGCGCTCGCGATGCTCGGGCAGACCTGGGCGCAGGCCCACCTCGCCCCCACCCGCAGCGCGATCCTGATGAGCATGGAGCCGGTGTTCGCGGCGTTCTTCGCGGTGCTCCTCGGCAGCGAGTCGCTGACCTGGCGCATGCTCGTCGGCGGGTGGCTGGTGGTCGCCGCGATGCTCATCGTGGAGGTCCTGCCACGCCGCAAGGTCGAGGCCGAGGTCCCCCACATCGCGGTGTGAGCGGCCGGGCCGGCCTTCACGAACGCAGCGGATCTCAGCCACCCGGTGACGGGGATCCGCTGCAGTCCTACGCCGCGGCGACCCGCGTGACGACACAACCCGTCCCACACGGGGTCGGCGTCGGGGCAACGCCGTGGGCGCTCAGGACGTCCGCCACCTTCGCTGCGGTGCTGCAAGGCCGGTCGAACACCTGCCCGTAGGAGAGTCGGACCGTTGCCGCGCCGCCGACCGCTGCTTCCAGGTCGCGCTCGAAGTCGCGGTCGCGTGCCCCGGCGGTGCCGTGGAAGAGGCGTCCGTCCAGCTCGACCACGACCGGGCCGTAGTCGGCGTCGCGGTAGACGACGCCGGTCGAGGCGATGGCTCGCGCCTGGCGGCGGGCGGTCGGGAAGCCGTGAGGTCGCTCGACGAGTGCGAGGTAGCCGTGCTCGAGCACCGAGCAGGTGCCGCCGGCCACGTCGGCGAGGGTCGCGTCGAGCAGTGCCCGACGAGAGCTGCGGGGCCGGTCGAGGAGGAGGCGGCGCAGGCGTACGGCCGTCGTGTGCCCCGACCGACACACATCGGCGAGGTGGCCGATCGCGGTCAGGTCGCTCGACGCCAGGGCCGCCACGTCGAGGGCCGCCTCGTCGAAGCGCATCCGTGGCGGCGAGGCGTTCCACTGGGTCCTCTCGGCCAGACGCGCGACGTGATGGATGCGAACGCCGACCTGCGCCACCCGGCCGCTCCGGCTCCGCTCCATGGCGACGTGCACGATCTCCTCCTCGGAGCTGCGGCGGCCCGGACCACGTGCTGCACGGAGAGCGGACGGTCCCCGGAGCGCGGCCGGCCAGCTGACCAGCACCGCCGCCCAGGCCCGCTGGGTCCATGTCGGCGTTCCCGTGTGATCGACGTACACACCGCCGTGGACGCGGACCAGCTCCCGGCGTCGCACCATCCGCCGTAGATCGTGGTCCTCGAGTCCATGGGTCAGCGCCTGCCGACGCGACACCACACCGGACTGTTGTGCGAGAAGAGCTGCGAGCGACTCCATCGGGTCACGATGACGCCGGCCGGGGCCACCCGCCAGCCTCCCTCGACGACCTGTGGACGACCACAGCGGACCACGCCGTCGCCGGCTCCCGGACGAGGGCAGCGGATCCCGGTCGCCCCGTGACTGGGATCCGCGGCACTCAGGCGGCGAGGACGCCGGCGAGCACCGTCGCCGCCCGTCGGGCGTCCTCGCGGGTGATGTCGAGGTGGGTGAGGAGGCGGACGGTGCGGGGGCCGACCGCGCCGATCAGCACGCCCGCGGCGCGGGCGGCCTCGACGACCGACGGGGCGGACGGGACGTCGAGCACGACGATGTTGGTCGCAACGCCTGCCGGGTCGAGGCCGAGCGCCTCGGCGATCAGGCGCGCGTTCTCGTGGTCCTCGGCGAGCCGCTCGACGTGGTGGTCGAGCGCGTACCGGCCGGCCGCGGCGAGGATGCCGACCTGACGCATGCCTCCGCCCATCCGCTTGCGGCGCACGCGGGCCTCGGCGATGGCGTCGGCCGGCCCGACGACGAGGGAGCCGACCGGCGCACCGAGGCCCTTGGACAGGCAGACCGCCAGCACGTCGGCGCAGGCGCCGAAGTCGGCCAGAGGTGTGCCGGAGGCGACGTGGGCGTTCCAGATCCGCGCGCCGTCGAGGTGCACCGAGGTCCCCACGGAGGTGGCCCAGGAGCGCAGTGCCTGCAGATCGTCGAGGGGGACGACCGCTCCCCCGGCGAAGTTGTGGGTGTTCTCCACCGACACCGCGGCGGTCCGCACGAAGAACGGGCCGAGGTCGGGTGCGTGGAGGTCCTGGATGGCTGGCAGGTCGAGCCGGCCGGACGGGCTGGTCCAGGTGCGGGTGGTCAGCCCGGTGAAGGCACCGTGGGCGCCGAGCTCCGCGCGGACGATGTGCGCCCGGGACTCGCAGAGCACCTCCTGGCCCGGCCCGGCGAGCAGGCCGACGGCCAGCACGTTGGCCATCGAGCCGGTCGGCGTGAACAGCGCGGCCTCCTTGCCGAACAGTCCCGCGACCCGCTCCTCCAGGGCGAGCACGGTCGGGTCCTCGCCGTACACGTCGTCACCGACCTCGGCGGTCGCCATCGCGTGCCGCATGGCGTCGGTCGGCCGGGTGACGGTGTCGGAGCGCAGGTCGATCACGGTGTGACCCTAAGGCTGCCGCCCCCGGGCAGGTGTCATGGCACCGCGGCACCCGGGTACGGCTCCTTCATGAGCGAGACCAGCAACGAGGACCTCGGCCGGCTCGACGACCAGGAGGAGGCCGCCCAGCAGTCGTCCACGACCGACGGTCCCGCGGCCGAGGGCGAGTACGACGCCGCGCAGGGCTCCCCGGGACACCCGCACCCCACCGGTCCCGGCATCGCCGGCGACCCCGACGACATCGGCGTCAGCGACGCCTGAGCGCCACCGCAGCCGCCTCCGGTCGGCTCAGGGGGCGGCTCAGGCCTGGCGGAGCATCTCCGCGACGAGGAAGGCGAGCTCGAGCGACTGCACCCGGTTGAGCCGGGGGTCGCAGACCGACTCGTAGCGGTGCGCGAGGTCGATCTCGGCCAGCTCCTCCCCACCGCCCACGCACTCGGTGACGTCATCGCCGGTGAGCTCGACGTGGACGCCGCCGGGCCAGGTGCCGACCGAGCGGTGCACGTCGAAGAAGCCCTGGACCTCCTCGATCACGTCGTCGAACCGACGGGTCTTGTAGCCCGAGGACGCCTCGAAGGTGTTGCCGTGCATCGGGTCGCACACCCATCCGGCCGTGACACCGGCGGCGGTGACCTTCTCGAGCAGCGGCGGCAGGCCGTCGCGGATCCGTCCCGCGCCGAAGCGGGTGATGAAGGTCAGCCGCCCGGCCACGTTGTCGGGGTTGAGCCGCTCGGCCAGCGCCAGCGCGTCGTCGGCGGTGGTCGTGGGTCCCAGCTTCACCCCGATCGGGTTGCGCACCCGCGACAGCAGCTCCACGTGGGCGCCGTCGAGCTGGCGGGTGCGCTCGCCGATCCACACGAAGTGTCCCGAGACGTCGTAGGGGTCGCCGGTGCGCGAGTCGGTGCGGGTCAGGGCGTGCTCGTACTCCAGCACCAGCGCCTCGTGGCTGGAGAAGACGTCGACACGGTGGAACTCGTCGGGGTCGGCACCGATGGCCCGCATGAACGACAGCGCCTTGTCGATCTCGTGCGCCATCTTCTCGTAGCGCCGGCCGACCGCCGAGGTCTTCACGAAGTCGGTGTTCCAGGTGTGCACCTGGCGCAGGTCGGCGTACCCGCCGGTGGTGAAGGCGCGCACGAGGTTCAGCGTCGCGGCGCTGGCGTGGTAGACGTCGAGCAGCCGTGACGGGTCGGGCAACCGGGCCTCGGCGGTGAAGGGGAAGCCGTTGACCGCGTCACCGCGGTAGGCCGGCAGCGTGGTGCCGTCGCGGGTCTCGGTGTCGCTGGAGCGCGGCTTGGCGTACTGGCCCGCGAGCCGCCCGACCTTGACCACCGGCACGGACGCGGCGTAGCTGAGCACCACCGCCATCTGCAGCAGCACCCGCAGCTTGTTGCGCACGTTGTCGGCCGTCACGCCCTCGAACGTCTCCGCGCAGTCACCGCCCTGGAGCAGGAACGCCTCACCGCGTGCGACGGCGCCCAGCTTGTCGGTGAGCTCGTCGCACTCGCCGGCGAAGACCAGCGGCGGGAACGACCGCAGCCGGGCCACAGCCGCCTCGACCGCCGCCGCGTCCGGGTACGTCGGCTGCTGCGCGGCACCGAGGGCATGCAGGGTCGCGAGGTCGGGAACCGACGACGGAACAGGGGTGATCACCGCACAAGTCTAGGTAACTCCGACGGCGAGGATCCCCAGCCTGTCCACGAGCAGGAGGACGGCCTCCGCGAAGGGGTTGCCCTCGGTCGCCGCACGGACCCGCTCCCAGTCGACCTGCTCGCGCAGCGCCCGCAGGCTCGGCAGCACCTGGGCTAGGTCGCAGTAGTGCTCGTCGAGCACCGCGAGCTTGTGGGTGACGAGGTCGGTGGGAGCGAGGACCGGCATCTCGATCGAGAGCACGTGCAGCGGCGTCGCCGCCTCCAGCGCCCGCCCCGGGTGGCCCTCCCCGGCCGAGCGGTGCAGGACGTCGACGAGGGCTCCCTCGACGTAGACCTTGAACAGCCAGTCCTCGGGCGGCCGCACCACCTCCAGGCCCGCTCCGGCCAGCAGCGTGGCGACCTCCTCGGCATCGTCGGGGTCGATCAGGAAGTCCACGTCGTGCACCGACTCGGGGCCGCCACGCGCCCAGACCGCGTATCCGCCGGCGAGCGCGAAGGGCCGCCCGGACTCCTTGAGGACCACGGCCACCGTCTTCAGCGCCTCGCGCCGCGCGGACCGATCGGCGTCCTCCTCCACACTCATCCGGTCGAGGTACCCGCTCCTCGGCCCGGGCATCCGGGCATGCAGGAGCGGGCGCGCGGGAACCGCACCCGGGATGCGCCTCGCCACGTTCAACATCCTCAACGGCCGGAGCCTGGGCGACGACCACGTCGTCAGCGCGCGGCTCGCCGAGGCCGTGCGCAGTCTCGACGCCGACGTCCTGGCGCTGCAGGAGGTCGACCGCAACCAGCCGCGCTCGGACCACGCCGACCTGACCGCGGTCGCCGCGGAGGCCATGGGCGCGCCGGAGCACCGCTTCGTCGCCGCGCTGACCGGCAGCCCGGCGACCTGGATGGCCGCCGACGGGACCGAGCAGCCCGACGCCGCGGCGTACGGCATCGCCCTGCTCAGCCGGCACCCGGTCACCGCGTGGCAGACGGTGCGGCTCCCGGCGTGCCCGGTCCCGGTGCCCCTGCGCTTCGCGGGCCGGCGCCGCCCGGAGCTGGTGCGCGACGAGCCCCGGGTGGCCATCGTCGCCGACCTGGTCACCCCGCAGGGTCCGCTGACCGTCGCCGCGACCCACCTGTCCTTCCTGCGCCCGTGGAACCGGCTGCAGCTGCGCCGGCTCGTGCACGCCGTCGAGGGCCGCTCCCCCCTGGTGCTGACCGGCGACCTCAACATGGGACCGGAGCAGGCGGTGCGCACCACCGGGATGCGCCCGCTCGCCTCCCTGCCGACCTTCCCTGCCGACGACCCGACCGAGCAGATCGATCACCTGCTGGGCCGCGACGTGGTCGTGCGATCCGCGGACGCGCCGCTGCTGCCGGTCTCCGACCACCGGGCACTGGTCGTGGAGGCGAGCCTTCGCCGGCCCGGCTAGTTTCGACGCCATGGCTTCGAGCAGCGCACGCGTGGTCCTCGCCCCCCGGTACGGCGGCCCGGAGGTGCTGGAGATCGTCGCCCAGCCGCTGGCGGAGCCCGCCGCCGGCGAGGTGGTCCTCGAGGTGCGAGCCGCGGGAGTGAACCCGGCCGACGTGAAGAGCTACGACGGCACGTTCGGCACCGACCCGGCGGCGCTGCCGAAGCGGCTGGGCTACGAGGCCTCCGGGGTCGTCACGGCGGTCGGAGCGGAAGCGGTGGGTCCGGTGGGACCGGTGCAGGTCGGCGACGAGGTGATCGCCTTCCGGGTCAACGGCGCGTACGCCGACGTCCTGGTGGTCCCGGCGAAGGCCGTCGTACCCAAGCCGGCGGAGCTGGCCTGGGAGCCGGCGGCCGGCCTGATGCTCACCGGCGCCACCGCCGTGCACGCGCTCACCGCGACCGCCGTCGGCGAGCGCGACACCGTTCTGGTACACGGGGGCTCGGGCGGGGTCGGCCGGATGGCGGTCCAGCTCGCGGCGCTGCGCGGCGCCCGGGTGATCGCGACCGCGAGCCCCCGCCAGCACGACGAGCTGCGGGCGCTGGGCGCGGAGCCCGTCGCCTACGGCGACGGCCTCGAGGACCGGGTGCGGGCGCTGGCGCCGGGCGGGATCGACGCCGCACTCGACCTCGTCGGCACCGACGAGGCCCTGGACGTCTCGCTCGCGCTGGTCGCGGACCGACAGCGGATCGCCACCATCGCGAACTTCGACCGGGGGCCGGCGGAGGGCATCCGGGTGCTCGGCGGGGGCCCTGGCGCCGACCCGGGTAACGAGGTCCGCGACGCCGCCCGGCCCGAGCTCGCCCGCCTCGCCGGCGAGGGCCGCCTCCGCGTGGACGTCGCCGCGACCCTCCCGCTCGCCGACGTCGCCGAGGCCCACCGGCTGGTCACCAGCGGACACGCCGGCGGCAAGGTCGTGCTGGTGCCGTAGTCCCCCTCGCCGGCTGGACCTCAGCCGAAGAAGACCTCGGCCTCGGCGTACTCGGCGGGGTCGACGAGCTTGAGCTCCCCCGTGCCCTCGGCGAGCGGGACGCGGACGATGTCGGTGCCACGCAGGGCCATCATCGTGCCGAAGTCGCCCTCGGCCACCGCGTCGACCGCGTGCAGGCCGAAGCGGGTGGCCAGCCAACGGTCGAAGGCGCTCGGCGTGCCGCCGCGCTGGACGTGGCCGAGCACGACCGCGCGCGACTCCTTGCCGGTGCGGGCCTCGATCTCCTGCGCGAGCCGGTCCCCGATGCCGCCCAGACGGACGTGGCCGAAGGCGTCCTTCTCCCCCGACTGCAGCGTCATGCCGGTGCCGTCGGCAGGTACGGCGCCCTCGGAGACCACGATGATCGGGGCGTACTGGCTCTTGAACCGCTCCTCCACGTGCGCGCACACGTCGGCGATGTCGAAGGGCTGCTCGGGGATGAGCACGACGTTCGCGCCGCCCGCGATGCCGGCGTGCAGGGCGATCCAGCCGGCGTGGCGGCCCATCACCTCCACCACCAGCACCCGGTGGTGGGACTCCGCGGTCGTGTGCAGCCGGTCGATGGCCTCCATCGCGATGTTGACGGCCGTGTCGAACCCGAAGGTGAAGTCGGTGGCGTTGAGGTCGTTGTCGATGGTCTTCGGCACGCCGACGACGTTGACGCCCAGGTCGTGCAGCTTGGTCGCGACGCCGAGGGTGTCCTCGCCACCGATCGCGACCAGGGCGTCGACGCCGAGCGAGGCGAGGTTGTCCTTGATCCGCTCCACGCCGCCCTCGACGCCGAACGGGTTGGTGCGCGAGGACCCCAGGATCGTGCCGCCGCGCGGCAGGATGCCCCGCACCTGCTCGACGCCGAGCGGGGTGGTCACCCCCTCGAGCGGGCCGCGCCAGCCGTCACGGAACCCGACGAAGTCGAAGCCGTGCTCCTTCACGCCCTTGCGCACGACCGCGCGGATGACCGCGTTCAGACCCGGGCAGTCGCCGCCGCCGGTGAGCACTCCGACCTGCATGCCAGACCTCCTGTGAGACCGATTGGATCGTTCAAGTCGCTTCGACCCTATCGATCTCGGCGAGGTTCGTCACGGGCAGCGCGGCCAAGGGGAGCAGCCGGCGCAGCGGGACGCAGGTGGCGCCCCAGAGCCCGACCAGCACCAGCAGCCCGCCCCAGGTCACGGCGGCGCCGCCGTCGAGCATCGTCGCGTAGAGCAGCGGGGCGAGCGCCGAGGACGCCGTCCAGGAGAGCTGGACGGCCGCCATGTAGCGCCCGCGGAGCGCGACCGGGGCGCTCTCGGCCGCCAGCGCACCCAGCACCGGTCCCGCGGTCATCTCTCCCAGGGTGAACACCACGGCGGCGACCAGCACCAGCGCCACCGCGATCGGGCCCGGCACGCCGGAGGCGGCCCACATGCCGGCGAAGCCGAGGGCGGTGAACCCGACGGCGATCGCGATCACCCGGGTGCGCACCACGCCGGTCATCGCACCGACGACCACGCCCTGACCCAGGCCGATCATCACCGTGTTGATGACGTAGGCGGCACCGGTCAGCCAGCCGGGGAGCCCGAGCAGCCGCACGAAGTAGACCGGCATGACGATGTTGAGGGTCAGCCCGGCCATCGCGTAGCCGAAGTTGTTGGTCACCAGCCAGCGGTAGCCACGGTCGCGCAGCACCGTGCTCCACGCTCCCCGCATCCGCGCCGCGGGCGCCGCGTGCTCGGGCAGCGGGACGGCCTGCATCAACGCGAACGAGAGCAGGTACGACGCGGCGTTCGCGAGGACGACGGCGTCGTACGCCGCCGACGTACCGATCGTGACGGCCAGGCCGGCCAGCAGCCCGCCGATGCCGAAGCCGGCGTTGCGCATGGCATGCAGGAAGCCGAACCACGTCTCGCGCTCGCCCGGACGGGTGATCGCGGTGACGAAGGGACCGTAGGCGCCGTAGAAGAGCGAGCGCCCGATGCTCGAGAGCACGACGACGCCGATCACCGCGAGCAGGCTGTGCGCGAACGGGTAGAGCGCGAACGCCGCCGCCTCCACGAGGTTGCCCGTCTGGATCACCCGCTTGGGTCCCAGGGCGTCCACGACCTGCCCGACCATCGGCACCAGCGGCACCGCCGCCAGGGACCCGATCGAGAGGGCCAGGCCGACGCGCACCAGCGACAGGTCGGTCTGGCTGAGGAAGTACAGCAGTGAGATCGGGGTCCAGACCCCGCTTCCCACGGCGTCGATCCCGAGCGCGGTGACGAAACGGCGGTGCCGGCCCAGATCAGGGAACCCGAGACGCCTGAGCACCCAGCGATGCTCCCACAGCAGCGCGGGTCCGGCGCGCCCCCGACGCCCGCGTCCGGCAGGATCGGCGGGTGACTCTTCCCGCGCACCGTCAGTCCGCCGCGGACCTCCGCTTCGCGTGGGGTCTCGCGGGCGCTCGTGCGGTCGCCGCGGACGTGGGGGTGGCGGTGGTCGTCGACGTGCTGTCGTTCACCACCACGACCACCGTCGCGCTGGATGCGGGAGCGACGGTGCTGCCGTGGCGCTGGCGTGACGCGTGGGCCGCGGACGAGGCACACCGGCGGGACGCCGTGCTCGCCGTGGGTCGCTCCGCCGCCGGCCCCGGACAGCCCAGTCTCTCCCCCGCCGGGATGCGCCGCGCCGCCCGCGCCGGGACACGGGTGCTGCTGCCCTCGCCGAACGGCGCGACGATCGCGGCCGCGCTGTCGGCCGGGTCGGCGACCTGCGTGGCCGCGAGCCTGCGCAACGTCTCGGCGGTCGGGCGCTGGCTCGCCGGCTCGGAGGCCCGATCGGTCGCGGTCGTCGCGGCGGGCGAGCAGTGGCCCGACGGGTCGTTGCGGCCGGCGGTGGAGGACCTGTGGGGCGCCGGCGCCGTGATCGACGCGGTGCTGCGCCGCGACGCGCGGCGCACGACGTCCCCGGAGGCACGGGTGGCGCGCGCGGCGTTCGGTGCCGTCGCCCCGACGCTCAGCGACGAGCTGCACGCCTGTGCCAGCGGGCTCGAGCTGGTCGAGGACGGGTTCGCCGAGGACGTCGCGGTCGCCGCCGAGCTCGACGCCTCGCAGGTCGTCCCGGTGCTGGTCGACAGGTGCTTCGTCCCAGCGACTACCTTGCGGTCATGACGTTCTCGATCGTGGGCATGGCGACCGATCCGGCGACCGGCGACCCGTCGTGGGGCGTGGCGGTGGCCTCGAAGTTCCTCGCGGTGGGCTCGGCCGTGCCGGCCGCGGTCGCCGGCGTCGGCGCGGTCGCGACCCAGGCCGACAGCAACGTCGCCTGGAAGGGCATCGGGCTCGCCCTGCTCGACGAGGGCGCCACGGCCGAGGTGGCGCTGGAGCGGATGCTCGAGGAGGACGCCAAGCCGAGCCACCGCCAGGTCGGGCTCGTCGACGTGGAGGGCGGCGCCGCCACCCACACCGGCGCCGACTGCTTCGACTGGGCCGGTGGGGTGACCGGGCCCGGCGTCGCCATCCAGGGCAACATCCTGGTCGGGCCCGAGGTGGTGCAGGAGATGCACCGCGCGTGGGGCGCCACCGAGGGCCAGTCGCTGGGGCGCCGCCTGCTCGCCGCCCTCGCCGCGGGCGACGCCGCGGGCGGTGACAAGCGGGGGCGTCAGTCCGCGGCGCTGCTCGTCGTACGCGACGAGGCGGGGTACGGCGGGCTGGACGACGTCGCGGTCGACCTGCGCGTGGACGACCACGCCGACCCGGTGACCGAGCTGGCCCGGCTGCTCGACCTCAACGACCTCTACCTGACCGCCTCGACCGAGGACGAGAAGGTCCCAGTGACGCCCGAGCTCGCGGCCGAGCTCGACGAGCGCGCGCAGGCGGCAGGGCACCGTGACTTCCTCGCCTGGGTGGGCTCGGAGAACTACGAGATGCGGGTCGCCGAGGACGCGTCCTGGATCGACACGCAGGTGCTCGCGATCCTCCGCGAGGGCTGAGCCGGAAGGCCTGGGCCGGAAGGGCTGGGCCGGAGCGTCAGGACGCCGCGCGCAGGGCCGGGAGCAGCTCCTTCTCGGCGACCCGGAGGAACTCCTCCTGGCTGGCGTCGCCGACCTGGACCACCGCGACGTCGGTGAACCCGGCCTGGGGGAACGCCTGCACCGCCTCGACGATCCTGTCGATGTCGGGACCGCACGGGATCGACGCCGCCACGTCCTCCGGACGCACGAACTGCGACGCCGCGTCGAAGGCAGCAGGGGTCGGCAGGTCGGCGTTGACACGCCAGCCGCCGGCGAACCAGCGGAACTGCTCGTGGGCGATCCGGGTCGCCTCGTCCTCGTCGGGCCCCCAGCAGATCGGGATCTGGCCGATCCGTCGCGCTCCCTCGTCGCCGCCGGCCGGCACCCACTGCTCGATCAGCGACGCCTCGGGCTGGACCGCGATCTGGTGGTCGGCCAACGGGGCGAACCGGTAGACCGACTCGGGCCCGGAGACCGCGACGCCGATCGGGACGCGGGTGTCGGGCAGGTCCCACAGCTTGGCCGAGGTGACCGGGAAGTGCGGGCCCTCGGCGTCGACCCAGTCCCCGTCGAAGAGCCGGCCGATCACGTCGAGCGCCTCGGCCAGCATGTCGTGGCGCTCGCGCACGTCGGGCCAGCCCTCGCCGAGGACGTGCTCGTTGAGGTTCTCCCCCGCCCCGAGCCCGAGGATGAAGCGGCCCTCGGACAGCAGCTGCACCGTCGCAGCCTTCTGCGCCACCACCACCGGGTGGTAGCGCATCGTCGGGCAGGTGACGTAGCTGATCAGCTCGGCCCGCTCGGTCACCTGGCTGACCGCGCCGAGCACGGACCAGGCGTACGGCGCGTGGCCCATGCTGGTCAGCCACGGGAAGGTGTGGTCGCTGATCACCTCGAAGTCGAAGCCGGCCTGCTCCGCGCCGGCGGCGTACCGGACCAGGTCGCGGGGCCCGGACTGCTCGGTCATCAGCGTGTAGCCGTATCGGGTCATGCCACGCCAGTACCCGCACGCCGAGCGGGCACAAACGGTTCACTCCCACCCGCCGACCGGGCGGAAACGGTGCTCTGCCGCCCTCCGACCGGGCACGAACGGCGACGGCGCCCTGCCCTGGAGGTGCCGTCTCCGCCCGCTCGGCACTCCCCGGCGCGCAGTCTCCGCCCGCTCGGCACTCCCCGGCGCGCCGTCTCCGCCCGCTCGGCACTCCCCGGCGCGCCGTTTCCGCCCGCTCGGCGTCAGAGCCTGTCGAGGTGGGCCCGGGCGCGGTCGTGCTCGGCGCGGGCCTCGTCCAGCGCGGCGGCAGCGTCGCCGTGCACGATCTCGGCGTCCTCGACCTCGACGTCGACCCGGTCGGCCTCCGCCTCGAGGTCGGCGATGCGACGACGCGCCTCGTCGAGCTCGTCGTGGACCTGCAGACGGCGGGCCGTCCACCGCGCGAGCGTCTCCTCGGCCACGCGGCGCTCCTCCTCCGCCTCCTCCACGGTGGCAGCAGCGGCGCGCAACGCCTCCTCGGCGCGCTCCCGGCGCAGCTGCTCGCTCTCGGGCACCACACGCAGCGACGGCGCCGGGGGTGCCGCCGCAGGCGTGGCGCGCCCCCCGAGCGCCTCCGGTACGGCGAGCACCGCGGCGGGCTCCACCTCCTCCACGCCGGTCGCGGTGAACGCCTTGACCAGGAGTCCGGTGCGGATGACGTCTGCCGCGGTGGCGTCGAGCATCCCGGCCGTCAGCACGCCCTCGACCTGCTCGGTCGACGACGCGGTGAGCCGGACCCCGCTCTCATGAGCCAGCCCGCGGGCCGTGGTCGCCAGCGCCGCGGTGAGCTGGCGCCGCTGCCGGGTCAGCTCGCGCAGCTGGGCGGCGTCCATCGCCTGCGCCGCCTCCCGCAACGAGGCGCCGACCGTCAGGGCCTGCTCGACCTGCTCGGCCTCGCGGCGCACGAGCAGGTTCACCGCCCAGGCCGCCACCGCGGGCCGCTTGAGCCGCCGCACCCGCGCGGCCACGGCCGGGTCCCCCGACCCCTTCGCCGCGGCGTCCCGGGCGGCGGTGAACCGCTCCGGTGGCAGCGCGTAGAGGCCGTCTGCGATCGTCACCAGCGGGTCAGGCGAGGTCACGGATCAGCTCCTCGAGCACGCGGCGCACCGCCCGCCCGCGGATCGCGATCCGGTCACCCCCGAGGTCCAGCCGCACCGACCGCACGCCCTGCGGGCCGGCGATCCCGACGAAGACGGTGCCGACCGGCTGGTCCTCCTGCTCGGACGGTCCGGCGACACCGGTCGTCGAGATGCCCCAGTCCGCGCCGCACACCTCGCGCACCCCGCTCGCCATCTGCTCGGCGCACTCGGCGCTGATCACCCGCTCCGCCCGCACCCCGAGGACCGAGCGCTTCACCTGGGTCGCGTAGGAGACGACGCCACCGAGGAACGTCGCCGAGGCGCCGGGGGCGGCGCTGAGCGCCGCCGCGAGATCACCACCGGTGACCGACTCGGCGCACGCGAGCGTCGTGCCGCGGGCTCGCAGGGCGGCGTGCACGGCGGCGCCGATGTCCTCCATGAGGGCACAGGCTAACGTCGGAGGCATGGCGCTCCCCATCGAGGACTACGCACTCCTCGGGGACGGTCACACCGCCGCGCTCGTGGGCCGTGACGGCTCCGTCGACTGGTTGTGCCTTCCCCGCTTCGACTCCGATGCCTGCTTCGCGGCGTTGCTGGGCGATCCGGGCAACGGCCGGTGGCTGCTCGGTCCGCGCGACGAGGCCGAGGTCTCCCGACGCTACGTCGGCGACACCACCGTGCTCGAGACGACGTACACGACCGCCGACGGCGAGGTGACCGTCACCGACTTCATGCCGCTCGGCGACGACCGCCACGACCTGGTCCGCCGGGTCGTCGGCAAGCGCGGCATCGTGCGGATGGAGCACGAGTGGGTGGTCCGCCTCGACTACGGGCGGGTCCGGCCGTGGGTGCACCGCGAGAAGCACGTCGGCGAGGAGGTCATCGTCGCCGTCGCCGGTCCCGACAAGCTCGTCCTGCGTGGGCCGCGGCTGCCCCACGCGGTCGACGGCCGCCACCACGACGAGTTCGCCGTCGCCGAGGGCGAGGAGCTCACCTTCGCGACCGTCTGGGTGCCCTCCTACCAGCCGGTCCCCGACGCGGTCGACTTCGACGCCCGGCTCGAGGCGACCCTGCAGCAGGAGCAGGCCTGGGCCGATGAGTGCTTCTACGACGGGCCCTGGCGCGACACGGTCGTCCGCTCGGTGGTGACGCTGCAGCTGCTCACCCACGTGGAGACCGGCGGCATCGTCGCGGCTCCCACCACCAGCCTCCCCGAGGACTTCGGCGGGGAGCGCAACTGGGACTACCGCTACGTCTGGCTGCGCGACGCCTCCCTCACCCTGCAGGCCCTGATCGGCTGCGACCGCGTCGAGGAGGCCGAGCGCTGGCGCGGCTGGCTGCTCCGCGCGGTCGCCGGCGACCCGGAGGACCTGCAGATCATGTACACCGTCGACGGCGGCCGGCACCTGCCCGAGCGCGACCTCGACCACCTGTCCGGGTACGCCGACTCGCGACCGGTGCGGGTGGGCAACGACGCCGTCAAGCAGCTCCAGATGGACGTGCTCGGGGAGATGATGTGCGCGCTCTCCGACGCCCGTGACGCCGGCCTGCAGGAGACCACCGAGAGCTGGTCGCTGCAGCGCACGCTCGTCGACCAGCTCGCCTCGCACTGGAAGGAGCCCGACAACGGGCTCTGGGAGATCCGCGGCCCTCGCCAGCACTTCACCTACAGCCGGGTGATGGTGTGGGCGGCCTTCGACCGCGCGGTCAAGGCGGTGGAGCGGCACGGCCTCGCCGGTCCCGTCGAGAAGTGGCGGGAGCTGCGTGACGCGGTCCGCGAGGAGATCCTCGACCAGGGCTTCGACCCCAAGCAGAACACCTTCGTGCAGTACTACGGCAGCGACGCCCTGGACGCCTCGCTGCTGATGATCCCCATCGTCGGGTTCCTTCCCGGGGACGACCCCCGCGTGCTGGGCACCATCGAGGCGATCGAGAAGGGCCTGATGCAGGACGGCCTGCTGCTGCGCTACCGCACCGACAGCGGCGTCGACGGTCTCTCCGGAGCCGAGAACCCCTTCCTCGCATGCAGCTTCTGGCTGGTCTCTGCCTACGCCCTGGCCTGCCGCCAGGACGACGCCGAGAAGCTCATGGAGCGTCTGCTCGCCCTGACCAACGACGTCGGCCTGCTCAGCGAGGAGTACGACCCGGCCGAGGAGCGCATGGCCGGCAACTTCCCGCAGGCGTTCTCCCACCTGGCGCTGATCGGCGCAGCGCTCGCCCTCGCGGGGAAGTTCAGGAACGACTGAGGTCCGCCGGGGCGCCCCGGCGGGCCCGGACGGCGTCGCGGGCGAACTCCACACCGGAGGTGACCGTGAGCACGACCGCGACGACCAGCAGGGCGACCGAGGCACCCCAGACCACCAGGCCCGGCACGTGCCAGGCGCCGGGCAGCTGGTGGAACGGCGCCACCAGGCCACCGAGCGCCAGGCCCTGGGCCATCGTCTTGGCCTTGCCGCTGCGGCGGGCGGCCATCACCACCCGCCGGGCGATGGAGAGCCGGGCCAGGGTCACCGACCACTCGCGCACGAGCACGAGGACCGTGACCCACCACCAGACCTCGCCGACGATGGACAGCCCGATGAAGGCCATCCCCGTGATGGCCTTGTCGGCGATCGGGTCGGCGATCTTGCCGAAGTCGGTGACCAGGCCGTGCTTGCGGGCCAGGTCGCCGTCGATCTTGTCGGTGGCCATCGCCACCGCGAACAGGACGTAGGCCACCCAGCGCCAGCCGTTGTCCCGGCCGTCGTCGTGCAGCAGCGCCCATGCGAAGAACGGGACCATCACGATCCGCAGGGTCGTCAGCGCGTTGGGCACGTTCCAGTTGCTCGGCTTGGCGCGCGGCCTCTCCCCGGCCGCGGCGTCGCTCATCCGCCTGCTCCGCTCACCGCCGGGACGCGCACCCGAGCCACCAGGTCGACGCCGGCCGCGTCCACCACCACCGCCTCGACGAGGTCGCCCACGGCCACGTCAGCGGCGGCATCGGTCAGCACGGTCGTACCGTCGACCTCGGGCCCCTGGCACGCCGCCCGGCCCTCGATGACCACGTCGCCGTCCTCCTTCTCGACCGACTCGACCAGCACCTGGACCGTCTCGCCCACCCGCTCGAGCGCCCGGCGCGCGGTCAGCTCCTCGGTCAGCGAGCTGAGGTGCTCGACGCGCTCAGCGATGGTGTCCTCGTCCAGCTTGCCGTCGTAGGCCGCGGCGGCGGTGCCGCCCTCGTCGGAGTAGCCGAAGACGCCGACGGCGTCGAGCCGGGCGTCGACGAGGAAGTCGCACAGCACTGCGAAGTCCTCCTCGGTCTCACCCGGGAAGCCCACGATCACGTTGGAGCGGACCCCCGCGTGCGGCGCCGCGGCCCGGATCCGCTCCAGCAGGCCCAGGAACGACTCCGGGTCGCCGAAGCGGCGCATCCGGCGCAGCACCGTCGCGGACGCGTGCTGGAACGACAGGTCGAAGTAGTCGGCGACGCCCGGGGTGCCGGTGATGGCCTCGATCAGCCCGGGCCGGGTCTCCGCGGGCTGCAGGTAGGAGACCCGCACCCGGTCGATGCCCTCGACCGCGGCGAGCTCGGGCAGCAGCGTCTCGAGCAGCCGCAGGTCGCCGAGGTCCTTGCCGTAGGACGTGGAGTTCTCGCTGACCAGGAACAGCTCGCGCGCTCCCTCGCCGGCGAGCCAGCGCGCCTCGGCGAGCACCTCCGCGGGGCGACGCGACACGAACGAGCCGCGGAAGGACGGGATCGCGCAGAAGGTGCAGCGCCGGTCGCAGCCCGAGGCCAGCTTGAGCGGCGCTGTCGGCCCCCGGTCCAGCCGGGTGCGCAGCGTGCTCGCAAGGTGGGCGGGCAGGCCCTGGGTGGGGGCACCTCCGTGACCCGGTACGACGACCTCCGCCGCCACCCGGTCGACCGGGGTGATCGGCAGCAGCGACCGGCGGTCGCGGGGCGTGTGGGCGGCGATGCTGCCGCCGTCGAGGATCGTGCGGAGACGGTCCGCGATGTCGGGGTACTGGTCGAACCCGAGCACCGCGTCAGCCTCGGGGAGCGAGTCGGCCAGCTCGACGCCGTACCGCTCGGCGAGACAGCCCACGGCCACGACCGACCGGGTCGCGCCGTCCGCCTCGTCCCGCAGGTCGGCCGCCGCGAGCAGGGTGTCCACCGAATCCTTCTTGGCCGCGTCGACGAAGCCACAGGTGTTGACCACGACCGTCTCGGCCTCGGCGGGGTCCGACACCAGCCGGAAGCCGCCCGCCTCCAGGCGGCCGGCCAGCTCCTCGCTGTCGACCTCGTTGCGGGCACACCCGAGGGTCACCAGGGCCACCGTGCCGCCCGGGGTCGGGGCGTCGGTGGCGGGAGGAAGGTCGGCGTGCGTCATGTCCGTTCCCGAGTATGACGGGCGCTCGTCCGATCCCGCGAACTCGGCCCACGGTGCTCCCGCACACAGTCGAGTACGGAAACCGTCGCTATGACGACGGTTTCCGCACTCGACCGGTGGGTTCTCAGCTGGCGGCGTCGACGAACGTCGTGGTGTAGGTCTTGGACAGGTCGATGCTGTCCTTCTTGTCCTTGACCACGGGGCTGAAGGTGCCCAGCACGTCGAGGACGGTCTGCGGGCCGCCGTCGGGCATCCGGCCGTCGGTGGTGAACATCGGCGAGGAGTCCTTGATCGACTCCACGTACAGCTTCGGGTCGCCGGCGGCGTAGTCGGCGGGCATCTTCGCGGCGATGTCGGCGGCGGAGTGACCGTGGATCCAGCCGAGCGTCTTCACGAACGCGTTGACGACCTTCTGCACGGTCTTCGGGTTCTTCTTCACGTAGTCGCAGTTCATGTAGAGCGACGCGGCCGGGTAGAGCCCGCCGAGTGCCTTGCGGGTGCCCTCCTCGGTGCGCATGTCGAGCAGGACCTTGCCCGTGCCCCGGCTGACCGCCTGGGCGATGGTGGGGTCGGTGGTCATGCCGGCGTCGATGCCGCCGTTGTCCAGGGCGGAGAGGAACGTCGACCCGGCACCCGCGGTGACAGTGGCGTAGTCCTTGGTGGCGACGCCGTTCTTGGTGGCGAGGTACTGGGTGAGGTAGTCGGTGGAGGAGCCGGGCGAGGTCACGCCGAGCTTCGTGCCGCCGAAGTCCGCCGGACCGCTGATCTTGCCGGCCGACTTCGTCGAGACCACCTCGGCCTCGCCGGGGACCTTGGCGAACTGGACGACGCTCTCGATGCACTTGCCCTGCGCCTGCAGGGTGACGGAGTGGTCGTAGAACCCGACGACGCCCTGGACGCCCCCGGAGATCAGCACGTTCTCGGCCGAGGCGCCGGACGGCTCGGACTTCAACGACACGTCGACGCCCTCGTCGCCGAAGTAGCCGAGCCTCTCGGTGAGCATCGCGGGCAGGTAGATCACCTTGTCGATGCCGCCGACCATGATCGAGACCTTGGGGTGGGCCGAGGCGTCGCCGCTTCCGCTGCCCGAGCCGCCGCAACCGGCGAGAGAGGCCGAGGCGGCGAGGGCGAGCGCGGCGGCGCCCCAACGGAGGGTGGGCTTGTGCTGCATGGCAGTGCCTTTCTTGGAGGGGGAGGACGACGTGGTGCGGGGGTGGGTCATGGGGGTGTGCGGGCGGGTCAGACGCCGGCGACGACAGCGGTCTCGTGGCGCGGCTGCCATGCGGTGACACGTCGCTCGAGGCGGCCGATCAGCCACTCGGCGAGCAGCGCCATCACCGTGACCAGCAGCATCCCGGCGTAGATGCCGGCGGCGTTGAAGTTGCCCTGGGCGCTGTTGATGAGCAGGCCCATGCCCTTGTCGGCGCCGGTGTACTCGCCGACGACGGCGCCGATCAGCGCGAACCCGAAGGCGACGTGCATGCTGGAGGTGATCCAGGAGGTGGCGCTGGGCAGGATGATCGTGCGCAGCATGTCGAGACGGCCCGCGCCGAGGATCCGGGCGTTGTCCACAAGCACCCGGTCGACCTCGCGTGCACCCTGGAAGGCGTTGAAGAACACCGCGAAGAAGACCAGCACGAACGCGGTGGCGACCTTGGACTCCATGCCGAGCCCGAACCAGATCACGAACAGCGCCGCCAGCACGATGCGCGGGATGGCGTTGGCCATCTTGATGAACGGTGCGACCACCTCGGCGAGGTAGTCGGCGCGACCGAGCAGGACGCCGAGCACGACCCCGCCGAGGGTGCCGAGCACGAAGCCGAGGACGGCCTCCTCGAAGGTGGCGGCCATGTTGAACCAGATCGAGCCCTGCGCGGTCCCGTCGGTGAACCAGGTGACGAGCTGTGACCAGATCTTCGACGGCATCGAGTAGTTGAACGGGTCGACCACGGTGCGGCAGGCGATCTCCCAGCTGCCCAGCCACACCACCACGACGGCGAGGCGGACCAGGTTGATCCCGAGCCGGCTGCGAGCGAGGCGTCGGCGGCGGCGCGCGGGGGCGGGTGCGGCAGCGGCGGCTGCCGGAGCGGTGAGCACGGTCTCGGTGCGGGCGGCGGCATCAAGCGACATTGCTGGCTCCTCGGGCACGGGTGATCTCCACTTCCTCGCGCAGGCTGTCCCAGACGGTCCGGTACAGCGCGGTGAACTCCGGGGTGAGCCGGATCTCCTCGACCTTGCGGGGACGTGGCAGGTCGATGGTCACGACGTCCTTGACGGTGGCCGGGCCGGCGGTCATCACCACGACCCTGTCCGCGAGGCTGATGGCCTCGGTGAGGTCGTGGGTGACGAAGACGACGGCGGCGCCGCTGCCGGACCACAGCTCGAGCAGCTCGTCCTGCATCAGCTCGCGGGTCTGGACGTCGAGAGCGCCGAACGGCTCGTCGAGGAGCAGCACCGACGGCTCGGTGATCAGCGTCTGCGCCATCGCGACGCGCTTGCGCATGCCACCGGAGAGCTGGTGGGGGTAGCGGTCCTCGAAGCCGGTGAGGCCGACGCGGGCGATCCAGGACCGGGCCCGCTCCCGCGCCTCGTCGTGGTCCACCTTCCGGTAGCGCAGCCCGAGGCCGACGTTGTCGAGCACGTTCTTCCACGGCAGCACGGCGTCGGTCTGGAACATGTAGCCCACGCCGGGAGGGATGCCGTCCACGGGCGTGCCGCCGACCTCGACGTCGCCCTCGGTGGCGGGCTCGAGTCCGGAGATCAGGGAGAGCGTGGTGGACTTGCCGCAGCCGGTCGGCCCTACGACGGTGACGAACTCGCCGGCGGCCACGTCCAGCGACACGTCGGTGATCGCGGTGAAGGGCGAGCCGCCGCGGGTCGCGAACTGCTTCGTCGCGTGCCGCAGCGTGATCGCCGGGGTGGTGTTCTGGGTCATGGCGCGGGACGCTAGGCCCGCGTGACGGGGGTCACCAGCCTTGTGCTCATTGCGTCGGCAGTGATCATCAACAGCGTTGTGCGCATTGTGCGCAGGGAGGATCGTGATGGCGCTCGTCGGCCCCGGACGCCGGCTCGGACCGGTCTCCTGGCGCACCCGCACCGTCCTCGTGACGGCCCTGGTCCTGCTGCTCGTCGTACTGCTCGGGGCGGTCGCCTCGATCTTGCTGCTGCGCCGCGACCTCACCCAGGAGTACGAGCAGCGCGCGCTCGCGATCGCTCGCAGCGTCGCCCAACGACCTCGCCTGGCAACGCTGGTCACCACGACGCGGCCCCGCCGTACCGGTCCGGTGGAGCGTGAGGCGGAGGCGGTACGCCGGGCCACGGGCGCGCTCTACGTGGTCGTCACCGACGACGCGGGGATCCGCTTCAGCCATCCCAACCCCACGCGCATCGGCAAGCCGGTGAGCACCAGCCCGGAGGCCGCCCTGGCGGGCGAGGAGGAGGTGTCGGTCGAGAGCGGCACGCTCGGCCCCTCAGCGCGCGGCAAGGTGCCGCTGCGCAACGCCGCGGGCCGGGTCGTGGGCGAGGTCAGCGTCGGCATCGACACCGCCGCGATCGCACGCCGGACCCACCAGCTCGGGGCGCTGCTCGGACTGGTGACGCTGGTCCCGCTCGCCGTCGGCGTGCTCGGGGCGCTGGTGCTCGGGCGCCGGCTGCGACGCGGCACCCTCGGCCTCGAGCCGGAGCAGATGGCCGACCTGCTGCGCGAGCACGAGGCGGTGCTGCACGGTGTGCGGGACGCGGTCGTGGCGGTCGACCGCGCGGGGCGGCTCACGGTCGCCAACGCCCAGGCGACCGCGCTGCTCGGCGGCACGGTGCGGCGCGGCGCCGGCCTGGCCGAGGCGGGCGTCTCCCCCGCCGTCGTGTCGCTGATGGAGGAGGAGCCGGCGCCCAGCGGCGCGCTGCGGTTCGTCGGGGAGACGGCCGTCCTCGCGACCCGGCTGCCGGTGCGGCGCGAGGGACGCGACCTGGGCCGGGTGCTGATCCTGCGCGACCGGTCCGACCTCGATCAGCTCGGGCGCGAGCTGGAGGCGACCCGGGCGCTCACCGACGCGTTGCGGGCCCAGGCGCACGAGCACAGCAACCGGCTGCACGCGCTCAGCGGCCTGCTGCACCACGACCACGTCGAGGAGGCTCTCGGCTACCTCGACGAGCTCTCCGGCTCGGCGACCTGGGTGGCCGGGCTCGACGACCCCTACCTCGCCGGGCTGCTCGCGGCGAAGTCCTCGGCGGCCGGCGAGGCCGGTGTGCAGCTGGAGGTCTCGCCCGAGACGCATGTGGTCGGCACCCTCGCGGGGCCGCTCGATGTGATCACCGTGGTCGCCAACCTGCTCGACAACGCCGTCCGGGCGGCGGCGACGGGTCACCGGCATCCGGCTCGGGTCGAGGTCACGCTGGTCTCCGACGGTGACGACCTGCTCGTGCACGTGCTCGACAGCGGTGACGGCGTCGCACCGCACACCGCCGCCCAGGTCTTCGACCACGGCTTCAGCTCCCGGCCCGACCCCTCGGGACACGGCCTGGGGCTGGCGCTCGCACGGCACACTGCTCGAGCGGACGGCGGCGACGTGGTGCTCGTCGATCCTGGTGGGCCGGCGCCCGACGCGAGGCATGGTGCCGTGTTCGAGGCCAGACTCAGCGGTGCCCTGGCGCACCCGGCGGAGGAGGACTGATGGTGCGGGTCGTGGTCGTCGAGGACGACTTCCGCGTGGCGCGGCTGCACGCGGAGGTGGTCGCGGCAGTGCCCGGCATGGAGGTGGTCGGCATCGCCCACACCGGCGCGCAGGCCCGTGCGCTGGTCCAGCGGGAGCAGCCGGACCTCGTCCTGCTCGATGAGTACCTTCCCGACGAGCGGGGCTCCACGCTGATGTCCGTCCTGCCCTGCGCCGTCATCGTGGTCAGCGCCGAGAACGACGCCGCGGCGGTCCGCCGGGCGGTCGCGGCGGGAGCGGTCAACGTCGTGCTCAAGCCGTTCGCCCCGGCGGTGCTCACTGCGCGACTGGAGGCCTTCACACGGTTCTGGGCCGCGTTGGGGACCGGTCCCGTGGACCAGCGCACGGTCGATCGTGCTCTCGCCGCCCTCCGTCAGGGCGACGCGCCCGGCGCCGCCCTCCCCAAGGGCCGCTCGGCGGTCACCGCCGAGGCGGTGCGCGACGCGCTGGTGGCGGCGGGTCAGGCGCAGACCGCCACCGCCGTGGCCACGGCGATCGGCGTCTCCCGCGCCACCGCGCAGCGCTACCTCGCCGATCTCGCGGCGTCGGGACGGGTCGAGCTCACGCTGCGCTACGGCAGCACCGGGCGCCCCGAGCACTGGTACGCCTGGCGGGGCTGAGGGCCTCTCACCGAGCACAGTCGAGGGGGGGGACCGTCGCGCTTTAGACGGGGTCCGCCCCCCACCCCCATGGGGTCAACCCACCCATCGGGGGGCGGCCCCCCGGGGGGGGGCGGCCGGGGCGACCCCATGCTTTGCGATCTGGACCCCGGGAGGG
>JBQCHZ010000087.1:0-13130 GCA_051954195.1 Marmoricola sp.
GAGCGGCCGGCCGCCATCGGGATCACCGCGCGGCGGTCGGCGGCCTGGGTCCAGCGCGCTGACAGCCCGTGCCCCTCGGTGCCGAGCACCAGCGCCAGCCGGTCGACGCCCGCGACCGCCTCCTCGACCGGCACCGCGTCCTCGGCGAGGGTCAGCGCCACCGTCGTGAACCCCGCCCGCGACAGGCCGGGCAGGGCGTCGTACCAGTCCGGCAGGCGGGTCCACGCCAGGCTGAACACCGTCCCCATCGACACCTTGATCGCCCGCCGGTAGAGCGGGTCGGCGCACCGCGGCGAGAGCAGCACCGCGTCGACCCCCATCGCGGCGGCCGAGCGCAGCGCGGCACCGACGTTGGTGTGATCGACGACGTCCTCGAGCACGACCACGGTGCGGGCGCCCGCGAGCACCTCCTCGACCGGGGGCAGGGGCGCGCGGTGCAACGAGGCGAGCGCGCCGCGGTGGACGTGGAAGCCGGTGACCTCCTCGGCGAGTCGCTCGGGGACGAGGTAGCACGGCGCCTCGGTGGCATCGAGGACGTCGGCGAGGCCGTCCAGCCAGCGCGGCGCCATCAGGAAGGAGCGCACCCGGTGGCCGGCCTCCACGGCACGGCGCACCACCTTGGCCCCCTCGGCCAGGAAGAGCCCGTGCTCCGCCTCCAGGCTCTCCCGCAGCTGGACGTCCCTGAGGTCGCGATAGTCGGCGAGCCGTGGGTCGTCCGCGCGCTCGATCTCGACGAGCTCAGCCACGGGCCGCTGCGCGGTCGGGGTAGCGCTCGGGCCGGGCGACGGCGACCACCTCACCCACCACGATGATCGCGGGCGGCCGCACCACCTCGGCCACCAGATCCTCGGCCAGCGTGCCGAGCGTCGAGAGCACGGTGCGCTCGGTCGGCATGGAGCCGTCGCAGATCACCGCCACCGGCGTCGACTCCGGGCGACCGCCCGCCAGCAGGGCGCTCGCGATCGCCGGGGCGTTGTCCACGGCCATCAGCAGCACCAGGGTGCCGCCCGCACGAGCGACGCCCGTCCAGTCGATCAGCGAGTCACGGTGCTCCGGGGGCAGGTGACCCGAGATCACCATGAAGGAATGGGCCACGCCGCGATGGGTGACGGGGATCCCGGCCAGGCCCGGCACCGTGGTCGAGGACGACAGTCCGGGCAGGATGCGCACCGGGACGCCGGCATCGCGGCAGGCGAGCACCTCCTCGAAGCCGCGGCCGAAGACGAAGTTGTCGCCACCCTTGAACCGGACGACCCGCTTCCCCGCCCGCGCGGAGTCGACGATCACGCGGTTGATCTCCTGCTGCAGGGCCGAGCGACCACGCGGCAGCTTGGCCACGTCGACGACCTCGACGCTCTCGGGCAGGTCCCCGAGCAGCTCACGCGGCGCCAGCCGGTCGGCGACCACGACGTCGGCGGCCATCAGCGCCCGGTAGCCCGCCACCGACACCAGGCCGGGATCACCCGGTCCCCCACCGACCAGCACCACCTCGCCTGCGGTGACGGCCGGATCGCCCTCCTCGTCCTCCAGACGGCCCTCGGCCAGCGCCTCGACGATCCGGTCGCGCAGGCGCGCCGTACGGCGGGGGTCGCGGACCTCGCGCTGGTCGCCGAGCACCGCGACGGTCACCTCGGCGTGACGTCCGACCGCCGGTGTCCACGCCGAGCCCTCGGCCGCGTCGTCGCTGCGCACGCAGAAGGTGTGCCGCGCCTCGGCCGCGTCGCCGACGGCGGCGTTCACCGCGGGATCATCGGTGGCGGCGAGGACGTACCACGCCCCGTCGAGGTCCGCCGCGGTGAACGGGCGTGCGACGACGGTGAGCTCCCCGGCGCCGGCAAGGCCCTCGATCGCGGGCGTCACCGCCGGGGAGACGACGACGACGTCCGCGCCGGCCGCGATCAGCCCGGGGACGCGCCGCTGGGCGACCTGGCCACCGCCCACCACGACGACGCGGCGACCGGCGAGCCGGAGGCCGGAGGGATAGGTCGGGACGTCGGGCACCGGATCATCTTCGCGGAGTCCCGTCGACGGCTCGTGGCGGGTGTTCACCGGTCGGACTAGGTTGGCGCCATGAACCTCGATCGCCCCGTGCACCCCGACCCGTACTCCCTGCTCCCGCAGGTGCCGTCCTTCACGGTCACCAGCGCGGACGTCACCGACGGGCAGCCGCTCAAGGACGACCAGGTCGCCGACGGCGGCAACACCTCCCCGCAGCTGTCGTGGAGCGACGTCCCCGAAGGCACCAAGAGCTTCACGGTGACCTGCTTCGACCCCGACGCCCCCACCCCCAGCGGGTTCTGGCACTGGGCGCTGGTCGACCTGCCGGCCGACGTGACGTCGCTGGACGCGGGCGCCGGCGCACCGGGTGCGACGCTGCCGGGCAAGGCGTTCATGCTCCGCAACGACGGTGGCCAGCACGGCTTCATGGGGGCCGCGCCGCCGCAGGGCGACCAGGTGCACCGTTACTACTTCGTCGTGCACGCCGTCACCGAGGACAGCCTGGGCATCGATGCCGACGCCTCCAACGCGGTGATGAGCTTCAACCTGGTGTTCAAGACCGCTGGTCGCGCGATCGTCCATGGCACCTACCAGCACTGAGCGGCCGGCCTGGGGGCCGGACCTGCTCGGAGCGCCGTTCGAGGCCGCCACGCTGCCGCTGGGACGCGATGCCGACGGTGAGGTGGTCGCGACCCTCGTGCGCCACTCCACGGGCAGCCGCCGGGCGGTGCTCTACGTGCACGGCTTCTCCGACTACTACTTCAATGGCGCCCTGGCCGAGTACTGGGCCGCGAGGGGCTACGACTTCCACGCCCTCGACCTGCGCGACTACGGCCGCTCGATGCGGCCCGGCCGGCGGCCCGCGTACGTCACCGACCTGGGCACCTACGCGGAGGAGCTCGACCTCGCCTGGGCCGAGATCGCCCGGGACCACGACCACGTCGTCCTGATGGCGCACTCGACGGGTGGGCTCGTCGTGCCGCTGTGGGCCGATCGTCGCCGCGCCGAGATCGAGGGGACGCTCGCGGGGGTGGTGCTCAACGCGCCCTGGCTGGACATGCAGGGCAGCGCGCTGCTGCGCCACGTCGGCATGCGGGTGATCGACCGCGTCGGGCGGCTGCAACCGACGCGGGAGATCCCGCGCACCGCCGACGGCTTCTACGGCCGGGCACTGCACCGCGACCACGCCGGCGAGTGGGACTTCGACCTGGCCCTCAAGCCGCTCGACTCCTTCCCCGTGTACGCCGGCTGGCTCCGGGCGATCCGCGAGGGTCACCGGCGCGTGGCGGCGGGCCTGGACGTGCCGGCTCCGGTGCTGGTGCTGTGCTCGAGCCGCAGCGGGCATCCCACCTCGGTCGACGACCCGGCGCTGCGCAGCACCGACGTGGTGCTCGACGTCGAGCAGATCCGCAGGCGCGCGCCGCTGCTCGGGCGGCACGTGACCACCGTGCTGCTCGAGGGTGCGATCCACGAGGTCACGCTCTCCCCCGAGCCGGTGCGCAAGCGTGCCTACGAGGAGATCGACCGCTTCCTGGGTGCCTACCTCGAGGACCTGGTCGCCGACCGCTGAGCCCGGATCCACCGATCTCTTGCCTGCTGCGCGTCACGATCCGGTCGCGCTGGCTGCGCCGCCCGCGCTCGACGGGCCTCCGGCCCGCCTTCGCACGGACGACTTGCCATCACACCCGTCTAGTGACGCTCGCAACGGCGACGATCGGTGGATTCGGGCTAGGTTGCGCACCATGGATCCCGTCATCGGACTGTCCCTGGGCCGCATCGCGATCGGCGCCACCGCGCTCGCCTCGCCCGAGGCCGCCGGCAAGCTCTTCCGCCTCGACGTCGAGGGCAACAGGCAGCTGCCGTACATGCTGCGGATGTTCGGCTCCCGCGAGGTCGCGCTCGGCACGGTGACGCTGCTCTCCCGCGGGCGGGCCCGCAAGGCGCTGGTCGCGCTGGGGGTCGCCGTCGACGGAGCCGACGCCTGGGCAGGTCAGGAGGCCGGCCGCACCGGCGCCGTCGACCGCCGTACCAGCCAGTTCCTCACCGCGCCCGCCGCCGGCGCCGTCGTCGCCGGCCTCCGCGGCCTCGCCCGCCGCCACCGCTGACCGGTCGCGTCAGCGGAGGAAGGTGACGATGGCGGTCACGCCGACGACGACGATCACCACGCGCAGGGCCAGAGGGGGCAGGCGGCGGCCGATCGTGGCGCCGAGCTGACCTCCGATGGCCGAGCCGACGGCGAGCAGCGCGGCGGCCGTCCAGTCGATGTGCGCCACGATGATGAACACCACCGCGGCGACGGCGTTGACGAGCGCCGACAGCACGTTCTTCAGGGCGTTGTGGCGCTGGACGTCGTCCTCGATGCCGATCCCGAAGATCGCCATCAGCAGCACCCCCTGCGCGGCGCCGAAGTAGCCGCCGTAGACGCCGGTGCCCAGCACGCCCGCCCACACCCAGGGAGAGCGCTCCGATCGACGCCGCGTACGACGCGCCTCGAGCCGCCGGTTGACCGCCGGCCCGACGAGGACGAGCAGCACACCGAGGGCGATCAGCACCGGCACGATCGCGTCGAAGGCCGCCGAGGGCAGCCGGAGCAGCAGCAGCGCGCCCACGATCGCACCGATCGTGGTGGCGGGCGCCAGCCACAGCATCCGTCCGCGCTGGCCGCGCAGCTCCCGGCGGTAGCCCCAGGCCCCCGACACCGAACCCGGCACGAGGCCGAGGGCGTTGGAGACGTTGGCGGTCACCGGCGGCAGCCCGACGGCGAGCAGGGTCGGGAACGTCACGAGCGTGCCGGAGCCGACGATGGTGTTGATCATGCCGGCAGCGATGCCGGCCACGAAGACCGCGAGGGCCGCGAGGTCGCTCAGCCCGGATCAACCCCCGTCGAGGCGGCCCGGCCGGGGTTCGCCGACTCCTCCGCCGCGGCGATCGCCTCCTGCACCGCCTGGTTGGCGCTGCTGACCGAGGCGTCGTTCGTCGGCACGTCAGGCTCCGAGGCGCCCATGTCGACGCGCACCCGCGGGCCGTCGGTGTGCTGCGGGATCCCGGTCACCTGGTGGACCGCGGAGCCCAGGCCCTCCAGGGCCTTGGTGATCTCCGAGGGCACCACCCAGACCTTGTTGGCATCGCCCTCGGCGATCTTCGGCATCATCTGCAGGTACTGGTAGGCCAGCAGCGCCTGGTCGGGCTGCCCGTCGTGGATGGCCTGGAAGACGGTCTGGATCGCCTGTCCCTCACCCTGCGCCTTGAGGATCGCGGACTCGCGGTCGGCCTGCGCGCGCAGGATCCGCGCCTCGCGGTCGCCCTCGGCGTTGAGGATCGCCGACTGCTTGTTGCCCTCCGCGGTGAGGATCGCGGACTGGCGCTCGCCCTCGGCGGTCAGGATCGCCGCCCGCTTGTCGCGGTCGGCACGCATCTGCTTCTCCATCGAGTCCTTGATGGAGCCGGGCGGGTCGATGCCCTTGATCTCGACGCGGTTGACCTTGATGCCCCACTTGCCGGTGGCCTCGTCGAGCACGGTGGCCAGACGCCCGTTGATCGAGTCCCGCCCGGTCAGGGTCTGCTCCAGGTCCATGCCGCCGACGATGTTGCGCAGCGTGGTCATCGTGAGCTGCTCGACGGCCGAGATGTAGTTGGCGATCTCGTACGTCGCCGCGACGCCGTCGGTCACCTGGAAGTAGATGACGGTGTCGACGGCCACCGTGAGGTTGTCCTCGGTGATCACGCTCTGCGGCGGGAAGGACACGACCTGCTCGCGGGTGTCGATGACGTACTTGACCCGGTCGACGAACGGCACGACCAGGTTGGGCCCGGCGGTGAGCGTGGCCCGGTACTTGCCGAGCCGCTCCACGATGCCCACGCGCGCCTGCGGGATGATCCGGATGGTGCGCGCCAAGGTGATGATCACGAGCACCGCGATCACGGCGAAGATGATGCCGATCGTCATGCGTCCCCCTTCAGCTGCCGAGCTGGCCCGGCTGGTACGAACGGAGCACCCAGGCGGTGGCTCCGCGGATCTCGACCACGTCGACGACCTCGCCGGCGGTGATGGTGTCGTCCTCGTCGTAGGGCTGCGCGCTCCACTCCTCGCCGCCGATCTTGACCCGGCCGCCGCGCCCGAAGGCGATCTCGGTGACCACCATGGCGCGCCGCCCGACGAGGGCCGCGGTGCCGGTGCGCAGCTCGGGCCCGCGATGGAGGGCCTTGAGCACCGGGGGCCGCAGCACCGAGAGCAGGCCGACCGCGGTGACCAGGGCCAGCGCCAGGCTGAGGACGCCCGGCGCGTGCAGTCCGGCCGCGACCGCGCCGACGAAGGCGCCGCCGGCCAGCATCACGAAGACGAGGTCGAGGCTGACCAGCTCGAGGACGGCGAGCACGACGCCGGCGACCAGGAAGGCCTCCCATGCGTGGTCCCCCATCCAACCCATGTCCTCAAGCCTATGCCCTGGCCCCCCGGACGGCCGGTACTCAGGCGGTGCGCACCCGTCGGCGCGCCGCGTAGCGCCCGTCCTCGTGCGCCAGCTGCAGCTGCATGCCGAAGGTCTCGGTGAGCACCTCGGCGGTCATCACCTCGCCCAGCGGCCCGGCCGCCACGACGCCCCCGCTGCGCAGCAGCAGGGCGTGGGTGAAGCCCGGCGGGATCTCCTCGACATGGTGGGAGACCAGCACGATCGCGGGCGAGTCGGGGTCCTCGGCGAGGGCGGACAGCGTCGAGACGAGGTCCTCGCGGCCGCCCAGGTCGAGCCCGGCGGCCGGCTCGTCCATCACCAGCAGCTCGGGATCGGCCATCAGCGCGCGGGCGATCTGGACGCGCTTGCGCTCGCCCTCGCTCAGCGTCCCGAAGGTCCGGTCGGCCAGGTGCGCCGCGCCGACCTCGGTGAGCAGGTCCAGCGCGCGGTCGTGGTCGAGCTCGTCGTAGTGCTCGCGCCAGCGGCCCACCACGCCGTACGACGCCGACACCACGACGTCCCCGACGCGCTCGGCGCGCGGGATCCGCTCGGCGACCGCCGCACTGGTGAAGCCGATCCGCGGCCGCAGCTCGAAGACGTCGACGCCGCCCAGCTGCTCGCCGAGGACCGCCACCGTCCCGCCGGAGGGGTGCAGCTGAGCGGAGCAGACCTGGACCAACGTGGTCTTGCCCGCGCCGTTGGGTCCGAGCACCACCCACCGCTCGCCCTCGCGCACCGTCCAGTCGACGCCGTCGAGCAGGGTGGCGGCGCCCCGACGCACGGTGACACCGCTGAGCTCGAGCACTGCCGTCATGCTCGCCAACCTAAGGCACGCGGGTGTTCCACGACGCCGCGGCCTACGGTGGCGCGGTGACCGCGATGCTGCCCCCTGCCGTGGCCTTCGCTGCCTGGGCCACGGCGTGGCTGCGCGGCGAGGTCTCCGTCGACGAGGTCGGGCGCCACCTCGGCTCCGGGGTGCCGGTGCTCGTCGGCGTTCCGGCCGCGGAGGGTGCCGAGCCGTTGGCGCTGGGCCTCGGCCGGCTGCGCAGCCTCGGCATGGAGGGCGTGCTGGCCAGCCTTCCCGCCCCCGGGGATCCCCTCGGGCTGGCCGGTCCCCCGGCGTTCAACGCCGCCGCGCTCGACGTCGGTGGCGCGGTCGTGCTGTCGGGCACCGGGCTGGGCGCCGTCCCCGCGCAGGTCGGCGGCGCCGTGGAGTGGCGCTGCTCGCCGGCGGCGGTCCCGGCCCCAGCCGACCCCGGGGAGACCGACCGCACGCTGCGCAGCACGCTGCTGGAGGTCACAGCGCGCCTCGTCGACCTCGACGTCGCGACCTGGCAGCCGGAGATCCCCGACGCCCTGCTGAACCTGCGCCACCGCACCGGGCCCGCCCTCCCCCCGTCGTACGGCGGACGGCGCCGCGAGACCGTCGAGCGGGCGCTGCTCTGCCTGGAGATCGTCGCCCTGGCCGGCGAAGTGGACGCCGGCGCCGTGACCGCCGCCGAGCTCGAGCAGCGCCGCGCGGCCCTCGTCGAGCTCGACCGGGCCGCCCGACGGGCACTGGTGGCGGCCTGCCGGTGAGCGCTCCGCCGGGCGGGCGAGCCGCGCACGACCGCCTCGTCGGCGTTCCACGGCGTGCGCGACCGCCCGCTCGGCCGGCGCCCGCCCGGTAGCCTTCGGCGAGCCATGAGCGACCCGAACCCCTCCGCCGCGCCCGCCACCCTCCTGGTGACGGTGACCGGGCGCGACCGCCCCGGCGTGACCTCGCTCGTCTTCGACACCCTGGCCCGGTGGGGCGTCGAGGTGGTCGACATCGAGCAGATCGTGCTGCGCGGCCGGCTGGTGCTCGGACTCCTCGTCACCGCTCCGGCCGACTGGCCGGCGCTGCGTGAGGCGCTGGTGGAGGCGGCCGGCCCGCTGGGGATGGCGATCGAGGTCGAGCCCGGGTCCGGCGACAACCGCCGGCGGCCCGAGGGCCGCAGCCACGTCACCGTGCTCGGCACGCCGCTGACCTCACCGGCGGTCGCCGCGATCGCCGGCCGGATCGCCGAGACCGGGGCCAACATCGACCGGATCGAGCGGATGGCGCGCTACCCCGTCACCGCGATCGACCTGCACGTCTCGGGCACCGACCCCGAGCGCCTGCGCGCTCTGCTCGCCGTCGAGGCGGCACGCCAGGGCGTCGACGTCGCGGTGCAGCCGGCCAACCTGCTGCGTCGCGGGATGCGGCTGATCGTGATGGACGTCGACTCCACCCTGATCCAGGGCGAGGTGATCGAGATGATCGCCGCCCATGCGGGCTGCGAGGCCGAGGTGGCCGCGGTGACGGCGCGGGCGATGAACGGCGAGCTCGACTTCGCCGAGAGCCTCCGCGCCCGGGTCGCGCTGCTGGCCGGCGTGCCGGCCGGCGCGCTGGAGGAGGTCTACGCCTCCCTGGTGCTGGCCCCCGGCGCCCGGACCACGGTGCGCACGCTCAAGCGGCTGGGCTACCGGTTCGCGATCGTGTCCGGCGGGTTCAGCCAGATCACCGACCGCCTGGCCGCCGACCTCGGCATCGACTACGCAGCCGCGAACGAGCTCGAGATCGCCGACGGGCTGCTCACCGGCCGGGTGGTCGGCCCGATCGTCGACCGCGCCGGCAAGGCCGCGGCGCTGCGCCGCTTCGCCGAGCAGCTCGGCCTGCCGCTGGCGGCCACGATCGCGATCGGGGACGGCGCGAACGACCTCGACATGCTCGACGCCGCCGGGCTGGGCATCGCCTTCAACGCCAAGCCCGCCGTCCGGGCGGCGGCCAGCACGGCGGTCAACGTGCCCTACCTCGACACGGTGATGTACCTGCTCGGCATCAGCAGGGAGGAGATCGAGGCAGCCGACGCGGCGGCAGGCATCACCACCCCGGCGCCCTCGCTGGACCTGTGAGCCGCCTTCAGCCGGCGCCGACGTGGAAGGCGGCCACCCGGGCACTGCCCTCCCCCAGCTCGGCCCACGGGACTGCCACGTCGAAGACCGTCATCGCGGCGGGCGGGTAGCCGACGCTCATCGCCCGGAAGGCGTCCGGGTCGGCGTCGCCGCTGTCGAGCAGGTGCACCAGGCTGAACACCGTGGGGTTGTGGCCGACGTAGAGGACCGTCGCGACCTGCTCGGGCACCCCCCGCAGCAGGCCGAGCGCGTCGGCGGGTCCGCCGTGGTAGAGCGCGTCCTCCATCGAGACCTCGGCGGAGGAGCCGCCCAGCCCCTCGGCGACCGCGGTCCAGGTCGCGACCGTGCGGGCCGCCGAGGAGGCCAGCACCCGCTGCGGTACGACGCCCTGCTCGGCCAGCCACGCCCCGGCCGCGACCGCGTCACGCCGGCCCCTGCTGGTGAGCCTGCGGGCGTGATCGTCCGTCGCGAACGACTCGGCGCGGGCGTGCCGCATGACCACGAGACGCCCCCGCGGTGCTCCCTCCACGAGGCACACTGTCCCACGCTCGCCCAACCCTGTCAGCGCACGGGTCAGCTGGTCTTGTCAGGGGCTTTCCGGGTCGTCTTCTGAGCCGCTTTCTGGGCCGTCTCCTGGGTCGTCTTCTGCGCCGTCTTCTGCGCCGTCTTCTGGGCCGTCTTCTGGGCCGTCTTCTGGGTCGCCTTCCGCGTGGTGACCCGGGTCGTCGCCCTCGTGCTCGTCCCGGTGCTCGTCCCGGTGCCCGTTGCCGTGGCGGTGCTGGCGCTCGTGCCGGTGGTGGTGCCGGTGGCCGCCGCGCTGTCGGCTGACCCCGTCGCGGAGCCCTCCGGCTTGGCGGCCGCCGCGGCGGCGGCCCGCTGGCGTCCGCCCTGCTTGGGTCGCGCCCACATCGCGCCGCGGCCCGGCGCGTCACCGGACCACTTCACCTCGACGTAGGGCAGCGAGCCGACGAGGTCGCCGAGCTTGCCGAAGCCGAAGGTGCGGGCGTCGAAGGAGGGCTGGCTCTTGATCAGGTAGCTGCCCAGCTCCCCCAGCGAGGACCAGCCGTCGTCCTTGGCCGTCCGGTTGAGCGCCTTGACCACCAGGCTCTCCAGGACGCTGTCGTTGCGGGACTCCTCGTCGTCCTCGGCCGTCACGCCGAGCGAGCCGGTGTCGACGGGGGTGGACTGCAGGTTCTCCAGGTAGACGAACTTGTCGCACGCCTCCACGAACGGCTTGGGGGTCTTGCGCTGACCGACGCCGTAGACGCCCATCCCCGACTCCTTGAGCCGGGTGGCGAGCCGGGTGAAGTCGCTGTCGCTGGAGACGATCACGAAGCCGTCCACGTTGCCGGAGTAGAGCAGGTCCATCGCGTCGATGATCAGCGCGGAGTCGGTGGCGTTCTTGCCGGTGGTGTAGGCGAACTGCTGGATCGGCGAGATCGCGTGCGCGAGGAGGCGGTCCTTCCACCCGGCCAGCTGGTTGGTCGTCCAGTCGCCGTAGGCGCGGCGCACGGTGAGGGCGCCGTAGCCGGTGAGCTCCTCGATCATCTCCGGGACGTGCTTGGGAGAGGTGTTGTCGGCGTCGACGAGCATCGCCAGGCGTCGGTTGTCGCCGGTGTCCATGGGGGTGCCTTTCACGAGCGGGCCGGTGGGTCTGCAGGACCAGGTGCGCCACCAGTGTGGCGGGTGCGCAGTCCGACGCCGGACACCACCGCCCCGGCCACGAGCAGCGCAGCACACACCAGCAGCCCCGCGTGGTAGCCCGACGTCAGTGCCGCAGGGTCCCGGAAGTCGGTGCCGGTGAGGCCCACCGCGGCGGGGATCGCCGCCACCGCGAGCAGCGAGCCGGCGCGAGCCACGGCGTTGTTGAGACCGCTGGCGATGCCGGCGTGCCGGTCGGGGGCGGCGGCCAGGACCGTCGCGGTCAGCGGCGCCACCAGTGCCGAGAGGCCGAGCCCGAAGAGCACCACCCCGGGCAGCACCGCGCGGGCGTACGGCGCGTCGCGCCCCACCCCGGCCAGCAGGGTCAGCCCGACCGCGCAGACCACCGGTCCGACCGTCATCGGCAGGCGCGGACCGATCCGCTGCCCCAGGGCGGCGAAGCGCGAGGACAGCAGCAGCATCGCCACGGTGAGGGGCAGGGTCGCCAACCCCGCGGCGATCGGCCCGTAGCCGGAGCTGACCTGCAGCTGCACCACGAGCAGGAGCAGCGCCGCGCCGAGGGCGCCGTAGACGAGGAAGGTCATCGCGTTCGCGGCGCTGAAGGGTCGCGAGGCGAATATCTCCGCCGGCACCAGCGCTCCGGGCCGCCGCTCGCGGCGCACGAACACCGCCGCGGCGACCACCGTGACGAGGACGCCGGCGACGATCAGCCCCGCCGACAGGGTGGGCCATGCCGTGAGGAGGTAGGTGGTCGTGCCCAGCACGACCACGGTGGCGGCGGCTCCCGTGGCGTCCACCGGCTCCGACTCCGGGTCGCAGGACTCCGGCACCGCCCGCGACAGGACCAACACCAGCAGGCACAGCGGCACGTTGATGGCGAAGACCCACCGCCACCCGGCGTGGTCGAGGAGCAGCCCGCCGACCACCGGCCCGATCGCCGTCGCGACGCCCGACGTACCGGCCCAGATCCCGATCGCGCGGGGCCGGTCCTCGCGCCGGAACCCGCCCTGGATCAGCGCGAGGGCGCCGGGGGTGAGCAGCGCCGCGGCCACTCCCTGCAGGAGGCGCACCCCGACGAGCTGCGTGGGCGTCTGCGCGAGTGCGCACAGCGCCGAGAAGGCGCCGAAGCCGAGGACCCCTACCCTGTAGACCCGCCGCCGGCCGACCCGGTCCCCGAGCCCGCCACCGACCAGGATCAGCGAGGCGAGCGTGAGCAGGTAGCCGGTGACCACCCACTGCAGCTGCGCCACCGAGGCGCCGAGGTCGGTGCCCAGCCGCGGCAGCGCGATGTTGACCACGGTGCCGTCGAGCAGCGCCATCCCCGAGCCGACCACGAGCGCCGTCAGCGCCGTGCGTCCCTGGCGCGTGCCCAGGGCGATCGGCACGGGCGGGGGCGGCGTCACCCGCCGAACGTAGCGGGCGCGGAGACCAGCTCCACGACACGACGCGCGGCGGCGTCGGGTGCGACCCCGGCGTACGCCAGGTAGTCGACGATGCTCATCGTCGAGGGGTGCTCAGGCGCCCATCGCGTGGTAGCCGCCGTCGACGTGCACGATCTCGCCGGTCGTGGCCGGGAAGAGGTCTGACAGCAGGGCCACCACGGCGCGGGCGGTCGGCTCCTGGTCGGTGTTGTCCCAGCCGAGCGGGGCGCGCTCGGACCAGTTCGCGTCGAGCTGCTCGAAGCCCGGGATCGCCTTGGCGGCCAGTGTGCGCAGCGGGCCGGCGGAGACCAGGTTGACCCGGATGCCCTGGGGCCCCAGGTCGCGGGCCAGATAGCGGGCGCACGACTCCAGACCGGCCTTCGCCACGCCCATCCAGTCGTAGGCGGGCCAGGCGACGGTCGCGTCGAAGGTCATCCCCACCACCGAGCCACCCGGGCCCATCAACGGCAGGCAGGCCTGCGTCAGCGACATCAGGGAGTACGCCGAGACCTGCACCGCCTGGGCGACGTCGGCCCACGGTCCCCCGACGAACCTGCCGCCGAGCAGCGTCTCGGGGTTGCCGTAGGCGATGGAGTGCACCAGGCCGTCGAGGTGGCCGTCGGCCCCGAGGTGCTCGCGCAGGAGGTGGGGCAGCCGCCGCAGGTGCTCCTCGTCGGTCACGTCG
>JBQCHZ010000088.1:0-114206 GCA_051954195.1 Marmoricola sp.
CCTCGTCCTGGGTCGCCTGGAGCGCGGGTGGGTCGTCGCGAGCGAGGACGCCGCCCTGGCCACCGTGGGCGCCAGCGTCGTACGCGAGCTGGAGCCCGGTGAGCTGATCGTGATCGACGAGAACGGCCTCCGCTCGCACCGACGGTGGCAAGGGCGGAGTCCTCACTCGCGACGACCCAGCCGCGATCGAGCCTGCCGAGGACCAGGGGTCGGATGCCTTGCGGATCACGCGCGGCGTACAGGGTGTGCTCGTTCATCCAGACGAACGAGAAGGCACCGCGCAGCAGGGGCAGCACTTCGAGCGCACGCTGCTCGAGGGTGGTGTCGGGGTGGTAGGCGAGGAGCGCGGTCACCAGCGAGGTGTCGTTGGTGCTGATCTCCAGGCTGCGGCTGCCCAGGTCCAGCTCGTCGCGGCCGCTGGGGAGCACGGCCACGAGGTCGGCGAGGTCCCGGGTGTTGGTGAGGTTGCCGTTGTGGGCCAGCGCGATCGAGCCCTCGGCCGTGGGCCGGAACGTCGGCTGGGCGTTGTGCCAGGTGCTCGCACCGGTGGTGGAGTAGCGCGAATGGCCCACGGCGACGTGGCCCTTGAGCGCCTCGAGCGTCGACTCGTCGAAGACCTGGCTGACCAGGCCCATGTCCTTGTAGACCAGGATCTGTCGGCCGTTGCTCACCGCGATGCCGGCGGACTCCTGGCCGCGGTGCTGCAGGGCGTAGAGGCCGTAGTAGGTGAGCTTGGCGACGTCCTCGCCCGGGGCCCAGACACCGAAGACGCCACAGGCGTCCTGGGGTCCGCGCTCCTGCGGGTCGAGGTCGTGGGTCAGCCGGCCGTCTCCGCGACGGCCACGACGAGGTGCGGCCACGACGACGAGTCTACGGGCGATCGGCGGGGTTCTCACCATCGCGCGGGGCCCGACCGGTCGCGGTGGCGTGCACAGCCCATGCAGAGCGAGTATCGTCTGATTGTCGGACAATCTTGAGGAGGCGTGACATGACCGGTCTACTGCAGGACGGCGTACGGAGCGGGAGCCGCACCGCCCACCACATCGACCTGACCGAGCGGTACGCCGCGCACAACTACCACCCTCTTCCCGTCGTGCTCGCCGAGGGCGACGGCGCCTGGGTGACCGACGTCGAGGGCCGCCGCTACCTCGACTGCCTCGCCGGCTACTCCGCGCTGAACTTCGGGCACGGCCACCCGCGTCTCCTCGCCCGGGCCCAGGAGCAGCTGCACCGGCTCACGCTGACCAGCCGGGCCTTCTACAACGACCAGCTCGGGCCCTTCGCGGAGGCTCTGGCCGGTCTCACCGGCAAGGACATGGTGCTGCCGATGAACTCCGGCGCGGAGGCCGTCGAGACCGCGCTCAAGCTCAGCCGCAAGTGGGGCTACCAGGTCAAGGGCGTCCCGGAGGGCGCGGCTCGCGTCGTCGTCATGGAGGGCAACTTCCACGGGCGGACCACGACGATCGTGAGCTTCTCCGACGACCCCGAGGCGCGCAACGACTACGCACCCTTCACCCCCGGCTTCACCACCGTTCCCTACGGCGACATCGAGGCCCTGCGGGCCGTGATGGCCGACAACGTGGTCGCCGTGCTGCTCGAGCCGATCCAGGGCGAGGGCGGCGTCGTGATCCCCCCCGAGGGCTACCTGCGCGCCGTGCGCGAGCTGTGCAGCGAGCACCGCGCCCTGATGGTCGCCGACGAGATCCAGTCCGGGCTGGCCCGGACGGGGCGCACCTTCGCCTGCGACCACGAGGGGGTCGTGCCCGACGTCTACGTGCTCGGGAAGGCGCTCGGGGGTGGCCTCTACCCCGTCTCCGCGGTCGCGGCCGATGCCGACGTGCTCGACGTGATCACGCCGGGAACCCACGGCTCCACGTTCGGTGGCAACCCGCTCGCCGCGGCGATCGGCCACGAGGTGGTCGCCATGCTGGACACCGGTACGTACCAGGAGGCGTCCAGGGCCCTCGGCGCCCGCTTGCACGAGGGGCTGGCGGCGCTCGTCGGCGAGGGCGTCGACGCCGTACGCAGCCGCGGGCTGTGGGCCGGGATCGACATCGACGCCGGCCTGATGACCGGTCGGGCCTTCTGCGAGGCCCTGCTCGAGCGGGGGGTGCTCGCCAAGGAGGCGCACGGCCAGACCGTCCGCCTCGCACCGCCGCTGGTGGCCGCCGCCGAGGACATCGACCTGCTCGTGGGCGCTTTCTCCGGAATCGTCCGCGCCGGCTGATCCGTCCCCCTACCATCGGGAGCGCGGACCGGGTCGGGAGGGCCCCCGCGTCCGGGGGTGGAGGATGCAGCCGACGAGCACGGCGGAGACCAGCGGCCGCATCGGCCTGGTCGTCGCTGACGCCTTCGCCCGCGAGGACTTCCGCGAGTCCCTGCAGCTGATCGCCGACGGCGTGCGCGACATCGCCGGCTTCGACGTGGCCGCGATCAGCGAGCTCCGCGACACCGACGAGTTCGAGTTCATCGCGGTCAGCGGCGACGACGACGCCCGCAACACCCTGCTCGGCCGGTTCACGCCGCGTCACGACGTGATGGCCGACCTCGCCCGGGCCGAGTCGTGGGGCCGCTTCCGATTCCTGCCCGCGGGGACCGGTTGGCGGACCGAGCTGACCTGGATCCCCGACGTCGACTACCCCGACGTGGCCGACGCCTGGCACCCGGAGAACCTGCTCTCGGCGCCGCTGTGCGACGAGCACGGCGCACTCATCGGGATGCTCGGCGTCGACGTGCCGCAGGACGGCCTCGTGCCGGACCCCGCCCGGCGGGGCGCGCTCGAGCTGTACGCCGCGCAGGCCGAGCGGGTGCTGGCCCGGGCGCTGCGCCAGCGCAGGCAGAGCGAGCAGCTCCGCCTCGCCGACGCGGCCCGCGACCTCGTCCGCCGAGCCGCCTCGAGCACCGATGTCGAGGAGCTGATCGCCACCTGCGAGCCGGTGCTCCTCGACGCGTTCCGCGCCCGGGGCCTGCTGATCCAGGTCTTCGAGGAGGACCCGGCCGACAGCACCAAGTCGATCGTCGGCGCCATCACCGAGGTCCCCGAGGACCTCGGCAGCATCGCCGTCGACGTCGCGCACCTCTGCTGGGCCGCCCAGCGCGTCGGCATCGTGTCCGTGCGACGGGCGACAGCGGACTTCCTGACCGAGCGGCAGGCGGAGGTGGTGCGCAGCTTCCTGGAGCTGATCGGGCGGTCCTCGATCCTGCTCGCCCCGCTGGGCGCCGGCCCGGAGTGCCTCGGCGTGGTCGCCTTCACCCGCAGTCCCGGCGACGAGGAGTGGAGCCAGGTGGAGAGCGACGCGGCGCTCGACCTGGGCCAGGACCTGGGGCGCGTCGTCGCCACCGCCCGCACGGTGGCCCGCGACCGGGAGCTGGTCGCGCGGCTGCGCGAGCTCGACCGCTACAAGGGCGACCTGATCGCGACCATCACCCATGAGCTCAAGACGCCGTTGACCACGATCACAGGTCACCTCGAGCTGCTCGAGGACAACCCGCACCTCGACGAGGGCGCCCGGACGTCGCTGGCGGCGCTGCAGCGCGGCTCCACCCGTCTGACCGCGCTCGTCGAGGACCTGCTGCTGCTCAGCCGCGTGAGCGACGCCGCGGCCACCCGCACCGTGGGGCCGGTCGACCTGCGCACGCTCGTCGCCGAGGCGGCGGACCTGGTCTGGCTGGACGCCGATCGCCGTACGATCACGCTGATGACGCACCTCGCGCCGGACGCGATCGTCGAGGGCGACGCGAGCGAGCTCGCGCTGCTGGTGACCAACCTGGTCAGCAACGCGGTCAAGTACACCCCCGACGGCGGCCGCGTCGACGTGACCCTGACGGCCGCACCCGGCCGGGTCTGCCTGGTCGTACGCGACACCGGCATCGGCATCTCGGCGACCGACCAGGAGCACCTGTTCGAGGAGTTCTTCCGCTCCCCCGACCCCGAGGCGCGCAGCCGCCCGGGCACCGGCCTGGGGCTGGCCATCGTCGCTCGGGTCACCGAGCGCGCAGGCGGCACCATCGAGGTCGCCTCGACGCCGGGGCGGGGCAGCACGTTCACCGTCGTGCTGCCCACCGTTGACTGAGTCGTCTGACTGAGTCGTCGACGCGGTCCGTCGAGCTGAGGACGCCGGACGGGGGTCCCGGCGCCCTCAGCGGTCGCGGTGGGTCAGTCCTGCGGACCCATGTTCTTGGCGCCGGCCTTGATCGCCTCGCGGATCCGGCTGTAGGTGCCGCAGCGGCACACGTTGCGGATCTCGTCGAGGTCCGCGTCGGTGATGTCACTGCCCTTCTGTCGGACCTTGGCGACCGCGGCCATGATCTGGCCGGGCTGGCAGTAGCCGCACTGCGCCACGTCGTACTCCAGCCAGGCCTCCTGCATCGGGTGCAGCTTCCCGGACTTCTCGTCTGCCAGCCCCTCGATCGTGGTGATCTTGTTGCCGGGCTTGAGGTCCGCCACTCGCACCGAGCACGGGTTGAACGCCTTGCCGTCGATGTGGGACGTGCACGCCTTGCAGACGTTGATGCCGCAGCCGTACTTGGGTCCGGTGAGCCCGATGATGTCGCGGAGGACCCAGAGCACCCGGACGTCGTCGTCCACGTCGACCGTCACCATCTTGCCGTTGACGTTGAGGGTGTAGTTCGTCATGAGAGCTGGTCTCCTCAGTAGGTGTAGTCGAGGCCGTTGGTCGGCGACGGCGGGACGGAGGGCACGAACGGCTTCGGCGTGAAGGAGATCGTGTCGTGGTTGATCGGGAACCGCTTGGGCAGTTTCCCGACGGCTCGCGTGTAGGCGCACGCCACCGCCGCAGCCGACGCGGAGACCCCGGCCTCGCCGGCGCCGCCGGGCTGGTCGTTGGTCGACGGCATCGCGATCGCGGTGAAGTCCGGCGGCACGTTCCACTGGCGGGTGTAGAAGTAGTTGTCCCAGCTCGCCTCGAGGAACGCCCCGTCCTGGAGGTGCATGCTGCTGGTGAGCACCAGCGCCATGCCGTCGGAGAACCCGCCCATCATCTGGGCCTCCAGACCGGTCGGGTTGAGCACCAGGCCCGCGTCGATCGCGATGACGGCCTTGGTGACCCGGGGACCGGTGACCGCGTTGTAGATGCTCCGGTTCACCGTGGCCGGGCGGCAGTCGATCTCGACCAGGCAGGCGGTCGCACCCTTGTACTCGGAGTGGATCGCGATGCCCTGCGCGGTGCCGGCCGGCATCGACCGGCCCCAGCCACCGACCTCGGCGACCTTCTTGAGGACGTTCTTGACCCGCTCGTTCTTCAAGAACTCCAGCCGGAAGGCCAGCGGGTCCTTGTGCATCGCGTTCGCGAGCTGGTCGACGACCAGCTCGTTGGCGACGGCGACGTCGGGCGAGTAGATGTTGCGCATCGAGCCCGTGTTGAACCGGATGTCGGTGTCGGCCTCGTTGAGCAGCTGGGTGATCGCCCCGAAGCTGTAGGGCAGCTCCTGGGTGAGCATGAAGATCGCCTCGGAGTACGGCAGGCTGCCGATCCCGGCCGGCAGCCGGCCCGCCATCGCCGAGAGCATCTCCCCGAAGCCGTGGCTGAAGTCGGTGGCGACGCTGGTGTGCCGCTGCTCGAAGGTGAGCACCTGCCCGGCGAGGTACGTCGCCCGGATGCGGCTGGTCGCCATCGGGTGCGCCCGGCCCTGTCGCGGCTCGTCGGCGCGGTGCCACATCAGCCGCACCGGCGCACCGAACGCCTTCGACGCCTGGGCCGCCTCGATCGCGTGGTTGGCGAACAGCTTGTGGCCGAAGGAGCCACCGCTCTGCACCACGTTGACCTTGACCTTGCTGGTCGGCAGCCCGACGGCCCTCGCGATGTCCTCCTGGGCCACGATCGGCACCTTCAGGCCCGCCCACACCTCGGCCGAGTCACTGCGGACGTCGGCGACGGCGGCGTACGGCTCGAGGGCCGCGCTGGACTTGAACATGAACTCGAAGTCGGCGTCGATGCTCTTGGCCAGCAGCGGGACGCTGGGGACCGCGAGCGGGATCTCGGCCTTGCGCAGCTCAGCCAGGATCGACTCGTCGTCCTCGCCCTCGACCGTGCCGGGGTTCCACTCGACGTCGAGCGCCCGGACCCCGTCGATGCACTGGCCGAACGTCTCCGCGCGCACCGCGACGCCGGTCGGGATGATCTCCACGCCGAGCACGCCGGGCAGCGCCAGCACGGCGGCCTTGTTGCGGACCGACTTCGGGGTGCCGTTGAGCTTCGGTGCCCGGCACAGCATCGTGGGCTTGGCGCCGGGGACGTCGAGGTCCATCGCGAACTGCTTGCGGCCGGTGACGATGTCGACCGCGTCGACTCGGTTGTAGCCCTTGCCGATCACGGTGAAGTCCGAGGTCGACTTGAGCGTCACCGACACCTGCTGGGTCGTCGCGCTCGCGGCCTTGCTCGACATCTCGCCGTACGTCGTGCTGCCGGTGGGTCCGGTGATCACGCCGTCCTTGGACTCCAGCAGGGCCACCACCGAGCCGAGCTCGATCGCGGCGGCCTGGAGCAGCGCCTGCTTGGCGATGGCGGCGGCCACCCGGATCGGCGTGAAGGTCGACACCGTGGTGTTCGAGCCGCCGGTGAGCTGGTTGAACTCGAGCTCGGGACGCGCGGGGGCCAGGGTGACGTGCACCTTGCTGACCGGGAGGTCGAGCTCCTCGGCGATGATCATCGCGGTCGAGGTGGTGATGCCCTGGCCGACCTCGGCGCGCGGGATCGCGAAGTGCGCCTCGCCGTTGCTATCGATCTCGACGGTGATCAGGTTGGCGGTGGGCCGGGCGCAGTCGGTCTGGGCGTCCTCGAGGTCGTAGATCTCGGAGATCTGCGGCACCGACGGGATCGCGGCGAAGGCCGGGTCACCGAGGCTGAGGTCGGCGGCGACCGCGAGGGTCGCTCCGCCGAGCACGTAGCCGACGAACGTCCGGCGACCCAGCGAGGCGGCCAACGTCGAGGACACGGCCGAGCGCAGGCCGGATCCCCTCGTCGTCGGTGCTGAGGTGTCGGTCATGGGCAGTCCTTCCGTCATGCCCCTGCGCACCGCTCCCGAGATGCGCCTGGGCGACTGCCCTCCCCGCGCACACTGTGTCACGGCTCACGGCATCCCCGGCAGAGCCGCCTCGCCCAGAAACCGTCACCTCTGCTTGTGCAGCCTGCCCAACGGCCGCGCGGCGTCGTCAGCCGGTCAGGTCGAGCCAGCGCAGGGCCAGCTCGATCTCGAGCGGCACCACGCCCTCGACGAGGGTGAAGCCCACGAGCGTGGCGACCCGGTTGACCCGGTTGGTCGCGGTGTTGCGGTGGCAGTGGGCCAGCGACGCCGTCCGGGTCATCGCCCCGCCGGCCCGCACCCAGGCACCCAGCGTCTGCAGCAGCACCCGCGCCTCCGCCGGCGGCAGGGCGAGCACCGGCCCCAGCCACCGCTGGACCAGCCGGTCGGCCACCTCGGGCGAGCCGAGCAGGAGACCGGCGACGAGCCGGTCGTCGTACGCCGCGACCTCGGCGATCCCCGGTGGGACCGAGCGGAGTGCCACCGCAGCCTGCCGGAACGCCTCGTCGATGCCGGCCAGGGTGGCGACCGGGGCGGACACGCCCCCGCGGGCCCCGGCCGCCGCGAGCACCCGCAGCACGGTGGGGACCGGCACGGCGCCGGTCGCCAGCACGCCGACGACCGAGTCGGTGCGGCGGTGGAACGCCGAGGGCACCGACGCCCGACGCAACGGCGCTGCGAGGTCGTGCATCGAGCCCGACAGCGTGACCGCGAGGAAGGGGCCCTCCACCGGGAGGTCGACGGTCTGCGCGAACGTCGAGGCGAACACCGGCTCCTGGGCGCGCCCGCGCAGCAGCTCCTCCCACAGCGCCGCGCTGCGTTGCTCGTCGGCGCGCAGCAGGTCCCGCTCCGTGCGGTGATAGGCCAGGGCCACGTGGGAGGAGGTGCGGTCGACCACCTCCCACAGCTGGGTACCGATGGCACGCAGGTCCGCCGCCTCAATGGCGCCGTCGTCGGCCGCCACGACGAGGTCCTCCCAGATCAGCCGGCCCCCGATCCGGAAGGACCGCAGCACGCTGTCGAGCGGCAGTCCCTGAACCGCGCGCCGGCGGCCGGTCTCATCAGCAGCGTCGTAGAGGTCGCCGCCCTCCACGCACTCCCCGGCAGCGGCCCGATCGAGCAGCTGGAGCACCCGGAGGATGTTGTCGTGGCAGGAGCGCCGCAGGTCCTCCAGCGGCACCACCGGCATGTCGCGGTAGTCGGCGTTGTCGGCGACGATCGCGTCGACGAGCAGGTCGGTCAGGGCGTCGAGGCGCGTCTCCCGGTGCCGGGCCAGGAACGGGTGCGCCTCGGTCACGGGTCGGGCCTCAGGCGAGCTTCGCCAGCAGCAGCGCCTCGGCGACCAGCACCCGCTCGAACTCCGCGAGGTGCAGGCCCTCGTTGGCGCCGTGCGCCCGGGTGTCGGGGTCCTCGACCCCGGTCACCAGCACGCTGGCCCCGGGGAAGCTCTCGAGGAACTCCGCGATGAACGGGATCGAGCCGCCCACGCCCATGTCCACGGGCTCGGTGCCGTCCCATGCCTCGCGGAAGGCGGCTCGCGCCGCGTCGTACGCCGGGCCGGTCGCGTCGATCGCCGTGGCCTCACCGGTGTCGACGACCGTGATGCCGAGCTCGGCGCCGTAGGGCACGTGCGCCTCGAGGTGGGCGCGCAGGCACGCCAGCGCGTTGGCGGTGGTGTCGCCGGGGGCGACCCGCAGCGAGAGCTTCGCCCGGGCGGCCGGGGTCAGGGTGTTGGAGGCACCGTCGACCTTGGGGGCGTCGATGCCGGTGATCGTCAGCGCCGGCCGCGTCCACAGGCGCTCGACGGCCGGCCCGGTGCCGACCCACTGCGTGCCGGGGAGCGCACCCGACTCCGCGCGCAGCCGCTCGTCGGCGTAGTCGACGTCCGCCGCCGGACCACCGCCCAGCCCCTCGACGGCCAGGCCGCCGTGCTCGTCGTAGAGGCTGTCGAGGAGGCGCACCAGTGTCATCAGCGCGTCCGGGGCCAGCCCGCCCCACATGCCCGAGTGCACGGCGTGGTCGAGCGTGCGCACCTGCACGTCGACGCGCACGAGGCCGCGCAGGCTGGTGGTGAGAGCGGGGACGCCGATGTCCCAGTTGCCGCTGTCGGCGATGACGATCACGTCGGCGGCGAGGGCGTCGCGGTGCTCCCGGAGCAGGTCGGGCAGCGTGTCGGACCCGACCTCCTCCTCGCCCTCGATGAAGACCGTCACGCCGACGGGCAGCTCGTCGCCGAAGACCCGGAGCGCCGCGAGGTGGGTGGCGATGCCGGCCTTGTCGTCGGCGGCACCGCGACCGTAGAGGCGCGCTCCTCGCTCGGTCGGCTCGAAGGGCGGGCTGTCCCAGTCCGCGTGGTCGTTCTCCGGCTGCACGTCGTGGTGGGCGTAGAGCAGCACCGTGGGGGAGCCGGCAGGTCCTGGCCGATGCCCGATCACGGCCGGCGGCCCGTCGGCGCCGTGACGCACGATCTGCGTGCTCATGCCCTCCGCGGCGAACAGCTCCGCCACCCGCTGCGCCGACCGCTCCACCTCGTCGCGGCGGGCGGGGTCGGCGCTGACCGACTCGATGCGCACGAGCTCCTCGAGGTCGCGGCGCACGTCGGGCAGCAGGTGGGCGACCCGCGATCGGATGTCGTCGGCAGTCAGGGGCATGGACCGGACACTAGCCGTCGCCGTGCGCGGCCCGCGGTGGTGCCGGGTCGGCGATGCGGAGCAGGGGGCCGAGCCGGCGCAGCTCCTCCACGTGCACCGCGGTGAGCTCGCGCAGCACCTCCTCGCCGCGCGGCGTCAGCCGCAGGTGCACCCTCCGGGAGTCCTCGTCGTCGCGCAGCCGCTCGACCAGGCCCGACTGCTGCGCCCGGTCGACCAGCCCGGTCGCGGTGTGGTGCTTGACCAACAGCGCCTCGGCCACGTCGCCGATGGTCGGCCCGAGCGGTCCGTCGTACCCGCGGACGGCGAGGAGCAGCTGGTGCTGGGCGTGGGTCAGCCCGTGCTCCTCCGCGGCCCGGCGGCTCCACTGGTCGAAGCGGCGCAGCCGGGTGCGGAAGGCCAGCAGCCGCTGGTACTCCGTATCGGTCGGCATGGGATCCACGGTAATATGTCGTGTTGCGATGTGTTGACCGGGTGCGGCCGCGCGTCGTCCGATGCCGACGTTCGAGAAAGGAGCGGCCGTGCAGGCCTCGTCCGCCTCCGAAGTCCCCGTGCGCGACGTCCGCCACCTCGGTGACTTCTCCACCACCCCGCGGATGCTGGTCATCGCCGCGCTCGCGCTGCCGATCGGCGCCGTCGCCGCCGTCAGCGCCTGGGCGCTGCTGCGACTGATCGGCCTGATCACCAACTGGGTCTTCTACCAGCGCACCTCGACGTCGCTGGTCGCGCCGGGGGCCCAGGACCACCCCTGGTGGCTGGTGCTGCTGGCCCCGGCGCTCGGCGGCCTGGTCATCGGCCTGATGGCGCGCTACGGCTCGGAGAAGATCCGCGGCCACGGCATGCCGGAGGCGATCGAGGCGATCCTGCTCGGCGGCAGCCGCGTGCAGCCGCGCGTCGCCGTGCTCAAGCCGATCTCGTCGGCGATCGCCATCGGCACCGGCGGCCCGTTCGGTGCCGAGGGCCCGATCATCATGACCGGCGGCGCGCTCGGGTCGTTGTTCGCCCAGTTCCTGCACCTGACGGCGGACGAGCGCAAGACCCTGCTGGTCGCCGGCTCCGCCGCCGGCATGGCCGCCACCTTCAACTCCCCGCTCGCCGCGATCGTGCTCGCGGCCGAGCTGCTGCTCTTCGAGTGGCGCCCTCGCAGCCTGATCCCCGTGGCCGGCGCCGTCTGCGTCGGCACCCTGGTCCGCTACCCGCTGCTGGGCAGCGGCGCGATCTTCCTCGCCGACGCACCGATCCACCTGCGTGCGCCGAGCTACCTGCTCTGCCTGGTGTCCGGGGTGATCTCGGCGCTCCTCGCCGTCGCGGCGACCGTGCTCGTGTACGCCTCCGAGGACACCTTCCGCCGGCTTCCGATCCACTGGATGTGGTGGCCCGCGATCGGCGGCCTGATCATCGGCATCGGCGGCCTCTTCGTGCCACAGGCCCTCGGCGTCGGCTACAACGTCATCGACGCCGAGCTGACCGGCTCGATCGGCCTCGGCCTGGTTGCCGGCATCCTCGTGGTCAAGACGCTGATCTGGTCGCTGTCGCTGGGATCGGGCACCTCCGGCGGCGTGCTGGCGCCGATCTTCATGATCGGTGGCGCGCTCGGGTCGCTGGAGGCCCAGGTGTTCCCCGACGTCGGCGCCGGCTTCTGGGCGCTGGTGGCCCTCGCGGGCGTCCTGGGCGGCGTGATGCGCTCGCCCTTCACCGGCATCATCTTCGCCCTCGAGCTCACCCACCGCTGGGACGCCGTGCTGCCGCTGACGATCGCGGCGATGACGGCCTGCGGGGTCTCGGTGCTGCTGCTCAAGCGCTCCGTGCTCACCGAGAAGATCGCCCGCCGCGGCTACCACCTCAGTCGTGAGTACGACGTGGACCCCTTGGAGATCCTCTTCGTCAGCGAGGTGATGACCGACTCGATCCTGGAGTTCGACGCCGACGTCCCGGTGTGCACCGCCCGCAAGGCGCTCGAGGACCCCGAGGACGACCACGCCGCGTGGCGCCAGCAGCTCTACCCGGTCGTCGACGAGCACCGGCGGCTGCTGGGCGTCGTACGCCGGGGGCAGCTGTTGGCCGCCGGCGTCTCCGGCGACGACGACGTGCCGCTCTCCGAGCTGCTCGTGCCCGACCCGGTGGTGACCCACGGCGACCAGACCCTGCGGCACGCCGCGGAGCTGATGGCGATCCACGAGGTGACCACGGTGCCGGTCGTGGACCGCGACGACCCGACCCGGCCGATCGGCATCATCACCCTCCCGCAGCTGCTCGTCGCCCGGCGCCGCGACCAGCAGGAGGCGCGCGAGCGCGAACGCCTCCTCCGCCTCCGCATCGTCTCCCGTTGAGTTGCCCCTCGTGGTGGCGCGAGTTGCCCCTTGTAGTGGTGGGCCGTCACCACAACTGCGGACTGACGCCACCACAAGGGGCAACTGAACGGGGCTCACGGCCCGACCGAACGGGTCAGCGGAGGGTGGCGAGGTGGTCGGCGATGCGACCGATGGCCTCGGCGAGCATGTCGACGTCGGGGAGCGTGACCAGGCGGAAGTGGTCGGGCTCGAACCAGTTGAAGCCGGTGCCATGGGTGACCAGGATCTTCTTGGCGCGCAGGAGCCCGAGCACGAAGTCCTCGTCGTTCTCGATCCTGTAGACCTCGGGATCCAGCCGAGGGAAGCAGTAGAGCGCACCGGACGGCTTCACCGAGCTGACCCCGGGGATCTCGTTGAGCATCCGGTCGGCGAGCATCGCCTGCTCGTAGAACCGGCCGCCGGGGACGATCAGCTCCTCGATCGACTGGTAGCCGCCGAGGGCCGTCTGGATCGCGTGCTGGGCCGGCACGTTGGCGCACATCCGCATGTTGGCGATGAGCGTGAGCCCCTCGAGGAAGTCGGTCGCCAGCTCCCGAGGACCCGAGACCATCACCCACCCCGCGCGGTAGCCGCAGACCCGGTAGGCCTTGGAGAGCCCGGAGAACGTCAGGCAGAGCACGTCGTCCCCGCAGTACGTCGCCGCGTGGTGATGCAACGCGTCGTCGAAGAGGATCTTCTCGTAGATCTCGTCGGCGAACACGACCAGGTCGTGCCGCCGGGCGATGTCGACGAGCCCCTTGACGGTCTCCTCGCTGTAGACCGCGCCCGTGGGGTTGTTCGGGTTGATGATGACGATCGCGTGGGTGTTCTCAGTGATCTTGGCCTCGATGTCGGCCAGGTCCGGGTTCCACCCGTTCGCCTCGTCGCAGCGGTAGTGGACCGGCGTGCCGCCCGACAGCGTGACCTGCCCCGTCCACAACGGGTAGTCCGGTGCGGGGACCAGCACCTCGTTGCCGTCGTCGAGGAACGCCTGCAGCACCATCGTGATCAGCTCGGAGACGCCGTTGCCGATGAAGACGTCCTCGACGGCGGTGTCCTTGAGGCCACGCGACTGGTAGTACTGCGCGACCGCCGTCCGCGCGGAGTAGATGCCGCGGGAGTCGGAGTAGCCCTGCGCGTCCGGCAGGTTGTGCACCATGTCGGCCACGATCGCCTCGGGCGCCTCGAAGCCGAACGGCGCCGGGTTGCCGATGTTGAGCTTGAGGATCTTGTGTCCCTCGGCCTCGAGCCGCTGCGCCTCGGCGAGGATCGGACCGCGCACGTCGTACCGCACGTTCTGAAGCTTCTTGCTCTGGATGATCCGGCGCACGAGGCAGATTCTCGCAGGCGCCCGCCACCGGTTTCAGGCCACCGGTTTCAGTGCAGCGGCAGGTACGGCGTCAGGTCGGTCCGCTCACCGCTCGCCCGCACCCGGGCGTCGTCGAGGGCGTGGGTCCACGACACCTGCCCGCGCGCCAGCGCCAACCACGTCTCGGCGTCGGTCTCGACGACGGCCGGCGGGGTGCCGCGGGTGTGCCGGACCCCCTCGATCACCTGCACCGCCGCGTACGGCGGGACCCGCACCTCCACCGACGCCCCGGGAGCGCGCTCCTGGAGCCGCCCGAGGTAGTGCTTGACCAGTGCGCGGGTGTCGCCGGCGGACTCGGCGGCGGCGAGCTCTTCCGCGGACAGCGGGACGAGCCGGCGGGGCATCAGGCGTCCTCACCCGGATCGGGCAGGTCGGGGTAGGGCTGGATCAGCTGGTAGATCGAGTAGGTGGTCCGGTCGGCATCAGCGCTCCGCGTGCGCTCGCGCCAGCGGCCGATGAGTGCCTCCATGTCGGCCGCGAACTCCACCACCTCCTCCCGGGTGAACCGCAGCGAGTTGCTGGAGACGGTCTTCTCCATGCCCGGTTCGGAGGGCACCAGCGACAGGTCGACGAGGTGGTGCCCCCACGCCCGCGCGCTGCGCTGGAAGACCGCCATCGCGGCCTCGCCTCCGGGCCGAGCCAGCACATCCTCGGTGCGGAACGTGATGCCGTCGTCGTCGGCGAGCCGCCAGACCCGGTCGCGTCGGTCCCGCGCCTCTTCGGGGGCCTCGACGACGAGGCCGTACTTCGCCAGCTGGCGCAGATGGAAGCTCGCCTGGTTGGGCGGGATGTCGAGCGTCGTCGCCACGTCCGCCGCACGCAGCGGCCCCGCGGCGGAGAGCTCGGCGAGGATCCGGTTGCGGTGCGGGTGCGCGATCGCGCGAAGGATGCGCGGGTCGTCGTACCGGGCCACGGCACCAGTCTACCCAACTGTGCGCGACACCTTGCGCACGTTCACGTGCGCAATTTAAGGTGCGCAACATGGCCGGCTTCCGCTCCCTCGCGCGCAACCGCGACTTCACCGTGCTGTGGAGCGGGCAGGCGATCAGCGAGATCGGCAGCCGGATGAGCGCCTTCGTCCTGCCCCTCGTCGGCTATCAGCTCACCGGTTCCACCGGGACCGCCGCCGTGGCGGAGGCGGCGTTCCTGCTGGGCACCGCGATCACCCTGCTGCCTGCCGGGGTGCTGGCCGACCGGCTCCATCGCGGCCGGCTGATGCGCGTCTCGAGCGCCACCGGGCTGCTCGTCTACGCCACGTTGGCCGCGGCGATGCTGCTCGACCGCCTGAGCGTCGCCCACCTGATCGTCGCGGCCTTCGTCGCCGGCGCGGCGTCCGGCCTCTTCGGGCCTGCCGAGCTGTCCGCTGTCCGCACCGTCGTCGCCCAGGACGACCTGCCGGCCGCGCTCAGCCAGAACCAGGCCCGCCAGCACGTCGCCTCGCTGCTCGGCGGGCCGGTCGGCGGCGCGCTGTACGGCGCGCTGCGCTGGCTGCCGTTCGCCGCCGACGCCGTCAGCTACGGCGTCTCCTTCGTGCTGCTCGGCAGGATCCGTACCGATCTCGCGGCTCCGGAGCGCGAGGCGGCGCCGCAGCGGCTCCGGACCGACCTCGCCGAGGGCTTCGCCTTCGTGGCCCGTCACGCGTTCCTCCGGGTGGTGCTCGTGTGGGCCGCATTGGTGAACCTCACCCTCAACGCGCTGTTCTTCGTCGCGATCCTCCGGCTGCTGCAGGGCGGGTTCAGCGCCGGCCAGATCGGGCTGGCCGACGGCGCCGCCGCGTTGTGCGGGCTGCTCGGTGCGGTGATCGCCCCGGCACTCATCGACCGGTTCGCGACCGGCCACCTCACGGTGGTGATCGGCTGGACCTGGGTCCCGCTGCTGGTGCCGCTGGCGCTGTGGAACCACCCCGCCGTCATGGCGGTGGCCCTGGGCGCCGGACTCCTGCTCAACCCCGCCTGCAACGCCGGGATCGGCGCCTACCGGGTCGCGATCACTCCGGCGGACCTGCAGGGTCGCGTGGCGGCCGCCATGCAGTTCACCTCCTGGTCCACCATGCCGCTGGCGCCGGTGATCGGCGGCGTGCTGCTCGCCGGGCTGGGTGGAGGCGGCGCGATCGCCGTTCTCGCCGCGGCGACGGCCGCCACCGCGATGATCCTCACGCTGAGCCGGTCGGTGCGCTCGGTCCCCAGGCCCGCGCAGTGGACCTCACGGCCACTCCCCCGACCCTCCGTCGCGCAGCCGCTCTCCGGCTGACCGACCGTGCGGACTCAGCCGACCCGCTCGCGCAGGCCGGCGGCCAGGCCCGCGATCGTCAGCAGGTCGACGAGTCCGCCACCGACCCGCGCCAGGCGCACCCGCCGGACGGGGCCGAGCCGCAGCCGGAGGTGGACCCGGGTGCCGACCGCGTCGCCGACCGGCGTCCCGGACAGGACGATCGCCCAGCTCACCGACATGCGGTGACGCTGGGAGCGGTGGACCAGATGCTCCGGCGGCTGGAGATGAACGACCTCGAACGTCGCGTCCGGGCCACCGTAGTCGGGGATGACGTCGCCCTCGCCGAGCTCTTGGAAGGCTGGGTCGATGCGGCGCAGCGCCCGCCGCGCGGGCGGCACGAACCGCTCCACGCGGCGCGGCAGGTACCAGCCCGCACGGTCCTTGCCCAGCTGCATGAGCCAGGGCCAGACGTCCCCGGGGGAGGCGGCAAGGGTGAACGCCCGATCCATCACCACGTCGGGATCGGGGACGACGTCGTCGCCCGGGAGCCGGCGACCTACCTCGGCCGCCGTCGGCGCGAGCCCGTCGAACACGCCGCTCAGGCCAGCGCCGCGGGCAGCGTGGCGGTCCATGCCTCCCGGAGCTCGGCGAGCGGGATCTCGAAGAGGCCCTCGACCGCGAGCGTGTCACCACGGGTGTCGCCGAGCGGTGCCAGCGGGACACCGTGGCGTTGAGCCAGGTCGACGAGCGCGTCGGCGTCTGCGGGACGAACCGTCACCAGTGCGCGACCGGCGGACTCGCTGAAGAGTCCGACGAAGCCGTCGACGGCCACGGCGGCACCGACGCCGCGGCGCAGGCAGGACTCGACCAACGCCTGCGCCAGCCCGCCCTCGGAGAGATCGTGGGCGGAGGAGATCAGCCCGACGCCCTCGACCAGCAGCCGCGACAGCGCCTGCTCCGCAGCCAGGTCGACACGGGGCGGCAGGCCGCCCAGGTGGCCGTGCTCGACGTGCGCCCACTCGGATCCGGACAGCTCCTCGCGGGTCTCGCCCAACAGGAACACCCGTTCGCCCTCGGACACGAAGCCCGTCGGCGTACGCCGGGTGACGTCGTCGATCACGCCGAGGACCGCGACCACCGGGGTGGGCAGGATCGGCGTCGCACCCGTCTGGTTGTAGAGGCTGACGTTGCCGCCGGTGACCGGGATGCCGAGGGTCGCGCAGCCGTCCTTGAGCCCCCGGCACGCCTCGGCGAACTGCCACATCACGGCCGGGTCCTCGGGCGACCCGAAGTTGAGGCAGTCGCTGATGGCCAGCGGTGTCGCGCCTCCGACGGAGACGTTGCGGTAGCTCTCGGCGAGCGCCAGCTGCGCGCCGGCGTACGGATCGAGCTTGGCGAAGCGACCGTTGCAGTCGGTGGCGACCGCGACGCCGAGGTTGCTCTCCTCGTCCACCCGCACCATGCCGGTGTCGTCGGGCTGGGCGAGCACGGTGTTGCCCTGCACGTAGCGGTCGTACTGGTCGGTGATCCAGGACTTGTCGCACAGGTTCGGGCTCGCCGCCAGCCGGAGCACCGTCGCCCGGAGCTCGTCGCCGCCGCTGGGCCGCGGCAGGTCCTCGGCGCGGTCGGCCTGCAGGGCGTCCTGCGCCTCCGGTCGCGCGAAGGGTCGTTCGTAGGTCGGGCCGTCGTGCGCCACCGACCGCGGCGGCACGTCGACGACCACCTCGCCGTGCCAGGTGATCTCCAGCCGGTCCCCGCCGGTGACCTCGCCGACGACGACCGCCTCGACGTCCCACCTCGCGCAGATGGCCAGGAAGGCGTCGACGTCGGCGGGCTCGACGACGGCCATCATGCGCTCCTGCGACTCGCTCATCAGGATCTCCTCGGGGGCGAGCGAGGAGTCGCGCAGCGGCACCCGGTCGAGCTCGACGCTCATGCCGCCGTCGCCGGCGCTGGCGAGCTCGGAGGTCGCGCAGGAGAGCCCCGCACCGCCGAGGTCCTGGATGCCGGCGACGACGCCGGCGGCGAACAGCTCCAGGGTGCACTCGATGAGCAGCTTCTCCATGAACGGGTCGCCGACCTGCACCGAGGGCCGCTTGGTCGGCCCGCCCTCGGAGAAGGTCTCGCTCGCGAGCACCGAGACGCCGCCGATGCCGTCGCCCCCGGTCCGGGCGCCGTAGAGGATCACCTTGTTGCCGGCACCGCTCGCCTTGGCCAGGTGCAGGTCCTCGTGGCGCAGCACGCCCACGCAGAGCGCGTTGACCAGCGGGTTGCCGAGATAGGTCTCGTCGAAGACGGCCTCACCGCCGATGTTCGGCAGACCGAGGCAGTTGCCGTAGCCGCCCACCCCGGCGACGATCCCGGGCAATACCCGCCGGGTGTCCGGCGCGTCCAGCGGCCCGAACCGGAGCGGGTCCATCACCGCCACCGGCCGGGCGCCCATCGCGAGGATGTCCCGCACGATGCCGCCGACGCCGGTCGCCGCCCCCTGGTACGGCTCGACGTACGACGGGTGGTTGTGCGACTCGACCTTGAAGGTGACGGCGTAGCCCTGGCCGATGTCGATGACGCCGGCGTTCTCGCCGATCCCCGCCAGCGTCTTGCCCCGGGGGGTCTCCTGGCTCAGCTCGCCGAACTGCTTGAGGTGCACCTTGGAGGACTTGTAGGAGCAGTGCTCACTCCACATCACCGAGTACATCGCCAGCTCCGCGCTCGTGGGGCGGCGGCGGAGGATCTCGCGGATCCGGTCGTACTCGTCCGCCTTCAGCCCGAGGGCGGCCCACGGCTGCTCGCGGTCGGGGTCGGCGGCGGCCTGGGCGACGGTGTCGACGTGCACGGAGGACATCCTAGGGAGGGGTCAGTGCCCCTCGACGCTGCGCTGTCCCACAGGCCGGCAGGCGGTCGCGCCGGCGACCAGCAGCAGCCAGGTCAGGGAGGCTCGGGGCGCGCTCGGACGGGTCAGCGCGTAGTCCACCTCGAGGGTACGCGCGCCCGTCACCGTCGCGCCGAGCCAGCGCCAGGTGCGCTCCCCGGGCAGCACCGACCGCTCCCACCGCTCGCGCGTCCAGGTGGCCCGCCACCGCTGTCGGTGGGCCTGCGGCAGGTCGAGGCGACGCAGGCTGCGGTGCCAGGCCGCCCAGTCGACCTCGCCCCGGGGCGGCATCCACGCATCGCGCAGCCAGGCCGACCACACCGGCGCCGGGGCGGGCGCCGGTGACCCGGGCTCGGGCACCAGCGCCAGCACGGACCGGACCTGGTCGAGCAGCTCCTCGGCCGGCGCCGAGGTCGTCACGACGGCGCGCCACGGGGACGTCCAGCCGGCTGTCGCGGGCGCGAGCCGCTCGTCGTCGGCCACCCAGCCGAGCCGGGTCCGGACCGCGTGCTCGACCGCCGGCCGGCGCGGCCGCCAGGAGAACGGCGACCCCGCGCCACTGCGGAGGACCACCCCGTCGGCGAGGTCGCCGAGGTCCCACTGCCGGTGACGACGGGGCCACCAGTAGGCGAGCCAGCCCAGGTCGAACTCGCTCTCGACGACGTCGGGGTCCAGCGGACGGGCCAGGGTCGCGTAGGGCGCCGAGCCGCGCAGGGTCGCCTCGCTGTCGGTGACCCGGGCAGGGTTCCCCCGCCGTTCCTCGGCCACGACCACGGCCTGGAGCACGCCGAGCGGCCCCGCGGACTCAGCCATCAGCTAGCCGCCATCAGCCGGGCCATCAGCCGGGCCATCAGCCGGGAGGTGTGCAGCGCAGATCGCTCCTGCACGGCGGCCCCCATCGGCCCCCGCTCACCGTCGGATCGGTCACCGGTCCCCCTCGTCCGTCCGTCCACCCTGCCGCGCAGCGCACGTCCGAGCACGCTATCGAGCCCGATGACGCAGGTCACGACCACCGCGTCGCGGCGCTTGCGCGAAGCGCGAATTACAAGACGGTAGTTCGCAGATTCGTCTGTTACTGCTGTGAAAGTTGTGATCTTCTGGCACCGCTTCCCCGCTCCCCGACCTCGGAGATCCAGATGCCGTCCCGGTCCGTCCGCCCGGTCACGACCGCGATCAGCGCCGCCCTGGTAGCGCTGCTCGCCGCCGGTCTGCTGCTGCTCCCCGGCGTCGACGGCGAGCCCGCACACGCCGCCGACAACCCGGTCACGCCGGGCACCTTCACCGGGCGCGGCTTCGACCAGTGCAACGCGCCGAGCCAGCAGGCGATGTCGGCGTGGCGACGGAGCTCGCCGTACCGGGCCGTGGGCATCTACATCTCCGGCAACTCCCGCTTCTGCCGCGAGCAGCCGCACCTCACCCCGGCCTGGGTCGGCACCCAGCTCGCGGCCGGCTGGCACCTGCTCCCGATCACCCTCGGCCCGCAGGCGCACTGCCAGCCGCGGTTCCCCCGCTACGGCGCGGACATCGACCCGACCATCCGACCACGCAGCCGCGACACCTATGCCAACGCCCGCGCCCAGGCCGTCGCCGAGGCCCGTACGGCGGTCGCGGCGGCACAGCGCCTGGGCATCGTCCCCGGCAGCACGCTGTTCTACGACCTCGAGGCCTTCGACCTGCACCACTCCCGCGACTGCACGCAGTCGGCGCTGTGGTTCCTCAGCGCCTGGAGCAACCAGCTGCACGCCGACGGCTACCTCGCTGGCGTCTACTCCAGCGCCGGGTCGGCCATCGCTGCCCTGGACACGGTGCGGCTGGACCCGCCGCAGGGGTTCGTGCTGCCCGACCAGGTCTGGCTCGCCCGCTGGGACCGGAAGAAGAACACCAGCGCTCCGGGCTACCTCAGCGACGAGGGCTGGGCCGGCCAGCAACGGGTCAAGCAGTACGTCGGCGGCCACGACGAGACCTGGGGCGGGGTGCGGATCGCCATCGACCGCGACTACCTCGACCTCCATGCACGGGCCGTGCCGGCGCCCGTCCCGGGGCCACCGTCCCTTCCCAGCGCGACCCCCGCGCCGACGCCCACCGAGAGGACCGACGGGCTCGCGGACCCGCGGTGCAGCTCCCGGTCGATCAGCCGCACCCGCTACCGCCGTACCGACGCCGCGCACCACCGCGGCCTGGTCGTGCCGCTGCAGTGCCTGCTCAAGCAGCAGTACCTCTACCGCGGCGCCGTCACGGGTCACTGGGACGCGCGCACGCTCGCGGCGCTGCACGCCTACCAGCACCGGGTCGGTCACCGCCGCTCCGGATCGGCGACGCGCGCCGACTGGATGAGCCTGACGGCCGCCGGGTCCTCAGACCGGGTGCTGCGCCGCGGCTCCCACGGCGCCGACGTGGTCCGCCTGCAGCGCGCCCTGAACGCCGCCGGACCCGGCGGCCTGCACGTGACCGGAGGGTTCGACCGCGCCACCCGGCGCGCGGTGGCCCGCTACCAGCACGCGGTCCTCGGACGCGCCACAGGCGTGGTCGCCGAGCTCACCTGGCGCGCTCTGCACGGAGGACGACGATGACCCTGTTCCACCACCAGCTGCTGCCCGCGCGCCCCCGGCTCGCGCGCCGCCGCGTCCGCCTGCTCGGGCTGCTCGGCGCCCTGACCGCTGCGTCGGTCGCGCTGGTCTCCACCCTCGGCGGAGCCTCGGCCGGCGCCACGGCCGGTCCCCTCTCGCCCGGCGCCTTCACCGGGATGGGTTTCGACGCCTGCGCGGCGCCGAGCCAGCGCACCATGGACACCTGGATGAAGGCGTCCGAGAACCCGTACCGGGCGGTCGGGGTCTACATCTCCGGCGTGCTGCGTGCGTGCTCGCAGCCCAACCTGACCGCGTCCTGGGTCAGCCACGTGACGTCGACCGGTTGGCACGTGCTGCCCATCGACGTCGGCCCGCAGGCCTCGTGCAGCGGCTTCAGCTCGCGCATCGACCCCGACCCCACCCGCATCTACGCCGCCGCCCGCCGGCAGGGCGTCGCCGAGGCCACCAGCGCCGCAGCCGTCGCCGGCGCACTGGGCATCCCGGCCGGGAGCACGCTCTTCGACGACATGGAGTCCTGGCACATCGGCTACACCGACTGCGACGCCTCCACGCTGTGGTTCCTCTCCGCCTGGACCAACCGCCTGCACGCCCTCGGGTACGCCGGCGGCGTCTACTCCAGCGCCTCGACCGGCGTCACCCTGCTCAACCGCATCGCCGACGACCTGCCCGCCGGGTTCGTCCTGCCCGACCAGCTCTGGTTCGCGCAGTGGAACAACCAGGAGACCGTCGCCAGCAGCTATGTGACCTCGACCCACTGGGCCGACCACCAGCGGGTGCACCAGTTCCTCGGCGGCCACAAGGCCACCAACGGTGGTGTCAGCCTCAACATCGACAGCAACTGGCTCGACGTCCGGCCCGTGATCGTCCCGGCCCCCGTCGGCGGCCCGGTCGCGGCGGCCGGCACCACCCCGCCGCCCACGACCACGGTCACGCCGGCCCCGACCGACCCACCGACGAGCACACCGACGACCACGCCGACGACCACACCCCCAACGCCGCCGGCCCCCACGCCGTCCTCGCCGCCGGCCACCGTGACGCCCACCCCGAAGTCGAGCCCGAAGCCGAGCCCCTCGGCGACACCGACACCCACCGCGACGGCTGTGCCGCCCACGACCGCCGTGACGGCGCCCAAGCCGGAAGCGGCTCCGGTCTCGTGCAGCCCCACCGCTCTCACCCGGACCGACTACCCGCCGACCAGCGCCACCACCCACCGGGAGCTGGTCGGGGTCGCCCAGTGCCTGCTGCACCGCCAGGGCTTCTACCGGCCCCGGCCCACCGGGGTGTGGGACAGCTCCACGACGACCGCGCTGCGACGCTTCGAGGCACACACCGGGCTGCGACGCAGCTCGACGGTCTCACGCTCGGCCTGGACCGCGCTGCTCAGCGCCGGCACCCGGGGTGCCACGCTGCGGATCGGTGCCACCCGCCCCCACCGCGACCTCGTCGCCCTGGCCCGGGCGCTCGACGCCGCGATCGGCGCGCACCTGCACGCCACCGGCTACTTCGGTCCGCTCACCAAGAGGGCGGTGCGCCACTACCAGCGGCGCGTGCTCGGGCATGCGACGGGCGTGGTCGGTCCCGCGACGTGGCGGGCCCTGCACCACGGTCGGATCCCCGCGGCCGTGCCGCAGCGCAGCGGCCGCGTGATCGCACCCACCGACACCGCCCCTGCGCAGCCGGGTCGGACGCAGCCGGCAGCACCCGCCGCGCCCTCCACCTCGACCCACGTGGACGGCAGCACCGGCCCGGGCACCGACTCCGCCTCCGGCATCCAGGCGCCGGTCCGGGCGCCTGCCCCGGTCCGGCCGGAGCCGGAGCGGCAGCGCACGCCGGTGCTGGTCCCACGCAGCGCAGCGACGCCGGCCCCCTCGGCGAGCAGTACGCCGGCCAGCGCGGACGCACCGGTGCCCGCAGCCCACCTGGCGGTCGGCTCGGCTGCCTCGCAGGCCGTGCTCGCGCGGGCCGTCGCCGACCTCACCACCGCCTTCGAGGGCGTCGGGAAGGACCTGGACGGGCTTCGGCTGCTGCTCTGGACCCGGCGCGACTGACGGAGGACGCGTCGTCACCCGGGCCCGTCATCGTGCCGGCTCCTACGGCGACCGCGTCCGCCTCACGCCACGACCGGATCCGGTCGCAGCACCCGGAAGGTGCCGGTCACCGCGTCGAAGACGTCGTGCAACGCATCGGCCAACGGCAGCACCGGTGAGCTGGCCGCGTTGAGGAACACCCGCTCGAGGTCCGGCACCGGCACCGCGCGGTGGGCGGGCTCGTGCTCCACCGGATCAGCCATCACGTCCCCCGTGTGCCCGGCACCGAGAGGCCGGACTGCTGACGGCGCACTCCAGCGACTGTTCAGACCAGGGCGGTCAACACGCTGGTGAAGAAGCCCAGGCCGTCGGTGCCGGGACCGCAGAGGTCCTCCACGGCGTGCTCCGGGTGCGGCATCAGCCCGACGACGTTGCCGCGCTCGTTCGCCACACCGGCGATCGCGCGCTGGGAGCCGTTGGGGTTGCCGACGTAGCGCGCGACGACGCGGCCCTCGCCCTCGAGCCGGTCCAGGGTCGCCTCGTCGGCGACGTAGGAGCCCTCGCCGTTCTTGAGCACGATCGTCACCTCGGCCCCCACCTCGTAGGCCGAGGTCCACGCGGTGCGGTCGCTCTCGATCGTGAGCCGCTGGTCGAGGCAGCCGAAGAGACGGTGGTCGTTGCGGATCAGCGCACCCGGCAGCAGGTGCGACTCGCACAGGATCTGGAAGCCGTTGCAGATGCCGAGCACGGGCATCCCGCCCTCGGCCACCCGGACGACCTCGGTCATCACCGGCGCGAAGCGGGCGATCGCGCCACAGCGCAGGTAGTCGCCGTAGGAGAAGCCGCCGGGCAGCACGACGGCGTCGACGCCGTGCAGGTCCTGGTCGGCGTGCCAGAGCCGCACCGGCTCCGCGCCCGCGAGCCGGACGGCCCGCGCGGCATCGACGTCGTCGAGCGATCCCGGGAAGGTCACCACCCCGACGCGCACGGCTCAGCCCACCACCGAGACGGAGAAGTCCTCGATCACCGGGTTGGACAGCAGCACCTCGGCCATCCGGTGCACCTCGGCGAGCACGGCCTCGGTGAGGTCGCCCTCGATCTCGAGCTCGAATCGCTTCCCCTGCCGCACGTCGCTCACACCGGTGAAGCCCAGGCGCGGCAGCGCGCCCTGCACGGCCTTGCCCTGCGGATCGAGGATTTCGGGCTTGGGCATGACGTCGACGACGACACGGGGCACGGGGCACTCCTGGCTCGGGGGGACGGCGCCCTCAGTCTAGGCACCGCCCACCCGGTACGGCGTACCGCGTCAGGAGGTGAGCTCGCGCTTGAGGATCTTGCCGGTGGCGGTCATCGGCAGGCTGTCGACGACGGCGACCAGCCGGGGGTACTTGTAGGCGGCCATCTGCTCCTTGGACCAGGCGACCAGCTCGTCCTCGGTGACGCTCGCGCCGTCCTGGAGGATGACGAACGCCTTGATCTCCTCGCCGTGGCTCTCGTGCGGGACCCCGACGACCGCGGCGAGCGAGACGGCCGGGTGGGTCATCAGCACCTCCTCGACCTCCCGCGGGTACACGTTGAAGCCGCCGCGGATGATCATGTCCTTGGAGCGGTCGACGATGTAGTAGAAGCCGTCGCCGTCACGACGAGCGAGGTCGCCGGTGCGGAACCAGCCGTCGCGCATCACCTCCGCGGTCGCCTCGGGCCGGTTCAGGTAGCCCTTCATGATGTTGTGGCCGCGCACCGCGATCTCGCCGACGGCGTCGATCTCGGCGATCTCGGTCCAGGCGCCCCCGTCGGCTCCGCTCTCGGGGTCGATCAGCTTGCACTCGATGCCCCAGATCGGCACGCCGATCGAGCCCGGGCGCGGGTCGCGGTCGGGGTCGGAGAAGGTGGCGACCGGCGAGGTCTCCGAGAGGCCGTAGCCCTCGAGGATCGTCACCCCGAGCCGGTCGCGGACCTTGTTGATGATCTCGACGGGGAGGCTCGCCCCGCCCGAGACGCCGACGCGCAGCCGCTCGGCGATCCCCCTCACGTCGACGCCGTCGCTCAGCGCCCCGAGGATGCCCCACCACATCGTCGGCACGCCGGCGAAGAAGGTGATCGTCTCGTCCTCCATCAGCCGCACGACCTGCTCGGCGTCGAAGCGCGGCACGAGGAAGAGCGTCGCGGCCACGGCGAAGCCGGCGTTCATCTGCACCGTCGAGCCGAAGGAGTGGAACAGCGGCAGCGCGACGACGTGGGCATCGGTGCCCGGGGTGGAGGCGAACAGCCGGTTGGACGTCAGCGCGTTCATCATCAGGTTGGAGTGCGAGAGCTCGGCGCCCTTGGGCTGGCCGGTGGTGCCGCTGGTGTAGAGGATGACCGCGGTCTCGGTCTCCTCGCGCGCCACGCTCTCGAAGACGGCCGGCTGGTCGGCGAGCGCCTCCGCAAGCGTCCGGGCGCCCTCGATCGGGCTGGGGGCACCGAGCTCGGCGGTGACGAGGAAGAAGTCCGGGGTCCGCTTCGCGGCCTGGGCGCCCTTCCATCCCTCCTCGCCCATCGGGAGATCGGGGGTGCCCTGGAAGCAGAAGTAGGCCTTCACATCGGCGTCGTCGAGGTAGTAGGTCACCTCGCGCGCCTTGTTGAGCACGTTCATCGGGACCACGACGCCGCCGGCCTTGAGGATGCCGTAGTAGACGACGGGGAAGTAGGGCAGGTTGGGGCAGCTCAGCGCCACCCGGTCACCGGGCTCGATCCCCTGTGCGACCAGCAGGTTCGCCACCTGGTTGGCGAAGGCGTCGACCTGGGCGTAGGTGAGCCGGAGGCTCTGCCCCCCTGGTGAGGCGAGCACGACGGCATCGCGGTCGCCGTGGGTTCGGGCCGAGTCCTCGAGCAGGATCGAGAGGTTGTACACGGGTCACCTCGCAAGGGGCACTGGGTCGGGGTGCGCCCAACCTACTTGCCGGTACCCCGGGCGGTGAGGCGGGCTGCCGCGCGGCGCAGGTCGGCCCCGACCGCCCGGGTGGCCCCGATCCCGAGCATCGGCAGCAACGGTCCCCAGACGCCCGCGGCCCGGAAGGTCGCCGTGGCCGTCACAGTGCAGCCGTCACCCGCGGGGGTGAACACCAGCTCGCCGTCGAGGGCGATGCCTCGCCACTCGCCGTGCTCGACCCACCGGCGCGGCGGCTCGAGGACCGTGGTCGACATCTGCGGCCGCAGGCCCGGGACGGTGACATCGACCCACCGTTGACCGACGTGCGGGGGACCCGGGTCCAGGACCTCGACCCGACGCAGCGACGACTGCCAGTCGGGCCGGTTGACCGGGTCGGTGAGGTAGTCGAAGACGACCTCGACCGGCGCCGGGAAGCCGACCGGCCCGGCGACGGCCTCACCCATGGGCGGCCGGCGTGTAGTGACCGGGCTCGGCATGGCCGGTGATGGCCAGCCGGTTCCAGGCGTTGATGGCGACGATCGCGAACACGAGGGCAGCGTAGGTCGCGTCACCGAACTGGTGCCGCGCCTCGGCCTCGACCGCGGCCGGCACGTGGGCCTGGCTGATCAGCGTGACGGCCTCGGTCAGCGCCAGGGCGGCGCGCTCGGCGTCGGTGTAGAGCTCGGTCTCCCGCCATGCCGCCAGCAGCGCGAGACGCTGCTCGGTCTCCCCCGCGGCCCGTGCGTCCTGGTAGTGCATGTCGAGGCAGTACGCACACCCGTTGAGCTGGCTGCTGCGCATCTTGACCAGCTCCCGCGTGCTGGGCGGCACGTCGCTCTCGGCGAGGGCGGCCTCCAGCGCGCCGAGCGCGCGGTAGCCGCGGGGGAAGAGCGTGAAGAGCTCGGGTGACATGACGATCTCCTTCTATCCTGGACATTGATAATCCAGAATGGCACGGATCGGCTACGGTGTCACCCATGCGGATGAGCGTCGGCGTGGAGTGGGCCCTGCACTCCTGCCTGGAACTGCACTGGGCGGAAGGCCCCGTCCCCACCGGCCGCCTGGCCGCGCTGCGCGAGCTCGGCAGCGCCTACCTCAACAAGCAGCTGCAGGCGCTGGTGCGCGCCGGCCTCGTCACCTCGACCTCGGGGCCGCGCGGCGGCTTCGCCCTCGCGCGGCCGGCCTCGGCCGTGTCGGTGCTCGAGGTGGTCCAGGCCATCGAGGGGCCGGTCGGTGCGTTCCGGTGCACCGAGATCCGGCAGCGCGGACCGCTGGGCGCCCCGGCGGCCGCCTGCGACCGGCCCTGCCAGATCGCCGCCGTGATGCGGCGCGCCGAGGCCGCCTGGCGCCGCGAGCTGGCCGCGGTCACTCTCGACGACCTCGCCGCCGACGTGGAGCGCGACAACGGCCCGGTGGGCGAGCGGGTCCGGGCGTGGCTGGGCGGCTGAGCCGGGATCCGGGCTAGAACCGCTCGCCGGTGAGCAGCTGGTACGCCTCGACGTAGCGTGCGCGGGTGCGCTCGACCACCTCGGCGGGCAGCGCGGGCGGGCGGTCACCGGAGGTCCGGTCCCACCCGCTGGCCGACGAGGTCAGCCAGTGCCGCACGACGTCCTTGTCGAACGAGGGCTGCTCCCGCCCCGGGGACCAGGTCTCGGCGGGCCAGAACCGGCTCGAGTCGGGCGTCAGCACCTCGTCGGCCAGCACGAGCGTGCCGTCCTCGCGGGACCCGAACTCGAGCTTGGTGTCGGCCAGGATGATGCCGCGCTCCCGCGCGATCGACTCGGCCCGGGCGTAGACGGCGAGGGTCAGGTGACGCAGGGCCGCCGCCTGGTCCTCGCCGACCTGCGCGACGACGGCGTCGTAGGAGACGTTCTCGTCGTGCTCGCCCAGATCGGCCTTGGTCGCGGGGGTGAAGATCGGCTCGGCCAGCCGCGAGCCGTCCACCAGCCCCGCCGGCAGCGCGATGCCGCACACCGCGCCGGTCGCGTCGTACTCCCGCAGGCCGGACCCGGTGAGGTAGCCACGGGCGACGCACTCCACGGGCACCATGTCGAGCGCGGTACAGACGACGGCACGGGCCCGCACCGGCTCCGGGACGTCGGTGGAGACCACGTGGTGGGGCACCAGGTCGGCCAGCTGCTCAAACCACCACAGCGACATCCGCGTCAGGATCTCGCCCTTGTCGGGGATCCCGGGCTCGAGGATGAAGTCGTACGCCGAGATGCGGTCGCTGGCGACCATCAGCAGGTCGCCGGCGTGCGGACCCTCGGTGAGCCGGTAGAGGTCGCGGACCTTCCCGGAGTGCAGGTGCTCGGCGCCGGGCAGGACGGGTGCCGTCGGGAGGTCCGGTGCGCTCGCGGCGGTGTTCACCCGCGTCAGCCTAGCGAGGAGGAGCCTGCCGTCTCTCCGGGCACATCGCTCTGGCAGGGTCGGGGCATGCCTGAGACCCCGGAGGAGCTCCACGCCCGTGTCCAGCGGGCCGCCGCGGCCGACGGAGGCCTGCCGTTGCCGTCCTACACGGAGTGGGAGACCTTCCCCTGGGAGGGCGTCACCGGCACCCGCCCCCTGGCTCCTCCGCTCGCGACGGAGCCGGCCCGTGAAGGGGAGGGAGGCCTCGACTGCGGCGCGTGCGCGAACCCTGACCGCAACGTGATCTGGCGCAATGAGCGCTGGCAGGTGCGGTCGACCTCGGCGCCGACGGGCGTGCCCCTGGTGTTGTTCCTGATGCCGCACGAGCACCTCGACTTCACCGACCTCGGAGAGGACCTGGCCGGCGAATGCGGTCGGATCTCCTTGTGGCTGGCGCGGATCGTGGAGGGTCTGCCCGGCATCGGCCGCTGCCACGTGCTCAAGGTCGGCGACGGCGCCGAGCACCTGCACGTGTGGTTCATGGCGCGGCCGGCCGGCTTCCCGCAGCTGCTCGGATCGTTCCTCGCCGAGTGGGACGACGTCCTCCCGCCCGTGCCCGAGGACGTCTGGCGCGCCGATCTCGCCCGGGTGGCGCGCCAATTGGCCACCCACGACGGGCACCCCGTCGCCTGAACCGGTCGCCTGGTCGGGTCGCCTGGTCGGGTCGCCTGGTCCGGGCATGCCGGAGCCCCGTGCACCGGCGTGCACGGGGCTCCGCTGCTGCGTGGACCGCTCAGACGGTGGGCGTGCCCGCGTCGGTCGTGCCCGAGTCGTCCGTCGTGCCGTCGGTCGTGCCGTCGGTCGTGCTGGGGTCGTCGGTCGTGCCGTCGGTCGTGCTCGGGTCGGTCGGCGCAGGGGCGGCGCAGTTGTGCCGCTTGTGTGCCGCCGCCTCGACGGCGTCGTGCGCCTCGGCGCGGTCGGCCTTCGCAGCCCGCAGCTCCACGCGAGCGGCCTTGGCGGCCTTCGCGGCGGCGTGACCGTGCGCCCGCTCGGCCTTGGTCAGGTGGTGCTGGGCCACGGCGACCTCGTGCTGGGCGTGCCGGAGGTCGTTGCGCGCGTGCGCCTCGGCGGCCTTGATGTTGGCGCAGCGGTGGGTGCCCGACTGCGGCGTCCCGGCGGCCACAGCGGTGCCGGCCAGACCGGTGAAGCCCAGGGCCAGACCGGCGACTCCGGCGACGGCGATGGTCTTGACGAACATGGGGTTGTCCTCTCCCTCTCGGTCCGACCAGGTGGTGGACCGTCCGTACTGGATGATCGACGGGGAAGGCACCGGGGTTACTCCCTTTCCCGACATTCTTCGTACGCCTGGCGTTGAGCGCCCCCAGCAGATTTCCGGGGGCCGTGGGACGAACCCGCCCCGGCCGCTGCACTGGAGGGACATGTCGCGCCAGCGCCCGGCCCCCGCCATGCCCGCCGTTCCGGGTCCGCGCGCCCCGGGCCCGGACCGGTCCTCCGACATCGCCGACCCGTTGCAGGCGGCCGCCGCGGCGCTGCACCGCTGCCTGGTGGCGACGCCGTTGCCGCTCGCGCTGGAGGGCGCCGAGGCCCTGGGGGCGGAGCGCACCGCGGTGCTCCAGCAGCTGGAGGACTACGTGCTCCCCCGGCTCGCACACGCCGGCCGCCCCCCGCTCGTCGTCGTCGGCGGCCCCACCGGCGCGGGGAAGTCGACGCTGGTCAACACCCTCGTCGGCGCCGGCGTGACCCGGCCGGGCATGCTGCGGCCCACCACCCGGTCGGCCGTCCTGGTGCACCACCCCGACGACGCCTCGTGGTTCGGACCCGACCGGCTGCTGCCCACGCTGACCCGTGTCGCGGAGGTCAGCGACGACCCCGGGGCACTGCAGCTGCGCTCGGCTGCCTCCGTGCCGGCCGGTGTCGCGATCATGGACGCGCCCGATTTCGACTCGGTCGACGACCACAACCGTGCCGTGGCGACCAAGGTGCTCGCCGCGGCCGACGTGTGGCTGTTCGTCACCTCGGCGGCGCGCTACTCCGACCAGCTGCCCTGGCGTCACCTCGAGCAGGCGCTCGAGCGCGAGGCGACGGTGGTGGTGGTGATGAACCGGATCCCTCCCGAGGACCGCGACCGGGTGGCCGCCCACCTGACCCGGATGCTGGATGCCCGCGGCTTCCCCGCGGAGCGACGGTTCTTCGTCGAGAACGGGCCGGTCGACGCCGACGGCCTGCTGCCAGCCGCACAGGTCGAGGGGATCCGGACCTTCCTGGAGTCGCTGGGGCGTGACGCCGGCACGCAGGACGCCATGGTGCGCCAGACGCTCGCAGGGGCGCTCCGGCGGGCGTGCCGCGCCGGGCACGAGGTGGCCGCGGCGGCCGGCACCCAGGTCGACGCCGTCGGCGAGCTGGTCGCCGCAGCCGATGCCGCCTACGACACGGCCGCGGAGGTCCTGCGCGGGTCCGTCGGCGACGGCACCCTCCTCCCGGGCCGGATCGCGAGCCAGTGGGAGGAGCTGAGCGGCGTGACGGTGGCCGAGGGCCTGCCACCGGCCTTCGCCGCGGTCCGGCGGCGGGCGGCCGGCGACGACCCGCCGCGCGAGGCCGACGTACGCCGCCTCGAGCTGGCCCTCAACGTCGCGCTCGACCACGCGGTCAGCGCCGGACTCGAGCATGCCGCCGAGGAGGCGAGCGGCGCCGTGCGCACCAGCACGCACGGTGACGCGCTCCTGGCGTGGAGCGAGGAGGACCTGGGCCGGCCGGGCCGCGCGGTGCGTGCCGAGCTTCCTCGCGCTCTCGCCGCCTGGCAGGACAGGTTGGCGACCCTGGTGCGCCAGGAGCTGCTCAGCAGCGACCTGGCCGACGGCCTCGACGCCGTCGGTCTGCGGGCGCTGGGGCTGGCGGTGGCGGTCCACGCGGTGTCCACGCCGGATCTTCTCGACGCGCGGTCGGCCGCGGCGGACCGGTACGGCCTGCGGGGCCTGCTGGTGACCGCGGCCGAGGAGCTGGCCCGCACGATCGAGGCCCTGCTGGAGGGCGAGCGACGTCGCTACACCGCGCGCGCCACGAGGTGGCCGCTCACCCACGCGTCCTGTGCGGAGCTGGGACGCCGGGCCGACGCGGTTCTGGCCGCCCTCGACGCCCGCGCGGGGCGCTGAGGTGGTCGGCCGCGGACTGGGTGCCGCCTTCCGGCCCCCGCCGCTGAGCGGCGCGCACCACGCGGAGCTGCTGACCCGCGTGGACGCGCTCGCGACCGCCGTCGCCGCGGCACGCGGCCGCCTGCCCGACGACGTGTGCGACACGGCCACCACCACCGTCGAGCGGGCGCGCGGCCGGCTGCACGTCTCCACCGACCACACGGTCGTGGCCCTCGCCGGCGCCACCGGCTCGGGCAAGTCCAGCCTGTTCAACGCCCTCGCGGGCAGTGCCCTGTCGACGTCGGGACCGGAGCGGCCGACGACCTCGTCCACCACCGCGCTGGTCTGCGGGGACGGCGACGTCGAGGCGCTCCTGGACTGGCTCGAGGTCCCGCAGTCACGTCGCCACCGGCGCCCCGCCGCCGCACCCGCATCGGCGTCCCGGCTGCCCGACGGGCTCGTCCTCCTCGACCTCCCCGACCACGACTCCCTCGAGACCGCGCACCACGAGGAGGCGGAGCGCGTCGTCGCCCTGGCCGACCTGCTGGTCTGGGTCGTCGACCCCCAGAAGTACGCCGACTCCGCCCTGCACCATCGGATGCTGCAACCGCACGCCCGGCACCGCGAGGTGATGCTCGCGGTGCTCAACCACATCGACACCGTGCCCGAGGAGCGCCGGGGACCGATGCTGCGCGACGTCGCGCGGGTGATCGCCGCCGACGGGATCCGCAACCCCCCGGTCGTGGCGACCAGCGCGCGGGAGGGCACCGGCCTGCCCGAGCTCCGGGCGGCGATCGGGCGGCGGGTCGAGGAGAAGCGGCACGTCGCCCTGCGGGTGCGCGCCGACCTGGCCACGGTGACGGCCGACCTCGAGCGGGCGGCGGGGGACGCGCCGGCGACGGTGCCGGAGCTGTGGGCGGGGCAGCTCCAGCAGCGCCTCGCCGAGGCAGCCGGTGTCCCGGAGGTCGTCGAGGAGGTCGCACGGGCCGTGCGGTCCGACGTGCGCGGCCGGGCACGCTGGCCGCTGCCGGGCCCCGCGGAGGAGTCCCGGCCGCGCCGGGCTCCGGGCGCGGCGATCCCGGTCGACCGGGCAGCCGCGGGCACGGCGGTCCGCGAGCTCGCCGACAACCTCGGCCGCCACCTCACCGGGGGCTGGGGCGAGCCGGTGCGTCGCGCCGCGACCAGCGACCTCACCGCGGCGTGCGACCGGCTGGACGTCGGGCTCGCCGCGCCTCCGCCTGCGGAGGCTCCCGGCTGGGTCGACCTCCTCGGTCCCGCCCGCGGTGTGCTCGCGGTGCTGCTGGTCGCCGGAGCGCTGCTGCTCGCCATGACGTCCGGCCCTGCCGCGACGGTGGCCGGGGCGGTGCTGCTCGGCCTCGGCGCGGGCGGTCTCGGAGCGCTGGTGCTCGGTGCGGACGCCCTCGGCGCCCACGCCGCCCGGCAGGCGATCGAGCCGGTCGAGCGCGCACTGCTCGGCACCGTGTCGCGGGTCGCGACCGACCACGTGGTGCGCCCGGTCAACGCCGAGCTGATGAGCTACCGGCAGTTCCGGCGCGCACTCGATGTGGCCCGGTCCTGAGCAGGCGGCCGCCGGGCCCGCCAGGCCTCAGAGGATGGCGCCCGGCTGGTACCGAGCACCGACCGGGTCGGCGGCGACCACCTCCGCGACCCGTCGTACGACCGAGCGCACCTGGTCGGAGGCGGCGCCGGTGAACTCGAGCGGGTCGCGGACCAGCGCCTCGATCTGGTCGCGGCCCAGCACCAGGCGCGGGTCGCCGGCGAGGCGGTCGTAGAGGTCGTTGCGCTCCAGGCCCTGCCGCAGGTCCAGCGCCACCTGGACGGCGTGCTCCTTGATCGCCTCGTGCGCCTCCTCGCGGCCCACGCCGTTGCGCACGGCGGTCATCAGCACCTTGGTCGTGGTCAGGAACGGCAGGTAGCGGTCCAGCTCGCGCTGCACCACGGCGGGGAACGCCCCGAACTCGTCGAGCACGGTGAGGAAGGTCTGGAAGAGCCCGTCGGTGGCGAAGAAGGCGTCCGGCAGCGCGACGCGACGGACGACCGAGCACGACACGTCGCCCTCGTTCCACTGGTCGCCGGCGAGCTCGCTGACCATCGACAGGTGGCCGCGCAGCACCACCGCGAGCCCGTTGACGCGCTCGCAGGACCGGGTGTTCATCTTGTGCGGCATGGCCGAGGACCCGACCTGGCCCTCCTTGAAGCCCTCGGTGACCAGCTCCAGACCCGCCATCAGCCGGATCGTGGTCGCGAGGTTGGCGGGGCCGGCGACGGCCTGCACGAGCGCCGCGACGACATCGAAGTCGAGCGATCGCGGGTAGACCTGACCGACGCTGGTGAGCACGTTCTCGAAGCCCAGGTGGGTCGCCACCGCCTGCTCGAGCTCGGCGAGCCGGGACGCGTCGCCGTCGAGGAGGTCGAGCATGTCCTGGGCGGTCCCCATCGGACCCTTGATGCCCCGCAGCGGGTAGCGCGCGAGGAGGTCGTCGAGCCGGGCCAGGGCCACCAGCATCTCGTCGGCCACGGTCGCGAAACGCTTGCCCAGCGTGGTCGCCTGCGCTGCCACGTTGTGCGACCGACCGGTCATCACCAGCGCCTCGTGCTCGGCGGCCAGGCGGCCCAGCCGGGCCAGCGTCGCGACCATCCGGCTGCGCACCAGGCGCAGCGAGGAGAGCACCTGCAGCTGCTCGACGTTCTCGGTCAGGTCCCGCGAGGTCATGCCCTTGTGGATGTGCTCGTGCCCGGCGAGGGCACAGAACTCCTCGATCCGCGCCTTCACGTCGTGCCGGGTCACCCGTTCGCGGGCCGCGATGCTCGCCAGGTCCACCTGGTCGACGACCCGCTCGTAGTCCTCGACCACCCCGTCGGGCACCGCGATGCCGAGGTCGCGCTGGGCCCTGAGCACCGCGATCCACAGCCGGCGCTCGAGCACGACCTTGTGCTCGGGGGACCAGATCTCGGCGAGGTCGGCACCGGCGTACCGGGTCGCCAGGACGTTGGGCAGGCTCACGCAGGGCTCCTCGACGCGTGGGGGATGCGGCGGGCCGATTCTCCCACGCGTCGTACGCCGAGCGGCCGGCCTCAGCCCGCCACGGACCGGAGGCGGGGGCGCCCGGCCGACTCCGGGTGCAGCGCCTCGCCACTGGCCATCCGCTCCGCCAGCCGGGACGCGAGCGCCATGATGGTCAGGGCCGGGTTGGCCGAACCCTGGGTCGGGCAGACCGAGCCGTCGGAGCAGAACAGGTTCGGCACGCCCCACACCCGCTGATCGGGGTCCAGCACGCTGTTCTCGGGGCTGGTCCCCATCCGGCAGCCCCCGACCAGGTGCGCGTAGCGGTGGACCGTGAGCACGTCTTGGGCGCCGGCCGCCTGGAGGATGTCGGTGATGACCTTCGTGGAGTAGTCCATGTTCTTCTGGTCGTTCTCGCCGACGCTGAAGTCGAAGCGGGCCACCCGGAGTCCGTAGGGGTCCTTCTCGTCGGCGAGCGTCACCCGGTTGTCGGCGTGCGGCAGGAGCTCGTTGAGCACGCCGATCGTGGCCCAGTGGTTGTAGTCGCGCATGTACTCGCGCATCGCGCGTCCCCAGTGGCCGTCCGCGAGGACGTGCTTGGCCCAGGTGATCGGCAGCGGCCCGACCGTCTGGATCGAGAACCCGCGCTTGAAGCCGCGCGACTCGTCGGTCTCGTAGAACTGCTCCGAGGAGATCTCGGGCGGCGGGGCCTTGTACTGGCGCAGCTCCATCGGGAACCGGCCGGCGGTCTGGGCGGCGCCCTGGACCATCACGTAGCGCCCGACCTGGTCCTCGTTGTTGCCGAGCCCGTGCGGGTGACGACGCGAGGTGGAGGCGAGCAGCAGCCGCGGCGTCTCGATGGAGTAGCCGGCCACCGCGACGTAGCGGGCGCGCTGCAGCTTCTCCTCGCCCCCGATCTCGTCGTGGTAGACGACCCCGGTGGCCAGGCCGGTGTTGTCGTCGATCTCGACCCGGGACGCCATGCAGTGCGAGCGGATCTCGACGGCGTGGGCCAGCGCGTCGGGGAGGTGGGTGACGTAGGGGCTCGCCTTGGCGTTGACCTTGCAGCCCTGCAGGCAGTAGCCGCGGTAGATGCAGTGCGGCCGGTTGCCGAACGTGCCGTTGACGATGCCGACGGGCCCGACCCGCATCTCGATGCCGAGCTTGCGCGCCCCGCGCATCAGCGTCGCACCCATCTCCGAGACCGGGTGCGGGGAGAACGGGTAGCGGTGCGGGTGCCCCCACGGCCAGTTCTGGCCGGCGACGGGCAGCTCCCGCTCCACGCGCTCGTAGTGCGGGCGCAGGTCCTCGTAGCTGATCGGCCAGTCGGCACCGACCCCGTCGAGCGTCTGGGTCCGGAAGTCGCTGGGGTGGAAGCGGGGGGTGTAGCCGGCGTAGTGCACCATCGAGCCGCCCACGCCGCGGCCGGAGTTGTTCGACCCCATCGGGATCGGGTTGTCCCCGCCGATCACGCGGTCCTGGGTCCAGTAGAGGCGGTGCGAGGCCGCCTCGTCGGAGACCCAGTCCTCGTCGGGGTGCCAGAACGGCCCCGCCTCGAGGATGACGATCCGCCAGCCCTCGCGGGCCAGCCGCTGGGCGAGCACCGAGCCGCCGGCTCCGGCGCCGACGATGACGAGGTCGACCTCGTCGTCGTCGCGGTAGCGCGCCATGGTGTCCTCGCCGGGCAGGTCCCGGGAGTGCACGTCGAGCAGGAACCGCGAGTCGTTGTCCTTCGGCCCGACGGCGCCCTTGAGGATGCCGCGCATCAGGTCACCCATGGCTGCCGTCCTCCTGGTCGCCGTCCTGGTCGTCGCTGTGTTCGTCGTCGTGGTCGCCGCTCTGGTGGTCGCGGTGCGGCCGGGGCGGGTCGCCGTCCTCGACCTGCGACCACTGCTGCACCACGGGCACCGGGTCCTCGTCGCCGGCCGCCGGTGCCTCGAAGGGCTCGCGGATGCCGATGGGGCCCAGGCGCATGAAGCCCCGGGGGTACGCCGGACCGCCGAAGCCGATCTCGTTCCACGCCCACGGGTGGGAGTAGAAGCCGCTGAGCACCCCGGTCATCACCACCTCCCAGGCGCGGGACACATGCAGCTGGTCCCAGGACCCGCCGGAGAGCTCACCGCCGGCGAAGGCGTCGATGATGTCGCTCTGCAGGTCCAGGTCGAGCGCGGCGAAGTCGTCCGCGTCGGACGCGCGCGCCTTCTCGTCGAGACCGGCGAGCACCAGCCCCCACACGCCGCGCTCGTCGGGCATGTCGGCGTAGCGGTAGCCCTCGCTGCGGCCGTGGAAGAGCTTGTCGTCGAGGAACTCCACCACCGGGACCCGCGGCTCGCAGTCCTGGGCGAGCACGACGTCGCAGAAGGCGCGCACGGTCCGGTCCTGCTCGGCGGTGAAGAACCGCAGCGGCCTCCCGCCGAGCGTCATCCGGTCCTCGATCACCTTGCGGGTGGCGTGGTCCCAGGTGTCGACGGCGTCGAAGACGTCGTAGTCGGGGTAGCGGCCGATCATCTGCGGCGTGGTGCCGCGGCGCTGGCGCGGGAGCCAGCTCGGATGCGGCGGCATCCGGTCGGGACGCAGGTTGGGCAGGTGGTCGGGACGGGACAGGTCCGGCACAGCAGCGCTCACTTCTCCCGGCGCAGCAACGCCGCGAGCAGGCCCATGCCGCCGACCATGCACATCATCCCCGGAGCCGAGATCGGCGGACCCATCGGCAGGTTGTACGACGCCAGGGACCAGCCGCCCGGCTTCCGAGCGACGCCCCGGGCGTGGAAGTACTCCCCCAGCATGCCGTTGGCGGTGTAGAGCGCGGCCGTCACGGGCAGTGCCGTCTTCGCCCACCTCTTGCTGAACACACCGGCGACGCCGGCCACGGCGAGCGGCGGGCTGAGCAGCACCGGGCTCCACATCCACTTGTTGCCGAAGCTGGCCTTGTAGTGCTCGAGGTAGATCTCGGTCCCGGTGACGACTGCCGCCATCGCGGTCAGGCCCGAGAGGGACCGCTCGAAGCGGCCATGCTCGACGTTGCCGACCATGCGGTCCACGAAGTGCTCGGTGCCGGCCACGACGCCGTGGCTCGTCTCACTGTCTCGGTGCAAGATTCCCACGAGGGAGCAATGCCCCCGCGGCGGCAATCCATGCGCCGGCGCAAGGATTGCCGGGAGCTTCTCAGGAGTCCGCCGCCGCAGCGCCCTCCACCGCGCCCAAGGGCTCGGCCGCGATGTCGGAGCGGCGCTGCATCCCGTCGAAGGAGATCAGGTCGGCGGCGGCGTAGGCCCGGGCGCGTGCGTCCGCGACGTCGTAGCCGACGGCGCGCACCGCGAGGACCCGTCCCCCGGCGGTGACCAGGGACCGCGTCCCGGTCGCCGGGTCCTCGGCGAGGGCGGTGCCGGCATGGATGACGTCGACGTCGTGCACACCGTTGGCAGCACCGACGCCGGTGATCACCTCGCCCGTCGAGGCGGAGCCGGGATAGCCGGCGGAGGCGAGCACGACGCTCACCGAGGCGGCGTCGCGGAAGCCCGGTGCCGGCACCTCGGACAGCCGGCCCCGGGCCGCGGCGAGCAGCAGCTCCCCCAGCGGTGCGTCGAGCACCGCGAGCACCGGCTGGATGTCGGGGTCGCCGAAGCGGCAGTTGAACTCGATCACCCTCGGTCCCTGCGCCGTCAGCGCGAGCCCGACGTAGAGGCAGCCCACGAACGGTGCGCCCCGGCGGCGCATCTCGGCGAGCGTGGGCAGCACGACGGCGTCCATCACGACCTCCGCGAGGTCGGGCTGCGTCCAGGGCAGCGGCGTGTAGGAGCCCATGCCGCCGGTGTTGGGGCCCCGGCCGCCGTCGTGGATGCGCTTGAAGTCCTGGGCCGGCTGCAGCGGGCGGGCCGTCGCGCCGTCGCAGACGGCGAACAGCGAGACCTCCGGGCCGTCGAGGAACTCCTCGACGACGACGCGCCGGCACGCGGCCGCGTGGGCGAGGGCCTCCTCGCGGTCGCCCGTCACCACGACGCCCTTGCCGGCCGCCAGCCCGTCGTCCTTGACCACGTACGGCGGGCCGAAGGCGTCGAGCGCCGCCGCGACCTCCGCGGCGTCGGTGCAGGTGCGCGAGCCGGCCGTCGGCACACCGGCCGCCGCCATCACGTCCTTGGCGAACGTCTTCGAGCCCTCGAGCCGGGCGGCCTCGCGGGACGGACCGAAGCAGGCCGCCCCCCGGGCGCGCACCGCATCGGCGACCCCGGCGACCAGCGGTGCCTCCGGCCCGACCACGACGAGGTCCACGCCCAGCTCGACGGCCAGGTCCGCGACCGCGTCGCCGTCCATCGGGTCGACCGGGTGCAGCGTGGCCACCGCGCCGATCCCGGGGTTGCCCGGCGCCGCGTGGACCGCCTCCACGCCGGGGTCGCGGGCGAGCGCCAGGGCGAGCGCGTGCTCGCGTCCACCACTGCCGACGACCAGCACCCTCACCCGTGCACCACCAGCGTCTGCTCGCGGCCCGGGCCGACGCCGACGCCCCAGAACGGGGCACCCGACATCTCCTCCAGCGCCTGCACGTAGGCCTGCGCGTTCTTGGGCAGGTCCGCGAAGGTGCGGCACCCGGAGATGTCCTCGCCCCAGCCGTCGAAGAACTCGTAGACCGGCTTCGCATGGTGGAACTCCGTCTGGGTCATCGGCATCTCGTCGTGGCGCACGCCGTCGATGTCGTAGGCCACGCAGACCGGGATCCGCTCCCAGGAGTCGAGCACGTCGAGCTTGGTCAGGAAGAACTCCGTGAGGCCGTTGACCCGCGCGGAGTAGCGGGCCACCACCGCGTCGTACCAGCCGCAGCGGCGGGTGCGGCCGGTGGAGACACCGATCTCGCCCCCGATCCGCTGCAGCGCCTCGCCGTCGGCGTCGAACAGCTCGGTGGGGAACGGGCCGGAGCCGACCCGGGTGGTGTAGGCCTTGATCACGCCGATCACCCGGTCGATCCGGGTGGGGCCGATGCCGGCGCCGGTGCACACGCCGCCCGCGACGGGGCTGCTGCTGGTGACGAAGGGGTAGGTGCCGTGGTCGACGTCGAGCATCGTCGCCTGCGCACCCTCGAAGAGCACGGTCCGCCCCTCGTCCAGCGCCCGGTTGAGCAGCAGCGAGGTGTCGGCGACCATCGGTCGCAGACGGTCGGTGTAGGCGAGCAGCTCCTCGACGACGGCGTCGACCGCGACGGCGCGCCGGTTGTAGACCTTGGTGAGCAGCTGGTTGCGGACCTCCAGGGCCGCCTCGACCTTCTCGCGCAGGATGCCCTCGTCGAAGAGGTCGGCCACCCGGATGCCGAGCCGGTTGATCTTGTCGACATAGGCCGGTCCGATGCCGCGGCCCGTCGTACCGATGCGGTTCTTGCCCAGGAAGCGCTCGGCGACCTTGTCCATCGTGGAGTGGTAGGAGGCGATGACGTGGGCGTTGGCGCTCACCACCAGGCCGCCGATCTCGACGTCACGCTCGAGGAGCGCGTCGAGCTCGGCGAAGAGCGCCTCGGGCGAGACCACGACGCCGTTGGCGATGACCGAGGTGGCTCCCGGGGTCAGGATGCCGCTGGGCAGCAGGTGGGTGGCGAACTTCTCGCCGTTGACCACGATCGTGTGGCCCGCGTTGTGGCCGCCGCTGGTGCGGACGACGTAGTCGATGGTGTCGCTGGTGGCGAGCAGGTCCGTGGCCTTGCCCTTGCCCTCGTCGCCCCACTGGGCGCCGAGCACGACGATCGCCGGCATGGATGCCTCCCGTGCACAGAAAAAAGGAGCCCTGCGACAGTGGTGCACACACTCGGGCTCTTGCGCACCGAGGCTACCAACCCCGCACCCTCGCCGCCCAGGCCCGATCCCGGCAGTCCGCCCGCCGGCTGCCCGCACTGGCTAGCCTGTGCGGCGTGGACCCCCTCCTCGTCATCGCCAACGCCTCCGCGGGGAGCGCCGAGACGAAGGGCGTCGAGGCGGCCGTCGCGGTGCTCCGCGAGGCGGCCGACGTGGAGGTCTGCGAGACCAGCAACCCCGGCGAGCTCGACGGCGTGCTGCAGCGTGCCGGGTCGCGGTCGATCGTCGTCGCGGGCGGCGACGGCAGCCTGCACGCGGTCGTGTCGGCGCTGCACCGGCGCCACGAGCTGGGCGAGCGGGTGCTCGGGCTGATCCCCCTGGGCACCGGCAACGACTTCGCCCGCACCCTGCAGCTCCCCCTCAAGCCCGCCGACGCGGCGCGCGCCCTGCTGGCCGGCTCGCCACAACCGATGGACCTGCTGGTCGACGAGCTGGGCGAGGTGGTCGTCAACAACGTCCACCTCGGTGCCAGCGCGCACGCGAGCCGCTACGGCGCCGTGCTCAAGGAGCGGCTGGGCCGCATCCACGTCGGCAAGGTCGGCCTGGGCCTGCTCGGCTACCCCTTGGGGGCGTTGCGTGCCGCGGTCAACCCGCCGTACGTCCGGCTGCGCGTGGAGGTCGACGGCGAGGTCGTCGCCGACATGGACCGTCACATCCTGATGCTCGCGATCGGCAACGGCGCGACCGTGGGCGGCGGGACACCGGTGACCCCGGCCGCGGACCCCCAGGACGGCAAGGTCGACGTGATGCTGTCCTACGCCACCGGCCCGTGGGAGCGCCTGGACTTCGTCCGCCGGCTCCGGGGCGGAGACCAGGTCGAGCGCGACGACGTGGTGTGCCTGCGCGGCGTCCAGGTCGCGGTGTCGGGCGAGGACTTCTGGATGAGCGCCGACGGCGAGATCCTGGGTCCCGAGCGGCGCCGGGCGTGGCACCTCGAGCACGGGGCCTACACGCTGCTGCTGCCCGCCGCCCCCTGAGGATCCGGGGACGACGGGCAGCGACGAGCAGCGGCGAGGCGGAGGGCCTCAGGCGGGCTCGCCCGCGGCAGCACCTCCGTGCTCGACCAGGTCCTGCGCCACCCGCGGGTCGTCCGCGTCGGCGTAGTAGTCGGCGGGCACCGTCTCGTCGACACCGTTGCTGACCTTGGCGGCGTTGAGCGCCACGGTGACGACCACGGCCACGAGCACGTTGAGGACGAAGGCCGTCAGGGCGATGTAGCCCATCTGCTGCCAGCCCGGGAGGATCGTCGAGACCGACCCGCCGAAGTGGGTGTTGGTGCCCGGCTTGACCACGTTGTAGGCCTTCACGGTGCCGTAGACGATGCTCACCGCCCAGCCCGCCAGCAGCCCCCACCGGTGGAACCAGCGGGTGTAGAGGCTGAAGACCACCGACGGCAGCGTCTGCAGGATCCAGATGCCGCCGAGCAGCTGGAAGTTCAGCGCGTTGGACTGGTCGAGGCTGACCACGAACAGCAGTGCGAACGCCTTGACCACCAGCGAGACCAGCTTGGAGACGCGTGCCTCCTCGCTCGGGTCCGCGTCGGGGCGGATGAACTCCTTGTAGATGTTGCGGGTGAAGGTGTTCGCGGCCGCGATCGACATGATCGCCGCCGGCACCAGCGCGCCGATGGCGATGGCAGCGAACGCGACGCCGGCGAACCAGCTCGGGAAGAAGTCCTCGAACAGCTGCGGCACCACCTCGTTGGGGCTGGTGACCTGCGTGTTCGCCGCGATCGCCACCCAGCCGAGCAGCGCGAGCAGACCGAGCAGGAACGAGTACGCCGGCAGCAGCGCTGCGTTGCGGCGCACCGTGACCCGGCTCTTCGAGGACAGCGTCGCGGTGACCGAGTGGGGATACATGAACAGCGCCATCGCGGACCCGAGCGCGAGGGTGGCGTAGGGCCAGAACTGCGCCGAGCTCGGGATGAACGCGCCCGTCGGCTTCTGGGTGACCGGGTTGGTCGTCGCCATCTTCTGCTGTGCGGCGCCGAAGATGTGCTCCCAGCCGCCCACCTTGTGGGGCAGGTAGATCACCGCGACGATGATGACGAGGTAGATCAGCCCGTCCTTGACGAAGGCGATCACCGCGGGGGCCCGCAGTCCCGAGGTGTAGGTGAAGGCCGCCAGCACGACGAAGGCGATGATCAGCGGCAGGTCCTTGGCGAAGCCGGTGCCGTCGAGACCGGCGACCTGGAGCACGGCCTCGATGCCGACCAGCTGCAGGGCGATGTAGGGCATGGTCGCCACGAACCCGGTCAGCGCGATGGCGAGCGCGAGCCCGCGCGAGTCGTACCGGCCGCGCACGAAGTCGGCCGGCGTGACGTAGCCGCGACGGTGGCTGACCGACCACAGCCGGGCCACGAAGACGAAGATGATCGGGTAGAGGATGATCGTGTACGGCACGGCGAAGAAGCCGTTGACCGCGCCGAGCGCGAACATCGCCGCCGGCACCGCCACGAACGTGTAGGCGGTGTAGAGGTCGCCGCCGAGCAGGAACCAGGTGATCCAGGTGCCGAACTTCCGGCCGCCCAGGCCCCACTCGTCGAGGGAGTTCAGGTGCTCGCCGCGCTTGAAGCGGGTGGCCCAGAAGCCGAGCCCCGCCACGAGCAGGAACAGCAGGATCAGCACCGTGAGGGCGACGCCGTTGACGCCGCTGTGCGCGGCCGCGAGCGGGATCATGCGTCACCGTCCCGACGCTCGCCGACCGGCCGGCCGGGTCGCGGACGCGCCGCGAGGACCAGCCGGTGGGCGGCGTAGGTCAGCGCGGAGCAGATGATCACCCAGAGGAACTGGTACCAGAAGAAGAAGGGGAAGCCCCACAGCCGCGGGGTCTCCTTTGCGTAGCTGCCCACCCACATCAGGGCGACGACAGGTATCACCAGGCACACACCGGCTGCGACGAGCAGCCCCTTGTTGGTCGGCGGAACCCCCGTACCGCCCTCAGAACCGAGAGTCATGCTCGGACGCTACCGCCGGCCGGGCCCGCTCGCGCGCCGACAGGCCGCAGCCGCGTGGTCGGCCCGGACCCGCTCCTACAGCCCGAGCGCCTCTGCCGCCTCGGGGCTCGAGTCGCGCAGGAACGCCGCGCAGCGCTCCTGCTCGTCGCCCTCCCCGATCGCACGGGCCGCCCGGGTCAGCGCCGCGAGCGCCCGCAGGAAGCCCCGGTTCGGCTCGTGGCTCCACGGCACCGGGCCGTAGCCCTTCCAGCCGTTGCGCCGCAGCAGGTCCAGGCTGCGGTGGTAGCCGACCCGCGCGTAGGCGTAGGTCGTCACGTCGGGGTCGCCGGCCGCCTCGGCGCGCTCCGCGAGCACCGCCCAGGCCAGCGGCGACTCGGGGTGGTGCCGGACGACCTCGGCGGGGTCGTCACCCCGCTCGAGGGCGGCCGCAGCCGGGTCCTCGGGAAGGTGCACGGGCGGCGGACCGGCCATCAGATCGGAGTGCGTCACGAGGGCGAGCCTAGGCGCGGCGGGCGAGGCGGTCGGTCGCGGCCCACCCCCGCCGGAGCCGCGCCGGGAATGCTGTCGGTGCTCGGGTGTTGAGTGTCACCGTGAGCTCCCTCGACACCGCCCGGTCCGCCGCAGACGGCGGGACCGCCCCCGCGCGCGACCCCTGGCCCGCGCTGTGGGCCCTGTGCATCGGCTTCTTCATGATCCTGGTCGACACCACGATCGTCTCGGTCGCGACCCCGGCGATCGTGGAGGACCTCCACGCCGGCGTGACCGCGGTGATCTGGGTGACCAGCGCCTACCTGCTCGCCTACGCCGTGCCGGTGCTGATCACCGGCCGGCTCGGTGACCGCTACGGGCCCAAGCGGCTCTACCTCGCCGGCCTCGCGGTCTTCACCCTCTCGTCGCTGTGGTGCGGCCTGACCACGAGCATCGGGATGCTGATCGTGGCCCGCGTCTTCCAGGGCATCGGGGCCTCGATGATCACCCCGCAGACGATGGCGATCATCACCCGCATCTTCCCCGCCGCCCGCCGTGGTCAGGCGATGGCGCTGTGGGGCGCCACGGCCGGCGTCGCGACGCTCGTCGGGCCGATCCTCGGTGGCGTCCTGGTCGACAGCCTCGGCTGGGAGTGGATCTTCTTCATCAACCTGCCCGTCGGGCTGGTCGGCTTCGTGCTCGCCTGGAGGCTGGTGCCCGGCCTGGAGACGCACGCCCACCGCTTCGACTGGTGGGGCGTCGCCCTGAGCGGCCTCGGGATGCTCTGCCTGGTGTTCGGCATCCAGGAGGGCCACCAGTACCACTGGGGATCGATCACCGGCGTGATCTCGGTGCCGCTGCTGATCACGGTCGGCGCGGTCTTCCTCGTCGCCTTCGTCGTGTGGCAGGCGCGCAACCGCCGCGAGCCGTTGGTGCCCCTGCACCTGTTCCGCGACCGCAACTTCTCCCTGGCCAACGTCGGGATCACCGCGATGGGCTTCGCCATCACCGCGATGGGCTTCCCGGTCTTCCTCTACGCCCAACTGGTGCGGGGACTCAGCCCGACGCAGTCGGCGCTGCTGCTGGTGCCGATGGCGGTGATGTCGATCGTGCTCGCGCCGGGCGTGGGTCGCCTCACCGACCGGGTCCACCCGGCGGCGATCACCACGGCCGGCTTCACCAGCATCGTGGTGTCGCTGGGGTGGCTCTCCCGGGTGATGACGCCGCAGTCGGCGATCTGGGAGATCCTGCTCCCGATGGTGCTGCTCGGGATCGGCAACGCCTGCGTCTGGGCACCGTTGAGCGCGACGGCGACCCGCAACCTGCCGGCCCAGCTCGCCGGCGCGGGCGCGGGCGTCTACAACGCCACCCGCCAGGTGGGCGCCGTGCTGGGCTCCGCCGCGATCGCGGTGCTCATCGACTCCCGGATCGCCGCACACGGCCTCCACGGCAGTGGCTTCGCGGGAGGAGGCTCCGTGCAGAAGCTGCCGGCCCAGGTGCTCGACCCGTTCAGTGCGGCGATGTCGGACGCGATGCTGCTGCCGCCGGCCGTGCTGCTCATCGGCCTCGTGGCGGCCGCGCTGTTCCGCAACGTCCATGCCCGGCCCTCCGCGGACGTGCCGGCCGGCACGCCGAGCGGCGCAGCGGAGCCGGCGGTCGGCTGACGCCGCCGGCTCCGGGCCGCTCCGGGCCGCTCCTGGCTCAGCCGATGCTGTTGCCGGTGGCGGAAAGGTTCTCGCACGCCTCCACGACGCGGGCGGCCATGCCGGCCTCGGCGGCCTTGCCCCAGGCGCGCGGGTCATAGGCCTTCTTGCTGCCCACCTCGCCGTCGACCTTGAGCACGCCGTCGTAGGTGCGGAACATGTGGTCGGCCACCGGACGGGTGAAGGCGTACTGGGTGTCGGTGTCGACGTTCATCTTCACCACGCCGTAGGAGACCGCGGCAGCGATCTCCTCGGCGGTCGAGCCGGATCCGCCGTGGAACACCAGGTCCAGCGGCTTCGAGCCGGGACCGAAGCCGGCACCCTCGCCGTACTTCTCGACGATGGCCTCCTGGGCGGCCTGGAGGATCTCCGGGCGCAGCTTGACGTTGCCCGGCTTGTACACGCCGTGCACGTTGCCGAACGTCAGCGCGGTCATGTAGCGGCCCTTGTCACCGAGCCCGAGGGCCTCGACCGTGGCGAGGGCGTCGCCGGGGCTGGTGTAGAGCTTCTCGTCGATGGCTCCGACGATGCCGTCCTCCTCGCCGCCGACCACGCCGACCTCGATCTCGAGGATGATGTGCGCGGCAGCGCACTTGGCCAGCAGCTCCTGGGCGATCTGGAGGTTCTCCTCCAGCGGGACGGCGGAGCCGTCCCACATGTGCGACTGGAACAACGGCGCCTGGCCGCCTCTCACCCGCTCGACGGAGAGCTCCACCAGCGGACGCACGAAGCCGTCCAGCTTGTCCTGGGGACAGTGGTCGGTGTGCAGCGCGATGTTGACCGGATACTTCTTCGCCACCTCGGCGGCGTAGGCGGCGAACGCGACGGAACCGGTGACCATGTCCTTCACGGTCGGCCCGGAGAGGTAGTCCGCGCCGCCGGTCGAGACCTGGACGATGCCGTCGGAGCCCGCCTCGGCGAAGCCGGCGAGCGCCGCGTTCAGGGTCTGGGAGGAGGTCACGTTGATCGCCGGGAACGCGAAGCCCTTGGCCTTCGCGGTGTCCAGCATCTCGGCGTACTTCTCGGGGGTGGCGATAGGCATGGCGTCGGCTCCTCGACACGGCGGTGGGGTGTACGACCCACCCTAGGGTCAGCGCGCGACGCTCTCCACGCTCGGTCGCGCCGGCTCGCAGGGCAGCAGGCCACCCGGCTCGCCCGCCAGCGCCTCGCACAGCGCCTCCAGGGCGGTGATCGTCACGGTTCCCCTGGCATTCCGCCGCCTGTCGAGCGACGAGAGGAGCCCGTCGGACTCCGATCGCACGGACGCGCTAGCCGCGCCACGCATCGGCTCCGCGCAGGTCGGCGTGCTGCACCACCCAGGTGTGCATCGCGATGGCGGCGGCCGCGGAGGCGTTGATCGAGCGGGTCGAGCCGAACTGGGCGATGGAGAAGGTGCCGTCGACCACGGCACGGGCCGCCTCCGAGAGCCCCGGGCCCTCCTGGCCGAAGAGGAGGCACACCCGCTCGGGCAGCGCCAGCGACTCCAGCTCCGCCGAGCCCGGCAGGTTGTCGACGCCGAGCAGTGGCACCGGACCGCCCGGCACGTCGTCGAGGTGCGTCCGCAGTGCCGCGACGGTCTCGTGGTGACGCACGTGCTGGTAGCGGTCGGTGACCATCGCGCCGCGCCGGTTCCAGCGGCGCCGGCCGACGATGTGCACCTCGGCGGCCAGGAAGGCGTTCGCGGTGCGCACGATCGTGCCGATGTTGAAGTCGTGCTGCCAGTTCTCGATCGCGACGTGGAAGGGGTGCCGGCGTCGGTCGAGGTCGGCGACGATGGCCTCCATCGTCCAGTACCGGTAGCGGTCGACCACGTTGCGCCGGTCGCCGTGGGCGAGCAGGTCCGCGTCGTACTGCTCCCCTGTCGGCCACGGTCCCGACCAGGGCCCGACCCCCACCTCCTCGGGCCCGTGCGGCATCGGGTCGTACGGCGCTCGCCGGTCGTCCGCTCCCCCGCTCGACTCCGGCACGGCGAGCACAGTAGACCGCCAGGCTCCGTACAGGTTGCCCGGATAGGCTCGGCGGGTGAGGCTGCCCCTTCCCCTGCTGCTCGGGATCACCTGGATGGATCCCAGCTGGCTGCTCGACCAGTTCGGGTCGGCGTTCTTCTGGATCAGCGTGCTGATCGTCTTCGTCGAGTGCGGCCTGTTCTTCCCCTTCCTGCCCGGTGACACCCTGCTGTTCGCGATGGGCCTGTTCATCTCCGGCGACCGCATCGACGTCTTCCCGGGCAACCAAGCCGCCGAGCTCGCCATCGCGATGCTGGTCCTCGCCGCCGGCGCGATGCTCGGCAACGTCGCCGGCTACGAGATCGGCAACCTGATCGGTCCACGGCTGTTCCAACGCGACGGCCGCATCCTCAAACGCGCCTACCTCGACCGGACCCGGGCGTTCTTCGACAAGCACGGCAACAAGGCGCTGGTGATCGGCCGCTTCGTGCCGTTCGTGCGGACCTACGTCACCGTCGTCGCCGGGGTGGCCGGCATGCCGCGCCGGCGGTTCCTGCTGTGGAGCGGCGTCGGTGCCGCGCTCTGGGTGCTGGTCGTCACCCTGCTCGGCTACTTCCTCGGCTCGGCCTTCCCCGGACTGGGCGACAACATCGATAAGGCCATCCTGGTGCTGCTGGCCCTCTCGGTGATCCCGGTCGCCTGGGAGTGGTGGCAGCACCGGCGTCGCGGCGCGGACAGCGACGACAGCGAACGCGAGCAGCCGCAGCGCAGCCAGGTCTGACCCGTCGGCTCAGCCGGCGCGTGCCGCGTCCAGCTGCTCCTTGGTGAGGACCGGGCGCACCTCGAGGCCGACGTCGGCCAGTGGGTTCTCCCCCGCGGGGCTCCGGTCGATCGCACACACCACGGTCTCGACGACCGCTCCCGCCTCGCGCAGCGCGCGGGTCGCATCCCGGACGGCGCCCCCGGTGGTGATCACGTCCTCGACCAGCGTGACCCGCCGGCCGGCGACGTCCGGGCCCTCGGCGAGCTTGCAGGTGCCGTACTCTTTGGCCGCCTTGCGCACGAACAGGGCCGGCAGCCCCGTCTTGGCGCTGAGCACCGTCGCGATCGGGATGCCGCCGAGCTCCAGGCCGCCGAGCAGCTCGGTGCCGTCGGGGACCAGGCCCACCATCTGGGCGGCGACCCGGTCCAGCAGCGCCGGCTGCGACTCGAACAGGTACTTGTCGAAGTACTCCGAGGAGACCTGACCGGAGCGGAGGGTGAACTCGCCGGAGAGCCGGCAGCAGGCGTCGACGTCGCGGGCCAGGGAGTCGTCCATGGACGCAGAGGCTACCCAGCGCCGCGGCCGGACCGTCAGGGCAGGGGACGCGGGGAGGGCGCGGCCAGGTGCCGGGTGCGCACCAGGTGCCCGAAGGCGATCATCCGGTCGTCGGTGTGGAAGATCTCCGAGCAGGTCGCCAGGGTGATCAGCCGGTCCTGGTCCGCGGGCGGCTGGGGTCCGTCGCCCGGGTTCGTCGGGTGCCGCTCGAGCACCCAGCCGGCGGTGAACGGCACGACCAGGTCGTTGGGGTCGGTGTCGAGCACGTAGACGTAGCGCTCGGTGTGGGTCTCGACGAGGACCCGGTCGCCGGGACGCAGGTCGGGCAGGTGCCGCAACGGCTCGCCGTGGGTCACCCGGTGCCCGGCGAGCGCGTAGTTGCCGCGCTGGCCGGGCCCGGCCGTCCCCGGGAAGTGGCCCAGCCCGCGCGCCAGCACGTCGTCGGTGACCCCTTCGTAGACCGGCACCGCGTAGTCGGCCCCGAGCCGCGGGATCCGCACGACGGCCTCGACGTCGCTCAGCCGCTCGCCGCGCTCGAAGGACTGCACGGCCTGCCGCTGGTCGCGGTGGGCAAGGTACGTCGTACCGAAGAACAGCCACGCAAGCCACGCCAGCAGTGCCAGGCCCGCGACGATCATCGCGACCCCGATCCAGAACCACGGGCTGCGCCGTCGGGCCGCCTCCGTCGGGTCCGCAGGCGGCTCCTGCGTCAGGGTCACCGTCTCATTGTGGGGCAAGATGAGCGGAATGGATCAGGACACGTCGGTCGCGAGGAACCGGGCCGCGCTCCGGCTCGACGGCGTCACCAGCACGATCTTCGCGCAGATGTCGGCACTCGCCGTACGCACCGGCGCGGTGAACCTGGGGCAGGGCTTCCCCGACGCCAGCGGTCCCACGGCGGTGGTCGAGGAGGCGGTGGCGGCGATGCGGGCCGGCCGCAACCAGTATCCGCCCGGCCACGGCGCACCCGAGCTCGTCGCGGCGGTGCGCCGGCACCAGCACCGCCACTACGGTCTCGACCTGGCAGCGGAGCAGGTGGTGGTCACCACCGGCGCGACCGAGGCGATCGCGGCGGCGCTGCTCGGCCTGGTCGACCCGGGCGACGAGGTGGTCGTGCTGGAGCCCTTCTACGACAGCTACCGGGCGATGATCCAGTTCGCCGGCGGCGTCCGGCGGCCGGTCACGCTGCGGGCGCCCGACTTCCGCCTCGACACCGAGGCGCTGCGGGCGGCGGTCACGCCCCGCACCAGGCTGCTGCTGGTCAACTCACCGCACAACCCGACCGGCACGGTGCTCACCCCCGCGGAGCTGGAGGCGATCGCGGCGGTGGCGCGCGAGCACGACCTGGTGGTGGTGACCGACGAGGTCTACGAGCACCTCGTCTTCGACGACCATGCGCACGTGCCGCTCGCGACCCTGCCGGGCATGGCCGAGCGCACCCTGACGATCTCGAGCTCGGGCAAGACGTTCTCCCTCACCGGCTGGAAGGTCGGTTGGGCGACCGGGCCGGCCGACCTCGTCGCCGCGGTCGAGGGCGCGAAGAACTGGCTCTCCTTCGCCTCCGGCGCGCCCCTGCAGCCGGCGATCGCCCTCGCGCTGGACGTCCACGACGCCTTCCACCGGACGCTGCGCGACGAGCTCGCCGTCCGCCGGGACGTGCTCTGCACCGGGCTGCGCGACATCGGGCTCCAGCCGCGGGTTCCCGAGGGCACCTACTTCGTGCTCACCGACGTACGCGATGCAGGGCATCCCGACGGGCTGGCGTTCTGCTCGGCGCTAGCTCACGACGCCGGCGTGGTGGCGATCCCCGCGCAGGTCTTCTACGACGACCTCGACGAGGGCCGGCACCCGGTGCGGTGGGCGTTCTGCAAGGACCAGGCGGTGCTGCAGGAGGGGGTCGACCGGCTGCGCCGCGTCTTCGGCTGACCGGCGCTTCCCCCCCGCTCGACGGTCACCAGACGGGCGGATCCTGGCGGGGCGGGTCCTGGCGGGGCGGATCGGGGGGCCGGTGGGCGGGTGGGCCGGCCACCGCCGGCGCGGCGCGGTGGCGGAACCAGGCGGCCGCCGAGCGGGAGAGCAGCAGCGCGAACACCACGGCGCTGCCGATCAGGTGGAAGACCGAGGCGGGGAACGCGGCCAGGGCGACCAGCGCCGCCACCCCGGCGCTGACCAGCAGCAGCACCCGCGCCCACTCGTGGCCGCGCAGGACGAAGACCGCCACGACGGCGGCCGCCAGCGTCCACAGGGCGAGGGCACCGTCGACGAACCAGAGCGCCCCGACCAGGGCGTCCTGGTGTTCGGCGAAGCGGTCGTAGCCGGGCTGCTCCCGCAACAGCTCGAGGATCCGGGCGCGGTCGCCTGCGAGCACGGCCGCGGCGGCGACCAGGCCGACCAGCGCGAGCGCGCAGCAGGTCCAGGTGAGGGCGACCGCCGCCTTCACCGAGCCCGGCGCCGGCGGACGCCAGCCGGCCCGGTGCCACGGACCCGGTGGAGGGACCGGCGCAGAAGAGGGGTACGTGCCGGTGACCGGTGGCGGCACCGGGTGCGCACCGCCGCCGAAGCCGTACGTCGGCGGGGGCGCAGCTCCCGGCGGCCCGCCTGTGGGGACCGGCGGGTACGGCGGGTTCGGCGGTTCGGGCGCCGGTGGGTGAGCGGGAGGGGCCGGCTGGTCATCGGGAGGGACGGCGGCACGGGGCTCGGCGGAGCGCTCCGCGGGCTCGGCAGCGCCCGGTGTCGTGAAGGCGACCGCGTCGGGCCGCGGACGGAACCAGGTCCGCGCCGGCCGGCTCCACAGCAGTCCGGCGCCGAGCACCAACAGCACCCCGAGCAGCGGGTCGGCCTCGAACGAGCCGACCAGTGCGACGACCGCCGCGACCGGCAGCGCCGCTCGGGCACCGGTGTGCCGCAGGTAGGCGTAGCCGCCCAGCACCGCCGCCACCGCCGCTGCCGCGCCGCCGACCAGCAGCAGCACGTGCAGGACCCTGGTCGCCTCCTCGACGGTGATCCCCAGACCCCGGGCCTGGGGACTGTCCACGGCGCGCGCCAGCTGCTCCCGGGTGTCCACCGAGTGCAGTCCCGCCAGCGCGTCGAAGGCCGTGGCGACCAGCAGCACCCCGCACACGACGGTGATCGCCGCACCCCAGGTCACCTGGGATGGACGCCGGTCCGTACTGGCTCCGCTCATGGGCACATTGAATCAAGTCGGCTCCGGCGTGGGTTTCACAGGTGAACGTGTGAAACCCACTCCTCCTGCACCAGGCATGGTGAGGGAGGAGTGGGTTTCGCGGGTGAACCCGTGAAAACGCGGTGCGGATCAGGCGGCGGCCCGGTCGACGACCTTGAGGACCAGGCCGGCGTCGCTCTCGGTGTCGACCTCGACGGTCTCGCCGTCGAGCACCTGGCCGGCGATGAGCATCCGGGCGAGCGGGTCGCCGATCGCGGTCTGCACGAGCCGGCGCAGTGGGCGGGCGCCGTAGGCGGGGTCGTAGCCGTTCTCGGTCAGCCAGGTGCGGGCCGGGTCGGTGACGGTGACGGTGATCCGGCGGGGCGCGAGCCGGGCGTCGAAGGCCTGCAGCTGGAGGTCGACGATCCTCGCGAGCTCCTCCTTGGTCAGCGCGTCGAACATGACGACCTCGTCGAGCCGGTTGAGGAACTCGGGCCTGAAGGCCTGGCGCACCACGCTCATCACCGAGTCACGCCGGGTCTCCTCGTCCAGCAGCGGGTCCACGAGGAACTGCGAGCCGAGATTGCTGGTCAGGATCAGCAGCGTGTTGCGGAAGTCGACCGTGCGGCCCTGTCCGTCGGTCAGCCGGCCGTCGTCGAGCACCTGCAGCAGGATGTCGAAGACCTCGGGGTGGGCCTTCTCCACCTCATCGAGCAGGACCACCGAGTAGGGGCGGCGGCGCACGGCCTCGGTGAGCTGGCCGCCCTCGTCGTAGCCGACGTAGCCGGGAGGCGCGCCAACCAGCCGCGAGACCGAGTGCTTCTCGGAGTACTCGCTCATGTCGATGCGCACGATCGCGCGCTCGTCGTCGAAGAGGAAGTCGGCCAGCGACTTCGCCAGCTCGGTCTTGCCCACACCGGTGGGCCCGAGGAACAAGAAGCTGCCCGTGGGCCGGTCGGGGTCGGAGATGCCGGCGCGGGAGCGTCGTACGGCGTCGCTGACGGCGCTCACCGCCGCCGCCTGACCGATCAGCCGCTCGCCGACGATGTCCTCCATCCGCAGCAGCTTGGCGGTCTCGCCCTCCAGGAGCCGACCGGTCGGGATCCCGGTCCAGGCCTCGACCACGTCGGCGATCTCGGCGGGTCCGACCTTCTCGTTGACCATCCGCTCGACCTCGCCGGCGTCTGCGGCCTCGGCGGCCTCCATCCCCTGGATCTGCTGCTCGAGCGCGGGGATGCGCCCGTACAGGATCTCCGAGGCGGCGCCGAGGTCGCCGGCACGCTGGAGGCGGTCAGCCTCGACGCGCAGATCGTCGAGCTGCTTGCGCAGCTCTCCGGTGCCCTCCAGCAGCCCCTTCTCCCGCTCCCAGCGCGCCTCGAGCACGCGCAGCTCCTCCTCGCGGTCGGCGAGGTCGGCACGCAGTCGCTCGAGCCGCTCCTTGGACGCGTCGTCGGTCTCGCGCTCGAGCGCCAGCTCCTCCATCCGCATCCGGTCGACGCTGCGCCGCAGCTCGTCGATCTCGACCGGTGAGGACTCGATCTCCATCCGGAGCCGGGAGGCGGCCTCGTCGATCAGGTCGATGGCCTTGTCGGGCAGCTGGCGCCCGGTGATGTAGCGGTCCGAGAGCATCGCCGCCGCGACCAGGGCGGCGTCGGTGATCTCCACCTTGTGGTGGGCCTGGTACTTCTCCTGCAGGCCGCGCAGGATCGCGACGGTGTCCTCCACGCTCGGCTCGCCGACGAAGACCTGCTGGAAGCGCCGCTCCAGCGCCGGGTCCTTCTCGATCCGCTCGCGGTACTCGTCCAGCGTGGTGGCACCGATCAGGCGCAGCTCTCCACGGGCGAGCATCGGCTTGAGCATGTTGCCCGCGTCCATCGCGGAGTCGCCGCCCGCGCCGGCGCCGACGACCGTGTGCAGCTCGTCGATGAAGGTGATCACCTGGCCCTCGGAGCTCTTGATCTCCTCGAGCACGGCCTTGAGCCGCTCCTCGAACTCACCGCGGTACTTCGCGCCGGCCACCATCGCGGCCAGGTCGAGGCTGAGCAGCCGGCGGCCCTTGAGGGAGTCCGGCACGTCGCCGTCGACGATCCGCTGGGCGAGGCCCTCCACGACGGCGGTCTTGCCGACGCCGGGGTCGCCGATCAGCACGGGGTTGTTCTTGGTGCGCCGCGACAGCACCTGGACGACTCGGCGGATCTCGGCGTCCCGGCCGATGACCGGGTCGAGCTTGCCCTCGGCGGCGCGCTCGGTGAGGTCGACGGCGTACTTCTCCAACGACTCGTACGTCGCCTCGGCGTCGTGGCTCGTCACGTTGCGGTGGCCCCGCAGTGCGGTGATCGCCTCCCGCAAGGCCGGCTCCGTCGCGCCGGCTACGCCGAGCAGCGGGCGCGCCGCTGTGTCCGCAGTCGCGAGGGCGAGGAGCAGCAGCTCGGTGGCGACGTAGGAGTCGCCGTACTCGCCCATCAGGTCGAACGACTTCGCAAGCACCCGGTTGAGCCCGGCCGACGCCGTGGGGTTCTGCACGGTGGAGCCGGACACCGTGGGCAACTCCGCCAGGGCGGCGTCGAGGCTTCCCGCCAGGGCGGCCCGGTCCGCGCCGGCCTTGGTCAACAGGTTGCCGGCGATGCCCTGGTCCTGGGTGAGCAGCGCGACCGCGAGGTGCACCGGCTCGATCTGGGGGTTCTGCTTGCTGACCGCCAGCATGGTGGCGGCGTTGATCACCTCGACGCTGCGCGCCGTGAACTTCGATCCGTCCAAGGGACTCCTCCGACATCTGTGAGCGAGCGAGGCCGGTACCCGGCCACTGTCTACTCCAACGACGGAAAAGTTGAGTCCATTCCCCTCAACTTCAACGAAGAGTCCGACGCCCCCGTCGCACACGACGGGGGAGGGACCGCCCGGCCCCTCCCCCGTGCGTGTGCCCGGCTCAGGACCCGAGCGCCGCCGGGCCGGTGGTCTCGGCGCCCTCCATCGCGACGCTGATCTTGCGGGGCTTCGCCCGCTCGGCGACCGGGATGCGCAGGCGGAGCACGCCGTCGGCGTACCCGGCCTCGATGCGCTCGAGGTCGAGGTTGTCGCCGAGGACGAGCTGGCGGCTGAACAGTCCGCGAGGACGCTCGCCGGCGAGCATCTCCCAGTCACCGTTGCGCCCGACGCGCTCAGCGCGCACGGTCAGGACGTTGCGCTCGACGTCGAGGTCGATGCTCTCCCTCGAGACGCCGGGCAGGTCGAACTCGAGGACGAAGGTGTCGCCCTCGCGCCAGGCGTCCATCGGCATGACGGCCGGACGGTCGGTGGTGCCCCGCTGGGTGAGCAGCTGCTGGGTGAGCCGGTCGAGCTCCCGGAACGGGTCGGTGGTCCGCAACAGCATGACGTTCCTCCTTCACTCTCGGTCACGATGACCTGTTACGGTGGATACAGATTTCTTTTAGCACCGATGACAGGTCGACGCAAGACGGAGGAACGGTGGACGCAGTGTTCGGCATCTCGGTCGCGGCCGAGCTGGCCGGCACGGCCGCGCAGAACCTGCGCGTCTACGAGCGCCACGGACTGGTGGTGCCCGCCCGCACCGAGGGAGGCACCCGCCGCTACAGCCGCGCCGACGTCGACACGGTGGTGCGGATCCGGGTGCTCCTCGAGGAGGGGCTCAACCTGGCCGGGGTCTCGCGCGTGCTCGCCCTCGAGGGCGAGGTGCGCGCGCTGCGCGCTCGCCTGAGCGACTGACCGACGCCGCGCTCAGCGCGCCGCGCCGAGGACCTCCGGGGCGAGCGCCGGCGCACCGGCGCCGGCATCCCTGCGGGTCGTGGGGATCAGCGTGGTGAACGCGAGCGCCAGGACGGCGGCCGCGACCGAGATCCACAGCGCCAGCGTGAAGCCGTGGTACGACGGCAGCGTGAGCGGGCTGCCCGGCACCGGCCGGACGACCTGGTGGGCCAGCACCACGCTGATCACCGCGGACGACAGCGAGGTGCCGACCGAGCGCATCAGCGAGTTCAGGCCGTTCGCGGCAGCGGTCTCGGTGAGGGGAACCGCCCCCATGATCAGCGCCGGCATGGCGGCGTAGGCGATGCCCACACCCGCGCCGATGACCACGGTCGACGCCGTGAGCTGCCAGGCGGTGTCGCGCCAGAGCAGCCCGACGACATAGCCGAGCCCGATGACGGCGGCGCCGAGGCCCAGGCTCGTGCGGGGCCCGCGAGCGGCCGAGATCCGTGCGCCGACGGAGGAGAAGAGGTACATCACGAACCCGCTGGGCGCCATCAGCAGGCCGGCCTGCGTCATCGACAGGCCCAGGCCGTAGTCGACGACCTTCGGAGCGAGGAGGATCTGGATCGGGATCAGCGACATGCCGTACATCGCGAACCCGACCGCGACCGAGGCGACGTTGGTGAACAGCACCTGAGGGGCGGCGGAGACGCGCAGGTCGACGAGCGGCGCCGCGCGACGCAGCTCCCAGGCCCCCCAGGCGCCGAAGACGACCAGGGAGCCGGCCATCAGTCCGAGGGTGGTCCCGCTCGTCCAGCCCCAGTCGCCACCCTTGGTGATGGCCAGCAGCAACATGACCAGGGCAGCGGAGAGGCCGGCGGCACCCACGACGTCGAAGCGGCCAGGGGTCCGCACCGGCGACTCGGGCACGAGAGCCAGGATCGCGGCGACCGCTCCGAGGGCGAGGGCCGCGGTCACCCAGAACAGCACGTGCCAGTCGGCCTTGTCGGCCAGGAACGCCGCGACCGGCAGTCCGATGGCCCCGCCCACGCCCATGCTGGCGCTCATCCGCGCCACGCCGGCACCCACATCGCCCGGCGGCAGCTCGTCGCGCATCACGCTGATGCCGAGCGCGATCGCGCCCATGGCGACGCCCTGGAGGCCGCGGCCCACGACCATGACGACCAGCGAGCCCTGGGACAGCGCGCACACCACCGAGCCGACCACGAGCGCGGCCATGCTGCACACGAGCATGAGCCGCTTGCCGTACATGTCGCCGAGGCGGCCGGCGATCGGGGTCGCGACCGCCGCCGCCAGGAGGGTGGCGGTGATCGCCCAGGACGCGTCCGAGGCGCTGCTGTGCAGGATCCGGGGGAGCTCGGGGATGAGCGGGACGATCATCGTCTGGGTGAGTGCGGCGATGATGCCGCAGAAGCAGCCGACCGCGACGATCACGCCGGGGCGGGGGTGGGGCTCGCGCCGTACGGCGGCCTGGTGCATCGGATCTCCTCGGAGCGGGACGGCAGGAAGGCCGTCGAATGTGTACGATACACATGACTTGTATGATGCACATCATCGACGCATGAGAGGTGCAGCACATGGCCGGCCCGACCCGACGAGCGCGTGCCCCGCGGGGCGTCCCCGCCCTGGCGACGGAGCTGACCCTGCTGGCCCGTCACCACCTGCGCACCACGCACTCGCCCGAGCACGTGCTCGACCGCTCGGCCTACCAGTTGCTCAGCCGGCTCGAGCAGGGGCCCCTCACGCAACGAGGCCTCGCCGAGGCGTTCGGGCTCGACCTCTCGACGGTGAACCGGCAGGTCGCGGCGCTGTGCCGCAAGGGCCTGGTCGAGCGCCTCCCCGATCCCGACGGCGGGACGGCGCGTCTGCTCCGCGGCACCGACCGGGGCCTGGCGCTGCTGCGGGCGGACCGGGACGTGCTGCACGCGGAGCTCGGCCGGATCGTGGCGGACTGGGAGGGGAGCGACGTCGAGGCCCTCCGGGCGCTGCTGGAGCGGTTCAACATGGCGATCGAGCACCTCGAGGGCCGGCCCTGGCCGCGGGGCTGAGCGGTCAGGACTCGGTGTCGGGCACCTGGTGGACCGGAAGGTCCGCGGTCTCCACCTGGTCGACCAGGCAGGTGCGGCAGAAGTTGATGCCGAAGGGCGTCAGGTGGATGGAGCGCCGGACGAGCTTGGTGAACCGGACCGCGTGCATCGCGGCCAGCACGTCGGGCTGCGCCTCGACCACCTGGTACTCCATCGGATCCTCGAGCTGCTCGCGGGAGAACCAGATCAGCCCGAGCCGGAAGAGATTGTTCAGGTAGGCCGGAACCTCCTCGAGGTGCCGCACGCCCGCCCGCGGCCCGATCATGTTCATCCCGGCCGCCACGAGCGAGGAGCTCACCATCCCGACCGGGCCGCCGGTGCGGACGTCCACCGAGGGCTGCGGTCCGCCGCGGAGCAGGAGCAGCAGGATCCTGGCCTCGTCCGGTGCGAGCTCGTCGAGGATGCGACCGTAGGCCGGGTGGGAGTCGTCGTCGCTCCACACGTCGCGGGAGCGCTGGAGCAGGTCCTCGCCACGCTCGCGCAGGCTGCGCTCACGGAGGACCCTCTCCGCCGGCTGCGCCCGGTCGCCCGCCGGCTCGGGCAGCACCGCCGAGCCCAGCGTCATGGTGCCCTCGAGCAGGGCGCGGGGCAGCGGCACGCCGTCGGCGACCGCGCGGGCGACGTCGGAGACGGTGCGGCTGGCCACCGCGATGTCGCGCGCCACCTCCTGCACGAGCTCGCTCGCCCCACCGGGACGCGCCAGGGTGCGCGCCAGCAGCCGCCCCGACCGCAACCCGCTGCCCACGCCCCACACGGCCGACCGGCCCGCGGCGGTGGTCGCAATCCGGGCCAGCCCGGGCAGTGCCTCGGCGGCCTCGTCGAGCAGGGCAGGCACCCGCTCGTCGCGCGACCAGCGGATCGCCTCGCGACGCCAGGCCGGGCCCGACACCTCCTCGTCATGACGCCGTGCCGGACCCGGCAGCTCCGCCTCCTGACCGTTCACGTACTCCCCTGCCATGGCTCTCAGCGTCCCCCGGCCCCGAAGACGACCAGGTGCAGCACGCCGCCGGCGAAGCCCATGATCGCGCCGTGGGCGTAGAGCATCCACTCGTCCTCGCGGATCGCCGAGCGCATCATCTCCACGAAGTCGCGGGGCGGCAGCTCCTTGGTGCGGCGGGCGACCAGCGTGCGGATCTTGTCCGCCTGCCGCCGGCTGAACTCGGGGTCGCGGAACGGCTCGATGGTGCGTACGACGGCCTCCTGCGCGACCGCGTCCCGGATGCTGTCGAAGCGCCGGGTGCCGACCGCGACCCGGACGGCACCGCGGACCGGGCCTGCGGCCCGGTCGATCGCGGGCCGCATCGCATCGGCGAGCATCTGCCGCGTCCGGTCGCCCCGGGGACCGTCGAGGAGGAAGTCGCCGATGTTCTCGAGGGTGATGACGTCCTCGGCGATGATCCGGGCGTACACCTCCGCTGCCTGCGGCTGCCGGCGCAGGAACAGTCCGTGCACCGTGACGCCGAGGATCCGGCGGGGGTCGGTCGGCTCGAAGATCAGCCACATGCCGAGCGCGTTGGTGATCCAGCCGACCAGCACGCCGAGGATCGGCAGCAGCCACCACAGCCGGAACCAGTGGTCGACCAGCGCCACCGGGACCCCGAGCAGGAACCCGAAGACGAACCCGAATGCCACCATCAGGTTGAGCTCGCGCTGACCGAAGTCCCGGAAGATCCTCACCACCAGGGCGGGGTTCCTCCGGAAGTGCTCGATCACCATGATCTTGGGATCGAGCAGCTGGTCGATGTGCTCGCCGATCTCGTCGGTGATGTTGCGGACCACGACGGGGAGCTGGGAGCGGACCCGGGCGACGACGACGGCCTTGGCGCGCGGCGGCAGGTCCCGCCACAGGGCCGGGTGCTCGCGCTGCATGACCTGCTCGATCAGCACGGGCAGCTCGGGCTCGAAGACGGTGACGATGTGCTCGGCGATCTGGTCCGGCTCCAGCTGCTGATAGAACTCCCGGGGCGTTCCGAGCTTCGCGATCGCCTTGTCCACGGCGATGCTGCCCATCTTGGCGGCCCGCGCGGGCACGATGCCCTGCCAGCCGAGGCCGCCCTGGAGGATGCCGGGCACCTCCTGCAGCTTGCGGGGCAGCACCCGGGCCAGCGGCCGCATGCCGGGCACGGTCAGGCCGTGGAAGCGCACCGGCGAGAACAGCATGACCAGGCCGGTCCAGTTGATCAGCCAGCCCACGACACCGGTGAACACCGGGATCGTGAGCAGGTGCCACCAGTCGACGTCCTGCAGGAACCAGTCGATGCTCAGGGCGCTGAGCGGCACCGCTGCGACCACTGCCATACCCGACCTGCCCGTCCGCCGATCCTGCGTGTGCCGAGGCTAGCGGCTGGCAGGACCGCCGTCAGGAGTCGCGGGAGGTGACCCTCATCGCCTCGGCGCGAAGGGCGGGACGGCACCGGCGCCCGCACTGACGTCGGCACTGACGTCGGCTCCGCGCAGCACGGGCAGATTGGGACGGCGGTCGCGCAGCGCGGCGAGGGCGTCGGTGAGCGCGCCCTCGAGGTCGGCGACCCGCGCGCGCAGCTCGCCGTTGCGGTGCCGCAGGGCCGCCACCTGGTTCTCCAGCTCCAGGATCCGGCGCACGCCCTCGAGGCCGATGCCGGTCGAGGTCAGCTCCGCGACCTCGCGGAGCAGCTCGATGTCGCGCAGGGAGTAGCGCCGGCCGCCGCCGCCGGTCCGGCCCGGGGAGACCAGGCCGAGCCGGTCGTACTGCCGCAGGGTCTGCGGATGCAGGCCGGTCAGCTCGGCCGCCACGCTGATCACGTAGACCGGCACGTTCGGCCCGGGCGGCCGAGGCTGCTGGCGCGGCGCCCGGGCCATCACGCGCCTCCGGCGGCCGTCGTCAGCCCGGCGCGCGGGTCGCTGCCCGCGACCGCGTCGCGGTAGGCCTCCACCGCTGCTCGGGCGGCCCCGTCGAGGACGTCGGGCACCTGCACCGCGACGGTGACGAGCAGGTCGCCGCGGCTGCCGTCCTTGCGGCGTACGCCGCGGCCACGCACCCGCATGGTGCGGCCGTTGGGCGTCCCCGGCGGGATGCGCAACGTGACGCTCGCGCCGTCCAGGGTCGGCACCTTCACCTCCGCTCCCAACGCCGCCTCGTCGAAGCGCACGGGCAGCTCAAGGGTGAGCGCGTCACCCTTGCGCCCGAAGAGCGGATGGGAGCCGACGTGCACGAGCACGATCAGGTCGCCGTTCGGGCCGCCGTTGTCGCCGACGGCCCCCTTGCCCTTGAGCCGGATCCGCTGACCGTCCTTGACCCCCGCCGGGATGCGCGCCTGGATGGTGCGGCTCGACAGCCCGCGACCGGAGCCGTGGCAGGTCGGGCAGGGGTCGTCGTAGACCAGCTGGCGGCCGTGGCAGTTCGGGCAGGTCTGGTTCATCGAGAAGGCGCCGCCCACGGAGCCGACGACCATCCCGGTGCCCTCGCACTCGGGGCAGATGTGCGGTCGGGTGCCCGGCTTGCCGCCGGTGCCGCTGCAGGTGGGGCACGGTGCGTCCGAGGACAGCCGCAACGACAGCGTGGTGCCGTCGACGGCGTCGGTGAACGACAGGGTCGCCTCGGTCTCGATGTCCGCGCCACGCACCGGCCGCGCCGCCCGGGTGCGGCCGAAGCCGCCCCCGCTGGTGCCGCCGCCGGCGCCGCCGCCGAAGAGGCCGCCGAGCAGGTCGGAGATGTCGAAGCCGCCGGCCGTGCCGGCACCGCCCGGACCGCCGGCCCCCGGCCCGCCGAACCCGCCGGGGAACCCGCCGCCGAATCCGCCCGGGAAGCCGGCGCCGCCGGCGAACATCGCCCGCATCTCGTCGTACTGCGTGCGCTTGTCGGCGTCGCCGACGACGTCGTAGGCCTCCGCGACCTGCTTGAAGCGCTCCTCCGCCGCCGCGTCGCCGGGCTTGGAGTCGGGGTGGTTCTCCCGCGCCAGCTTGCGATAGGCCTTCTTGATCGCGGCCTGGTCGGCGTCCTTGGCGACGCCGAGGACCGCGTAGAAGTCCTTGTTCGCCCACTCCGCGTTGCTCATGCCACCCCTCCTCTCTGCCTCATCCTCACGACCTCCTCGGCCCGCCCGTCACTGGGGAACAGCGTCGCCGCCCTCCGCCGGGTCGACCACGAGCACCTGGGCGGCGCGCACCACCCGGTCACCGATCCGGTAGCCGGCCTTGACGACGGCACGGCAGGTGACGACCTGCACGTCCGGGTCGGTGCCGACGTGGGAGAGCGCCTCGTGCAGGGTCGGGTCGAACGGGTCGCCCGGCTCGCCGAAGCGGCTCAGCCCGAGACTCGCCACGATCCGCTCCAGCTGCTCGGCGACGCCCTTGAAGCCGCCCTCGAGCTCGCCCGCCTCGCGGGCCCGGTCGATGTTGTCGAGCACGTCGAGCATCGGGGTCAGCACGGCGAAGACGGCGTTCTCCCGGACCAGGTCGCGGTCCCGGTCGACGCGCCGCTTGTAGTTGAGGAACTCCGCCTGCAGGCGCTGGAGGTCGGCCAACCGCTCGGCCGCCTCCTGGCGGGCCTGCGCCAGCCCGTCCCCACCGTCGACCGCGTGTCCCATCTCCGACGGGCCCGCCGGGTCCGCCGGGTCGGGCGCGGTGCCGTCCTCGGCGGCGGGAGGAGCCGCGGTCTCCCGCGGCTCCTCCTGCTGCTCCGACGGAGTCCGGGGGGACTCCTCGCTCACTTGGCCTCCCCGTTGCCGGCCTCGTCACCGGGCTCGTCGACGATCTCGGCGTCGACGACCTCGTCGTCCTCCGCGGTGGGCTCACCGGTGGGGGCGTCCTCGGCGCCCTCGCCGGCGGCGTACATCGCCGCGCCCATCTTCTGGGAGGACTCACCGAGCTTGGTGATGCCCGCGGTGAGGGTGTCCTTGTCGGCCGACTCGTCCTCGAGCAGCTTCTTGAGCGCATCGACGTCGCCCTGGACCTCGGTCTTGACGTCCTCGGGCAGCTTCTCGTCGTTCTCGGAAAGGAACTTCTCGGTGGAGTAGACGAGCGAGTCGGCCTGGTTGCGGACCTCGACGGCCTCGCGGCGCTTGGCGTCCTCCTCGGCGTACTGCTCGGCGTCCTTGACCATCCGGTCGATGTCGTCCTTGGACAGCGCGCTGCCGCCGGAGATCGTCATCGACTGCTCCTTGCCGGTGCCCTGGTCCTTCGCGGAGACGTGCACGATGCCGTTGGCGTCGATGTCGAAGGTGACCTCGATCTTCGGGATGCCGCGCGGGGCCGGCGGCAGCCCGGTCAGCTCGAAGTTGCCCAAGGGCTGGTTCTGGCCCCACATCTGGCGCTCGCCCTGGGCGACCTTGATCTCCACGGAGGGCTGGTTGTCGTCGGCGGTGGTGAAGATCTCCGAGCGCTTCGTCGGGATCGTGGTGTTGCGCTCGATGAGCACGGTCATCACGCCGCCCTTGGTCTCGATGCCCAGGCTCAGCGGGGTCACGTCGAGCAGCAGCACGTCCTTGACCTCGCCCTTGAGCACGCCGGCCTGCAGGGCGGCGCCGATGGCGACGACCTCGTCGGGGTTGACGCCCTTGTTGGGCTCCTTGCCTCCGGTGAGCTGGCGCACCAGGTCGGTCACGGCCGGCATCCGGGTGGAGCCGCCGACGAGGACGACGTGGTCGATCTTGCTCACATCCAGCCCGGCGTCCTTGATGACCTGCTGGAAGGGCTGCTTGCAGCGGTCGAGCAGGTCGGAGGTGATCTTCTGGAACTCCGAGCGGCTGAGCTTCTCCTCGAAGTGCAGCGGGCCCGACTCGCCGTGGGTGATGTAGGGCAGGTGGATGGTGGTCTCGCTCGAGCTGGACAGCTCGATCTTCGCCTTCTCCGCGGCCTCCTGGAGGCGCTGGAGGGCGATCTTGTCCTTGCTCAGGTCGACGCCGTTGCCGTCCTTGAACTTCTTGACCATCCAGTCGACGATCCGCTGGTCCCAGTCGTCTCCACCGAGGTGGTTGTCGCCGCTGGTGGCCTTGACCTCGACGACGCCCTCGCCTATCTCGAGCAGGGACACGTCGAAGGTGCCGCCACCGAGGTCGAAGACCAGGATGGTCTGGTCGCTCTCACCCTTGTCGAGGCCGTAGGCCAGCGCCGCGGCCGTGGGCTCGTTCACGATCCGGCTGACGGTCAGGCCGGCGATCTCACCGGCCTCCTTGGTGGCCTGGCGCTGGGAGTCGGAGAAGTAGGCGGGGACCGTGATCACCGCGTCGGTGACGGTCTCGCCGAGGTAGGCCTCGGCGTCGCGCTTGAGCTTCTGCAGGATGAACGCGCTGATCTGCTGTGCGGTGAAGTCCTTGCCGTCGATGTCGACGTCCCAGTCGGTGCCCATGTGGCGCTTGACCGACCGGATGGTGCGGTCGACGTTGGTGACGGCCTGCCGCTTGGCGACCTCACCGACGAGGACCTCGCCGGACTTCGCGAAGGCGACCACGGACGGAGTCGTCCGGGCGCCCTCGGCGTTCGCGATGACGGTGGGCTCGCCACCCTCGAGGACGGCCACGACGGAGTTCGTCGTGCCCAGGTCGATACCGACCGCTCGTGCCATGTGTTCGTTACCTCCGCTGAGAGATGTGCTGGGAGCTGCTGGGTGGGAAGACGTGGTGCTGGTCCCCGGGCCGCCGATGCTGACCGGCTGCCACCAGTGTGTCAAACAAGTTGAGCCGTTCCAACTCAACTCCTGACGATGTGCACAACGTCGCCCGTACCCGTCGCATTCCCACCGATTCCCGGAATAGGTTCGGCCCGCGATGCGTAGGCACTGTCATGACCGTTCCGAACCTGACCCTCAACGACGGCAACTCCATCCCGCAGCTCGGCTTCGGCGTCTTCCAGGTGCCACCGCCGGAGACCGCCGACGTCGTCCGGCGCGCGCTCGAGGTCGGCTACCGGCACATCGACACCGCTCAGATGTACGGCAACGAGGCCGGCGTGGGCGAGGGGATCCGTGACGCGGGCCTCGCCCGCGAGGACGTCTTCGTGACCTCCAAGCTCAACAACGGCTTCCACCGTCCCGACGACGCCCGGCGCGCCTTCGACCAGACCCTCGAACGTCTCGGCACCGACCACGTCGACCTGTTCCTTATCCACTGGCCGCTGCCGACGCAGTACGACGGCGACTTCGTCTCCACCTGGCAGACGCTGATCGGGTTCCAGCGCGACGGCCGCGCACGGTCGATCGGCGTCTCCAACTTCCAGCCTGCCCACCTCGAGCGGCTCGCGCAGGAGAGCGACGTCGTCCCTGCGGTCAACCAGGTCGAGGTGCACCCCTACTTCGACAACACCGTGGTGCGCGCCGCGGACGCGGCGGCCGGCATCCTCACCGAGGCGTGGGCGCCGATCGCCCAGGGCGCGGTGCTCGACGACGAGACGATCGGCCGCGTCGCGCAGGAGGTGGACCGCACGCCGGCCCAGGTGGCGCTGCGCTGGCACATCCAGCGGGGCGACATCGTCTTCCCCAAGAGCACCCACACCGAGCGGATGCGCGAGAACTTCGCGCTCTTCGACTTCGAGCTCAGCGCCGACCAGATGGCCGCGATCGACGCCCTAGACCGTGGTGCCGGGGGCCGGCAGGGACCCGACCCCGACACCTTCGACTGGATCCCGTGAGCCTCAGCGGACGGTGACCGTGACGCTGTTGGAGGCGGTGTGCGTGTCCGGGTCGACGACGCGGAAGGCGTTCGGCCCGGACCGCTGCGTCTCCACGTAGGTGGCGAACGTCCCGACCTGCACCGTCGTGGTGGTCGGGAAGTCCTGCCACCCGCCGTCGCCGAGGCGCTGCACCTGCAGACCGACGTTGTCGTGCCCCGGCCAGGTGCCGGTGAGGTTGATCCGCTGCATCGGGCCGACCGTGGACGGCGAGGCGTCCAGGTGCAGGCCGGTCGACCGGTGGTGTCGCGGCCCGGGCCTGCTGCTGGCCGGCGCCCGGGTCGCGCCGTCCGAGCCCTCGCGAGCGCCCTGGCTGCGCTGATCGCCCGGGACCGGTAGGGCAGTGGTCGGTAGCGGCGTGATCGGCGCGGGCCGGCCCACGACCGCGCGCGCGTGGTGGCCGTTGTTCAGACCGAGCGCGTGCACCAGCACATAGGTCCCGGCCGCGACGACCGCGGCGCACGCGAGGAGCAGCACCAGGCCGCGTCGTACGACGCCCCTGATCTGCTCGTGCCGGTCGTCGGGCTCCTGATCCACCACTCCACGGTAACCGCGCCTCGTCGGCGGCCCGGTCGGCGACCAGCGGCGAGACGTGGCGAGGAACACGTCGTCCTGACGTCAGCCGGCGATCTCGCCGCGCGCGGGTGTCCCCAGCCGGGTGCCGCCGAGGTCCGCGCGCCTACCCGAGGACCAGCCCTGGGCGGCTCCGCTGCCGGAGAGGCGGCGGGTGGCGCCGGCGCGGGCGCCGGGGTAGGCCTCGCGGAGCGCCCGGGCTGCCTCCTCGGCACGGTCGGCCAGCACGAGGGCCGCCGTGGTGCCGTGAGCGGCGAACCGGTCCTCGGCCGCCGCTGCAGCCGCCCGTTCGGCGGCCGCGAGCCGGCTGCCGATCGCACCGGCGAAGCCGAGCCACCAGGTGCGCCGGAAGGCTGCGGCGCTCTCGCGCCGCGGGACCGGGCTGCGCGCCAGGTCGCGGGTGCCCTGGAGCAGCAGGCTGGTGAACAGCACTTCGAAGGCGCGCAGGTCGCTCGTGTGGCCGAAGACGTGCAGGGACAGGTCGGTGTGAGCGGTCCAGCGCTCGTCGTACCGCCGCTGCTGTCGCAGCACCGTCCGGCACCGCACGCCGCGCGCCACCTCCGCGCCCAGTGCTGCCTTCTCACGCGCGTACGGCGCATCCAGCCCGACGACACGGTCACCGACCGCATCACGACCGGGATCGGCGGCAGCGAGCAGCGCCTCGTCGATGCCGTGGGCGGCGACCAGTGCCGCCGCCTTCGCCGTGAAGGCCTCGGCCTCAGCCGGCGTGCAGGCGGGGTCCTCGGCCTGGGCGAGCAACTTGCGGACCTTGGCGAGCAGGGCGTCGGGCGGGGTCACGGTGCCTCCTGGGTGCGGTCGGAGCACCGACGCTGGCAGGACGCGCCGACAGTGCGGGCCGGTCGTCCACAGGTCTGGCGGCGAGCCGTCAGGACCGGCCGCGCAGCGCCTTCACGCCCCAGCTGCCGAGGAGGCCACCGATCGCCACGTTGACCGCGATCAGCACGGAGTGCGCGACGTAGTAGCTGCGCGGGCGCTCCTCCTGCGTGGTGACGAGCGCCTTGGTGAACCGCGCGTAGGTGAGCAGGTTCCAGATGCCGATGAGCAGCAGGACGACCCCGTGCTTGCGTTCGAGTCTCACGCCTGGACTCTACGAGCCACCACGATGCGCGCGCCCCGGCGGGGGACGCTGGTGATGTTGCGGACCTTGGGCTCCTCGGTCTCGCCGGCGGGCAGCGTCACGTCGTAGCGGCTGAGCACCTCACGCAGCACCACGACGCCCTCCATCAGCGAGAAGCCGGCCCCGATGCAGCGCCGCACCCCGCCTCCGAAGGGGATCCACGTGTTCGGGTGCACCTCGCCGGCGGCGAAGCGCTCCGGCCGGAACGCCGCCTGGTCGGCGTGCTGCGCGTCGTCGGCGTGCGCCAGCAGGATCGACGCAGCGACGTGCACGCCCTCCGGCAGAGCCAGGCCGCCGACGGTGGCCGGTCGCTGCAGCTGTCGGACCACCATCGGGATCACCGGATGGAGCCGGAGCGCCTCCTTGAGCACCGCCTCCAGGTGGTCGTCGTCGCCCCGGTCGGCGGCCTCCCGGGCCCGGCGGCCCTGCTCGGGGTCCTTGCCGAGCTCGTGCAGCGTCCAGGCCAGCGCGGTCGCGGTGGTCTCATGGCCGGCGAGTAGCAGGGTGACGAGCTGGTCGCGCAGCTCGTCGTCGCTCAGTCCGGTGCCCTCCTCGTCGCGCACCAGGAGCAGCCGGGAGAGGACGTCCGCGCGACCGTCGAGGTCCTCGGTACGGCGCGCGGCGATCTCGGCGTGGATGACCCGGTCGAGCGCCACCTGGTTCGCGATCGCGCGACGCCACGGACCCAGGCGACGCAGCGGCCTGACGCTGTAGCCCAGGAACACCGCCGGGCTCACCTCGACCGTTGCGCGCACCAGTGGCCGTAGCTCGGCGAGCCGGCTCTCGTCGGTCACGCCGAACACCACCTGCAGGATCACCTCCAGGGTCAGCGCGTTCATCCGCTCCAGCGACGCGAACGGCGACCCCGGTGTCCACTGCTCGACCTCGGCGGCGGCCAGGCGCTGCACCACCTCCCGGTAGCCGCGGATCGCACGCGCCGTGAAGGCCGGCATCAGCATCCGCCGGGCGCGTGCGTGCTGGGCACCGTCGACCAGCAGCAGCGAGTGCTCACCCATCACCGGGCCGAGGATCGCGTTGCCCTTGCCGGCGTGGAAGACCTCCGGTTCGCCGGCGAAGATCTCCTGGACGTGCTCGGGGCGGTGGAAGAGCACGAGGTGCCGGTCCTCGGGCAAGACGCTGACGGTGAACGGGTCGCCGTACCGCCGTGCCATCGCGGGCACGAAGCGGTGCCGGAACCGCAGCAGTCCGATGCTCTGCGCGAGCGCCGGCCATCGCGGACCGGGCGGCAGCAACGACCGGTCGACGGGAGTACGACGGCCCCCGGGGCGGGCCATCCGCTCCATGCGCTCCTCGGTGCTGGTCATCGTGTGCTCAGTGTGGAGCAGGCCGCGCCGCCGGGCCAGGGCCGCCCAGCAGTCCGTCGCGCTGGGCGATCACGACGGCCTCGGTGCGCGAGGAGGCGCCGAGCTTCCCGAGCACGTTGGAGACGTGCACGCTGACCGTCTTCACGGAGATGAACAGCTGCCGGCCGATCTCGCCGTTGCTGCGGCCGGTGGCCACCAGGGCGAGGACCTCCCGCTCGCGCGGCGTCAGCACGACCGGCCCCGGGGCCGGTGCCACCTCCTCGAGGGCGGTGAGCAGCGGCCGGGCCCCGAGAGCGGCGGCGACCTTCCGTGCCGCCGCAGCCGCCGAGGCGGCCTCCTCGGCCTGACCGGCGGCACGCAGCACCTTCGCGAGACGGGCACGACTGCGAGCCACCTCGTACACCTCGCCGAAGAGCTCGGCGCCGGCCACGGCCGCCCGCCAGCGCTCCTGGAGTGCGACCACATCGGTCCCACGCCCGAGCAACCAACACGCGTGGCCGTGCTCAGCCTCCAATCGCGTCGCCCATGCGGCGGTCTCGGTGCCCACCGGCAGACCACGTCGCTCCAGCTCCGCCGTCACCGCCCTGCCCTGCTCGAGCAGCCGGTCCACGACCGCGAGGGTGGCGTCCCGATCGCTGCGCGGCACCTGCGCGGCCGACTCGGCGACGCACCCGAGTGCGAGCGCCGCCAACCGCACCCGGGCCTGGAAGTGCTCGCCCCACAAAGCGGCGAGCACGTCGACCGCCCGGTCGTACTCCCGCAGGGCCGCCTCGGCCCCGTCGCGGAGCCCGTGGAGCTCGATCGCCGGACCGGCGCGGAGCACCGCGATCACACCGTCGCGCGTCCAGCGCTCCCGCACCGCGGCGAACCGGGCGAGCGCGTCCACCTCACCGCGTCCGGCGCGCACCTGCAGGTCGGCCGCCGCGAGGACCGCCCGGCTCGTCGTGGGCGGGTCCTCCCCGGAGGTGTCGGCCATGGCGACGGCGTCGTCCCAGGCGCCACGGACGTAGTCGAGCGTGGCGACCCGGACGCGGGCATCGATCACGAACGGCGACCAGGGGCGTCCCGCCGCACGGCCGATCCGCAGCGCCTCGACCCAGGCGGCCCGTGCGTCGTCGAAGGCGGCGTACTCGTAGTGCACGTGCCCGAGCCGGAAGAGCGCGACCACCTCGCCCTGCACGTCGCCGCGGCGCCGGGCATCGGCTGCCGCCTCGGTGAGCTCGGCCCGCGAGACCGCCCCGAACTGCTCGTGCTGGGTGAGCCGGCTCAGCGTCGTACGCGCGTCACCGGCCAGGCGCGGCATGTCGTGGGTCGTCGCGAGCTCGATCGCCTCCTCGACCGCTGCCCGGGCCGACACCACGTCGTCGGCCACGATGTGGCCCCACGCCCGCGCGGCGAGCAGCCGGGCGCGCAGCCGAGGGCTCTCGGGCACCAGCGCGAGCGCCTCGTCGGTGGTGTGCAGGATGTCCACCTTCGACTCGGTTATCAGGGCCGTCTCGGCGAGTGCGAGCAGCAGCCGGGCGCGGCCCTCCGCCTCGGCGTCGTCGGGCAGGTCCTCGAGCTGCGCCGCCACCAGCGCCAGGGCCCGGTCGGCGTGGCCGGCCATCGCGATCGCCGCGCTCGCCTCGCCGGTGAGGCGGGACAGGTCGGGCACGCCCGGCGCGTCGGCACCCAGCGCGCGCACCACCTGCGGGTGCAGCTCGAGCGCGGTCTCGAAGTGCCGCGCTGCCTCGTCCGTGCCGCCCACCTCCATGGCCCGGCGAGCGGCGTCGATGCTGGCGCGGAGTGCGGTGGGCAGGTCGTGCGAGGCCTGGGCGTGCCGTGCCAGAGCGGCCGGGCTCGCACCGCCGACCCGGTTACGGATCGCCTCCGCGTACGCCGTGTGCAGCCGCAGCCGCTCCCCTGGAAGCAGGTCGTCGTGCACCGCCTCGCCGAGCAGCGCGTGCCTGAAGCCGTAGTCGTGGTCGCCGACGCGCACGAGGACGTGCTGGTCGATCGCGGAGCGCAACGCGTCGTCGAAGGCAGCGCCGTGCAGACTGCTCACGGCCGCGAGGAGGTCGTGCGGCACGCGCTGGCCGCCGACCGCGACCTCGCGGACCAGGGCGCGGGTGTCGTCGTCGAGGCGGTCGAGTCGGACCAGCAGGAGGTCGGCGAGGTCCTCGGGCAGCCGCCACCCGCCACTGAGGAACGCCCCCACGAGCTCCTCGACGTAGAACGGGTTTCCCTCGGCGCGCTGCACGATCCGCTCGACGTCGCCGGAGTAGCGACCGTCGGTGCTGCCGGTCATCGACGCGACCAGACGGCGGACGTCGGACTGCTCCAGCGGGGCCAGCTGGATCCGCTCCACGCCTGCCGTCCGCGACCACTCCGCCACCGCCCGCCGCAACGGGTGCCGACGGTGCAGGTCGTCGGAGCGGTAGGTCACCAGCAGGGCGACCGGCCCGTCGAAGCCACGCGCGAGCAGGAAGCTCAGCAGGTCGCGCGAGGACGGATCGGCCCAGTGGGCGTCCTCGCAGACCACCGCGACCGGGCCGCGGGCGGCGAGCTCCTCGAGCAGTGCATGCATCGAGGAGAAGATCTCCGCGCGCTCGAGGCCGTCGACCGGCCCACCGGCGCCGCGGTTGCTGCGCACCAGCTGGGCCAGGGCCGGGTGGCTCTCGGCCAGCTGGGCGCCGAGCTCGGGATCCGCCTGGCCCAGCCGACCCAGGATCTCGGTGAATGGCAGGTAGGGCATCGCGGTGTCGCCGAAGTCCAGGCAGTGCCCGACGAGCACCCGCCAGCCGTCGTCGCCGAGGCCCTGCACCAGCTCGCGGACCAGGCGGGTCTTGCCCACGCCGGCGTCACCGGACAGGACCACGGTCGCCGACCGCGGCGGCCGCTGACCCAGCAGCGATCGGACCGCGGCGAGCTCCCCATCCCGCCCGACGAACTCCGCCGCACGGCTGCGCTCGGCCCACACGGGCTCGATGATGCCAGTGCGGACCGGCCCCGCGCGTCCGGAGCGGGCGACCATGCTCAGCCGACCCCGTCACCCGTCGTACGACGCCGGCGCAGGCGCCGAGGCAGCACCGCGTCCCCCCGGCCCTCGGTCCGTGCCCACCGGGCGGCGGAACCGCGCCGCTCGAGGCGGTAGCTCACCTCGGCCCGGGCCAGCTGCTCGCTGAAGAACTCCATCTCGATCACTCCTGACTCGTCATCGTCCAGAAGCGATCCTGTGCCGCTGAGGTAGGCGGGGACATCGGGCGATGCCTCAGAACCCGCGACCGGCCGCCTCAGATCCCCGGCCCGGACGGCTGGCGCTACGCCGCGCCCGTGAGGCAGGCTGCGTGCTGCACACGGAATCGTGGGCTCACTCTCGGGGAGGCACCACCATGAAGATTCGCATCCTGCTCATCACGCTGGCCCTCGCCGTCACGGGCGTTGCGACCTCGGCGCCCTCCGCGTCGGCGAGCGGCTCACTGGTCGACACCGGTCGAGCCTGCAACTACCGCACCTACCGGGACCACACGACCGTGCGCGTGAGCTCGACGCGTCCCGTGATCACCCACCTGCGCACCAAGACCCTGCCTCCCGGCGGACGGGAGTCGAGCGTCCGGACGTCGAAGGCCACCACGACGCTGGGCGCCCGGGTGCGCTACAACGCCAGCATCTCCGTCTCGGCATCGCTGGCCGCACGCATCCTCGCCAAGGCATCGGCCAAGACCGACGTCACCCTCGCGGCGAGGGGCAGCCGCACCACCAGTCGGGCGGTCACGATCCGGGAGTCGATCCGCAACGGCACCCGACACAACGCGACCTACGTCTACTTCCGGGCGCACACCGTCGTCTCCGGCAGCTTCCGCAGCTACTCCTGCTACGAGGTGCACCGCAACGGCGAGAGCAAGCAGTGGCACGTCAAGTACGCCCCCGGCCACTACAGCTCGTTCAGCGCGTCGCACTCGGGTGCTCCCCGGTGCGGCACGCCCGGCGGCAACTCCGCGGCCCGGCTGGCGCTTCGGTACGGCTGCCAGTAGGCAGCAGCCGGTGCCCGAGGCTCAGCCCTGCTCGGCCTTGGCGCGCTCCTCGAGCGCGGCTGCGTTCTCGGCGTTCTCCTCGCGGATGCGGGAGAGGAACGAGCGGGTGCGCTCGTGCTGGGGGTCGTTGATGACCTGGCGGGGCGCGCCCTGCTCGACGACCACGCCGGCGTCCATGAACACGACACGGTCGGCGACCTCGCGAGCGAAGCCGATCTCGTGGGTGACCACGATCATGGTCATGCCGGAGTCCGCGAGCTCCCGCATCACCGTCAGCACCTCGCCCACCAGCTCGGGGTCGAGGGCCGAGGTGGGCTCGTCGAAGAGCATCAGCTTGGGGTCCATGGCCAGCGCCCGGGCGATCGCCACCCGCTGCTGCTGGCCTCCGGAGAGCTGCGCCGGGTAGTGGTCGCAGCGATCGCCGAGGCCGACCCGGTGCAGGAGCTCGAGGCCGCGGCGACGAGCCTCCTCCTTGCTCCGCCGGCGCACCCTCACCGGCGCCTCCATGACGTTCTCGATCGCTGTCATGTGCGGGAACAGATTGAACCGCTGGAAGACCATGCCGATCTCGCGGCGCTGGGCCGCGATCTCGGAGTCGCGGAGCCGGTGCAGCCTGCCACCGCGTTCGGCGTAGCCGGCGAGCTCGCCGTCCACCCAGATCCGGCCGCCGTCGATGGACTCCAGCTGGTTGATGCAGCGCAGGAAGGTGGTCTTGCCCGAGCCGGACGGTCCGAGCAGGCAGACCACCTCGCCCGGGAGCACGTCGAGGTCGATGCCCTTGAGCACCTCGTTGCCGTGGAAGGCCTTGTGCACGTTGGCGGCATGCACGAGCGGTACGACGGTCATCGCGACATCCCTCCGCCGAGGCCGAGCATCTTCGCGCGCAGGCCCTGGGCGGCGGCGCCGGGCGGGCGCCCGCCGAAGCCCCGGCCGAAGTGCCGCTCGATGTGCATCTGGACGTACATCAGCACGCTGCAGATGATCAGGTACCAGATGGTGGCCGAGACGGAGACAGCGAACGTCTGGAACTCGCGGGCACCGATCGTGCTGAGCTGGAAGAAGAGCTCGGCGCTGACCGGGATCGCGGTCATCAGCGTGGTGTCCTTGAGCATCGCGATCGTCTCGTTGCCGGTCGGCGGCACGATCACCCGCATCGCCTGCGGCAGCACGACGCGGCGCATCGCGAGCCCGTTGGACATGCCGAGCGCACATGCCGCCTCTCGCTGGCCCTCGTCCACCGAGAGGATGCCGGCGCGGGCGATCTCCGCCATGTAGGCGGCCTCGGACAGCGTCAGGCCGATGATGCCGCCGACCAGGCCACCGAAGATCTGATTGGCGTCCAGGTGCAGGAAGGTCAGGTTCCCGCTCAGGCCGAGCGCGTCCATGATGTCCGGCCCGAACGGGACACCGAGGCCGAGGCCCCCCTGGTTCGACGGCCACAGCACGCCGATCGCGCCCATCATGTAGAGCAGCACGTAGCGCGGGATGGCGCGGAAGAACCACACGTAGGTCGCCGCCACCAGCGAGAGGATCCGGTTCTCCGAGAGCCGCATCACCGCGAGGATCACGCCCAGGATCACCGCGCCGATCATCGAGAGGACCGTGCCGAGCAGCGTGCCGAGCAGCAGTCCGTGGATCACCGGACTCTGGATCATCGCCTGGCCGATGAAGCTCCAGTCGAACGCCGGATTGCTCACCAGGATGTCGATGATCTTGGCGATCAGGATCATCAGCACCACGACCGCGACCCAGCGCCAGGGGTGCCGGACCGGGACCGCGTCGATCGGTCCCGGTCGATCGTCCCGATCCCAGGGAAGATCCCCTGGGGCCGGGACGGCGTCGTCGGACATCAGCTAGCCGACGGGTTCACGGCGAAGTCGCCGATCGCGCCCTGGTCGACGCCCCAGTGCTTCAGGATCGCCTCGTACTGTCCGTTGTCCTTGAGGACCTTGAGCGCGGCGACGATGGCCTGGCCGAAATCGGTCTCGCTCCGGGGGAGGACGTACCCGTACGGTGCCGAGGCGAAGATGTCGCCGACCGACTCGAGCTTGCCGTCGGCATGCGCGACTGCGTCCGCGATCACCGGGGAGTCGGCCAGCATGGCGTCGTCCTTGCCGGACACCACAGCGGCCGTGGCCTGGTCCTGGCCGTCGTAGGAGTCGACGTGGGTGGCCTTGCCCGCCTTCTGGCAGGCCTTCACCAGCGGCGGCAGCTGGTCGAGCGCCTGGGTGGTGTTCGACTGGACGGCGACCTTGATGCCGCACGGCTTGGTCGGGTCGATGTTCTTCGGATTGCCGCTGGGGACCGCCCACAGCGTGCCGGCGGTGAAGTAGGTGACCATGGTGGCGACCTTCAGACGATCGGGGTTCACCGAGAAGCTCGAGACGCCCACGTCGTACTTGCCGCTGTTGACGCCGGAGATGATCGAACCGAACTTGGCGTTCTGAAACGTGGCCTTGAGGCCGAGAGTCTTGGCGACCGCGTTGAAGAGGTCGATGTCGAACCCTTCGATGGTCTTGCCGTCGGCAGCGATGATCTCGCTCGGCGCGTAGCTGGCGTCTGTCCCGACGCGCAGCGTGCCCTTGCTCTTGATCGCGGCGGGAACCATGGCGGCCGCGGCCTTGTTGACCGACGTGTCCACGGAGGCGGACGGCTTGCCGCTGCCCGTGTCGAGCGAGCTCGACCCACAGCCGGCGAGCGTGAGGCCGGCGGTGACGACACCGACGACCGTGACGATTCCACGACGCATGTTGATCCTCTTCCTGGGATGGTTCACAGCATCCTGCCACCGGGCGCGGCAGGGTCGGAGGAGCTTGGCGGCCCCTCCTCCGAGAAGTCGAGTGTCGGCACGGAGAGCGTCTCCGCGACCAACGGCACGCCGGGACGGTACGCCAGGTGGAGATACGACGGCGCGTCGAGCACCGAGAAGTCGGCGCGTGTCCCGACGGCGAGGCGGCCCACGTCGCTGCGACGCAGCGCCGCAGCGCCGCCGGCGGTGGCCGACCACAGCGCCTCGGCCGGCGTCATGCGCATGTCGCGCACCGCGACCGCGATGCAGAACGGCATCGAGCTCGTGTAGGACGAGCCGGGGTTGCAGTCGGACGCCAGCGCGACGGTCACGCCGGCGTCGAGGAACCGACGGGCGTCCGGGTACGGCGAGCGGGTGCTGAACTCCACCCCCGGCAGCAGCGTCGCGATCACGCCGGCGTCGGCGAGGTCGCGCAGATCGTCGTCGCTCGCGTACGTGCAGTGGTCGGCGCTCACCGCACCGACCTCGCACGCCACGCCGATGCCAGGACCGTGCCCCAGCTGATTGGCGTGCAGCCGCGGGGCGAGCCCGGCCGCCATGCCGGCACGCAGCACCACCCTCGCCTGGTCCGCGTCGAGGGCGCCCTCCTCGCAGAAGGCGTCGACCCACCGTGCGTACGGCGCGCAGCGCTCGAGCATCGGCCCGGTCACCAGCGCCACGTAGTCCTCGACCGTGGTGCCTTCGGGCACGACGTGCGCGCCCAGGAAGGTCGTCTCCGGCGTGTGCCGCGCGGCCAGGGCCAGCGCTCGCGCCTCGTCGAGCACGGTCAGCCCGTAGCCGCTCTTGACCTCCACGGTCGTCGTCCCCTGGCGCCGCATCTCGGCCAGGTGGCGCACCAGGGTCGCCTCCAGCTGCTCGTCGGAGGCGGCCCTCGTCGCGGCGACCGTCGTACGGATCCCGCCCGCGGCGTAGGGCGTCCCGGACATCCGGGCCGCGAACTCCGCCGCCCGGTCGCCGGCGAACACGAGGTGGGAGTGGGAGTCGACGAATCCGGGAAGAACCGCCCGACCACCGACGTGCCGGGCCAGGTCGGCGGCCGGGGCCTGCGACGCAGGACCGACCCACGCCACCCGGCCCCCTTCGACGACGAGCGCGGCGTCCGGGACCAGTCCGAGCGGAGTGCCGTCGTGGTCGGGGTCGTTGGTGACGAGCTCGCCGATCCCGGTCCAGAGCTCTGCTCCCCGGTGGGGCACCGGCTCAGCCATGCCAGACCTCCCGCACGTCGGCGGCGGTCGCGGCGAACACCAGCGTCTCCGGTGCTGCGCCGGTGCCCCGGGTCCGCCAGGTGTCGAGGTCAACGGTGACGAAGTCGGCGCGCTGCCCGACGGCGATCCGGCCCACGTCGTCGAGGCCCAGTGAGGCGTGCCCGGCAGCGGTGGCGGCACCGAGGAGCTCGACGGCCGACCAGTGCCCGCGCTGCTGGGTGGCGAGCCGCTCGTGCATCTCGACCGCCCGCATCTCCTCGAAGAGGTCGATCACCGCGTGGCTGTCCGATCCGAGGGTCAGTGTCGAGCCGGCCTCGGACAGCGCGCGGGACGGCCCGATGCCGTCGGCCAGGTCGCGCTCGGTCGTCGGGCAGAAGCACGCGTACGTGTGCGACGCGCCCAGCAGCCCCACGTCGGTCGCGGTGAGGTGGGTGGCGTGGACGGCGCTGGTCGTCGGTCCGAGCGCGTCCTCCTCCGCGAGCAGCTGGGTGGGCGTGAGGCCGTAGGCGGCCAGGCACTCCTCGTTCTCGGCGACCTGCTCGGACAGGTGCACGTGCAGCGGACGACCGGCCGCCCAGGTGGCCACGGTCTTCAGCTGGTCGCGTGGCACCGCCCGCACGGAGTGGATCGCCGCGCCCACCCGGTCGTCGCCGAAGGCCTCCACGCGCTCGGCCCAGCGCACCGCGTCGCCGTCGCTGAACCGCCGCTGCACGCCTTCCGGCGCGCGCCCGATCCCGGCCGCGAGGTAGCAGGTGTCGAGCAGCCGGATCCGCAGGCCCACCTCGTCGGCGGCGGCCAGCAGCGCCCTGCCCATCTCGTTCGGGTCGTCGTAGGGACGCCCGTCGGGCTGGTGGTGGAGGTAGTGGAACTCGCCCACCGCCCCGATGCCCGCCGCCCGCATCTCGCCGTACACCTCGACGGCGAGGGCGTGGTAGCTGTCGGGGGTCAGCTCCTCGGCGAGCGCGTACATCTGCTCGCGCCACGTCCAGAAGCTGCCCCGCTCCGCCTGCGTCCGACCCCGCAGCGCCCGATGGAACGCATGGCTGTGGCAGTTCGCCATCGTGGGCATCGTCAGCCCCGCCACCCGTCGAGGTGCCGGTTGTGGCCCGTCGAGTTGCCGGTTGTGGCTGGTCGAGTGGCCGGTCGCGTCACCGATGAGCGTCACGGCGACGGTCACTCCGCCCTCCACCTCGACGCGCACGCCGTGCTCGACGCGGTCACCGACGAGCGCATTCTCGAGGAGGTACGACGCGCTCACGCCAGCAGCTCCTCGAGCACGCCAGCGAGCGCCTCGACACCGGCGAGGCAGTCGGCCGTCCCGGCATGCTCCGCGGGCGAGTGCGACACCCCGGTCGGGTTGCGGACGAACAGCATCGTTGCGGGGATGCCGGCGGCGGCAAGGACCCCGGCGTCGTGGCCGGCAGCGGTCGGGATCACCGGCGCACTACCCGCGGCGGCCGCGACCCGGGAGGTGAGGTCAGCGTCGAACGTCACGGCCGGGGACACGGACTCCGGGCTGAGGTGCACCGCGGTCCCGTCGCGCTCGGCGCGTTGCCGGGCCTGGCGGGCGATCTCCTCGACCAGCCCCGACAGGCGCTCCTCGGTGTCGCAGCGCGCGTCGAGCCAGGCCGTGACGCCGGACGGCACGGCGTTGGTGGCGTTCGGCGCCACCTCGACGCGGCCGAAGGTGGCACGGGCGAGGTCGTCGGGCTGCAGCCGGGCCTGCTTGTTCGCGGCGAGCGCGGTCATGGCGTAGGTGAGCATCGGGTCGTGCCGATCACCCATCCTCGTGGCCCCGGCGTGGTCGGCTACACCGGCGAAGTCGAAGCGGTAGCGCCCGTGCGGCCAGATCCTCGACCCGACCCCGACCGCCGCGTCACGGTGCACCAGATCGCGCCCCTGCTCGACGTGGAGCTCGACGTAGGCACCGACCCGGTCGAGCCAACGGCTGCGGCCGAGCTCCGGCTCGACGCCGGCAGCCGCCATCGCCTCGTCGAGACGGGTCCCGAGAGGGTCGGTCAACGCCGCGGCCCGCTCGGCTGTGATCGCCCCGACCGCCAGCCGTGAGCCCAGACAGGCCAGCCCGAAGCGCGAGCCCTCCTCCTCGACGAACACCGCGACGCCGAGCGGTCGTCGCGGTCGCACGCCGCGCTCACGCAGCAGGTCCACGGCCGCCAGCGCGGACACCACGCCCAGCGGGCCGTCGTACGCACCGCCGTCGACGACCGAGTCGAGGTGCGAGCCGGTGACGACGGCGTCGGGACCCTCGCCCCACCACGCCACGAGGTTGCCGTTGCCGTCGCGCTCGAGCCGCAGGTCACGGGCCGTCGCCTGCTCCTCGAACCAGGCGGCGCACTCCCGCCCCGCCCTGGTGAACGGCTGCCGGTGATAGCCGCCCGACGCGGCCGAACGACCGACCGGCGCCAGGTCACCCCACATCGCCTCGAAGCCCACGACCACAGTCCATCGACGCCGCGGGCCGCGGTCAACGCGGCCCGCCGCCACATCGTCTCGGATGCGAGACAACGACGGTCGTGCCCGCCGCGAGGCGCGACCGCGACGAGCCACGGGGCGCAGCTCGAGGAGCCACGGAGCGCAGGGCGACGGATGAGAGGGTGCGGGCATGGAGTTCGCCGAGGTGGTGCGACGGCGCCGGATGGTGCGGCGCTATCTCCCCGACCCCGTGCCGCCCGAGGTGCTCGAGCGGATGCTGACGCACGCGGTGCGGGCGCCGAGCGCCGGCTTCAGCCAGGGCTGGGCCTTCCTCGTGCTGGACCGCCCCGAGGACGTCGCCGCCTTCTGGACCTCGACCAGCCCCGAGCCCGGTGCCTCGAACGCCTGGCTCGACGGGATGCGGACGGCTCCGGCCGTCATCGTGCCGCTGTCGTGCAAGGCCGCCTACCTCGACCGGTACGCCGGACCCGACAAGGGCTGGGTCGAGCGCGACGAGGCCCGTTGGCCGGTGCCGTACTGGCACACGGACGCGGCGATGGCCTCGCTGCTCGCCCTGCTCACCGCGGTCGACGAGGGCTACGGCGCCTGCTTCTTCGGCATCCCCGCCGAGCAGGTGCCGGCTCTGCGCGCGCGGTTCGGGATCCCGGAGGACCACACCCCCGTCGGCGCGATCACGGTCGGCCGCCCCGCGGCGGGCGGCTCGGCCGGCTCGCCGGCGCGCCGGGCGCGGCGCCCGCTCGCCGACGTGGTCCACCACGGTCGCTGGTGACCGCCGCGGGGCGCTCGCCCGGTGACCGGGACGGTGACCGGGATGGTGGCCGGGATCGTGACCGGCGACCTCTCGACCGGAGGGCGGCAGATCGATAACGTGTTCTCGTCGCGCACCACGCGAGCTCGTGCAGCCCTCTCGAGGAGATCCGATGGTCCGTCGTCGCTGGATCGCCGTCGCCGTGGCCGTCCTCGCCGCGCTGGCGTCCGTCCTGGTGGTCGAGGTGCCCGGGCCGGCCGACGCCGGCACCGGCGGCACCGCCCGCACCGGCACCTCGGACTCGGTCGCCGTGCGCAGCTCGGTGCCGCCCCCGTCGGCGTACTGTCGCCGCAGCTCGCGGCGCGCCTTCACGCCGACGTCGGTGCGCATCCCCCGGATCACCCGGAGCGCCCGGGTGCTCGCCCTGCCCCGCCACGGCGCCGCCCGGATCCGCTCCGCACCGGTGACGGCCGAGGGCGCCCGAGAGTTCGCGTGGGACGCGCCGCGACCGCGCCCGGGGAGCCGGCACGGGCACGTCCTGCTCAACGCGCACACCTGGCCCTGGAGCGACCCGATCGCACTCGGCAACGCGATGCTGCGCCGGCTGCACGTCGGCCACCTTGTCGTCGTGCGCGGCGTGCGCGACGGCCACCGTGCGCACCTGTGCTACCGGGTGGTCCGCCAGGTGGAGATCCGTGCCGACCAGCGCTACGACCGCTACTACGCGCGCGCCGGGGCACCGCGGCTCGCGTTCATGGTCTGCTCCGGGAGACGCCGCGGCCGCGGCGACTGGGACCACCGGATGATCTGGTTCACCCAGCCGTACGGCGTGCAGCGGCCGCACCGCGCAGCGCCCGCCACCGCGACGCCCGACCCGGGCTCCGCGCCCAGCCAGAGCCCGCCGCCGCTGATCGTGCTGCCCCCACTCCTCGGCGGCTGAGCCGCACCGCTCGCCGGGCCCGGCCGCCCTCCGGGCCCGGGAGCGGCGGCCGGCGAACAGGCGGCACACTGTCTCGCGATGTCTCCTGAGCCTGCTGCCGCCGACACCTACGCCACCCTCGACCTGGCGCTGCGGGTCGGCGAGCTGCTGCTGTCCAACGGGGCCGGAGCGGCCGACGTCAGCGTTCAGATGTCCAACGTGGCCATGGCGTGCGGGCTGCGCCGCGTCGTCGCGGACGTGACCTTCACCAGCATCTCGTTGAGCTACCAGCCGAGCCCCGACGAGCCGGCCCTGATGCAGGTCCGGCAGGTGCGCCAGCGCGAGATCGACTACGGCGACCTCAGCGAGGTCGACCATGTCGTGCGCGATCTGATCCAGCGGCGGATCGACCGCGACGAGGCCCGGGCCTGCGTCGCCCGGATCACCTCGACGGGCCACAGCAGGCGTCGCAGCGCGGTCACCCTCGGTTGGGCCCTGATGGGAGCCGGCGTCGGCCTCATCCTCGGCGGGCGACCGCTGCTGGTGCTGATCGCGTTCGTCGCCGCGGGCGGCATCGACCTGATCCAGCGGCGCCTGTCGACCAGCCGGCTGCCCGCGTTCTACGTCCAGGTCGCCGGAGGGCTGTTCGCGACCCTGCTGGCGGTCGGGGCGGCGGCACTGCCGATCGACGTCGACCCGAGCCGGGTCGTCACCGCGAGCATCATCATGCTGCTCGCCGGGATCAGCTTCATGGGCGCGCTCCAGGACGCCCTCACCGGCTACCCGATCACCGCCTCGGCCCGGATCCTCGAGGCGGTGCTCGCCACCGCCGGCGTGATCGCCGGCGTGAGCGGCGGCTTCGTGGTCGCCCAGGCGGCCGGGATCTCGCTCGGCCGGCTGCACCCGGGGGCTTCCGCCCTCTCCGGCCCGCTGCCGCTCACCGTGGGAGGCGCGATCGCCGCCGCGGCGTTCGGCTACGCCTCCTACGTGCCGGTGCGTGCGGTGCTCCCGATCGGCGTGATCGGCGGGGTGGCGACGGGCGCCTACGGCGCGATGTACCAGCACGGCTTCGGCAACGCCTGGTCCTCGGCGCTGGCGGCCACCTTCGTCGGTCTGGTCAGCTACAGCGTCGCCGCCCGGGTCCGGGTGCCGGCGCTGGCGATCGTGGTCCCCGCGATCGTGCCGCTGCTGCCGGGGCTGTCGATCTACCGGGGTCTCTCGCTGCTCCTGCTGGGTGCTCAGCAGACCGGCGCGGGCCTGGTCTCGATGGTCAACGCCGTGGCGGTCGCGGTGGCGCTCTCGGCCGGGGTGATCCTCGGCGAGTACATCGCGCAGCCGGTCGGCCGCGAGGCCCGGCGGATGGAGCGCCGGCTCGCCGGGCCCCGACTCGTCGGCCCGCAGAGCGCTCGCAGCCTGCGCCGGCGGCGCTGACCCCCGCTGCCGGCAGCCCGCCGGCGTTGTCCCCGGGCGGCATCATGGAGGCATGGCCGAGGAGCGCCCCGAACCACCCGGACGCCGCAGCGAGCGAGACCGCCGTACGCAGGGATCGGCGGCGGCCGCACGTGCCGCGCACCAGGCCTCGTGGGTCGACCAGCAGATCCGCATCGCCATGGAACGGGGCGACTTCGACAACCTGCCCGGCGCCGGCAAGCCGTTGAAGGACCTGGGCAGCCAGCACGACCCCGACTGGTGGCTGAAGAAGCTCATCGAGCGCGAGCAGGTCAGCGGCGTGCTGCCGCCCGCGCTCGCCCTGCGCAAGGAGGACGCCGAGCTCGGTGCGACCCTGGACCGGGAGTGGTCCGAGGACGAGGTGCGCCGCCAGCTCGAGGACTTCAACCGGCGGGTGATCGAGGCGCGCCGCCAGCTGCAGGGCGGACCGCCGGTGATCACCAAGCTGCGCGACGTCGACGCCGAGGTGCGAGCCTGGCGGGAGCGCAAGCGCCGCTGATGCCGCGGCGCCGCTCCGGAAAGCGGTGCCCGGCGCGTCGCAGTGGGGGACAATGGGGGCGGAGATGACGACGCGAGGACGCATCCGGCGCTGGCAGCCGGTGGTCGCGGTGGCAGCGGTGCTGCTCGCCGTGGCCGGCTGGAGGCTGCCCGGGTACGACGGAGACGCGGCACCGGCGCCCACGCCCCAGACTGTGCCCGTCGTCCACGCCGCGCCCCAGCAGGTGGTCTCCGGCGCCACCCTGCGTGCGCGGCCCGGTCCGTGCGACGACCCTGCGACGGGTCCGTTCGTCCCGACCCGGATCACCATCCCCGGCATCACCCGCGACTCCGCGGTGATCGCGCTCCCCCGTGACCGCTACAACATCCCGAGCCCGCTGCCGCTGACCGAGACCGCCAAGCACCAGTTCGCCTGGGACCGGCAGCCGAGCCCGATGCCGGGTGCCGACGCGGGCAACGTCCTGCTCAACACCCACACCTGGCCGTGGACCTCCGCGCCGGCGATGGGCAACCTGCTCCTGGAGCACCTGCGTGCCGGCGACCGGATCATCGTCGGGGGCGTTCGCACCCACCTCTGCTACCGGGTCACGCGACAGGTCGAGATCCGCGCCGAGCAGCCCTACGACGCCTACTACGCCACCGACGGTCCGCCGCAGCTGGCGATCATGGTGTGCTCCGGGGGGCGCCGCGGACCGGGCGACTGGGCGAACCGGATGATCTGGTTCGCCTCCCCCGAGGCCTGAGCGGCGCCCGCGGATCCGGACGGACGGGGACGAATCCGTCGCCGGCGGCCGGGTCCGGTGTGACCCGGGGCACACCCTCCGGCGTGCCGGTGCCTGCCCGGCGCCCGCGTGCACGTACCGTCGCCGGGTGCCGCCGCTCGACCGCCCTCGCCGGGCGCTGCTCCGGCGCCTGGCGCGGACCGGCCTGGTCGCCGTGGCGGCGGCCGTCGTGGCGGTGTCGCTGATCGCCGCGCACCTGCCCGGGGTGGTCTCGCGCGTCGGCACGGCCGTCGCCCGGGTGCGGCTCGCCGCGACCGGACCGGCGCCGCAGCCGGACCCACTGGCCACCCTCGTCACGAGCAGGCGCGCGAACGACGCCGCCGGGGCCCCGGCGCGCCGCGTCGGCGCCGGCGTCGTACCTCCCGACTGCAGGAACCCCACGCGCGAGCAGTTCTCGCCGACCCGGATCACCATCCCGGGGATCCTCAGCGACGCGCCCGTGCTCGCCCTGCCCCGCGACCCCTCGAACCACCCCGGCGTGGCGCCGGTCGACGAGTCGGGCAAGCACGAGTTCGCGTGGGACCGCCCGCCCGGGCTGATGCCGGGAACGGTCGGCGGCAACGTGCTCCTCAATGCCCACACCTGGCCGTGGGACGCGGCCCCGGCCCTGGGCAACCTGATGCTGCTCGGCCTGCACGTCGGCGACGTGATCCTCGTCGAGGGGACGGACGCGCACCTGTGCTACCGGGTGACCGACCGGGTGCAGCAGCCCGCCGACTCCTCCTTCAGCCGGTACTACGCGGTCGTCGGGCCGCCGCAGCTGGCGATCATGGTCTGCTCCGGTGTCCGGCGCGGCCCCGAGGACTGGGCCGACCGCACCGTCTGGTTCGCGACGCCGATCGGCACCTGAGCCCGGCGGCTGGGTAGTCCCACACGTCTGGGTCGTTGGGGCGCCCGGGTGACGACCCGTTCGTGTGGGACTACGCCGCTCGAGGGTGGTCCCACCCCCGAGCTGCCCGCCACGCGGGGTACCACGTCGGCCACTCGAGGGTCCAGGCACGGCGCTCGGGCGGCAGCCAGCGGGCTCGTCGACGTGCGCCGAGCATCCGAGCGCCGACGGCAGCGGGATCGCTCAGCTCGCCCTTCACCACGGCGAAGTACTCCAGTCCGTGGTCGCGGAAGCGTTCCTCCCGTTGCCGGTCGGACCGACGTCGGTCGTCCTCGAGGTGGTCGGCGCCGTCGTACTCGCCGACCAGACCTGCCTCCGGGTCGAAGAGGTCCGGATGACCCAGCAGTGTGCCGTCCAGGTCGAACACCGGCTGATTGCACAGCGGTGGTGGAAGGCCGGCGTCGAGCACCCACACGAGCCGCATCACCGACTCGGGCGGGGATCGACTGTCGTCGATCGCCAGGGCGACGACGCGGCGGGCGTGGATCACCCCGGTCCAGGCGTTCCGCAGGTCGACGTAGTCGGAGAAGGCGGCCACACCGACCACGCCGGCGGCCGCGGCCATGTCGACGGCCACGACGCCTGCGACGAGGCTCCGAGTACGGCGTACCTCGTCGAAGAGCGCCCGCGTACCCGTTGCGCAGGCGAGCCCCGCGACGACGTCCCGCTCGTACGGCGCCAGCTGCTCCCAGCTGAGCGATACCTCGGGCGCGGTCCGGAGGTTGCCCTGCCCGACGACCAGTGGCACGGGCAGTGGCACGGGCAGTGGCATCCGACCGCCCTGCGTCGTGCCGTCGAAGAAGGCGGCGCCCCGCCACCGCAGCGCCGCCCAACCGCTCACCGCGCCGTGTCGGTTCAGACGCACCGACTGCTCGAGGATCCGCTGCTCGACGACATCGGCTGGAACCTGCTGAGCGACGTACCAACCAGAGGCGACCCGACGCCAGCTCGGCCCTCGCGCCTGGCGGCGCGTCGGTCCGTCGGACGCACCGACGCGCACGGGGCGAACCAGTCCGGTCGGCCGCACGCACGTGGGCTGCCAGTGAGCGTCGTCCATCCACCGGAGCGTTGCGCCCCGCCGGCGCCGTGCCCACCACCATCGCGGCTGTTGTGGACAACCCGTGGACTCGCGCCGCTGTGGACGCAGGTTTCTCCGCGGTAGTCCCACACGCGTGGGTCGGCGAAGGTGGCTGCTGACGACCCGGACGTGTGGGACTACCGTCCCGGGAGCTCAGTCCTTCCGCATCGGGATGGGGACCCCGCGCTCTCTGGCCACCTCGGCGGCGCGGTCGTAGCCGGCGTCGACGTGCCGGATCACGCCCATGCCGGGATCGTTGGTCAGCACCCGCTCGATCTTCTGCGCGGCGAGATCGGTGCCGTCGGCGACGCAGACCTGGCCGGCGTGCAGCGAGCGGCCCATGCCGACGCCGCCGCCGTGGTGGAAGGACACCCAGGTCGCGCCGGAGGCGGTGTTGACCAGGGCGTTGAGGATCGCCCAGTCCGCGATCGCGTCCGAGCCGTCCAGCATCGCCTCGGTCTCCCGGTACGGCGAGGCGACGGAGCCGCAGTCGAGGTGGTCGCGACCGATCACGACGGGCGCCGACAGCTCGCCACTGGCCACCATCTCGTTGAACTTCAGCCCTGCCAGGTGGCGCTCGCCGTACCCGAGCCAGCAGATCCGCGCGGGCAGACCCTGGAAGTGGACCCGCTCCTGCGCCATCCGGATCCAGGTGTGCAACCGCTGGTTGTCCGGGAAGAGCGAGAGGATCGCCTCGTCGGTCCTGCGGATGTCCTCGGGGTCGCCGCTCAGCGCGGCCCAGCGGAACGGGCCCTTGCCCTCGCAGAACAGCGGGCGGATGTAGGCGGGGACGAACCCGGGGAACGCGAAGGCACGGCCGTAGCCGCCCTTGCGCGCCTCGTCGCGGATCGAGTTGCCGTAGTCGAAGACCTCCGCGCCCCGGTCCTGGAACTCCACCATGGCCCGCACGTGCTGCGCCATCGCGGCCTGTGCCTCCTTCGTGAACCCCTCGGGGTCCGCGGCGGCGCGGTCGTGCCACTCCTCGAACGGCACCCCGACCGGGAGGTAGGAGAGCGGGTCGTGGGCCGAGGTCTGGTCGGTGACGATGTCGATCGGTGCGTCCATCTCGAGCAGCCGCGGCAGCAGCTCGGCGGCGTTGCCCAGCACGCCGATGGACAGTCCGCGCCTCTCGTCGCGGGCCCGCACCGCGCGCGCCACGGCGTCCTCGAGGGAGTCGGCCTGCTCGTCGAGGTACCGGTGCTCGATGCGCCGGGTGATCCGGCTCTGGTCGCACTCGATGCAGATCGCGACGCCGTCGTTCATCGTCACGGCGAGCGGCTGGGCGCCGCCCATCCCGCCGAGGCCGGCGGTGACGGTGATGGTGCCGGCCAGCGTCCCGCCGTACCTCTTGTCGGCCACCGCGGCGAACGTCTCGAACGTGCCCTGCAGGATGCCCTGGGTGCCGATGTAGATCCACGATCCGGCGGTCATCTGGCCGTACATCGTCAGGCCGAGCTCCTCCAGACGACGGAACTCCTCCCAGTTCGCCCAGTCGCCGACCAGGTTGGAGTTGGCGATCAGCACCCGCGGCGCCCACGGGTGGGTGCGCATCACCCCGACCGGCTTGCCCGACTGGACGAGCATCGTCTCGTCGTCGGCCAGCGTCGACAGCGTCGCGACGAGCGCGTCGTACGCCGCCCAGCTGCGGGCGGCCTTGCCCGTCCCGCCGTAGACGACGAGCTCGGCGGGGTTCTCGGCGACCTCGGGGTCGAGGTTGTTCATCAGCATCCGCAGCGGTGCCTCGGTCTGCCAGGAGCGGGCGGTCAGCGCGGTGCCGCGCGGTGCGGCGATGGGCAGGCGGGGGTTGGCGGTCATGCGAGGTCTCCGATCACGGCTTCGACGGCGTGGACGACGGCTCCGGAGCGGACCAGCTCGACGGTGGTCTCGATCTCCGGGGAGAGGTGGCGGTCCGGGCCCGGACCGTCGACGCCGGAGCCGCGCAGCAGCGCGACGACGGCGGCGGTGGCGGGGGACGGCTCGAGCGGCGCGCGCAGGTCGAGGGCGCGGGCGGCGGTGAGCACCTCGACGGCCAGCACCCGGGTGAGCCCGTCGACGGCGCGGCGCAGCTTGCGGGCGCCGGCCCAGCCCATCGACACGTGGTCCTCCTGCATCGCGCTGGAGGGGATGGAGTCGACCGAGGCGGGCGCGGCCAGCCGCTTCATCTCCGAGACGATCCCGGCCTGGGTGTACTGCGCGATCATGTGGCCGCTGTCGACGCCGGGATCGTCGGCCAGGAACGGCGGCAGCCCCTGGCTGCGGGCCTTGTCGAGGAACCGGTCGGTGCGGCGTTCGCTGATCGAGGCGACGTCGGCGGCGGCGATCGCGGCGAAGTCGAGCACGAAGGCCACCGGCGCTCCGTGGAAGTTGCCGTTGGACTCCACCCGCCCGTCGACCACGACGGGGTTGTCGATCGCCGCGGCGAGCTCCCGCTCCGCCACGAGACGGCAGTGCGCCAGCGTGTCCCGGGCCGCGCCGTGGACCTGCGGGGAGCACCGCAGCGAGTAGGCGTCCTGGACGCGGTTGCAGTCCGGTCCGCGGTGCGAGGCCACCACGCCGGAGTCGGCGAGCACCCGGCGCAGGTTGGCCGCCGCGTCGGCCTGGCCGGGATGCGGACGCAGTGCCTGGAGGTCGGCGGCGAAGACCCGGTCGGTGGCGAGCTGCGCCTCGACCGACATCGCGGCGGCGATGTCGGGGACCCGGAGCAGGAGGCCCAGGTCGGTCAGGGCCAGCACGAGCATCCCCAGCATGCCGTCGGTGCCGTTGATCAGCGCCAGTCCCTCCTTGGCGACCAGCTCGACCGGCTCCAGACCGGCGGCCGCGAGGGCGGCGGCAGCCGGCACCAGCTCGCCGTCGGCGTCACGGACCTCGCCCTCGCCCATCAGCGCCAGGGCACAGTGGGCCAGCGGCGCGAGGTCCCCGGAGCAGCCCAGCGAGCCGTACTCGCGGACCACCGGCGTGATGCCCGCGGTGAGCATCGCCGCGTACGCCTCGGCGGTCCCCCGCCGCACCCCGGTGTGGCCGGTGGCCAGCGTCGAGAGACGCAGCAGCATGAGCGCACGCACCACCTCGCGCTCCACCTCGGTTCCGGAGCCGGCCGCGTGCGAGCGGACCAGCGAGCGCTGCAGCTGGGCCCGCATCCCGGTCGGGATGTGCCGGGTCGCCAGAGCGCCGAAGCCGGTCGAGATCCCGTACGCCGGGGTCGGCGCCGCAGACAGCTCCTCGACGACCGCGCGCCCGGCGTCGATGGCCTCGAGCGCGGAGGCGGCGAGCCGGACACCGTCCCCCTCGCGCGCCACGGCGACGACGTCGGCGAAGGACAGCGGGCCGGTGGAGACCTCGATGGGCATGGCTCCATTGCAGCCCCGGGACGCGCGCGTCGCCAGGCCCGCGGGACGGGCTCTGTCTCACATCCGAGACTCGACCGGCGCTCCACCGCGTCCTCGCAGGGTGAGACCACGCCTCCGCCCCCGGGCGCCCGGCGTACCGTCGCCGCGTGGCGGTCGTCGAGCAGCAGGCCGGCGCCGTCGGCACGGGTCGCCGCTGGGGGATCCTCGGTGCCAGCTTCGCCGCCCAGGCGGCCTCGGCGGTGACGGCGCACGGCCCGGCCTTCCTGATCCCCGCGCTCCACGGCCAGCGCCACCTGTCCCTGGCCGTCGCGGGTGTCGTCGCCGCGGCGCCGACCGTGGGGGTGATGCTCGCCCTGATCGGATGGGGCGTCTTCGTCGACCGGCACGGGGAGCGTCCGGCGCTGCTGCTCGGCCTGGCCGGTACGACGCTCTTCGGGGCGCTGGCCGCGCTCGTCGCGTCGGAGGGCGGCTCGATCCCCGTGCTGGTCCTGCTGCTCGCCCTGGCCGGGGCGTCGGCCGCCAGCAGCAACGTCGCGAGCGGACGGGTGGTCGTCGGCTGGTTCCCGCCCCATCGCCGCGGGCTGGCGATGGGGGTCCGGCAGATGGCCCAACCCGTCGGCGTCGGGCTCGCGGCGGTCACCGTCGCGGTCGTCGCCGCACACCACGGCGTCGGGGCCGCGTTGTGGTTCCCGGCTGCGATCGCCGCGCTGGCGGGTGTGCTGGTGGCCGTCGTGGTGATCGACCCGCCGCGGGCCCCTCGCACCGCGGCCGGCGCCGCCCACCCCTACCGGGGCGACACCTTCCTCCCCCGGGTGCACGGCGTGTCCGTCCTGCTCGTCGTACCGCAGTTCGTGGTGTGGACCTTCGCCCTGGTCTGGCTCACCGACGCGCGTGGCTGGTCCGCGGGCGCGGCGGGCGCCCTGGTCGCGGCGGCGCAGCTGCTCGGTGCCCTGGGACGCATCGGTGTCGGCCAGCTCTCCGACGCGGTCGGCTCCCGGATGCGACCGCTGCGCTGGGTCACCGTCGCTGCGCTGGTGACGATGGCGGCGCTGGGCCTGACCGCGGCGCTGGGCTGGTCGGCGTCGGTCGTCCTGCTCGTCGTCGCGACGGTGGTGACCGTGGCCGACAACGGGCTGGCGTTCACCGCCGTGGCCGAGCACGCCGGCCCCTCCTGGTCCGGCCGGGCGCTGGGAGTCCAGAACACCGCGCAGTTCCTCACCGCCTCCGCGGTGCCGCCGCTCGCGGGCCTCGCCATCGCGGGCTGGGGCTACCCGACCGCCTTCGCGGTCGCTGCGCTGTTCCCGCTCGCCGCGCTGCCGCTCGTGCCCCGCCGCGACGCCGCCACTCACCGCTGACGCGCCTGCGAGCGGCGCGTGACGTCGTCTAGACCGCCGAATGTCCGCTTCCTCCGTTCCGCGGACACCAGCGAGAAGCGCGACCTACCGTCCTCTCGGTCCGTGCCGCCGGGGGGCGACGGGCCGGCAGTCGAGGAGCGCCGCCACGCGCGCTCCTCATCGGGAGGGCCTGCATGGAGAACTGGCTCGTCACGGCCGTGGCAGCGGCCACGACGGCTCTCGGGGCCTTCGTGACCTCGCTCGGCGGAGCACCCGCTCCCGAGGCGGTCCCGCAGGTGGTGGGGACCTCCCAGCACGTCGCGGTGACCGTCCGCCCGGGCCCGGGGGTGACGCGCTCCGTCGCGCCCGTCCAGCCCGCGGTGGCCGAACGGCCCTCCCGCGGCGCCGCACGCCCTGCCGCGCACCGCTCCTCTCGGCACCGGCATCGGGCCGGGCACCGAAGCGGGCACCGAAGCCGGCACCGAAGCCGGCACGGAGCCGGGCACCGAGCCCGCCACACCGCTCGACAGCAGCGGCACCGGCGCCACCAGCACCACCACCGCACGCACAGCACGCACCGGCACGCGGGCCGACACACAGGCCGGCACACAGGCCGGCACACAGCACGGCACCCGGCCCGGGCGGTCCGCCGGACGCCGGTCACCCTGCGCGTACGACGGGCCCCGACCCTGCCCGACGCCGTGCTCCCGCACGCCGCGACGGCCAGGCGGCCCAGCCGCCTGCAGCGGGTCCTCGGCATCCGCCGCGCCCTCGGGATGAGGCCCGCGATGGGTGACCTGGGCACCGACATCAGCTGGCCGCAGTGTCCGGGCGGCCTGCCGATGCCGCTCGCGGCGGCCCGCTTCGTCGTCGTGGGGCTCACCGACGGACCGGCGTTCTCGCCCAACCACTGCCTGTCGCGTCAGGCCGCATGGGTGCACCGCAACCGTCGCCACGTCGCGACCTACGCGGTGGTGAGCTACCCCAACCGCCGTGAGCTCGCCCGCTTCGGCGCGCACGGCCCGTTCGCGCGGCACCGCCTGGCCGGCCGGCTGCGCAACGTCGGCTACCAGCAGGCGGTGACGAACCTGCGCCGGATGCACGGCGCCGGACTGCACTCGCCCGTGCTGTGGATCGACCTCGAGCAGTCCTCGAGCCACCCCTGGCGCGGACGCGCGGCGCTCAACGCCGCGGTCGTCCGCGGCCTGGTGAACGGCTACCGCAGCCGCGGACAGCGCGTCGGCTTCTACTCCACCGCCTCCACATGGCACGAGATCGTCGGCGGCCTCCGCTTCGGTGCCCCCGAATGGCGCACCGCCGGTCCCGACAGCCCCCGCGCCGCCCTGGGCCGCTGCCACGAGCGCGACGCCTCCATCCAGGGCGGGCCGGCCGTGCTCGCCCAATGGTGGAACGACCGGCGCGACCACGACCTGGTCTGCCCCGGGTTCCGGGACGCAGCGACGTTGCAGCGCTACTTCGAGGGCCCCCGCACTCCGAACGCACCCGCCCCGCACGCGACCGGCTCGAACGCGACCGGCTCGAACGCGACCGGTCCGAGCGCGGCCGAATGGAGTGCGCCCGGCCCGAGCACAGCCGGCGCGACCGGTGCGCCGGCCACGGCCGTCCCGAGCACGCCGGGCGCCCCGACCGGCGCCGATCCCCTCCCCCCGCTCACCCCGAGCACCTTGGGCAGCCTCAGCGACCCCGGCACCCTCGACGGCGTGAGCTCCCTGAGCACGCTGAGCGATCTGAGCGATCTGAGCAGCCTCGGCACCCTGCCGTCGGGCGGCGCGGCGGCTCCCCGGCAGTAGGCACCCTGCAGGGCCTCGCGAGACCCACCGGAGGAGCGCCCCTGCCCGGGCGCGGCGGTAGGTTGCCCCGCATGGGGCAGGTGCCGGCCGCGACGCGGGCGTTGCAGGTGCTGAAGTACCTCGCCTCCCAGCCCGACCCGGTCCCCCTGGACCGGATCGTCCGGGCGGTCGGTCTGCCACGGAGCACGGCGTACCACCTGCTCACCGCGATGATCGAGGAAGGCTTCGTCACGCACCTGGCCGACGACCGCTGCTACGGGCTGGGCGTCGCCGCCTTCGAGGTCGGCAGCGGCTATGCCCGGCAGGCGCCGCTGCAGCGCATCGCCCGTCGTCCGCTGAGCCGGCTCGTCGACCGGCTGGGGCAGTCGGCGCACCTGGCCGTCCCACACGGTCGCGACGTCCTCTACGTCCTCGAGGAGCGGGCTCCCGGCCGGCCGCCCCTGGTGACCGACGTCGGTGTCCGCCTGCCCGCACACCTGACGGCGAGCGGCCGGGCCCTGCTCGCGGCGCTCCCGGCCCCCCAGGTGCGGGCACTGTTCCCCGACCGCTCGGCCTTCGTCCGGCGTCACGACCGCGGGCCGGCCACGCCGAGCGCCCTGCGCGCCCTGCTGGCCGACACCCGGCAGCGGGGCCATGCCGAGGAGGACGGCGAGGTGAGCCCCGGGTTCGCCTCGGTCGCCGCAGCGGTGCTCGACCACAACGCGCAGCCGGTCGCCGCTGTCGCGGTGACCTGGCCGACGGCCGAGGGGGCCGACGTCGCAGCCGCGGTCCGGGAGGTCGTGGACACCGCTGCGCTGCTCGGACGGCGCATCCGCGGAGCCCCGTGACCTCCCCCGCTCGCAGCGGATGTGACGAGCGCGACGCGGGCTTTCAAGTTACTCCGGGGTAGCCTGACCGACGTCCCCGTGCTGCCCCCGCGCCCACCCGGTGCGGTGGCCACTAGGCTCAGGCGTCACCCCTCGACGAGGAGCACCCATGCTTCAGCACTTCGCCCAGGTCGTCTCGCTGGTCATCGCCGTGGTCGGCATCGCCCTCTTCGTGAAGGCCATCCGCCAGATCCTCGGCGTCCTCCGCACCGGCCAGGCGACCCACCGCACCGACCGGCCCGGACAGCGGACCGCGACCATGCTCAAGGAGTCGCTGGGTCACACCCGGATGCTGCAGTGGACCTGGATGGGCGCCGGCCACTGGTTCGTCTTCATCGGGTTCGGGCTGCTCTTCTTCACCCTCGTCACCGCGTTCGGGCAGCTCTTCGACTCCCACTTCGCGATCCCGTTCCTGGGCGACTGGTTCCTCTTCGAATGGGTCAGCGAGCTCTTCACGCTGGTGATGCTGGTCGCGATCGTCGCCTTCATCGGCTACCGCGCCACTCGTCCGAAGGAGCGCACCCGCGGCGTCAAGGGCCGCTTCTTCGGCTCGACCATGTGGCAGGGCTACTTCGTCGAGCTGGTGATCCTCGGGGTGGGCCTGTGCATCGTGCTGCTGCGTGGCGCGGAGTTCGCCCAGGCCAAGGTGACCGGCCACGCCGACATCGCCAGCGCGTTCCACTACCCGTTCTCCATCGCCGTCGGCCAGCTGATGGACGGCTGGTCCGCGGCCACCTTGGCGAACGTCATCTACGTCGTCGCGATGATCAAGATCGTCATCTCGTTCGTCTGGATGATCACGATCTCGCTCCAGCCCACCATGGGTGTGGCCTGGCACCGGTTCCTCGCGTTCTTCAACATCTGGTTCCGCCGTGAGCCCGACGGCCGTACGGCGCTCGGCGCGCTGAAGCCGATGACCGCCAACGGCGAGGTGATCAACCTCGAGGACCTCGAGGAGATCGACGAGGACACCAAGCTGGGCGTCGGCAGCATCGAGGACTTCGCCTGGAAGGGCATCCTCGACTTCACGACCTGCACCGAGTGCGGCCGCTGCCAGTCGCAGTGCCCGGCGTGGAACACCGACAAGCCATTGTCGCCGAAGATGGTGATGCTCAACCTGCGCAACCACGCGCACATGAAGGCGCCCTACCTGCAGGCCTCCGAGGACGAGCGCGCGAGCCTCCCGCAGGCCGTGCTCACCGAGGCCGAGCGGCCGCTGGTCGGGTCCACCGAGGGCTTCGCCTGGGGACCGGACCCCGTCGCCGGCAGCGCGGTCATCGACGACGACGTGCTCTGGTCCTGCACCACCTGCGGCGCCTGCGTCCAGCAGTGCCCGGTCGACATCGAGCACGTCGACCACATCGTCGACATGCGCCGCTACCAGGTGCTGGTCGAGTCCAACTTCCCCTCCGAGCTCAACGGCCTGTTCAAGGGCATGGAGAGCAAGGGCAACCCCTGGAACATGAACCCCAACGGCCGCCTCGAGTGGGCCCAGGGCCTCGACTTCCCGGTGAAGGTCGTCGGAGAGGATGTCGAGGACCTCGCCGACGTCGACTGGCTGTTCTGGGTCGGCTGCGCGGGGGCGTACGAGGACCGGGCGAAGAAGACGACGCGCGCCGTGGCCGAGCTGCTCAACATGGCCGGCGTCGACTTCGCGGTGCTCGGCAACGGCGAGACCTGCACCGGTGACCCGGCGCGGCGGGCCGGCAACGAGTTCGTCTTCCAGGGCCTGGCCTCGCAGAACGCCGAGACGTTCAAGGAGACGAAGGCCAAGAAGGTCGTCGCCACCTGCGCGCACTGCTTCAACACTCTGAAGAACGAGTACTCCCAGTTCGGCGTCGAGCTCGAGGTCGTCCACCACACCCAGCTGCTCAACCGGCTGGTGCGGGAGAAGAAGCTCACTCCGGTTGCCGCAACCACTGTCGGGGGTCCGGGGGCGCAGCCCCCGGTGTCGGGCCAAGGCGCGAAGCGACTTGTCACTTACCACGACCCGTGCTACCTCGGTCGGCACAACCAGGTGTACTCACCGCCGCGCGAGCTGCTGGAGATCATCCCCGACGCGGACTTCACCGAGATGCCCCGCAACTCCGAGCGGTCCTTCTGCTGCGGCGCCGGCGGCGCCCGGATGTGGATGGAGGAGAAGATCGGCGAGCGGATCAACCGCAACCGCACCAAGGAGGCCGTCGCCACCGGCGCCGACCAGATCGCGGTCGGCTGCCCGTTCTGCCGGGTGATGCTCTCCGACGGCCTGGTCGCCGAGCAGCAGGACGGCAACGCCCGCGAGGAGGTCGAGATCCTCGACGTCGCCCAGCTCCTGCTGGCCTCGGTCAAGGGCGAGCCGCCGACGAAGGCGAAGGTCCCGGCCGGTGCCGCCGCGAAGGCGGGCGAGGCAGCATCCGGTACGGCGGCCGCGTCCGTCGCCACCCAGGACGAGCCCGAGGCCGGAGACGTCACGCAGAGCGCCGACACGGTGACGAGGACCGAGGACGTCGGCGCCGACGCGAAGGCGCACACGGGCGGCTCGCTCTTCGACGCCCCCGCGACGGAGGCGCCGCAGGACCCGACGGACCCGCCCGAGGTCGGCGGCTCGCTGTTCGACCTCGGCGGCGGCTCCTCCGAGCCGACCGCCCCGAAGGCTGCGTCCGAGGAGGCCGACTCCACGCAGGCCGACTCCACGCAGGCCGAGCCCGCGAAGGCCGAGCCCGCCAAGCCGGCCGCCTCCTCCGGCGGCGGGTCGCTGTTCGACATCGCAGCGCCCGAGCCGTCCGAGCAGCCCGCCCAGACGGAGCAGAAGCAGGCCGAGCCGGAGCAGGACGAGCCCGCCGCGTCGGAGGCCACCACCCCGGCCACCGCCTCGGCCCCCGCGCCCTCCGGCGAGATCGGTGGCGGGTCGCTGTTCGACATCGCAGCCCCCGAGCCGGCGCAGCCTGCTCCGACGGCGGCGCAGCCCGAGAGGGCCGCCGCCGAGCAGGCGGAGCCCGAGGAGCCGGCTGCGGAGAAGCCCGCCGCGGAGAAGCCGACCGCGGAGAAGCCCGCCGCGGACATCGGGAGCGGCTCGCTCTTCGACATCGCAGCCCCCGAGCAGCCTGCCCCGTCGAGGACACCCGAGCCGGTGGCAGCAGAGTCCGAGGCGGTCGAGCCGGAGAAGGAAGAGGCCGACCAGTCCGACCAGCCCGAGCCTGCCGAGGCAGAGGCAGAGACCAAGACCGGCGCCGACGCCGCCGAGACGCCGATCCGGTCCTTGAAGGACATCAAGGCCGAGCACTCGGGACAGGCCGAGGCGACCGAGCCGCAGGAGCACACCGACGCGGGCGACGACGCCGAGGCCAACGCGGAGGCACCGGCGGAGGCTGAGCAGCCCGCGGCGGACGGGGACCGGGCCGCACCGGCCTCGTTGGGCGAGGCCCACCAGCCGAAGACCGACGCGGACATCGGCACGGCGGGGTCGCTCTTCGACCTCTGAGGTCGCTCACGGCGTGGGACGCCGCGGCACGACGTACGACGTACGACGTACGCGGTGTCGGGTGTCCCACGCGGCGTCTCCGCCCCCGACCGGTTACGGGTCAGTAACCGGACCGGCGGCGCCTCGTTGGACTCCTCGAACCCCAGGAGGCCCCGTTGCGCTCGTTCGTCCGCCGTCTCGCCGTCCCCACTCTCGGGCTGGCCGTCCTCGCTGCTCCCCTCGCCGGCCTCGGCGCGATGCCCGCCCAGGCCGCCCCGACCGCTGTCCCGCGAGCGGCCACTGCCGCGGCTCCTGCGGCTGCGCCCGCTCCGGCCTCCGGCTGGAAGCCGCGCGGGGAGGACTACCCGGCGACGGTGACCACGACCGACCTGCCGATCACGATGAGCGACGGCACGGTGCTGCGGGGCGACCTGATGCGGCCCTCGGTCGACGGGACGACCCCGGTGTCGACCCCGCTGCCGGTCGTGGTGACGATCACCGCCTACAACAAGTCGGCCACGGCGGGCAGCGCGCTCGCCGGCGGCGCACAGGACTACCTGGTCAAGCGCGGCTACGCACAGCTGACCGTCGACGCCCGCGGTACCGGCGACTCCGCCGGCCAGTGGTGTGCGTTCTGCACGCGCGAGGACCAGGACTCCACGGAGGTCCTGCAGTGGGCGCACGAACAGCCGTGGAGCAACGGCGACACCGCGATGCGCGGTCCGTCGTACATGGGCATCAACCAGATCTTCGCCGCGGCGGGGCACCCCGACGGCCTCAAGGCGCTGTTCCCACAGGTGCCCGCCGGCGACGTCTACCGCGACGTCGTCGCCTCCGGTGGCCAGCTCGACGTCAGCTTCATCCCCGCGTGGCTCGGCCTGGTGACCGCCACCGGGCTGATCCCGCCGAGCACCCCCAGCGCCGACAGCATGAGCATCTACCTGCAGTCGCTGGCCGACCACGTCGCCGCCGCGCTCACCTTCACCGGGCCGCTGCTGACCAACGCGGTGCTCGGCCAGGAGCCGGCCTACGACGGGGACTTCTACGCCCAGCGCTCCCCGATCAACGTGATCGACAAGGTGGACGTCCCGACGTTCCTGGTCAGCGGCGAGTACGACCTCTTCCAGCGCGGCACCCCGCTGCTCTTCGAGAACCTGCGCGACCGGCACGTGCCGACCAAGCTCGTCATCGGCCCCTGGAACCACCTGCAGGCCTCGGGTGGCACCGGCCTCGACCAGGCGGGCTACGGCACCCTCGAGGAGCTGCAGCTGCGCTGGTTCGACCACTACGTCAAGGGCATGCCCGACCCGGCGCTCGACTCCGACATCGCGCCCCTGACCTACTACGAGCAGGGCACCGGCGCCTGGAGGCACAGCAGCGACTGGGTCGGCTCCGACCGGCACGCCGTCAGCTACCGGCTCTCCGGCAGCTCGACGACCGGAAGCACCGCCGGCAGCCTCACCACCGGCTCCGTCACCGCGGGCACCTCCGACATCTATCCCGTCCCGGTCGCGGGGCTGTGCACCCGCTCGGTGGACCAGTGGACCGCCGGCATCCCGAGCCAGCTGCCCCTGGACAACCCGTGCCTGAGCGACAACGCGCCCAACGACCGCACCGGCGTCGTCTTCAGCACCGACCCGGTCACCCAGCCGGTCGCCTTCCAGGGACCGATCAACGCCCACCTCTACGTCTCGAGCACCAGCGGCGACGGGATGCTCTCGGTGGCTGTCGAGGACGAGGCGCCCGACGGCACCGTCAGCCGGCTCACCGCCGGCTGGCAGGTGATCTCCTTCCGGTCCCTCGACACCGCTCGCTCCCGCTACCTCGACCATCAGCTGGTGCAGCCCTACCACCCGTTCACGAAGGCCTCCCGGTCCCCGGCGGTCGGCGTCGTGCCCGTCGACGTCGAGATCTTCCCCACCGGCGCCGCGATCCAGCCCGGTCACCGCTTGCGCATCGCGGTCCAGGCCTACGACGTGCCCCATCTGCTGCCGCCGCTGACCGATGCCGCGAGCACGGTGAGCGTGCTGACCCTGCACGACTCCGCCCAGTACCCCTCCGAGGTCACGCTGCCCGCACTCGGGCCGGCTCCGGGAACGGGCCCGGGGACCGGCCCGGGGACCGGCTCGGCCCTCCCCGAGGAGACGGGCGGCCAGCAGGATGCGGCCGCGCCGCAGCGCACCCGCATCGCCACGACCGTGCGCGCCAGACTGGCCCACCGACGCACGCCGGTGGGCCGTGCCAACCGCGTGACCCTTGCGGTCACCTCGGCCGCGGGCGGCACCGTCGGTGGCCGGGTGGAGGTGCTCCTCGGGCACCACCGGGTTCGCACCGTCCGGCTGCACGACGGTCGCGCGACGGTGCGCCTGCCCGCACGCCACCACGTGGGCCGCTTCGTGGTCCGGGTGCGCTACCTCGGCACGGCGCGGATGCGTCCCGACACCGCCACACGGGCCTGGCGGGTGGTCCGCCGGAGCTGACGCCACGCGAGCGCGCGAGGGCGGATCTTGCAGATTCCTGCGGCGCAGAAAGATGCGGCGCAGACTCGGTGTGCGGCGGGCCCACCGGGGTGCACCGTGTTCACGCCGCCCGGCACCGTGCCGGACGGCGGACCCCGTAGGAGAGCACCTTGTCCAAGCAACTGCGTGCCGCCCTGGCCGGACTGCTGATCGCAGCCGCTCCCGTCGCGGCGACGATCGCGCCGGCTCAGGCCACCCCCGCCGGACCGCACGGTCGTCATGCCCAACACGTCTGCGCGGCGACCGGCCACGCCGTCCTCGCTCGCTGTGACGCGGAGGTGCTGGTCGACGCCAAGGGCGTCGTGGCCCGGACGACGACGCCGCCGGCGAGCGCCCTCACCCCGGCCCAACTGCGCGACGCCTACGCCCTCGACGGCACCAGCTCCGGCGGGCGGACCGTCGCGATCGTCGACGCCTACGGCTACCCCAGCCTGGAGAGCGACCTGGGCACCTACCGCTCCTACTTCGGCCTGTCGGCCTGCACCCGGGCCAACGGCTGCCTGCGCGTGATCAACCAGACCGGTGGCACCAGCGCACCCCGCACCGACGTCGGATGGGACGGCGAGCAGGCGCTCGACGTCGACGCCGTCTCGGCCATCTGCCCCGACTGCAAGATCGTCGTCGTCCAGGCCTCCTCCGCCTCGCTGACCGACCTGGGCACGGCCGTGCAGACCGCCGCCAAGCAGCCCGGCGTCGTCGCGATCTCCAACAGCTACGGCGGCGGCGACCTCTCCGACGCCTCCTACCGGGCCTACTACGACCACCCCGGGATCGCCGTCACCGCGTCCACCGGCGACAACGGCTACCAGGGTGGCAGCTACCCCGCGTCGTCGTCGTACGTCACCGCGGTCGGCGGGACGACGCTCGCACCGGCCGGCAACACGCGCGGGTGGACCGAGTCGGCGTGGTCGGGTGCCGGCAGCGGCTGCTCGACGGTGAACGCCCCGTTGACGGCAGCGTCCACCTTCGACACCGGGTGCGCTAACCGGGCGATGGCCGACGTCGCCGCCGCGGCCGACCCCAACCAGGGCGGCATGGCGGTCTACTACCCGACCTCGCGCACCCGGTCCACCTGGGCGCAGGTCGGCGGCACCAGCGAGGCCTCGCCCATCATCGCCTCGGTCTACGCGCTCTCCGGCAACACCGCCGGTGAGGCCAACGCGCTCCCCTACGCGCACCCGGGGTCGCTGTTCGACGTGACCGGCGGCAGCAACGGCAGCTGCCCCACCACCCAGTGGTGCAACGCCCGCAGTGGCTGGGACGGGCCGACCGGGCTCGGCACGCCGAACGGCACCGGCGCCTTCTGAGCCGGCATCGCTCCCGCGGAGGGGTCGTCCCGATCGGGGCGGCCCCTTCGTCGTGGCGCGGCGGCGCCGACCTAGCGCCTCAGATCCGGGTGCGGTGGAAGTTCGCGTAGGACTTCGACGGCGTCGGACCGCGCTGGCCCTGGTACCGCGAGCCGTACTTCTGCGAGCCGTAGGGGTGGTCCGAGGACGACGTCAGCCGGAAGAAGCAGAACTGGCCGATCTTCATGCCGGGGTAGAGCTTGATCGGCAGCGTCGCCACGTTGGCCAGCTCCAGGGTCACGTGCCCGGAGAAGCCCGGGTCGACGAAGCCCGCGGTGGCGTGGGTGAGCAGTCCGAGCCGGCCGAGGGAGGACTTGCCCTCCACCCGGGCAGCGACATCGTCGGGCAGCGTGACGACCTCGTACGTCGAGCCGAGCACGAACTCGCCGGGGTGCAGGATGAAGGGCTCATCGCCCTCGGGCTCGACCTCGCGGGTCAGGTCCGACTGGTCGGCCGCGGGGTCGATGTGGGGGTACTTGTGGTTCTCGAAGACCCGGAAGTAACGGTCGAGCCGCACGTCGATCGACGAGGGCTGCAGCATCTGCTCGTCCCAGGGGTCGAGGGTGACGCGGCCGGCACGGATCTCGGCGAGGATGTCGCGGTCGCTCAGCAGCACGGGGCCAACCTACCGGGAGCGGCCGGTGACGTCGCCGGGCCGCCAGCCGGGCGCGTGCACGCCGAGCTCGTGGTAGGCGGGATGGCACCCGCAGGCGGGCGGGGCCTCGGCATCGAGGGTCCCTGCGTCGCCTGCGTCATCGGTGTCGTCGGGCTCCGTGCGTCGGCCGGTCAGCACCTCGGTGAGTGGCCACCTCATCGGTGATGCGTACCCCCCAGGCGGCCGACGACCCGGTCCGCCCGGCCACAATGAGGGCCGTGAGCACGCCCCCAGCACCGTCGTACCGTCGCTACGTCGCCCTGGGCGACTCCTTCACCGAGGGCGTCGGCGACCCCGACCCCGCGCGCCCGAACGGGCTGCGCGGCTGGGCCGACCGCGTCGCGGAGGTGCTCGCGGCCCAGGCCGCCCGGGACGGGGGCGACTTCGGCTACGCCAACCTGGCGATCCGGGGACGCAAGCTGCAGCCGATCCTCGACGAGCAGCTGGAGCCGGCCCTGGCGCTGCGACCGGACCTGATCACCATCCACGCCGGCGCCAACGACGTGCTGCGGCCGCGGGTCGACCTCGACGCGATGGCCGCCGCCTACGACGCCGCGGTCGGACGCCTCGCGGACGCCGGGGCCCAGGTCGTCCTGTTCACCATCTTCGACCCCGGCGGCTCCGGGATCTACGGGCCGGTGCGCGGCCGGATGGCGGTCTTCAACGAGTGGGCGCGTGAGATCGCGGACCGGCACGGTGCCGCGCTCGTCGACATGTGGCGGATGCGCGACGTCGACGTGGCCACCGTGATGGACGCCGACCGGATGCACCTCAATCCCGCCGGTCACCAGCAGATCGCGATGGCGGTGCTCGACGCACTGGGCGTGCCGCACCCGCTCGAGGCGCTGCCGGTGCGGGTCGTCGTACGCAGCCGGCGGGAGCAGCTCGCCGAGGACGCCCGCTGGACGCGGGAGTTCCTGGTGCCGTGGGTGCAGCGTCGCCTCACCGGCCGCTCCTCCGGCGACAGCATCAGCCCCAAGCGTCCCGAGCTCGCGCCGGTGTAGCCGGGTCGAGTGCCGAGGCGGCGGTGTCCCCCGCAGCGCTCGGCACTCGACCACGTGCTCAGCTGTGCTGGACGGCCTTGATGTCGATGACGAAGACCAGCGTCTGGCCGGAGAGCTGCTGGCCGGAGCCCTTCGGTCCGTAGGCGTACTTCGGCGGGATCGACACGATCAGCCGGGTCCCGACCCTCTGGCCCACCAGCGCGGCGCCGAAGCCCTCGACGACATCGGTGGTCTTGAACGTCGCGGGCTGCTTGCCGTAGCTCTGGTCGAAGATCTTGCCGGTCTTCCAGCTGGTGCCCTGGTAGTCCAGGGTCACCGAGTCGCCCGCCTGCACGGTGTCGCCGGTGCCCTTCTTGAGCACCTGGAGCTCGAGCTGGGAGGGCGGCGGCGTCTTGGGCAGCTTCACCGTGGGCTTGCCCTTGCTGTCGAAGGTCACCTTCGCCTGGTTCTTCGTCCAGGCTGCCGGCTTGACCTGCTTCTTGATCGAGATCAGGTCGCTGACGACCACGATGGAGTCGGTCGGCGCGATGCCGGCCTGGGGGTTGCCGCTCGGTCCGTAGACGTCCTTGGCCGGTGCGGTGGCGACGGACCGGGTGCCCAGCGGCAGGCAGGACGCGCCACCGGTGAACAGCTCGGGAAGGTTCGCATCCCCCACCGTCACGACGAGCGGCTGGCTGCCCAGCTGCTTGCCGGAGCCGAGGTAGACGCTGACCAGGGTGTCGACCTGCTCGCCCTTGGTGGCCGTCGCGCCGTCGCCCTTGGTCAGGATCGTGCGCTCGGTGTCGGTGGCCTTCAGACCGGAGGGGATGTCGGCCTTCTGTGCCTTGCCGAACGCCCCGCTGACCTTGACCGAGTCGCTCGTCGCGCCGGAGTGGATGTCGCTGCAGCTCAGTGCCGCCGGGGTGGCGGTGGAGGACGGCGAGGACGACGCCGACGGGCTCGCGGAGCCGCCGGCGCCCGAGGAGGGCGAGGAGTCGCCGCAACCGGCGAGGACCATCCCCACGGTGGCCAGGGAGGCGAGCGGCGCGATCGCGCGCAGGGCGGGGCGGAGCTTCACAGGGGGACTCTTTTCGTCGTCGAGAGGCCGCAGCCGGACACCGAACGGCGTCGCAGGGCCGCGGGGACGACGTCCAGTGTGCCAACCGCGGCCAACGGTGCGACACCCAGGTGGGCTACGATCACTCCTCGTCGGAGCCCCGGCCCCGCACGCGGATGTAGCTCAGTTGGTAGAGCGCGACCTTCCCAAGGTCGATGTCGCGAGTTCGAGTCTCGTCATCCGCTCCATCCATGCCTGAGGCCGCCCGCGGTAGAGCGCGACGCTGCGCCCCACCGTCGATGTCGCGAGTTCGAGTCTCGTCATCCGCTCCATCCAGGCCTGAGGCCGCACGAGGTGGAGCGCCACGCTGCGCACGCGCCGCCTACGGTGGCAGCGTGGACGACTTCACCGGCTTCCCGGTCGCTGCCTTCGACTTCTACGACGACCTCGAGCTCGACAACACCAAGTCGTTCTGGGAGGCGCACAAGGGGATCTACGCGGCCTCGGTGCGCGCGCCGATGGTCGCGCTGACCGGCGCGCTGGCTGCCGAGTTCGGCGCGGCGAAGGTGTTCCGGCCCTATCGCGACGTGCGCTTCGCACGCGACAAGACGCCCTACAAGGACCACCAGGGTGCCTTCGTCGCGGCGGCGCCGGCCACCGGCTGGTACGTCGAGATCGCGGCGCCGGGCTTCCGGGTGGGCGCCGGTTTCTACCACGCGGAGCCGGCCGACCTCGCTCGGATCCGCACCGGCTTCACCGACGAGCGGCGCGGCGCCGAGCTGGAGCAGCTGCTCGCGCAGCTGCAGGCGGCCGGCTTCGAGCGCGGTGGCGAGACGCTGCGCACGGCCCCGCGCGGGTACGACGCCTCCCATCCCCGCATCGACCTGCTCCGGCACCGGTCGCTCACGCTCGGACGGTCCTACGGCTTCGACGAGGCCATCCACACCCCCGACCTGCTCGACCGCGTCCGCGACGACTGGCGCACGCTGCGACCCCTCGTCGAGTGGGTCGCCCGCGAGCTCCGGTGACCGGTCGCGGGACCGGCGACGCGGCCCCGCGGTGACGGCCTAGCCGGGGGCGGGCTGGCGGCGCTCCGGCATCGGATAGGCGACCCGCAGCAGGTCCGAGGCGGTGACGATGCCGACGAGCAGCTGCCCGGTGTCGACGACCGGGACGCAGCCGGTCTCGCTCTCCCGCAGCATCCGGGCGAGCTCGACGGCACGGGTGGTGACGCGTGCGGTGGCCGGCCGGCGGGCCATCACCTGGTGCACGGGCTTGCGCAGCGTGGCGACATCGCGAGGCGTCTCGCTCGGCGTCCCGAGGTGCGGGCTCACGGCGGCCAGCAGGCGCCGGTCGTCGATGACACCGACCACGAAGCCGTTCTCGAGCACCGGGAGGTGCCGGAAGGAGTGCCGGGCCAGCAGGTCGCGCACCCGGGCGAGGTGGTCGTCGGGACCGGCCGTGACCGGGCGCGGGGTCATCACCTCGAGCGCGGTACGGGTGCCCGGCGGCTGCTCTACGGCCATGGGAGAAGTGTGCTGCCTGACCACGGCCAGCACACCTCGCAGCGCCGAGAGGAGGGCACGGCCTCAGTGCGGCTCCCATGCGTCGCTGTCGGCGGTCCGCTCGGTCACCGCCGCCGGCAGCGTGCCGTTCGCCAGCGCGTCGATCGTGACCTGCTCGAAGACCTCGCGCAGCGACGAGCGAGCCGCCACCCAGACGTCCTGCAGCCGGCCGACGCTCTCGTTGTAGGTGACGGCCTCCGGTCGCTGACCGTAGACCGACACCAGCGGGCCGTCGACGGCGCGGATGACGTCGGCGACCGTGACCGCTGTCGCCGGCCGGGCGAAGCCCCACCCGCCGGCCTGCCCGCGGTGCGAGCGCAGGATGTCGGCACGCCGCAGGTCTCCCAGGATCGCCTGGAGGAACCCCTGCGGGATGTCCTGCTCGTTGCTGATCTCCTCGGCCCGCACCGGGCGGTCGCCGTCCCGGCGCGCGATCTCGATGAGCGCCCGCAAGGCGTAGTCGGACTTCGCGGAGACGCGCATGCCGCCGAGTGTTCCATGTGCGCTGCCCGCGACCGCCGCCTTGCACTGGCGCCCGGAGCGACGCACAATAGAGTTACTGACCAGTAAGTAACTGTCGGAGCGCTGCGCACCGCGTGCGCTCCCTGCGAAGAAGGTGGATCCCGTGAGCCACTACAAGTCCAACATGCGCGACATCGAGTTCAACCTCTTCGAGGTGCTCGGCCGCGACGAGGTGCTCGGCACCGGACCGTTCGAGGCCATCGACGGCGAGACGGCGCGGTCGATCCTGGCCGAGGTCGACCGCCTGGCCCGCGAGGACCTGGCGGCCTCCTTCGAGGACTCCGACCGCAACCCGCCGGTCTTCGACCCCGCCGCGCACACCGCCCCGATCCCGGAGAGCTTCCAGAAGAGCTACCAGGCCTGGATGGACGCGGAGTACTGGCGCCTGCAGATCTCCGAGGAGCTCGGCGGCACGCCCGGCCCCTCGAGCCTGATCTGGGCCATCGGCGAGCTGGTCCTGGGGTCCAACGCCCCGGTCTGGATGTACGCCGCGGGTCCGGCCTTCGCCGGCGTGGTGCACCGCAACGGCACCGACCGCGACAAGCGCATCGCGCAGATCATGGTCGACCGGCAGTGGGGCTGCACGATGGTGCTGACCGAGCCGGACGCCGGCTCCGACGTCGGCGCGGGCCGCACGAAGGCCACCCTGAACGACGACGGGTCCTGGAACATCACCGGCGTCAAGCGGTTCATCACCTCCGCGACCAACGACATGACTGAGAACGTCATGCACCTGGTCCTCGCCCGCCCGCAGGGCGTCGAGGGTGTCGGCGGTCCCGGCACCAAGGGCCTCTCGCTCTTCCTGGTGCCCGAGCACCACTTCGACCACGAGACCGGCGAGCTGACGGGCGAGCGCAACGGTGTCTACGTGACGAACGTCGAGCACAAGATGGGCATCAAGGTCTCCAACACCTGCGAGGTCACCTTCGGCGACCCGCAGGTGGGCGGCGGCGAGCCGGCGCAGGGCTGGCTGCTCGGCGAGGTGCACAACGGCATCGCGCAGATGTTCCAGGTCATCGAGAACGCCCGGATGATGGTCGGCACCAAGGCCATCGCCACGCTCTCCACCGGCTACCTCAACGCCCTGGAGTACGCCAAGCAGCGCGTGCAGGGCGCGGATCTGGCCCAGTCGGCCGACAAGGCCGCCCCGCGCGTCACGATCACCCACCACCCCGACGTGCGGCGCTCGCTGATGACGCAGAAGGCGTTCGCCGAGGCGATGCGCGCCCTGGTGCTCTACACCGCCTCCTGGCAGGACCGGGTCCAGATCGCCGAGCACAACGGCGAGACCGACGACCTGGCCATGCGGGTCAACGACCTGCTGCTGCCGATCGTCAAGGGCTACGGATCCGAGCGCTCGTGGGTGCTGCTGGGCACCGAGTCGCTGCAGACCTTCGGCGGGTCCGGGTTCCTCCAGGAGTACCCGATCGAGCAGTACGTCCGGGACGCCAAGATCGACACGCTGTACGAGGGCACCACCGCGATCCAGGGCCAGGACTTCTTCTTCCGCAAGATCGTCAAGGACCAGGCCCAGGCACTGGGTCACCTCGCGGGCGAGATCCAGGCGTTCCTCGACGCCGAGACGGGCAACGGCCGGCTCAAGGTCGAGCGCGAGCTGCTCGCCACCGCGCTGCAGGACGCCCAGGGGCTGGTCGGCTACATGATCAACACGCTGATGGCGGCCGACGAGTCCAACGGTGGCGACATCGGCAACATCTACAAGGTGGGTCTCAACACCACGCGTCTGCTGATGGTCCTCGGTGACGTGGTCTGTGCCTGGCTGCTGCTGCGCGGCGCCGACGTGGCGTTGCAGAAGCTGGGTGGCGAGCTCCCCGAGGCGGACAAGTCCTTCTACGAGGGCAAGGTCGCCGCGGCGCAGTTCTTCGCCCAGAACCAGCTGCCGAAGGTCACCGCCGAGCTGCGTCTGGCCGAGGCCACCGACCTGGCCCTGATGGAGCTCGACGAAGCCGCCTTCTGAGGCTGCTCGACGTCCGCACGGGGCCGCTCCCTCGACGGGGGCGGCCCCGTGCGCGTCCCGCAGGGTGGTGCACAGCACGACGAGGTATGAACTCGGTGAGAACCGGGAACGGTGCCGATAACCCGCACAGCGCGGAGAAGGAGGCACGTCATGGGAATCGGAGTCGGAGTTCTGCTCCTCGTGGTGGGAGCGATCCTCTATTGGGCCGTGGACGTCAACATCCCGGGCGTCAACGACAACACTCTCGGCATCATCCTCATGATCGTCGGCATCATCGCGATCATCTTGTCGTTCATGCAGACGGGCATGCTGACCCGCGGACGGCGCAGCACGTACGTCGAGCGCCGCGACGACGTGCCGCCGGGATACTGACCCGCTCGAAGCGTCGGACGCGAAGCGCCCCACCTGGGGTCAGGTCGTCGCCGGAGACCCGGTGACGACCTCCAGGGCGGGGCGCTTCGCCACGTCGGGGGGCCGGTCTCGATGGGCCACCTGGCGCCAGAGCCAGGGCGCCATGAAAGTGGCCGCCCACCAGAGGTCCCGGGCGACGCTGCGCACCGCGCCGACGGCGACCTGCTCGCTCCGCGGTGTGGACCATCCGGGGTCGACGCCGGGCACGCCGGCGAGCTCGGCCATGCCGGCCGCGATCCGTCGGTGCCCCTCCGCGCTGCCGTGGATGCGGTCGTGGCTCCACAGGGCGGGGTCGGCGCACATCGCCAGCGGGAACAGGTCCAGCACCGGTACGGCGTACCGCGTGGCGATGTCGCGGAGGCGGGCGTCCAGCGCGACCTCGCGGGGACGCAGCCAGCGCATCAGCGGCAGCATCAGGGCGATGTCGGGGAAGGTCATCGTGAGGACGGTGCAGCCGGTCGCCCGCAGGGCGGCGACGGTGTGCTCGATGTCCTCGGCGGTCGCGTCGAGGTCGAAGTCGTGGCGCAGCACGTCGTTCATGCCGACGGCGACCGTGGCGAGGTCGGGCTCCATGCCCAGGGCCGCCGGCAGCTGCTCGTGCCGCACGTGCGTGGCCCGGCAGCCGCGGACCGCGAGGTTGGCGTAGGCCAGGCCGGGGCTGGTCGAGGCGGCCAGCGCCTCTGCCAGCCGGTCGGCCCACCCCCGCGGGGACAGGTCGGGGTAGCGGTCGTCAAGCCCCTCGGTCTGGCTGTCGCCCAGGGCGACGTAACGGCGGAACGGCCCCATGAGGCAGGAGTATCCCGGAGGGCCGGACCGAACCGTCGGGGGCTCAGCCCTCGTCGGCCACACCGCCCAGGGGCAGCAGGAGCTCCGCGGCACCCTCGGCGGTGACCCGGACCGGGATCCCCCAGTCCTGCTGGTGCAGCCGGCAGGCCGCGCCGTCGCCCCCGGCCAGGTCGCAGCTCGCGGCGCGGGCGGACAGGTGCAGCACCCCTTCGCCGACGACCTCGTCCAGCACCAGCTCCCGACTGAGCTCGGCGCCGACCCCCGACCCGGCGCGGAGCAGCGACGGCGGCGTGGCCGTCACGTGCAGCTGCGTGGCGGGCCCGAAGCGGTCGTCGACCTTCTGCCCCGGCGGCGGGGTGAAGGTGACCGAGAGCCGGAGCGGCCCCGCCGCCACCTCGGTCGGCGGCCGGTTCGTGCGTGACACCGGGCCCTCGACGTCCTCGGCCCGCAGCTCGACGGCCGTCAGCCGGTGCGCGGCCGACTCCACCACGACGACCGTGCCGTCGGCGGCGTCGACGAGGAAGCCGCTCGGCTCCGCCAGTCCTCGCACGACGGTCCGGAGCCGCTCACCGGCCACGTCGTAGCGCCGTACCGCGCCGTTGTAGGTGTCGGCCACCAGCACGCCGCCGTCGTGCACGGCGACACCCAACGGGTGCTGGAGCCGGGCGTCGGCGCGGGACCCGTCGCGGAACCCGAAGTCGAAGAGGCCCTCGCCGACCACGGTCCGGACCCGGAGACCCGCGGTCCCGTCCTCGACCACGCGCAGCGCCGACGTCTCCGCGTCGGCGAGCCAGAGCCGATCACCGTCCGCAGCGAGCCCGCTGGGCTGCGCGAACCACGCCTCGGCCAGCGGCCCGTCGAGCAGACCCTCGTTGCGGGTGCCACCGACCGTCTCCACGGACAGCGTGCACGGGTCGAAGGTCGCCAGCGTGTGGTCACCGGCCATGGCGACCCATACCCGGTCGCGCCACCACGCGACGTCCCAGGGACTGTTCAGCCCGTCGCCGAGCGGGACGACCGCGCCGTCGGCGAGGGAGAGCCCGACCAGCCGGTGGCCCACCGTGTCGGCGACGACGACGTCGTAGCCGACCCCGAGGTCCGGCGGCAGGAGGCACAGGCCGTTCGGCTCGCGCAGCCCACCCTCGGCGAGAGCCCGCCGCACCGTGACCAGGTCGGGCTCCAGGTGCGTGACGCGGTTGCGCCCGGCATCGGCGACGAGGACCGATGCGTCGGGCAGCCGGACCGCCTTCGCGGGGAAGCGCAGAGCGGTGGCCTCGCCGGCCGCGCCGACGTAGAGGTCCTCACCGGCCCGGAGGGTCCCCCGCTCCCGGTACGACGGCGACAGCTCGGTGATCAGCGCGTCGATCGCGTGGCCGTGGCCCTCACCGGCGTACTGCGCGACGACGTACCCCTCGGGGTCGACGAGCACCAGCGTCGGCCACGCCCGTGCGGCGTAGGCCTGCCAGGTCCGCAGCTCGGGGTCGTCGAGCACCGGGTGCTCGACGCCGTACCGCTCCACCGCGTGCTCGAGCGCGACCGGGTCGGCCTCGTGCACGAACTTCGGGCTGTGCACGCCGACGACGACCAGCTCTGCGCGGTGCTTCTCCTCGACCGGGCGCAGCTCGTCGAGCACGTGGAGGCAGTTCACGCAGCAGAAGGTCCAGAAGTCCAGCAGCAGCCACCGTCCGCGCAGGTCGGCCGAGGACAGGGTGCGGCCGCCGGTGTTGAGCCAACGGCGACCGACGAGCTCGGGGGCACGGGTACGCGGAACGGTGCTCACGTGGCCTGCAGCGCCCGGTCGCGGTGCCGCATTCCCCTCGCCGAGCGTGACCGACGTCGCGGAGAAGTCCCCGTTGCCGGCCCTAGGCTGCCGCCCATGACCGATGCATCCCCCGACGACCGCGAGCGCCTCGCCGGGTACGTCGCGACCTGGCAGCGAGCGTGCGCCGACCTGGTCGCGCTGACGCGCTCGCTCTCCGAGGAGCAGGGCGACCTCCCGACGGACCTCGCGGGGTGGAGCGTGCGCGACAACATCGCGCACACCGCCCACCTCGAGGCGGTCCTGGCGGGTGCTCCGGAGGAGGAGGTCGAGGTCGCCGAGGCCGCGCACCTCACGGCCGTCACGGCGCTCTACACCGAGCAGGGCGTGATCGCTCGCCGCGAGCGCACCCTCGCCGAGCTCGCCGACGAGATCGAGCAGGCGGTCGCCTCGCGCAGCGCCGCGCTGGCGGCGGACCCGCCGGACGACGGCGACGCCCCGCCCCCTCGTACGCCGGGCGGCGTGCCGTGGACCACCGAGGTGCTGCTGCGCAACCGGCCGCTCGACGTGTGGATGCACGAGCAGGACGTCCGCCGCGCGGTGGGACGAGCCGGCGGCTGGGACTCCCCCGCCGCGGCGCACACCCTGCGCATCTTCGCCGGGTCGCTGCCGGTGCTGGTCGGCAAGCGGGTGGCGCCGCCCCCGGGCACGGTGGTGCGCCTGCGGGTCCCCGAGGCGGGCATCGACCGGACGGTCGAGGTGGGTGCGGACGGCCGCGCCGGCCGCGCGGACGGGTCCGCAGAGCCGACCACCACGGTCACCCTGACGCCCGAGGCGTTCGTGATCCTCTCCGGCGGCCGGCGCGACCCCGGCGAGGTGGACGCGACGATCACCGGCGACGAGGACCTCGGGCGGCGGCTGCTCGGCGTCATGGCGGTCACCCCGTGAGCACCCCGGGGAGCGGCACTCCGGGCGCCTGGAGCACCACCGACATCACCGACCTGACCGGCCGGCGGGCGCTCGTCACCGGCGTGACCAGCGGGCTGGGCGAGTCGGTCGCCCGCGAGCTGGCCCGAGCCGGCGCGAGCGTCGTGCTCGCGGCACGCTCGGCGGACAAGCTGGCGGCCACGGAGGCGGACCTGCGCCGCGCGGTCCCCGGAGCGACGCTCGAGCGGATGCACGTCGACCTCGCGGACCTGTCCTCGGTGCGCCGGGCCGCGGAGTCCTTCGAGGGACCGCTGGACCTGCTGGTCAACAACGCCGGCGTGATGGCCACCCCGCACCACCGCACGGTCGACGGCTTCGAGCTCCAGCTGGCGACCAACCACCTCGGACCGTTCGCGCTGACCGGTCTCCTGCTGCCGCACCTCCTCGCCTCGGGCGGTGGGCGGGTGGTGAACACCTCCTCCCTCGCGCACCGCCTCACCCCCACCGCACCTCTGGGAGACCCACGGCGGCCGGACCGGCCGTACCTGCGCTGGATCGCCTACTCCCAGTCCAAGCTCGCCGACCTGCTCTTCACCTTCGAGCTCGACCGGCGACTGCGCGACCGCGACCTCCCGGTGGTCGCGCTGGCGGCGCACCCGGGCTACGCCGCCACCGGCCTGATCCGCACCGGCCTGACGACCGGACGCTCGGGTCCGGCACCGGTCACCACGATCCTGGAGGGCGCCACCCGGCTGCTCGGCCAGCCGGCGGCGATGGGCGCCTGGCCCACCCTGATGGCCGCGACGGCCGATTTGCCCGGCTCGACGTACGTCGGGCCCGGCGGTCCGGGCGAGCTGCGGGGCACGCCGCGGATCGTGTCGGCGCGCCGCCTCGCCCACGACCGCACCGCCCAGCGACGGCTCTGGGAGATCAGCGAGGAGGCGACCGGGGTGCGGTACCCGTGAGCCCGTCCCCCGCCGACCCGTCCCTGCTGCGCCCGATCACGCCGGCCGACCACGCCGCGGTGCTCGCCCTCAACGAGGCGAACGTCGAGCTGCTCGCGCCGATGGACGCCGACCGGCTCGTCCGGCTGCGGCAGTGGGCCGACCTCGCGCACGTGATCGAGCACGAGGGCCGCTTCGCCGGCTTCGTGCTCACCTTCCTGCCCCGCTCGGCCTACGACTCGGTCAACTACCGCTGGTTCGCGCAGCGCTACGACGACTTCTGCTACCTCGACCGGATCGTGCTCGCTCCCGAGGTGCGCCGGCTGGGCCTCGGGACCCGCGTCTACGACGAGATCGAGCAGCGGGCCCGGCCCCACGGCCGGATGACGCTGGAGGTCAACTCCGAGCCGCCGAACGTGCCGTCGTTGCGCTTCCACGAGGCCCGCGGCTACGCCGAGGTCGGCACGCAGGAGGCGCTCGGGCACGTGGTGTCGCTGATGGTCCGCGAGCTCGCGGCGGACCGATGAGCGATCCGGCGCCCGGCCGGCTCTCGGCCCACCAGCTGATCGACCTCGTCCTCGACGAGGGCTCGTGGCGCTCCTGGGACTCCGCCCCGGACCGGACCGGCGTCGGTCCGGCGTACGCGGCCGACCTGGCCCGGGCGCAGGAGCGCAGCGGGGTCGACGAGTCGGTGCTGACCGGCGAGGGGACGCTGCGCGGCCGCCGGGTCGCGGTGCTGGTGTGCGAGTTCGGGTTCCTCGCCGGGTCGATCGGCCGTGCGGCGGCCGAGCGGCTGGTCGACGGCATCCGCCGGGCGACGCGCGACGGGCTGCCCCTCGTCGCTGCTCCGGTCTCCGGCGGGACCCGCATGCAGGAGGGCACGCCCGCCTTCGTGCAGATGGTGCGGATCTCGGCGGCGATCGCCGCCCACAAGGCGGCCCGGCTGCCCTACCTGGTCTATCTCCGGCACCCGACGACGGGCGGCGTGATGGCATCGTGGGGCTCGCTCGGGCACGTCACCGTGGCGCAACCGGGGGCGCTCGTCGGCTTCCTCGGCCCGCGCGTCTACGAGGCCCTCTACGGCGAGGCCTTCCCCGAGGGTGTGCAGACGGCCGAGAACCTCTACGCGCACGGCATCGTCGACGCCGTGCTGCCTCCCGAGGAGGTGGGCGACGTCCTCGACCGCGCCCTGACGGTGCTCGCCGCCCGGCCGGCCCGCACGGTGACCGCCCCGCTGCCCGAGGAGGTGCCCGACGTCGACGCCTGGGACGCCATCGTCTCCTCCCGCCGGCCCGAGCGGCCGGGCGTGCGGACGCTGCTGCGGCTCGCCGCGGCCGACGTGATCCCCCTCAACGGCACCGGGGAGGGAGAGACGGATCCGGGACTGCTGCTCGCCCTGGCGCGCTTCGGCGACGCGCCCTGCGTCGTGCTCGGCCAGGACCGGCGCGGCCAGACCGAGGGCGGACCGATGGGGCCGGGTGCGCTGCGTGAGGCCCGCCGCGGGATGCGGCTGGCCCGCGACCTCGGGCTGCCGCTGGTCACTGTGATCGATACCCCGGGAGCCGCCCTGAGCGCCGAGGCCGAGGAGGGCGGGCTCGCCGGCGAGATCGCCCGCTGCCTGGCCGACCTGGTCACGCTCGAGGCGCCGACGCTGTGCCTGATGCTCGGCGAGGGCAACGGCGGCGGTGCACTCGCCCTGCTGCCGGCCGACCGGGTGGTCGCCGCCCAGCACGCCTGGCTCTCACCGCTGCCGCCCGAGGGAGCCAGCGCGATCGTGCACCGCGACACCGACCACGCCCCGGCCATGGCCCGTGCCCAGTCGGTCCGGGCCAGCGACCTGCACGCTCGGGGCATCGTCGACCGGATCGTGGCCGAGCACCCGGATGCCGCCGACGAGCCCGATGACTTCTGCCGTCGGCTCGGACAGGTCCTCGAGCACGAGCTCACGCTGCTGCTGCGCCGACCCGAGGACCTGCGCGTCGCGGCCCGGCACGCCCGGTACCGCGGTCTGGGCCTGCCGGCACCGCTCGTCTCGTCCTGACAGGAAGCCGCCGGTCCTTCGGCGGATGCTGCCGACGAGCACGCCCAGCAGGCGTCCCTAGGCTGCGCCGCGTGCGAGTGCTGATCGCCCTGGGGGGCAACGCGATGACCGGGCCCGACGGCTCGGCCACCCCGCACGCCCAGCAGACCGCGATCGCAGCGGCGATGGAGCACGTGGCCGAGCTCGTCGCCGCCGGCAACGACGTCGTCCTCACCCACGGCAACGGGCCCCAGGTCGGCAACCTCCTCGTCAAGAACGAGCTCGCGGCCACCGTGGTCCCACCCGTGCCGCTGGACTGGTGCGGAGCCCAGACGCAGGGAACGATCGGTTTCACCGTCCTCGACGCCTTGGACGCCGCCCTCGCCCGGCGCGGCGTGGCGCGGCCTACCGCCGCCGTGGTCACCCGGACCCTCGTGGACGGCGACGACCCGGGTTTCCAGAAGCCGACCAAGCCGATCGGGCGCTACCTGCGGGGAGACGAGGCCCAGGTCCTCATCGACCACGGCCAGGTGTGGGAAGACCGCGGTGAGCGCGGTTGGCGCCGAGTGGTCGCGAGCCCGGAGCCGCTCGAGATCCTCGACTCGGCCGCGATCGCGACCCTCGTCGCCGCCGGCTTTGTCGTCGTCGCGAACGGCGGCGGGGGGATCCCCGTCGTGCGCGACCCCGACGGC
>JBQCHZ010000089.1:0-102682 GCA_051954195.1 Marmoricola sp.
GGCTGGCCGGCGCCGGCGTCAGGCGGTCAGGTCGTCGAGCATCCCGTCGAACGCGCACGCGGTGAGGGAGGCCAGGCCCGCCTCAGTCGGGTGCTCGTGGGCCCGCATGGACAGCAGCACGTTGAGCAGCATGCCCTGGGCGATGAAGGCCCGCGCCTCCTCCTCGGTGCAGCCGCTGCTCGTGATCGTCGCCCAGATCCGGCCGAAGCCCGCGCGGGCGCGGGCGGCGATCTCGTCGCTGTCCCCGGCGGCGAAGCCGTGCATGAGCACCAGGAGCACGTCGCGCTCGTGCAGGACGAGGTCCACGTAGGAGTCGCCGAGGCGCGCCCGGTCCGCCTCGTTCTCGGCGTCGAAGCCGGGCGAGGCGAGCACGCCCTCGAAGGTGGTGCGGATCCGCTCGCACGCGTCGTCCAGCACGTCGAGGAAGAGCTCGAGCTTGGTGCCGAAGATCCGCACGACGTAGGGCTGGGAGACACCGGCCTCCTTGGCGATCGCGTCGGTGCTGGTGCCTGCGTAGCCGCTGCGGGCGAAGGCGCGGGTGGCGGCGGCGAGCACCAGGGAGCGTCGCTCCTCCGCGGACAGCCGCCGCCGCTCGGTCGTGTGCTGCTCAGGCTTCACGCTTGACACGTTATCAGGTGATTACTTACAGTCGAGTCGTTAGTAATCATTCGATGCTTTCTTGGAGTGGGCATGAGTAGTGCGACCGTCGAGACCCCGAGCCCCGCGCCGACGCGGGCCCACCACGCCGCCGTGCCGGCTGCCGTCGAGGAGCGCGCGCGACGTCCGGTCTGGCTGGTGGTCGTCGCGGCGTCGCTGCCGATGTTCATGGCGACCCTCGACAACCTGGTGATGACCACCGCCCTGCCCGCGATCCGCACCGACCTCGGGGCCTCCGTGGGCCAGCTGTCGTGGTTCCTCAACGCCTACACGCTCGCGTTCGCGACGTTCATGCTCACCGCCGCGACGCTCGGCGACCGGCTGGGCCGTCGTCGCGTGATGATCGGCGGGGTGGTGCTGTTCACCGCCGCGTCGGTCGCCGCCGCGCTCAGCACGACGTCGGGAGCCCTCATCGCGGCGCGCGCGGTGGAGGGCCTCGGCGCCGCGGCGATCATGCCGCTCTCCCTGACCCTGCTCGCCTCCGCCGTCCCGGCGTCGATGCGGTCGGCTGCGATCGGGATCTGGGCGGGCATCTCCGGCCTCGGCGTCGCGCTCGGGCCGGTCGTGGGCGGGTTCGTGGTCCAGAACGTCAGCTGGCAGGCGATCTTCTGGCTCAACGTGCCGGTCGCGGTGCTCGCACTGCCCCTGCTGGTCGTGGCGGTCGCGGAGTCCCGCGGAGCCTGGAAGCGGCTCGACCCGGTCGGCACGGCGCTCCTCGGGGGGGCGGTCTTCCTCGGCATCTGGGCGATCGTGCACGGCAACGACGACGGCTGGTCCTCGGCCACCGTCCTGGGCCCGCTGGTGGTCGCCACGGTGCTCGTGCCGGCCTACGTCGTGTGGGCACGGGGTCGTGACCACGCCGTGCTGCCGCTGCAGCTGTTCTCCGCGCGCGGGTTCAGCGTCGCCAACGTCATCGGGCTGCTGTTCACCCTCGGCATGTTCGGCGCGGTCTTCCTGCTCTCGCAGTACCTCCAGGTGGTTCAGGGCTACTCCCCGCTCGCAGCCGGGGTGCGCACGCTGCCGTGGACCGCGGCACCGATGGTCGTCGCCCCGGTCGCAGGGGTCCTCGCGCCCCGGGTCGGGCCGCGCGCCCTGCTCCTGGTCGGTCTGTCGCTCCAGACGGCGTCGCTGGTGTGGTTCGCCGCGCTGACCGAGTCGCAGGCCGCCTACGCCGGCTTCGTCGCTCCGCTCGCACTGGCCGGGATCGGGATGGGCCTCACCTTCGCCCCGTCCTCGACGATCGTGCTCGACGGGCTCGCCGAGGAGGACTTCGCCGTGGCCAGCTCGTCGTACTCCACCGTGCGGGAGTTCGGCGTGGCGCTCGGGATCGCCCTGCTGACCGCGGTCTTCCTCGGCTACGGCGGGCAGATCAGCCCGACGGGGTACGACGGGGCGATCGGCCCGGCTCTCCTCACCGGCGCCGGAGCGGTCGCGCTCGCCCTGGCGGCGGCGGTCCTCGCCCCCGGCCGGCAGCGCTCCTGAGCGCTCAGCGACGCCAGAAGTCGGTCCAGGCGAAGCCCAGCTCGTCGAACATCAGCCGCAGCAGGGGAACGCTGATCCCCACGACGTTGTGCGGGTCGCCGGTGATGCCGGAGACGAACGCGGCGCCGCGGCCGTCGAGGGTGAAGGCTCCCGCGACGCGCATCGGCTCCCCGGTGGCGATGTAGGCCTCGATCTCCTCGTCGGCCACCTGGGCGAAGCGCACCTGGGTCGCGGCGCCGCGGGCCAGCCACACCTCGCGGTGGGTGTCGATCACGCAGTGGCCGGTGTGCAGCACGCCGTGCCCGCCGCGCATCCGCCGCCACCGTTCGAGGACGTCGGCGGCGTCGCGGGGCTTGCCGTACGGCTCGCCCTCGAACTCCAGGACCGAGTCGCAGCCGATCACCAGTGAGCGTGGCGCGTTCGCCGCGACGGCCACGGCCTTGAGCTGCGCCAGCTTCAGTGCCAGCTCGGCGGGGGTGTCCTCCTGGACCCGGTCCTCGTCCACGCCGCTGACGATCACCTCCGGACGCACCCCGGCGGCCTGCAGTGTCGCGAGGCGCGCAGGAGACTGCGAGGCGAGGATCAGGCGCGGCAGCGGCTGGGACACGGGCGCGGACCGATCAGCGGGGGAGGCCGCTGGCACGCCAGCCGCCGGGCCCGTGCGGGAACGAGGGCGTGAGGTTGCGGCGGTAGGACGCCCACCGTCGCGGCGGCCTGGCGGGGGTCGGCGCGGCCGCTCCCATCGCCGACAGCACGGCGACGACCGCCGCCACCTCCTCGGGGGTGGCGGACGGGGTGAGGACGCGCAGCACGGGCCGCTGCTCCTCCGGCGTCTCGCTCACAGGGGGATGTTCCCGTGCTTCTTCGCCGGCAGCGTCTCGCGCTTGGTGGCCAGGAGCCGCAGCGCCTTGACGATCTCGACCCGCGTCTCGTGCGGGGCGATCACGGCGTCCACGTAGCCACGCTCCGCGGCGATGTAGGGGTTGGCGAGGGTGTCCTCGTACTCCTGGATCAGCTCACTCCGCCGGGCCTCGACGTCGCCGCCCTCGGCCTCGACCTCCTGCAGGTGCCGACGGTGCACGATGTTCGCGGCGCCCTGGGCGCCCATCACGGCGATCTGCGCGGTGGGCCAGGCCAGGTTGATGTCGGCGCCGAGGTGCTTGGACCCCATCACGTCGTACGCGCCGCCGTAGGCCTTGCGGGTGATCACCGTGACGAGCGGGACGGTGGCCTCGGCGTAGGCGAAGATCAGCTTCGCGCCGCGGCGGATGATGCCGTTCCACTCCTGGTCGGTGCCGGGCAGGAAGCCGGGCACGTCGACGAAGGTGAGCACCGGGATGTTGAAGGCGTCGCAGGTGCGCACGAAGCGCGCGGCCTTCTCGGAGGCGTCGATGTCGAGGGTGCCGGCGAACTGCATCGGCTGGTTGGCCACCACGCCCACCGGCTTGCCCTCGACGCGGCCGTAGCCGATGAGGATGTTGGGCGCGAACAGCGGCATGACCTCGAGGAACTCGCCGTCGTCGAGGACGGCGGTGATCGCCTCGTGCATGTCGTAGGGCTGGTTGGCCCCGTCGGGGATCAGCGCGTCGAGCGCCCGGTCGTCCTCGCCGATCTCCAGCGACGCCGGCTCGTCGTAGGCGGGCGGCTCGTCGAGGTTGTTCTGCGGCAGGTAGGACAGCAGCGCCTTGACGTACTCCAGCGCGTCGTCCTCGTCGGTCGCCATGTAGTGCGCGTTGCCCGACTTGGTGTTGTGCGCCCGGGCGCCGCCCAGGTCCTCCATGGTGACGTCCTCGCCGGTGACGGTCTTGATGACGTCGGGGCCGGTGATGAACATGTTCGAGGTGCCGTCGACCATCACGGTGAAGTCGGTGACGGCGGGGGAGTAGACGTGGCCGCCGGCGCAGGAGCCCATGATCAGGCTGATCTGCGGGATCACGCCGGAGGCGTGCACGTTGCGGCGGAAGATCTCGCCGTACAGGCCGAGCGAGACGACGCCCTCCTGGATGCGGGCGCCGGCGCCCTCGTTGATGCCGACGATCGGGCAGCCGGTCCTGATGGCCAGGTCCATCACCTTGGTGATCTTCTCGCCGTAGACCTCGCCGAGGGAGCCGCCGAAGATGGTGAAGTCCTGCGAGAACACGCACACCTGGCGGCCGTCGACCGTGCCGTAGCCGGTGATGACGCCGTCGCCGTAGGGCCGGTTCCGCTCCAGGCCGAAGGCCGTGGACCGGTGGCGGGCGAGCTCGTCCAGCTCGACGAAGGAGCCCTCGTCGAAGAGCTTCTCGATCCGCTCCCGCGCCGTCATCTTGCCCTTGGCGTGCTGCTTCTCGACCGCCTTCGCCGACGCCGCGTGGACCGCCTCGTCGATGCGGCGGTCGAGGTCCGCGAGCTTGCCCGCGGTGGTGTGGATGTCGATGCCGGTGCTCGAGCCGGGGACGTCGGTGCCCTCGCCGGGATGTGCGCTCACGCGTTGGCCTCCTTGGAGCTCGCTGGCGGCCCCGTCGGGCCGTGCGCCAATCTAGTGGTTGTGACCGAGCCGACCTCCCCCCGGTCCCCCCTCGAGCAGGACGCGCTGCAGGCCGCCGCCGGGGCGGGCTGGGTGGTGCAGCTGCACGCGGAGGCGACCTCGACCAACGCCGTGGCGGCCGCCGAGCCGGCGCGCGACCTCGTCGTGGTCGCGGAGAACCAGACCGCGGGCCGGGGTCGCCTGGACCGCAGCTGGGTGACGCCGCCCGGGACCGCGCTGACGTTCTCGGCCGTCGTCGAGCCGGTGGTGGAGCCGCGGTTCTGGCCGCTGATCCCGCTGGCGGCCGGCTACGCGGTGGCGCGCGCCGTGGCCGCGGGTGCGCGGCTCAAGTGGCCCAACGACGTGCTGCTGCCCGACGACGGCGTGGAGGCCGGACAGGGCAAGCTCTGCGGGATCCTCGTCGAGCGCGTGGAGTGGAAGCGGCCGCTGGCGGTGGTCGGGATCGGCATCAACGTCGACCAGCGGCGCGAGGAGCTGCCGGTGCCGACGGCGACGTCCCTGGCCCTCGCCGGGCGTACGACGGACCGCGCCGAGCTGTTCGGGCAGGTGCTGCGCGAGCTCCGGTCCGTCCTCGGGATGCTGGCGCAGCGGCCGAGCACCTTCGTGGCTCAGTACCGCGGGCTGAGTGCGACCCTGGAGCGCGACGTCCGCGTCGACCTGCCGGACGGCACCGCACTGCAGGGACGGGCCTGGGACGTCGACGAGGTGGGACGGCTGGTGCTCGCGATCCCGACCGACCCGCCCGACCCGCCTGCCGGTCCTCCTCGACCGGCCAGCGTGTGGGACCACCATCGCCGGGTCGCGGTCAGTGCCGGCGACGTCGTGCACGTGCGGCCCGCCGGGTGAGAGGATCCGGTGTGATGATCAGGGTCTGGGTGTGCGACGCGTGAGCGACCCGCACGACGCGGCCGAGAACGTGCCCGGCGATGTACCCGTCGACGTGGCCGGTCTGCACACGCAGCTGGAGCGGGCCGTCCTGGGCGAGCCGCGCGAGCTGACGGCCGACGAGGTCTCCGTCGCCTCCGACCTGCCGCTCGACCTGGCCCGCCGGCTGTGGCGCGCCCTCGGCTTCCCGGACGCCGCCGGGACGGCGGCGTTCACCGTCGCCGACGTGGAGGCGCTCAAGGCGGTCGCGGCGGCACGCGACCTCGGCCTCGACGAGGACGCCCTCGTGGCGATGACCCGCGCGGTCGGGTCGACGATGTCCCGGCTCGCCGACTGGGAGGTCGGCAACCTGCTCGCCGCCACCGACGACGGATTCGGCCGCCACGGCGGGGGCTCGCAGGGCGCCGGACCGCACGGCGTCGACCTCTCCGTCGAGCTGGTCGCCCGCACCGCGGAGGTCCTCGACACCCTGCTCGTCCATGCGTGGCGCCGCCACCTGGCGGTCGCGATCGCGCGGGCCGAGCCCCTCCAGGTGCCGACCGACGAGGTCACCACCACCGCCACCGTCGGGTTCGCGGACCTGGTGAACTTCACCGCGCTGTCCAACGAGCTCGACGAGGACGAGATCGGCGATCTGGTCGAGGTGTTCGAGAGCCGCTGCCACGACGTGGTCGCCGAGCACGGTGGCCGTGTCGTCAAAAGCCTGGGCGACTCCGTGCTCTTCTGGGCCGACTCGGCCACCGAGGGCGTCGACATCGGGCTGGACATCATCGGCGTGATCGGAGGCGACCAGCGCCTGCCCGACGTGCGGGTCGGGGTGGCCACCGGTCCGGCGGTGCTGCGGATGGGCGACCTCTACGGCCCCGGCGTCAACCTCGCCGCCCGGCTGACCACGGTCGCCCGCCGCAACCGCGCGATCATCGACCACGCCACGGCCGGGCTGCTCCCTCCGGCCGACTTCGACGTCCGGACGCTGCCGGCGCGCCCGCTGCGCGGGTTCGGCGACGTCGAGCCGATCACGGTGCGGCGCACCCGCCCCCGGCACGGCGCCGAGTAGTGCCCGGGCCGCCGGCACCCCCGGACCCCGTCGGCGGTCGTGCCCTAGCCTTGACCGCCGTGAGCTCGACCGAGGTTCCCGTCCCGACCGTCGCGATCATCGGTGGCGGCCAGCTGGCCCGGATGCTCGCGGAGCCCGCCGCCGCCATGGGTGTGCCGCTGCGCCTGCTCGCGGAGGCTCCGGGCGTCTCGGCCGCCCAGGTGATCCCCGACCACGTCGTGGGCGACCACACCGTGCTGGCGGACCTGGAGAGGGTCACCGAGGGCTGCGCGGTCGTCACCTTCGACCACGAGCACGTCCCCACCGAGCACCTCGAGACGCTCGGCCGGCGGCTCGACGTACGTCCTGGCCCGGAGGCGCTCGTCCACGCCCAGGACAAGGGCGTGATGCGCGAGCGCCTCGCGCAGCTGGGGGTGCCGTGCCCCCGCAACGCGATCGTCGCGAGCGCGGACGAGGTGGCCGCCTTCGGCGTCCCGTGCGTCCTGAAGACCACGCGTGGGGGCTACGACGGCAAGGGCGTGTGGTTCGTCGACGACGAGAGCGACCTGGAGCCGGTCACCGCCGAGGCGTTCGCGGCGGCCGAGCGCAGCGGCGTCCGGATCCTCGCCGAGGAGCGGGTCGCGTTCCGTCGCGAGCTCTCGGCGCTCGTCGCCCGCTCGCCCAGCGGCCAGGTGGCCGCCTACCCCGTGGTGGAGTCGCGCCAGCGCGACGGCATCTGCCACGAGGTCATCGCTCCGGCGCCGGAGCTGGACCCCGAGCGCGCCGTGGAGGCCCAGCGGCTCGCGATGCGGGTCGCCGCCGAGCTCGGCGTCACCGGCATCCTCGCGGTCGAGCTCTTCGAGGCCCCCGACGGCGGCCTGCTCGTCAACGAGCTCGCGATGCGGCCGCACAACACCGGTCACTGGACCCAGGACGGGGCGGTCACCTCGCAGTTCGAGAACCACCTGCGGGCGGTGCTCGACCTGCCGCTCGGCTCACCGCACGCACGCGCCCCCTGGACGGTGATGGTCAACATCCTGCCCACCGCGGACGCCGCGCCCCTCTACGACGGCTACCGGCACGCGCTCGCCCGCGACCCGCACCTGCGGGTGCACCTCTACGGCAAGGGCCTGCGTCCGGGCCGCAAGGTCGGACACGTCAACGCCTACGGCGACGACCTCGAGGACGTCCTCGAGCGAGCCCGGCACGCCGCCTCCTGGTTCGCCGGGGAGCTCGGAGAGGAGAGCGAGTGAGCCAGCAGCAGTCCGGCCCCCGGGTCGGCATCGTGATGGGCAGCGACTCCGACTGGCCGGTGATGAGGGCGGCCGCCGAGGCGCTCGAGGAGTTCGACGTCGCCCACGAGGCCGACGTCGTGTCCGCGCACCGGATGCCGGCCGAGATGCTCGCCTGGGGCCAGGCGGCCGCCGGTCGGGGCCTCCAGGTGATCATCGCCGGCGCCGGCGGGGCGGCGCATCTCCCCGGCATGCTCGCGTCGGTGACGCCGCTGCCGGTGATCGGCGTACCGGTGCCGCTGAAGTACCTCGACGGCATGGACTCCCTGCTCTCCATCGTGCAGATGCCGGCGGGCGTCCCGGTGGCGACGGTGGGCGTGGGCAACGCCCGCAACGCGGGCCTGCTCGCCGTGCGGATCCTCGCCGCCACCGACCCGGCCCTGCAGGACCGGGTCACCGCCTTCCAGGGCGACCTGCGCGACACGGCCCACGCCAAGGGCAAGGTCGTGCGCGGCGAGAGCGAGCACCGGATCGGCTTCTAGAGCGCGCCGCCCGCCCGGCTCAGGCCCGGGGATCCACCCGGCGTCGCAGCGCCTTGACCGCGCCCCGCCGCTTCTTGGTGTCGAGCCGGCGGCGGCGCGAGCCCTTGCTGGGCTTGGTGGGGACCCGAGCCGGCGCCGGGGGTGCGAGCGCCGCGCGGAGCCGGTCGGCGAGCCGCCCCCGCGCCGTCTCCCGGTTGCGGTGCTGGGAGCGGTGCTCCGAGGCGGTCACCCGCAGCATCGGACCCAGGGCGCGGACCGCGCGCTCGCGCTGCCGGTCGTCGAGCACGGTGGTGGTGGTCAGGTCGAGCAGCAGCTCGACCCGGGTGTCGGAGGTGTTGACCGACTGGCCGCCGGGCCCCGACGACCGCGAGAACCGCTCGACGAGCTCCTCGCCGGGCACCACCAGGCCCTCGGGGATGCCGGGGCCGGCGGGGACGACGAGGTCAGGCACCCGGCCGCTGCCGCCACTCGATGGCGGGGCAGGTGTCCATCACCATCGGCACGCCGGCGGCCCGGGTGCGCTCGAACGCCGCCTGGTCCACGACGCCGAGCTGGAACCAGACGCCGCGCGCGCCGATCTCGACCGCCTGGTCGGCGAAGGTGCCCGCCTGCTCGGAGCGGCGGAACACGTCGACGACGTCGATGCCGAACGGCACCTCGGCCAGGGTCGCGTAGCCCTGCTCGCCCAGCACGGTCGGCGCATCGGGGTGGATCGGCACGATCCGCTTGCCGCGCCGCTGGAGCAGCGCGGCGATGGAGTACGCCGTGCGGCTCGGGTCGCCCGACAGGCCGACGACAGCCCAGGTGGCGCACTCGTCCAGCATCAGGTCGATGGCATCGCGGTCCAGCCAGGGGACGGTCACGGTGTCGAGGCTACGCAGCGCGCCCGGGCTTGGCACGATGGGCCGGTGCTCGCACCGACGTACCCCCTCAGGACCGAGCGGCTGCTGCTGCGTCCCTTCGCTCCCGGCGACCTCGACGACGTCCACGCCTACCAGTCCCTGCCGGAGGTCTGCCGCTACATCCCCTACGAGCCGCGCACGCGCGAGCAGGTCGCCGAGCGGATCGGACCCGATCGGGCCCGGGAGCGGATCGACGAGCCCGGGCAGGCACTGATGCTCGCCGTCCAGCTCCCGGACGGACCGGTGATCGGCGACGTGATGCTGGCCTGGGCGAGCGCGGAGCACCAGACGGCGGAGGTCGGCTACGTCTTCCACCCCGACCACGCCGGCCGGGGCTACGCGACCGAAGCGGGGCGCGAGCTGCTCCGCCTGGCGTTCGATGAGCTCGGCGTGCGGCGGGTCACCGCCCGCACCGACGCCGCGAACACCGCCTCGCACCGCGTGCTGCGCAGGATCGGCATGCGTCCCGAGGCGTACCTGCTCGAGAACGAGTGGTTCAAGGGCGCGTGGTCCGACGAGATCGACTTCGCGATCCTCCGCCGGGAGTGGAGCCGGTCGTGACCAGGGCCTCGGACGGCTCGGCCCGCACCACCCGGTAGCGCACGAACACCGGCAGCGCGAGCGCGGCCACGAGAACCAGCACCACGACCAGCACGCCGCCGCCCGCTGCGGCCGGGCCGGTGCCGACCAGGGCCGCCGCGCCGCCGTGCACGACGTCAGCGATGCGCGGACCGCCGGCCACCACGACGATGAAGACGCCCTGCAGCCGGCCGCGCACGGCGTCGCTGGCCGCCTCCTGGAGCATCGTCGACCGGAACGCGGCCGAGGCCATGTCGGCGGCGCCGCCGATCACCAGGCCGAGCACCGCGAGTGCCAAGAACGTGCCCGCGCGTCCGTTCGCGAGCCCCGCGGCCACGCCGAAGAGCACCATCGCCGCACCCCAGACCACGATGGCGGCCACCACCGCCAGGCCCTGGCGCGTCACCCGCGACACCCAGCCGGAGAAGATCCCGCCGAGCACCGCGCCCGCCGGGATGCCGGCGAAGAGCAGCGCGAAGGCGAGACCGCCGTCGATCGGGCCGCCGAAGCTCTGATGTGCGATCTGCGGGAAGAGCGCACGCGGCATCCCGAAGACCATCGCGATGATGTCGACGAGGAACGACATCAGCAGTACCCGGTGCCCGCGCAGGTAGGCCAGGCCCTCCAGCACCGAGCGGATCCCGGCGCGGCTGCCGCCGACGCCCTCGGGGGGCAGGGCGGGCAGGCGGACGACGGCCCAGAGGGTGGCGAACAGGCACACGGTGTCGGTCAGGTAGAGCCAGGAGAACCCGAGCACGGGGATCAGCGCACCGCCGACGAGGGGCCCGGCGATCGCTCCGAACTGCAGCACGGTCATGTTGAGCGAGTTCGCGGCCGGCAGCTGCTCGGGCGGCACGATCCGCGGTAGCAGCGCGCTCCTGGTGGGCTGGTTGATCGCGAAGAAGGCCTGCTGGACGGCGAAGATCACCAGCACCAGCCACACCGAGTCGAGCGAGAGTGCCGCCTGCACGAAGAACAGGGCGCTGGTGGCGATGAGCCCGCAGGTGGAGAACATCAGCAGCTTGCGCCGGTCGAACACGTCGGCCAGAGCCCCGCCGTACAGGCCGAAGACGACGAGCGGCACGAGCCCGAAGACGCCCGTCAGCCCGACGTACGCCGAGGAGCGCGTCAGCGCGAAGATCTGCGCCGGCACCGACACGACGGTGAGCTGGGCGCCCACCATCGTGACGATGTTGGCCGTCCAGAGGCGGCGGAAGTCCGGGACGCGCAGCGGACGGGTGTCGGCGAGGTGCTCGCGCAGCGCCAAGCGGCGCGCCATCACCCGGCGAGGGCGTCGAGCGCCCCCGCGACCGGGGTGGGGCCGTTGTTGAACTCGATCGTGCGGCCGGCGAGCGCGGGGCGCTCGGCCACGGCGGCGATCACCGCAGCGACGTCGGCGCGGCTGACCTGCGAGCCGGTGCCGCCGACCTCGATCGTCCCCGTGCCCGGCTCGTCGGTGAGGCTGCTCGGGCCCAGGATCGTCCAGGCCAGCGCGCTCCCGCGCAGGTGCGCATCGGCCGCGGCCTTCGCCTCGGCGTAGGCGTGGAAGGCGTTGTCGGACGGCACGCCGTGATCGGGTCCGGCGCCGAAGTAGGAGACCATCACGTAGCGCGGCACGCCGGCCGCCTTCGCGGCGTCGACCGAGGCGATGGCGGCGTCGCGGTCGACGGACCGGGTGCGGCGGGGGTCGCCACCACCGGCACCCGCGGACCACACCACCAGGTCGCTGCCGGCCAGCAGGTCACGCAGCTGCGACCCGTCCAGTGCCTCGACGTCCGCGACCCGGGGCGTCGCGCCGGTCGCGGCGACGTCCGCGCTGTGGTCGGGGTTCCGGATGACGGAGACGACCTGGTGACCGGCGGCGACGAGGAGCGGCGCGGTGAGCAGAGCGACCCTGCCGTGCCCTCCGATCAGCGTGATCTGCATGCGCACGAGCCTAGTCGCGGCACCGCCACTGCCCGGCGTCCCCGGCCGATGCGGTGTGAGCGATGCCACCCCTGCTTGCTGGTGAACGGTCGTTAACCGCAGAACTACGATGAGCCCATGTCTGACTTCCCGGTCTACGCACTCACCGACGAGCACCAGGCCATCCGTGAGGCGGTGCGCGCGCTGTGTGACGCGAAGGTCGCGCCGTACGCCGCGGAGGTCGACGAGGAGGCGCGTTACCCGCACGAGGCCGCGGAGGCCCTGCTCGCTGCAGACTTCCACGCCCCGCACGTCCCCGAGGAGTACGGCGGCGCCGGTGCGGACGCGCTCGCCACGGTCCTGGTGATCGAGGAGATCGCCCGCGCCGACGTGTCGGCGTCACTCATCCCGGCGGTCAACAAGCTCGGCTCGCTGCCCGTGCAGATCAGCGGCTCGGAGGAGCTGAAGGCGAAGTACCTCGGTGCCCTCGCCCGCGGTGAGGGCGGCTTCTCCTACTGCCTGTCCGAGCCGGACGCCGGGTCGGACGCCGGCGGGATGAAGACCCGCGCGGTGCGCGACGGCGACGGCTGGGTCCTCAACGGCGTGAAGCGGTGGATCACCAACGCCGGCGAGTCGGAGTTCTACACGGTGATGGCCCTGACCGATCCCGAGAAGGGCACCCGCGGCGGCATCTCGGCGTTCGTGGTGGAGAAGTCCGACGAGGGCGTGAGCTTCGGTGCCCCCGAGAAGAAGCTCGGCATCAAGGGCTCCCCGACCCGCGAGGTCTACTTCGACAACGTCCGGCTGCCCGCGGACCGGATGATCGGCGAGGAGGGCACCGGCTTCACCACGGCTATGAAGACGTTGGACCACACCCGCATCACGATCGCCGCCCAGGCCGTCGGTGTCGCCCAGGGTGCGCTCGACTACGCGCTCGGCTACGCCAAGGAGCGCCAGCAGTTCGGCAAGGCGATCGCGGAGTTCCAGGGCCTGCAGTTCCTGCTCGCCGACATGGGCATGAAGATCGAGGCCGCCCGGCAGCTCACCTACGCCGCAGCCGCCCGCTCCGAGCGCGGCGACGACGACCTGACCTTCTTCGGCGCCGCCGCGAAGTGCTTCGCCTCCGACGTCGCCATGCAGGTCACCGTGGACGCCGTCCAGGTCCTCGGCGGCTACGGCTACACGCGCGACTACCCGGTCGAGCGGATGATGCGCGACGCCAAGATCACCCAGATCTACGAGGGCACCAACCAGGTGCAGCGCATCGTGATGGCCCGCCAGCTGCTCGCCGGGGTGCAGTCGGAGCTCTGACCCGCCCCGCCGGGCGAGACTCCGCGGCCGCCGGTCGGTCGGGCGCTGTCGTGACGCTCATCAGTGTCGGTGGTGCCTGGGAGAGTTCTGTCATGGCAGCAGAGCTCTTCGAGGCACCGGTCGGGTCGCCGCCGACGGCGGTGCTCGATGCTGTGGCTGCGGCCGATGCGGTGGTTCGTCGAGGTGAGATCGACAAGCTGCAGGCAGTCCTGGCGTGGGCGCATGCGCACCCGGCGGGCCCAGGAAATGCGGCGTCGTGGGCGATCGACCACTCGCTGCTGGACGACGAGGATGGCGTCGACCGGTTGGGTGGTGAGGGGACCCCGCCGGTGGCGGAGTTGGCGGTCGAGCAGCTCGCGACCCGGCTGCGTGGGTGGATGGGCAGGTGGGTCACCTGGCCGGGCGATGCACCCAACGCAGGATCGATGCCGCACTCGCCTATGCGGTCGCGAAGTGGGATCCGAAGAAGCTCCGGGAGGCAGAGGAGCAGGCCCGCGATGCCCGCCACCTCGACCTTGAGCTGCCCGGGCAGAACTGCCGGCCCAGCAGCGTCGCCACCGCCGCCATCCGGGGACAGCTGTCCCCGACGGACGCGATGAAGTTCGACGCGCTCGTCGCAGCCCAAGCGGCCCGCCTCGCCGAGCAGGGCGACACCTCCAGCCTCGACATCCGCCGCTCCAAGGCACTCGGGGCGATCGCCGATGCGTTGATGACCGGCGAGCTCGACCTCACCACCTCCGAGCAGGGCGATGTGCCGGCGAAGCGGCGCTCCTCGCTGCCGGCGACCCTCTTCGTGCACGTCCGCGTCGAGGACCTGCTGGCCACCTGTCCGATGAGGACCGGGTCGGGGTGGGAGAGAGGCTCGGGCCCGCAACCCTGGCGCCGCGGCCGAATGGCTCGGCGACACCGACCTGCGGGTCCGGCCGGTGCTGGACATGGGCCGCACCGACGCCGTCGATGCTCATGACCCGCCGGCGTGGATGCGGGAGCTGGTGATCCAACGCGACCGGCACTGTGCGTTCCCGGGCTGCGACCGCGACGCGCGAACGTCCGATCTGGATCACGTCGATCCCTACGTGCCGATGGACGAGGGGGGCCCGCCGGGCCAGACCTCAGCCGAGAACCTGGCGCCGTTGTGCAGGCGGCATCACCGGTGCAAGACCTTCACCCGATGGCGGTACCGCCGCCTCCCCAACGGTGACTACCAACGTCCGCGCAGCGACTTCGTCGGCGCGTTCTGGACATCACCCGACGGCACCACCGTTACCTCCCTCACCTGACCCCTAGCCAGCGACACCGAGAGCAACCGGGTGACCCGGCGGACGAGCACGTCTGCTGGGCCACCGTCACGCTCCGGGGAATGGGTTCTCGACTGCGCTCGACCGGCCGGGCGCTCGACGGGGCGGTCAGCCGCAGACCTCGGCGCGGCCGTCTTCCCAGACCACCACGCCGGTGCGGCCCGGGCGGCCGCGGAGCCAGTCCAGCGCACCGGCGCCCTGGGCGAAGGCGGCGGTCGCGTCGATGTCGGCCCAGGTGAGGTCGTGGTGCACCACGGTGACCGACGCGATGCCGCTCGGGGTCTCGCCGGTGCGCGCGTCGGTGAGGTGCGCGCCCCGCCGGTGCAGGCCCGAGGTGGCGACCGCGCCGGTGCGCACCGGCACCACGGCGACGATCCGCTCCCAGGTCCGCGGGTCCTCGACGCCGACCCGCCACGCCGGCCGGTCCGGGTCGACGACCCGACAGACCATGTCGCCGCCGACGGAGAGGCACGAGTCGGTGTCCTCGAGGACGGCCAGGTGGCGGGCGGCGCGCTCGGTGGCCCACCCCTTGACCACGCCGCTGGGATCCAAGTGGACGCGCCCGTCGGCGCCGGGGCGCCGTACGTCGAAGGCCCCGCCCGACTCCACGCGAGCCCGTTCGCCGAGCGCGAGCACCTCCGCGACCACGGGCGGGCAGTCCGCGAGCGCGACGTCGCCGCGGTCGAGGCGGGAGACCCAGCTGTCCTCCCGCCAGGTGCTGAACACGGCCTCGGCCTCGCGCAGCTCCGCGACCGCGGCGTCCCACGCCGCTCGGCCGGTGGCGGTGCCCGCGTGCTGCCCGCGCAGCGCCAGGCTGGCGACGGTGCCCATCACCTCCGCGGTCTCCCGGTGCACCGCCGACGCCACGTCCGTGCTCACGCGTCGACCTTGTCCAGGGCGCTCTGCAGCGACTGGAGGTAGCCGCCGCTCGTCACGGTCGCGCCGCTCACCATGTCGATCTTCGCGCTCTGCGCCTCCTGCGTCTCCTGCACCAGGATCGGCAGCGCCTGCGCGTTGATCTCCGCGTCGCGCGGGTTGCCGTTCGGGTACTGCAGCACGGCCACCTTGTCGATCTTCGAGCCGCTCATCGTCAGCTGGACCTGCACCGGCCCCCACTGGGTCTGCGCCACGTCGCCGGTGACCGTGCGCGTCGTGGCACGCGTCGACGACCCGGACGTCGAGGAGCGCGATGACGAGCCGGAGGACGAGCCGGAGGACGAGCCCGACCCGGAGGAGCCGGAGGACGAGCTCGACGAGGAGGTGCGGGAGGTGGTGGTGCTGGCCGTGCCGGAGGCGACGTACGGCGTGACCGCCTCCGCGGGCATCTGGCTCGACCGCGAGGTGTGATAGCTGAAGAGCAGCACGACGACGGTGACGGTGCTCAGGATCCAGTACGTGATGCGTCTCATCGGGTCACCAGCTGAAGGTCTCGAGATGGATGGAGTCGGACGGGCAGCCGGCCGCGAGCAGCGAGTCGCGCACCAGCGCGCTCCAGGCCTCGGGGCCGCAGACGTAGACGTCGCGCTCGGCGATGTCGGGCACCCAGTACTGCAGCGCCCAGGTGTCGGAGACGCGGTCGAGAGGACCGGCGGCGTCGCTGAGCCAGGACCGCTCCGCGCGCCGACGTCCCGGCAGGTCGAGCACGGTGAGCGGTCGGCGCCGTGCGAGCTCGCCGAGCTCGTCGGCGAAGAGGGGGGCGCTGCTCCAGCGGTGCAGCAGGACGATGTCGGTGGCGGGCAGGCCCTCGGCGAGGGCGCGCAGCGGGGTGATGCCCACGCCGGCGCCGATCAGCGCGACCTTGTCGCTCGTGCGGGCACGATCGCCGAGCCGGCCGTAGGGCCCCTCGACCCAGACCCGGGTCCCGGGCCGGAGGCCGGCCAGCGCCCGGCTGCTGTCGCCCACCTCCTGGGCGGTGATCCGCAGGCTCCGCCCGTCGGGGGCGGCCGAGAGCGAGTACGGGTTGGCGCGCGACCGGCCGGGCCGGCCCAGGAAGCGCCACCCGAAGAACTGGCCGGGCTCCACCCGGAACCGGTCCAGGCGGCGGCCGGTCAGGTGCACCGACACGACATCCGGCGCCTCCCGCACCACCGCGCTCACGCGGAGCTGGTGACGCAGGTTGCGCACGACCGGCAGGCCGACCCGCCACACGAGCACGGCCGCTGCGGCGGCCGCCCAGGCTGTCCACCAGAACACCGCGCGCGCCGGGGAGGACGCCAGCTCCTGGCCGGTCCACAGCTGGTGCGGCAGGGCCAGGCCCACGCCGAGGTAGGCGTAGAGGTGCATCAGGTGCCAGGACTCGTAGCGCAGCCGGCGCCGGGCGGCGCGGACACTGGTGACGACCACCAGGAACAGGCACGCCGTACCGGCGTCCGCGAGCAGCATCCCGGGGTCGTGCCAGGTCAGGTCCCAGAACGTCGGGAGGGCCGCGACGAGGCGACCGCCGGCGTAGCCCCACGTGATCAGGACGACGTGGGCGACCATCAGGTTGAACGAGCCGAAGCCGACCCAGCGGTGGATCCGCGCCAGCCGGTCCTGCCCGAACGCCGCCTCCAGGACCGGCACCCGGGCCATCAGCAGCACCTGCGCGAGCAGCAGCACCGACGCGACCAGCCCGGTCAGCCGACCGGTGGAGGTGAACGCCTCCGTGCCGTTGCCCAAGCCCTGGATCCCGCCTCCGTGTACCCACCATGCGCTGACGAGCAGCAGGGCGAGCCAGAGCGCGGCTCCGGCGCCGAGGCGTACGGAGGCGTCGCGCTGCGCGCGTGGCCGGCGAGCGAGGACCGGCGCGGGGGAGAGGTCCTGGAGGGTCACCTGCTCAGCGTGAGGGCGCCGGCTGCGGATCGGCTCAGCGCAGCCTGTGACCCCGCTGTGAGCCGTTGTCGTTGTGGCGGGCAACTACAGTGCCCGCCATGAGCACGATCGAGATCCCCGTCCCCGACGGGACCGCAGAGGCCTTCGTGGCCCGTCCCTCCGCCGGCAGCGACCACCCCGGCGTCCTGTTCTTCATCGACGCGATCGGGCTGCGGCCGCAGATCGAGCAGATGGTGCAGCGAATCGCCGACTGGGGCTACGTCGTGATGGCGCCCAACCTGTTCTATCGGCTCGGCCGCGCCGCCGACCTGGCCCCGACCGCGGACCTGCGGGAGCCGGGGGCGCGCGAGGCCTTCTTCGCGAACCTGGGCCCGCGTGTCCAGGGCATGAGCGACGAGCAGATCGAGTCCGACGTCGTGGCCTACGTCGACGCGTTGCGGACGCTGCCCGGTGTCGCGGCCGGTCCGCTCGGCGTCACCGGCTACTGCATGGGGTCGCGCTTCGCGGTCAAGGCCGCCGGACTCCGGCCCGACGACGTCCGAGCCGTGGGCGCCTTCCACGGTGGCCGCCTGGTCACCGAGGACCCCGGCAGCCCCCACCTGTCGATCGCGCACGCGCGCGCGGAGTTCCTGATGCGGCACGCCGACAACGACGCCTCCATGGACGCCGACGCCATCGCGACCCTGGGCCGGACCTTCGCGGAGGCCGGCGTCACCGCGAGCAACGAGGTCTACGACGGCGCGCCGCACGGCTACTCGATGGCCGACACCTCGATGTACGACGAGTCCGCGGCCGAGCGCCACTTCGAGGAGCTGCGCGAGCTCTACGCCCGCACGCTCGGCTGAGCCGGGGGAGGGCCGGGCCACGCGGGCCCGACTAGCCCTCCGGGTAGATCCGCGGCAGTGCGGAGGCGCGCCCCGTGAACTGCGGGGCGCGCTTCTCGCGGAACGCCGCCACGCCCTCCTTGCCGTCGGCCACCGAGGTGTGCCACATCGCCAGGGAGTCGGCGCGGTGGGCGTCGACCGGGTGCGGCTGCGCGCTGTTGCGGTAGAGCAGCTGCTTGGCCAGCGCGAGCGCGACCGGGGAGCGTCCGACCACGAAGCGGCGGGCCAGCTCCTGGGCCGCCGGCACGAGCTCGTCGGGCTCGTGGACCGAGCGCAGCAGCCGGCCCGCGAGCGCCTCGTCGGCGGTGAGGACGTCGGCAGAGTAGACCCACTCCAGGGCCTGCTGCAGGCCGACGATGCGCGGCAGGAACCACGTCGAGGCGGCCTCCGGGACGATGCCGAGCCGGCCGAAGACGAAGCCGATCCGGGCCGCGGTCGAGGCCAGCCGCAGGTCCATCGCCAGCGTCATGGTGGCGCCGATGCCGACCGCGGGGCCGTTGATCGCGGCGATCACCGGCTTGGGGCATGCGTGGATCGCGAGCGTCACCTTGCCGCCGGTGTCCCGGACGCCGGACTGGTAGGGCTCCTCGGCCAGGTGGTCGCGCAGGTCCTCCGGCGTCGGGTGCGCGTCCTCGTCGAGGCCGAAGACGTTGCCCTCGGCGGAGAGGTCCATGCCGGCGCAGAACGCCCGGCCGGCGCCGGTCACCACGATCGCCCGGACCGAGTCGTCGCCGGCGGCGGTGAGGAAGACCTGCTCGAGCTCCTGGGCCATGGTCACGGTGAAGGAGTTCAGCGCGTCGGGGCGGTTCAGCGTCAGCGTCCCGACGCCGTCGTCGTCGAGAGACCACAGCAGGGTCTCGTAGTCGGTGTCACCCACGGCGGAGGTCATCTCGGCAATCCTGTCTTCGTGCACAGCCCGTGCGGGATGTCGGCGGTGTGGTCGGTCTTGAGGTAGTGCAGGAGCTTCAGTGCGCGATCGTGGTCCCAGTGGACCGCGAGGTCGGCGATCGGCATGGTGCAGGTCAACCCGCTGCTGCCGTTGACGCGTCCCATCGCCCAGGCGAAGTTCGCCGCCGAGAGCAGGCCCATCCCCTTGTTGACCCGCAGCGACGACGTGACGGCCTTGTTGATGCCGATGTAGCGCCAGGGCAGCAGGAACGTCCACGGCGACTTCACGCCGGCGCCGATCTGGTTGACGATCTCGCGTTGGTGCTCGGCGCGCTCGATGTCGCCGAGCTTGAACGCATGCCGGGAACGGGCCCACCCGAGCGCGGTGGCACCACCGACCTTCTGGCAGCCCTTCTTCACGTGCAGGTTCGCCCGCCGGTCGTCGATCCGGGTCTTCGGGCAGATCTGCACCCCGCCGATCGCATCGACGGCGTTGACGAAGCCACCGAGCCCGATCTCGACGTAGTCGTCGACCCGGAGCCCGGTGTCCTGCTCGATCGTCTGCACCAGCAGCCGCGGGCCGCCGTAGGCGAAGGCGGCGTTGATCTTGGTGGTGCCGTGCCCGGGGACGGGCACCAGCGAGTCGCGGGGGATCGAGAGCAGCAGGCTCGGGCCGGAGCCGGTGTGCAGCAGCAGGATCGTGTCGGTGCGGCCGCCGTCGACGGAGACGCCGCCGGTGCCGAGCTTGCGGTTCTCCTTCTTCGACAAGCCCTTGCGGCTGTCGGAGCCGACGAGCAGGTAGGTGTGCCCCGGCTGGTCGCCGGGCCGGTCGCCGGTGGGGAAGGCGTTCACCTTGTCGACGCGGCTCCAGGCCCACAGCGGGACGGCGACCAGGAAAACCACCCAGAGCAGGACGAGGGCGAGCACCACGCGCAGCACGGTGCGCCCGCGGCGGCGGGGACGGCGGGGCCGCGGACCGCCGGGCGGCCGCGATGCCGGCGCCGGGGGACGGGGAGGAGGGGTCGGGCCACCGGCCCCCGACCGCGGTCGGGGAGAGGTGGGAAGGACCCGGGTGCGGTCGTCGTCGGGCTCCGGGGCGGGGGCCTCGCCGCGGCCGCCGCCGTAGAGCCAGTCGAAGTCCGCAGGTCGGTCCGGCCGGTCGGGCATGGCGGAAACCGTAGCGCGGGAACCGCGGCGGACGGTCCGCGCACCCGCCCGGCGCCTCCGTCGGCGTTTCGCGGCACATGTGACGCCTGTGACTGGTGATACTGCTTCCACGGTGGGGCCTTCCCCTCCCCACCACCGAGGAGAGGTACCCCGCGTGATCACGTCGAGCGTCCCGCCCGATCGGGCAGCGCACCCCGTCGGCCTCCGCAACGACCCTGGCGCCGCGAGCGCCCGGATCCGCTTCCGACGCGCCGTGGTGCTGATGCTGATGACGCTGGTGCTTCCCGGCTCCGCCCAGCTGGTGTGCGGTCGCCGTGAGGTCGGCCGGATCGCCCTGCGCATCTGGCTCGGCCTGTGGGCGGTGGTCCTCGCGGTCCTGCTCGTCGGGCTCGCCTGGCACGGGTTCGGCTTCTGGTTCGTCCTCAACACCGGTGTGCTGGGCATGCTGCGCTTCCTGCTGATGGGCCTCGCCGTCGGCTGGGCGTACCTGTTCATGGACGCCTGGATGCTCGGGGACCCGCTGGCGCTGCGGCGCCAGCAGCGACTGGCGATGGTCGGCATCAACGGCGTGCTCTGCTTCTCGGTGGCCGGAACGCTGCTCTTCGCCTCCCACGTGGTGACCGTGCAGCGCGACTTCATCGCCACGATGTTCGCCGGGCACCACGTCACCGCCAGCCACGACGGGCGCTACAACGTGCTGCTGCTCGGCGGCGACTCCGGATCCGACCGCTGGGGTCTGCGCCCGGACAGCATCACGGTGGCGAGCATCGACGCCACCACCGGCAGGACGGTGCTCTTCGGGCTGCCGCGCAACATGCTGAACTTCCCCTTCGCCAAGGGGTCGGTGATGGCCCAGCAGTTCCCGCACGGCTACGACTGCGGCACCACCTGCGAGCTCAACTCGCTCGCCACCTGGGCGGCCGACCACAAGGCCCTCTTCGCGGGGTACGACGCCCCGGGCATCGAGGCGACCTCCGAGGCGGTCGAGGGCATCACGGGCCTGAAGATCAACTACTACGCCATGGTCAACCTGCTCGGCTTCCGCAAGCTCGTCGAGGCGCTCGGCGGGGTGAAGCTGCACGTGCGCGACCGGATCCCGATCGGCGGCGTGGGTGGCCCGGTCACCGGCTACATCGAGCCCGGCTACCGCACACTCAACGGCTACCAGACGCTGTGGTTCGCCCGGTCGCGCGAGTCGGCCGACGACTACTCCCGGATGGCCCGGCAGAAGTGCGTGATGAACGCGCTGCTGCACCAGGTCAGCCCGCAGCGGGTGGTCACCAAGTTCCAGTCGATCGCCCGGGCCGCCGAGACCGTGCTCACCACCGACCTGCCGGCCTCCGAGCTCGACACCTTCGCCCAGCTGGCGCTCAAGGCGCGCTCGCAACCACTCAGGACGGTGTCGTTCGTGCCGCCGATGATCAACACCGGCCACCCCGACATCGCCACGATCCGGGCGGCCGTCGCGAAGGCGATCCACCCGCCGAAGGCCGCCCGCGCGAAGCGGCCCCCGCGACCGCACCGGGTCACCGGCACCACCACCGGGGGTGCCTACGGCAGCCTGCGCACGGGCTACGCGGCCAACCAGGCCGACGACCTCTCCAACGCCTGCTGAGCAGCGGGCGTCGTAGGGTGCTGGCCGTGCCCGACCTGAGCGACAGCCCCGCGCCCGCGCCGCGGGTGGTCGCGGTGGTGGTCACCTGGAACCGCCGCGACCTGTTGCAGGAGGCGGTCGACGCGCTCCGGGCCCAAACCCTGCCCCCGGCGGCGATCGTGGTCGTCGACAACGCCTCGGACGACGACACTGCGACGCTGATCGACTCCTCCTGGGGCGAGGGCATCGACGCGGTCCGGCTCACCGAGAACACCGGCGGGGCCGGTGGCTTCGCCGTCGGGGTGGAGCAGGCTCTGGTGCACGACCCGGACCTGATCTGGCTTCTCGACGACGACACTGTGCCGACCCCGACCGCCGCGCAGGCGCTGGTGGCCGCCTGGACGGCCTATCCGGGGGAGAGGCCGGTGCTGCTCGCGAGCCGGGTCGAGTGGACCGACGGGCGGCCCCACCCGATGAACACCCCGCGCGAGCGTCCGGGCGTCTCGGCCGAGGAGCGCCGGGCGGCCGCCGCCGTCGGCGCCGTACCGATCCGGTCGGCGTCCTTCGTCTCGATCATGATCGCCGCCACCGCGGTCCGCGAGCGCGGGCTCCCGGTGGCCGACTACTTCCTCTGGAACGACGACTTCGAGTACTCCACCCGGCTGCTGCGCGGCCGGGTCGGCCTGCACGTGCCGGCCAGCGTCGTCGTGCACAAAACGCGCACGTTCGGGTCCACCGACGCCGACCCCGGGGAGCGCTTCGCGTTCGAGGTCCGCAACAAGCTCTGGCTCTTCCGGCACGCCACCGGGCTCTCTCCGGCCGAGAAGATCCTCTACGGCGGGGCGACCCTGCGCCGCTGGGCCCGCACCTGGCGCGGCTCGACCGATCGCCGCACGCTGCGCCGCGCCGCCGCGCGCGGGCTGCGCGAGGGACTGGGACGCCCGCGCCCCAACGCCGCCGTCCTGGCGCCCGCCGGCTGGCCCGCCGCCCGGCCCGACCGGCGGCTCGGTCCACAGCCCTTCAGCCTCCTGATGAGCACCTGGGCCGGCGACGACCCCGCCCAGCTCGAGGCGGCCTTCGTCTCCAGCGTGCACGACCAGACCCGGCGCCCCGACGAGGTGGTGCTCGTCGTGGACGGGCCGGTGCCCGGGCCGCTCACGGCCAGGATCGACGCACTCGCCGCCGACAGCCCGGTGCCCGTCCAGGTGCTGCGGCTGGAGCACAACCAGGGGCTGGGCCCGGCGCTCGACGCGGGGCTGCGGGCGTGCCGGCACGAGGTGGTGGCCCGGATGGACTCCGACGACCTCAGCGACCCCGAGCGGTTCGCCCGCCAGTTGCCGCTGGTGGAGGCGGGCGCCGACATCGTCGGGACGGGGCTCTGGGAGTTCGGCACGACGGCGGAGGACGTCGTGGGACGTCGTACGCCGCCGGTCGACCCCGACGAGATCCGCCGGGTCGTCCGGTTCCGGGACCCGTTCAACCACCCCACGGTGGTCTACCGCCGCAGCGCCGTGGTCGCCGCGGGCGGCTACGCCGATCTACCGCTGCTCGAGGACTACCTGCTCTTCACCCGCATGGTGGAGGCCGGCGCCGTGCCGGCCAACCTCCCCGACCCGCTGGTCTCCTACCGGGTGGGGGAGGGCGCCTACGCGCGCCGCGGCGGCCGGGCGCTGCTGCGCTCCGAGCTGGCCCTCCAGCGGCGCCTGCGCACGCTGGGCCTGACCTCGCGTCCGGAGTTCGTGCGCAACATCGCCGTGCGCGGCGGCTACCGCCTGGTCCCCGAGCGTGTGAGAAAGGTCGCCTACCGTCGGCTCCTCGCGAACCGGTCCGGGCCGGGCCGCCGCTAGACTGACGCGGGCTCCGGAGCCGTGACCGACCCCGGCGAACGACCTCTTGCGAACAACCGAGCCCCGACCGAGGAGCGATGCGCTGTGGACCCCGATCTCGTCGTCGTCGGGTCAGGCTTCTTCGGCCTGACCATCGCCGAGCGGTGCGCCCGTGAGCTGGACCTGCGCGTGCTGGTGCTCGAGCGGCGCTCGCACCTGGGCGGCAACGCCTACAGCGAGGCCGACGCCGAGACCGGCATCGAGGTCCACCGCTACGGCGCGCACCTGTTCCACACCTCCAACCCCACGGTGTGGGAGTACGTCAACCGCTTCACCGACTTCACCGGCTACCAGCACCGGGTGTACACCTCGCACCGCGGCCAGGTGTATCCGATGCCGATCAACCTCGGCACGATCAACCAGTTCTTCGACGCCGCCTACAGCCCCGACGAGGCGCGGGCGCTGATCCGCGAGCAGGCGGCCGAACTCGACGGCAAGGAGCCGGAGAACTTCGTGGAGAAGGGCGTCTCGCTGATCGGCCGGCCGCTGTACGAGGCGTTCATCGCCCACTACACCGCGAAGCAGTGGCAGACCGACCCCGAGAAGCTCTCGGCCGACATCATCTCCCGGCTCCCGGTGCGCTACACCTACGACAACCGCTACTTCAACGACACCTGGGAGGGCCTCCCGGTCGACGGCTACACCGCGTGGCTGGAGCGGATGGCCGACCACCCCAACATCGAGGTGCGGCTCGACACGGACTTCTTCGACCCCGCCCTCGGCCTCCGGGAGGCCTACGTCGGCCGCGTCCCCGTGGTCTTCACCGGCCCGATCGACGAGTACTTCGACCATGCCGAGGGCCCGCTGTCGTGGCGCACCCTGGACTTCGAGCGCGAGGTGCTTCCCACCGGCGACTTCCAGGGCACGTCGGTGATGAACTACCCCGACGAGGACGTGCCGTTCACCCGGATCCACGAGTTCCGGCACTTCCACCCCGAGCGCGACTACCCCGACGACAAGACCGTGATCATGCGCGAGTTCAGCCGGTTCGCCGACGAGGGCGACGAGCCCTACTACCCGGTGAACACCCCCGAGGACCGCGAGCGGCTGCTGAAGTACCGCGAGCGCGCGAAGCGCGAGACCGCCGAGCGCCAGGTCCTCTTCGGTGGGCGCCTGGGCACCTACCAGTACCTCGACATGCACATGGCCATCGGCTCGGCGCTGTCGATGTTCGAGAACAAGCTGCGGCCGCACTTCGCCGAAGACGCGCCGCTGTCGACCGACGACGGCAAGGAGTGAGCGTGCCGGTGACCACCCGACTCCTCCAGCGGCAGATCCTGCCGCTGGACCGCGACACCGACGTGTTCGACCTCTACGTCGACGTCGACCCCGCCAACCTCGACGCCGACAAGTACGACGTGGGCGGCAACCGCAACGCCCGCGCGGTCAACGCCGCGGCCCTGCGGCAGTCCGTCTCCACGGGCGTGGGGATCCACCCCGACCAGATCCTCGGGCGCGAGGCGCTGCTCGTGCCGAGCGGGGAGAAGCTCTCCTTCGGCACCTACTTCAACGCGTTCCCGGCCAGCTACTGGCGCCGCTGGACCGTGGTGGAGGCGGTCACCCTGACCGTGCGGCTGCGCGGGCGCGGCGCGACGGTGACCGTCTACAAGTCGATGGCCAACGGCCGCTCGCAGCGCGTCGCCCAGGACGGGACCGGCGAGCACGACGAGGGCACCTTCACCTTCCCGCTCACGCTGACCCCCTTCGCCGACGGCGGCTGGTACTGGTACGACATCGTCGCCGGCGACGCCGACGCCGTGGTCGAGTCGGCGCAGTGGACCGCGGAGGTCCCCGAGGAGCGGGCGGAGCACGGCACCGTCGCCGTGGGCATCACCACGATGAACCGGCCCGACTTCTGCGCGAAGCTGCTCGGCCAGATCGGCGAGGACGAGCAGCTGCGGCCCTACCTCGACGAGGTGCTCGTCGTGGAGCAGGGCCAGAAGCTGGTGGTCGACTCCCCGGAGTTCCCGCGCGCGCAGGAGCTGCTCGGCGACACCCTGCGGGTGATCGAGCAGGACAACCTCGGCGGCTCGGGCGGCTACGCCCGTGGTCAGCTCGAGACGGTGGCGCGGGGCACCGCGACGTACTTCCTGTGCATGGACGACGACGTCGTCTGCGAGCCCGAGGGCATCATCCGCGCGGTCACCTTCGGCGACCTCGCGCGCAAGCCCACGATCGTGGGCGGCCACATGTTCAGCCTCTACTCCCGCTCCCGGCTCTACAGCTTCGGCGAGATCGTGCAGCCGTGGCGGTTCTGGTGGATGTCGGCCCCGGGCGTGTTCCTCGACTGGGACTTCGGGGCCCGCAACCTGCGCTCCACTCGCTGGCTGCACCAGCGCGTCGACGTGGAATTCAACGGTTGGTTCATGTGCCTGATCCCGCGCCAGGTGCTCGAGGAGATCGGCCTGTCGCTGCCGCTGTTCCTCAAGTGGGACGACTCCGAGTACGGCCTGCGTGCCAAGGCGGCCGGCTACCCGACGGTGACGCTGCCGGGTGCCGCGGTGTGGCACGTGCCGTGGACCGACAAGAACGACGAGGTCGACTGGCAGGCCTACTTCCACGAGCGCAACCGGTTCGTCGCCGCGCTGCTGCACTCGCCGTTCCCGCACGGCGGCAAGCTGCTGCGGGAGAACCTCAACGTCCAAATCAAGCACCTGATCTCGATGCAGTACTCCACCGCCGAGATCCGGCTCCGAGCCCTCCAGGACGTGCTCGACGGTCCCGAGCGGCTGCACCCCGACCTGGCGACGAAGCTGCCCGAGGTGCGCGCCACCCTGGCGCCGTTCCGGGACGCCCAGCTGGCGACCGACCCCGACGCCTTCCCGCCGGCTCGACGCGCCAAGCCCCGCAAGAACGTGGACCTGACCGCGGTCCCGGCGCTGCCCTCGCGGCTGGTCGCCGCAGGGAAGGGCGCGCTGCGGCAGGTGCGCCGCCCGCGGCCGCTCTCGCGCGAGTACCCCGAGGCCGTGGTGGCCGCGATGGACGCCAAGTGGTATCGCCTCGCCGGCATGGACTCCGCCGTGGTGAGCATGAAGGACCAGACGGCCGCCGCGTTCTACCAGCGCGACCCCGAGCTGTTCCGCTCGCAGCTGGCCCGCTCGATCGAGCTGCACCAGCGGCTCTACCGCGAGTGGCCCGAGCTGGCCCGCCGCTACCGCGAGGCGCTCGGGGAGCTCACCTCGCCGGCCACCTGGGCCCGGACGGTCGGGTTGGAGGAGGACCCCTCGGCGGCCGGAGCGCGGCCCCTGGTGGAGAGCGGAGAGCACCGATGAGAGCGGGGAACAAGGCAGCCCACGAGAGCCAGGGCGACGAGCGCGGCCGGCGCGCAGACGCGGCCGCGCGGGCCCGGCGCCTCGCGGCGGCGAACGCCGACGCCATGCCCGTCGTGGAGGCCGTGGACCTTCCGAAGCGGCAGCGGGTCGTCGACGCGCCCCTCGTGGCGCCGGCTCCGCACGGAGGCATCTTCGAGGTGCTGCAGCAGCCCTACCTGCTGCGCCTGATCGTCTCGCGGACGCTCGCCTCGATGTACGCCGCGTCGCTGCTGGGACTGTTGTGGTCCTACATCCAGCCGGCCATGCGGTTCGCGGTCTACTACATCGTCTTCGGCTTCCTGTTCAAGCTGCACGAGGGATTCCCGGCGTTCGCGATCCACCTGTTCTGCGGCATCGTCTTCGTGCACTACTTCACCGAGACCTGGAGCGGCGGGACCCGCTCGATCTGGCAGAACCGCGCGCTGGTGATGAAGATGCGCATGCCTCGGGAGATCTTCCCGGTCGCGGCCATGGTCGTGGCGGTCTACCACACCTTCCCGCAGGTCCTCCTGCTGGCGCTGTTCTGCGTGCTCTCCGGATGGCACATCACGCTCTCGGGTCTCGCCGCGGGCCTGCTCGGCATCGCGATCCTCGCCGTCTACGCGCTGACGCTCGGACTGTGGTTCAGCGCGCTCAACGTCTTCTTCAAGGACTTCCAGAACATCGTCCAGACGTTGCTGCAGTTCCTGCACTTCCTGGTGCCGATGATGTACCCGTTCTCGCGGATCTGGGCGGTGCACGCCACCCACCCGCTGATCTACCAGGCCTACCTGCTCAACCCGGTCGCCGAGGCCGTCATCCTGATGCAGAAGTTGTTCTGGTGGTCGGTGGTGCCCGAGCACCTCAAGCGCGGCAACCACCTGGTGATCGGCAGGACCCACGTGCTGGAGTTCCCGCCGGACCTGTGGGTGCGCGGCATCTGCATGCTGCTGGCCGGCCTGTTCTTCCTCTACCTCGCCCAGCGGTTCTTCTCGCGGGTCGAGGGCAAGTTCCCCGAGAGCATGTGAGGCGTCGCCATGGCAGAGTCGATCGTGGTGGACCACGTCTCCAAGGAATTCAGCATGCAGTACCACCGCACGCTCAAGCAGATGGCGGTCGCGAAGCTGCGCGGGCTCCCGCTGCAGGAGCGGTTCGTCGCCGTCGACGACGTGAGCTTCGTGGTCGAGCAGGGTGAGTCGATCGGGTTGATGGGCCTCAACGGCTCGGGCAAGTCGACCCTGCTCAAGATCATCAACGGCGTGCTCCGGCCCGACGGGGGCAGCCTGCGCACCCGCGGCCGCATCGCGGGCCTGATCGCGACGGGCGCAGGGTTCCACCCGCAGCTGACCGGTCGCGAGAACCTCTTCCTCAACGCCGCGATCCTCGGCATGAGCGAGGCCGAGACCAAGGCCAAGTTCGACGAGATCGTGGAGTTCGCCGACATCGGCAAGTTTCTCGACACGCCGGTCTCGCACTACTCCTCGGGCATGTACGCGCGCCTGGGCTTCTCGATCGCCGTGCACGTCGACGCCGACGTGTTCCTGGCCGATGAGGTCCTCGCCGTCGGCGACCGGCCCTTCAAGAAGAAGTGCCTGGCCCGCATGCAGGAGATCCGCGCCGAGGGCACGACGATCTTCTACGTCAGCCACGCGGCCGCCTCGGTGCGCGCCATGTGCGACCGGGTGCTGGTGCTGGAGTCCGGGCGGCTGAACTTCGACGGACCGGTGGACGAGGGCATCCACTACCTGCAGTACGACGATGACGACGACACCTCGGACGCCGAGGCCGACATGGACTCCGAGCTCGGCGCAGAGATCTGAAGACGCAATTCTCGCCGATCCGGTGCGAGAATGACATCGTTGTATTTCGTCGAATTACGCGTTTGTAATTAGCGGCATTCGCTTGCGGAATAGCCTGTGAAGCATGTGAAGATTGATGCTCCTGTGAATTAACTTCCCCTCACGGAGTGCTTTCGAATGCATGTCAGCAAGGCGCGCTACGTCACCGTCTGCCAGCAGGCGCTGGTCGCCGCCACGGTGTCCGCCGTCGCCCTGAGCGCGGCCGGCGTGGTCACGCTCGACATCGTCGGTCCGACGGCGCAGCCCGCCCTCTCCCGCGGAGCGCGCGACGCGGCGCCGGCCGTCGAGCGCACCACCGGCTACGTCGCCACGCGGCCGGCCACCCCGAAGGTGCGGGAGGTCCGCGTGGCCGCGCCGGGCGACGTGCACGCGCCGGCAGCCGGCGGCCGCTCCGCCCGCCGGACGACGGAGCCCGCCCCGCAACCGCGCCCGGCGGGCGCCACCCTCCACGGCATGCCCGTGGTCGTCACCACCGCTCCCGCCGCCGTCGCGGGCTTCGCCACCGTGGGAGCGACCTGGGCGCACGGCGTGCGGCTCGCCGAGGACGCGATCGCCCTGCAGGTCCGCACCGAGCGCGACGGTTCCTGGTCGCCTTGGCAGGCGCTGGCGTATCACGACGACCACGGCCCCGACCAGGGCGAGGGCGACGACGGGGGAGCGCGCACCCGTCCGGGCACCGACCCGCTGGTGATCGGTCGCGCCGGCCGCGTACAGCTCCGCGTCGCCACGGCCGACGGTCGCTTGCCCCGCGGCCTCGAGCTGGCCGTCGTCGATCCCGGCCAGAGCCACCTGGCTACGGCGCGACCCGCCATCGACACCGCCGCGATCCCCACCTCCGACGCAGCGAGGACGGACGCACCCGTCGAGCACACCGACGTCCCTGCCTCGCCGACGGCCTCGCCGACGGCCTCGCCGACTGACTTGCCGGCGGACACGTCCTCGGACGTCGCGCTGAGCGCGATGAACGTCGCCACGAAGCCGCAGATCTACTCCCGCGCGCAGTGGGGCGCCAACGAGAAGCTGCGCGAGCAGACCGAGCCCGACTACGGCACCATCGAGACCGGGTTCATCCACCACACCGTCAACGCCAACGACTACACCCGAGCCGACGTACCCGCCCTGATCCGTGGCATCTACGCCTACCACGTGCTGTCCCGGGGCTGGCGCGACATCGGCTACAACTTCCTCGTCGACCGCTTCGGCCGCATCTGGGAGGGCCGGTACGGCGGTGTGGACCGGCCGGTCGTCGGTGCTCACACCCGCGGCTACAACGAGGTCTCGTTCGCGATGTCGGCGATCGGCAACTTCGACGTGGCCCGGCCGCCGCAGGCGGTGCTCGACGCCTACGCGCGGCTGTTCGCCTGGAAGCTCTCCCTCTACGGCATCCCGGCCGACGCGACCGGCCTGCGCGTGAAGGGGACGGTGCTCCACGCGATCAACGGTCACCGCGACGTGGGCCAGACGGCCTGTCCGGGCCGCTACCTGTACGCCAAGATCCCCTCCATCCGGGTGGCGGCCGCGGCGCTGCAGCGTGCGGCGACCCGGGCCCCGGTGCCGACCCCGGCACCCACTCCCGCACCGGCGCCGGGCGGGTACGACCCGGCGCAGGCCGCGCGGACCGCGGTGCCGCAGCCGGCGGGCATGACCTTCCCGGCGACGCGCAGTCTCGCGGGCGACGCCCGTCCCGACGTGGCCCTGCAGACCACGACCGGACGACTGTGGACGCTGCCCACCGGCGGCATGGTGGGCTTCGGGACGCCGGTGGTCAGCCGCGGCCACTGGGATCGGATGAGCCGCATCGTCGCCGCCGGCGACCTCACCGGCGACGGGCTCCCGGACGTGCTCGCCCGGATGAAGCGTGTCTACCGGGGCAAGCACGGCGCCCGGGCACGCCTCGACACCGGGTGGCGGGTCTACCCCGGCACAGCGGACGGCCGCGTCTCGGCCCGTCGTCTCGACGACACCCGGCGGCTGTCCTCCTACGCGACCCTGGTCGGTGCCGGCGACTGGGACCGCGACGGTCGCGCCGACCTCCTCGGCGTGGACGCCAGCGACGGCGGGCTGTACCTGGTGCGCGGCGGTGCCCGCCCCGGGCGGTTCCGCCACCGGATCCTGCTGTCCCGGTCCTGGCCGTACGCCCAGACGGTGGTCGCGGGCGACCTGACCGGCGACGGCCGGCCCGACGTGGTCGGCCTTTCCGACCACCGGTTGCACGTCCTGGCGCAGACGGCCGACGGCCGGCTGGCCGCTGCGCGGGGCGCGCGCCGCCTCGCCGCGACGATGACCGGGCTCGCCGGCGGAGGAGACCTGACCGGCGACGGCATCGGCGACGTGACGCTGATCGACCGTGCCGCACGGACCGTCGTGATCCTGACCGGCAACGGACGGGGCGGCTTCGGCCCGACGCTCGGGCCGTTCCCGCGCGCCGGGATCGGACTGGTCAGCCTCGCGCCCTTCACCGGTGGCGCCCGGCCCGACCTGGTCGGCCGCGTCGGGTCGACGCTGGTCGTGCGACCCGACAACGAGGCGACCAACGTGCGCCCGCTCGTCGACGGCGTCCGCTCGGCGCGGGTGGGCACGGCGCTGCTGGCCGCCGGCGACTGGAACGGCGACGGCGTCGGCGACGTGATCACCCGCCAGCCCGACGGCGAGCGGCTGACCCTGCATCCCGGTCTCGGAGGGGGTCGCTTCGGTCGCGGCCTGCGGATGTCGGACGGCTGGTCGGCGTTCACCCGGATCGCCGCCGTCGGCGACGTCACCGGCGACGGTCGGCCCGACCTGATGGCCGCCACCGCCCACGGGCCGCTGCGCATCTACCCCGGCGACGGAGCGCACGGCTTCCGGCGGCCCGTCGCCGCGCCCGCCTCCCTGCGCACCTTCAACACCGTCGGTGGGACCCTCTGGCACCCGGCCACCGCCTCGGACCTGATCCGCTCCAGCGACGGCTCCTTCGTCCCGTACGCCGGGACCGGCACCGCAGCCGCCGCCGTGGCCGCCGCGGGGGCGCCGCTGTCGGCCTACGACTGGTTCATCGGTGCCGGCGACGTGGACGGCGACGGCCGGCCCGACCTGCTGGCCCGGCAGCGCGCCGACGGCACGCTGTGGCTGATGCCCGGCACGGCGACCGGCCTGGGGCAGCGCCGGTTCGTCGCGAGCGGCCTGAAGGGCTACCCGCTGGGCGGCTGAGGCACTGCCGCGACCACGCGAGCCCCCGTCACGCAGCCGCCAACCCGCCGGCCCCGCCAGCCCGTCAGGCCGGCAGCGACCGGAGCACGTCGGTGGCCCGCTCGTCCTCGTGGCGGGTGGGCCACCGCTCGTCGGCGGTGCCGGTGACCAGCACCAGCGAGCCGCCGAGGAGCGCCGGCAGCAGGGTGGTGGTGGCCCGGTCGGCCACCGGGTCGACGTCGGTCAGCAGCCGGGCACCCTCCCGCGCAGCTGCGACGTCGCGGGCGCGGGCGATCAGCACGCCCTGCTCCACCACGGCCTCGGAGTCGGCCCACGCGGGCGTGCCGGCCACCGGTGGCTCGGCAGGGACGAAGATGTCCGGCTGCCCCGGCCACAGCGTGCCGAAGTCGTCGGTGCCGGCCGGCGGGCCGTCGGGGAAGCGGACCGCGAAGGGCAGCAGCGCACACGCCAGGGCCGGGGCGTCGACCGTGCCGGGGTCGAGGTCCGGGCCGCCGACCACCAGCGCCGCCGGGACGTCGGCGTGGGTGGTCACCACCAGGCCTGCGGACCACGCCGCCCCGAGGAACACCGTGCTCAGCCAGTGCGGCGGCAGAGCGAGGCGGACGATGTCGCCGGGGTCGAGGAGGTACTCCTCGACGAGGAGGTTGGCGACCTTGGCGACCCAGTTGGCGTAGGTCACCACCGAGAGCTCGGTCCGCTCGCCCCGCTGCTCGTCGTAGGCGGTGACCAGGGGGCGGCCGGGCTCGCGGTCGGCCAGCGCGCGCAGCAGGCCGGGCACGGTGTCGGTGGTCTGGGTGGGTGAGGTCATCGGGCCCAGGGTAGAGGGGCTCGTCGGCCGGAGCGGCCGGCTGCGACGGGATGCGGCAGGATGCCGTCGGTGAGCGATCCCCTCGACCGGTTCTGGGCCGTCATCCCGGCCGGCGGCGCCGGCACCCGGCTGTGGCCGCTGTCGCGCGCCGGTCGGCCCAAGTTCCTCCTCGACCTGACCGGCAGCGGCCGGTCCCTGCTGCAGGAGACGGTGACCCGGCTGGAGCCGTTGGTCGGTGACCGGGTCCTCGTGGTCACCGGCGCCCGGCACGCCGCCCAGGTGCGGGCGCAGCTCCCGCAGCTCGACGTCTCCCAGGTCCTCGCCGAGCCGTCGCCACGGGACTCGATGCCGGCGATCGGGCTCGCGGCCGCGGTGCTCGAGCGGCGCGACCCCGGCGCGCTGCTCGGCTCCTTCGCCGCCGACCACGTCATCGACGACCCCGCCGCGTTCGCCGCCTGCGTCCGCGAGGCGGTCGGCGTCGCCGACACGGGCAGGATCGTCACGCTCGGCATCACTCCCACCCATCCGGCCACGGGGTTCGGCTACATCGAGGTCGGAGAGCCCGTCGGTGGGGGAGCCGCCCGAGCGGTCCGCTCGTTCGTGGAGAAGCCGGACGCCGACCGTGCCGCGCGCTACGTCGCCGCCGGCACCCACCTGTGGAACGCCGGCATGTTCGTCAGCCGGGCTGGTGTGCTCCTCGACGAGCTGGCCCGCACCCATCCCGACCTCGCCGCCGGCGTGCGCGGTATCGCGGCGGACCCGGGGACCCTGGAGGCGGCCTGGCCGGGGCTGACCCGGATCGCGATCGACCACGCGGTCGCCGAGCCCGCCGCCGCCCGTGGTGTCGTCGCGACCGTGCCCGCTCCGTTCGGGTGGGACGACGTCGGGGACTTCGCGTCCCTGCAGGGGCTGCTCGGCGGCCGTCCGGGCGAGCTGCGGGTCCTCGGCGACGGAGAGGTGCTCGGCCTGGACAGCTCCGGGATGGTCGTCACCGGCGACCGGCCGGTCGCGGTCCTCGGGCTGCGCGACGTGGTGGTCGTCGACACCCCCGACGGACTGCTGGTGACCGACCTGGCGCACGCCCAGGAGGTCAAGCGGGTCGTCGAGGAGCTGCGCTCCCGCGGCCTCGACGACCTGACGTAGCGCCCTAGCGCCGTAGCGCCGCTGAGTCCGGCGTCCGGCGTCAGTCAGGGGGCGGCCGTCAGGCGTCCGGGTCCAGCCGGGTCTCGCGGCCCGCTGCGGTGGCCCGCCAGCCGTGGGCGGCGCCGACCACGGCGCAGCGGGCCGCGGCGCCGGCGTCGGGGGTGTGCACCACCACCGCGTCGTCGGCCGCCGTGGCGCCCAGGCCGCACCGGCCGAGTGCGGCGAGGACCTCGCCGACGGCGGCCGGAGCGCCGAACGCCGCGCGGTCGTCGCCGGCGACCGCCGCGACCACCGCCTCGCGCACCCCGAGGTTGAACAGGTCCTGAGCGCGGGGACGCTGCAGCGCCACCGCTCCGGGTCCGTCCTCGTCGATCGGCAGCACCCGGCCGGCGAGGCCCCGCACCACCACCACCGGGCGGCCGCCGAGCTTGCCGCTGACCAGCTCGGCCGCCCCCGCGATCTCGTCGGCCACGGCCGGCTCCGTCACCGCGAGCTCGTTGCCGTAGGGGTCGACCGCACCGGCGAGCGGCTCGCTCGGGGCGAGGCCGGCCAGGCCGATCGCCAGGTCGGTCTGCCCCGTCCGCCAGGCCCGCCCCGCGGTGTCGGTCACCACGACGGCCACGACCGCACCGGTGCGGGCGTGCAGCTCGCGGCGGAGCCGGCGGGCGCTGGCATCCGGGTCCAGGGGCAGGAGCGCCACCGTGCCCGTCTCGACGTTGGAGGCGTCCACGCCGGCGGCCGCCATCACCAGCCCGATCCGGTTCTCCACGATCCGCAGCGGTCCGCGCGCCGCCACCAACCGCACCGTCTCCGCCGTGATCGCCTCCTCGCGGTCGCCCGGCGCCAGCCGCCCCTCGGCCTTGCTGAGGACCTTGCTCGTCACCACGACCACGTCGCCCTCGTGCAGGTCGGTGGCGGCCGCCACGAGCGCGGCGAGGTCGTCGCCCGGGCGCACCTCCGGCAGCCCGTCGGGGGCGTGCAGCAGCAGGTGCGTCCCCGGCTCGGTCGTCGGTCCGGGTGCTGGTGCCCGGTCGTCCACCGGCATCTCAGCCGGCCAGTGCGACGGCGGCGGAGACCATCGCCGCCGTCGCGTCGGGGTCGGTCATCCACAACGGGGCGGCGGCGCACCGGATGCCCGCCGCCTCCACCCCCGCCACCTGGTCGGCATCGCCGGCGTCCAGGAGCCATCCGTCGAGGACGCCGTCGATGGAGCGGGCCCCGTAGTGGCGGGCCACCGCGCCGGCGCTGCACTCCACCCCGATGACCCCCAGCAGCTGGCGCGCCATCCCGTGCACGTGGTCGGTGCCGATGATGCCGGAGACCCCGACCACGGGCGCCGGCGTCGACCGCAGCGCCTCCCGGACGCCGGGGACCCCGAGGATCGTGCCCACCGACACCACCGGGTTGGACGGCGGCAGCAGCACCAGGTCGGCCCCGGTCAGCGCCTCGAGCACGCCGGGCGCCGGCGTCGCGTCCTCGAGGCCGATCGGCACCACGGCGTGGGCCGGGACGGCGGCGCGGTGGCGCACCCAGTACTCCTGGAAGTGCACGGCCCGGCGCTCACCGTCGGTGGGGTCGTCGATCACGACGTGGGTCTCCACCCGGTCGTCGGTCATGGGCAGCAGGCGTACGCCGGGCTGCCACCGCTCGCACAGCGCCTCGGTCACCTGCGAGAGCGGGTAGCCGGCCTCGAGCATCTGGGTGCGCACCAGGTGCGTGGCCAGGTCGCGATCGCCCAGGCCGAACCAGTCCGGGCCCACCCCGTAGGCGGCGAGCTCCTCCTTGACCGTCCAGCTCTCCGCGCGCCGTCCCCACCCGCGGTCGGGGTCGATCCCGTCGCCCAGGGTGTACATGACGGTGTCGAGGTCGGGACAGATCTTCAGCCCGTGCAGCCACAGATCGTCACCGGTGTTGGCGATCGCGACGACCTCGGTGGCGCTCCCGGTGACCGCCGCCAGCCGGAGCACCCCCTGCAGGAAGCGCGCGCCACCCACGCCGCCGCACAGCACGGTGACCCGCGGCGGCAGCGACCGCAGGCCCGCAGCCGCGAGGGTCGACTCCGGCGCGCCGGGGTACGCGGGCCCCGACGGCTCGATCGAGCCGATCGACGGGCTGTTCGGGGGGGAATCGGGGGACATGGGGACCATGGTCACCAGTTTTCCGTGCTGGGCCGCCCTTAGCAGATGCGGGCTTGACTTCGTGGGACGACAGGCATGTAATCACAGCATTGTGGTTCACCGGACACCGTCATTCCCCGCACCGCCCGAGCAGACCGCAGGACACGGCACAGGACACGGCACAGCACAGCAGCAGCACCACACGGCACGGCACGACACACACAGCACGGCTCGTCAGGGCCGAGGGTCGAAGGGACAACATCGTGCGTGAGCTCTATCTGCTCCAGGGTGAGGGCGAGGACAGCGGGTGGCAGGAGCGCGCGCTGTGCGCCCAGACCGACCCCGAGGCGTTCTTCCCCGAGAAGGGCGGCTCCACGCGGGAGGCCAAGCGGGTCTGCCTCACCTGCGACGTCCGGGGGGAGTGCCTCGAGTACGCCCTGCAGAACGACGAGCGCTTCGGCATCTGGGGCGGGCTGTCCGAGCGCGAGCGGCGCAAGCTCAAGAAGCACGCTGTCTGACGCGCCACAGCGCCCTCGGGGCGAGCAGGGGCTCTCGCCCCGGGCTCGTTAGGCTCGCGACCCGTGAAGGTCACCGCGCTCCTGGTCAGCCACGACGGTCGTCGCTGGCTGCGGCAGGTGCTCGCGGCGCTGGCTGACTCCGGGCGCGCGCCCGACCGGGTCGTCGCCGTCGACACCGGCTCCACCGACGGCACGCCGGCGCTGCTCGACGCCGCCGGTCTGCGCGTCGTGGCCGCACCGCGCGAGGCCTCCTTCGGTGACGCCGTCCGTGCCGGCCTCGCCGACTGCCCGCCGCTGGGTGACTCCTCCGAGGAGGAGTGGATCTGGCTCCTCCACGACGACGCCGCCCCGGATCCGGACTGCCTGGCCCGCCTCGTCGAGGCGGCGACCGACGCCCCGGACGCCCTCGCCGCGGTCGGTCCGAAGCTCCGCGAGTGGCCCTCGCTGCGCCGCCTGCTCGAGGTCGGCGTGACCGTCTCCCGCACGGGCCGGCGGGAGACCGGGCTCGAGACCGGTGAGTACGACCAGGGCCAGCACGACGAGCAGCGCCGGGTGCTGGCGGTCAACACCGCCGGCATGCTGGTCCGTCGCTCGGTCCTCGAGGAGGTCGGGCTCGACCCGGCCCTGCCGGTCTTCGGCGCGGACCTCGACCTCGGCTGGCGGCTGGCCCGCCGGGGCCGCGAGGTGCGGGTGGTGCCCGCCGCCGTCGTGTTCCACGCCGAGGCGGCGACGCGCCGCGGCCGGGAGGGGCTCGTGCGCCCGCGGCGCGACGCCCGCAGCGCGGCGCTGTGGACGCTCCTGGTGCACGCCCGCGGTCGGACCGCGCCCTGGCTCGCGCTACGGCTGGCGCTCGGGGGGCTGCTGCGGGCGCTCGGCCTGCTGCTCGTGCGCGCCCCGCAGGAGGCCGCCGACGAGGTCGCCGCGCTCCGCGGGGTGCTGGGCCACCCCGGAGCGCTCCGCGCCGCACGCCGCATCCGGGCCGGGGAGACCACCGCTGCGCCCGAGGAGGTGCGGGCGCTGCTCGCACCGGCGTGGATGCCGTGGCGCCACGGGCTCGACCTGGTCGTCGAGCTGGTCCGCGCGCTCGGCGGCGTCGCGCGCGACACCGTCGTACGGCGTCGCGACGGCAGCGACCGCACCGTGCGCGGGGCCCTGATGAGCCCTGCGCTGTGGGGCTTCCTGGCGCTGCTCGTCATCGCCCTGGCGGCCGCGGGACCCCTGCTCGACGGGGCGCCGCTGCAGGGCGGTGCGCTCAGCCCGGTGCCGGACGGCCCCGGGCACTGGTGGTCGCTGTGGTGGTCGGGTTGGCACTGGATCGGCGAGGGCAGCTCGCAACCGGCCGAGCCCGCTGTGCTGCCGCTGGCGATGGTGTCCTCGGTCCTCCTCGGGCAGCCGGCGCTGGTGGTCTGGCTGCTGTTCTGCGCGTTGCCGCCGATCGCCTTCCTCGGTGCCCACCGCCTGCTCGGCCGGCTCTGTGCCGGGCGCTGGGCGCCGTTGTGGGGCGCCGCCACCTGGGGGCTGCTGCCGGTGCTCACCGGCGCTGTCGGCGAGGGCCGACTGGGCAGCGTCGTCGTCGCGGTGCTGCTGCCCTGGGTCGCGGCCGCCGCACTGCGCCTCGGAGCGCCTACGCCCGAGCAGCGCGCCCGGGCCGGATGGCGCACCGCTCTGCTGGGCGGGCTGCTGACGCTGTTCGTCCCGTCGGCGCTGCTCGGCCTGGTCCTCCTCGCGCTCGCCGCCCCCAGCCTCGGCGGCCGCGGCCTCACGCCGGCGCAGCGCGTCGGTCTCGTCGGCGTGCCGCTGCTGCTCCTCGCGCCGTGGCTGCCGGTGCTGATCTCCTCGCCCGGCGCGTGGCTGGTCGAGGCCGGCCGGCCCGGTGCCGGCGCCGCCGTTCCGGGTCCGCTGGCGCTGCTCGCCGGACACCCCGGAACCGGGGCCTCCGGACCGCTGTGGCTCACCCTGGGGTTGCCGATCGCCGCCCTCGCTGCGCTGCTGCGTGCCGAGGTGACCGCCGTGGTCCGCCGCTGCTGGATGGTGGCCCTGGTCGCTGCCCTGGTCATCTGGCTGCACACCGAGGTCGCCGTGGCGCTGCCCGGCCTGTCGTCCTCGTTCCGGCCCTGGCCCGGCGCCTGGTGCCTGCTGCTGCTCGGCGCGTGGACCGTGGCGGCGGCCGTCGCCGCCGACGGCCTCGTCCCGGTCATGGCGCGCTCCGGGTTCGGCTGGCGGCAGCCGGTGGCCGCGGTCGCGGTGGCGGTGGCGGTCCTCGTCCCCGTCGGCGGTGCCGTCTGGTGGCTCGCCAGCGGCACCCCCGGCCCCCTTCACCGGGGGCGGCCGAGCATCCTGCCGGGCTACATGAGCGACCTGGCAGCGACACGGCACGACGGAGCGACGCTGCTGCTGCGCGGAGCCGACGCGGCCGGGAACGCCGACGGCGGCGCCGCGGTCGGCTACGCCGTGCTGCGCGGCGCCGGGACGCGCATCGGTGACGACAGCGTCCTCGCCGTGACGCCACGCCGGTCCGACGTCGGCTCGGCGGTCGCCGCGGTGCTGGGCAACGCCGCCGGTGCGGACCGGGGCGGACCCGCAGACAGCACGCCCGCGCAGCGGCTGGCCGACCGCGGGATCACCTACGTCTACGCGCCCGCGCCGGTCGACCCCGCCGTCGCCGGTGCGCTCGACGCATCCGGCGGCTTCGCGACGGCGAGCTCGCCGCATCCGCGCTCGCGCGCGTGGCGCGTGGTGCCGCGGGCGCAGCTCTCCGCCGTGCCGTTCGACCCCAGCGTCCTGCACCGGTGGCTGGTCGCGCTGCAGCTGCTCGGCCTGGCGACCGCCGTCGTCCTGGTCCTGCCCGGGCGGGGCCGGCGATGAGGCGCCCCGGGCGTCGGCCGGCCGGACGCCGGATCTCCCCGCGGGTGCGCACAGCGCCTGCTCGCGGCGGGCGACCGTCCGTCCCGGCCGCCGGCGCCGTCGTCGCCGTCCTGGCCCTGGTCGCCCTGGTGCTCGCCGGGTCGCTGCCGCACGCGAGCACGGGGGAGACGCTCTCCTCCACCGCCCGTCGTACGCCCGTGGGACGCGACCTGGTCTGCCTGGGCGGCCTCCCCGGGGTCCGGTGGCGGGCAGGCACCGTGGTCGCGGGCGGCACCAGCGGTGCCGCGGACCTGCTCGCGAACGGTGCACCGCTGCAGCGGGGCGGGAGCGCGCCGCTGCGCCGCCCCGTGACCGTGCATGCGGCCGCGAGCGCGGCCGCCGGCGCCTGGGCGGTGCAGTGGTCGGCCGCGCGGCGGTCCGTCGCAGCGACGTCGTGCCCCTCGCCGCGGGCCGAGTGGTGGTTCCCCGGCGCCGGCGCGGCGACGAGGCACCGCGGCGTGCTGACCCTGAGCAACCCCCGAGAGGGCGACGCGATCGTCGACGTCACCGTCCTGGGTCCGCAGGGACCCATCGACGCCCCGGGACTGCGCGGCATCCGGGTGGCGAGCGGCCGCACGGTGCGACTCGACCTGGCCACGGTCTCGGCGGCCTACGGCGACCTCGCCGTGCACGTCAGCGCGACCCGGGGGCTGGTCGCCGCAGCCCTGCCGGAGCGGTTCTCCGCCGCCGTCCTGGCGCCGACGGTGCGCGACTGGGTGACCGCGCAGCCCGACACGGCCCGCCACAGCACGGTGCTCGGGCTCGGCGGGCGGGGGAGCACCGCGACGCTCCTGGTCGCCAACCCCTCGAGCCGCGAGGCGGTGGTCTCCCTCCGGCTGCTCACCGAGGGCGGCGTGGTCGCGCCCAAGGACCGGCCCACCCTGACCGTGCCGCCCGGGCGGGTCGCCGCGGTCGCCTTCCGTGACGCCGTCGCGGCACACGCGGTGGGCGTGCGACTGAGCAGCCAGGTGCCGGTGAGCGCGACCGTGCGGTCGGTGCAGGGCCGCGACGAGGCCTACGGAGTCGCCGCCGTCCCGTTCGGTGCGGCCGGCGTGGTCGGCCTGCCCGAGGGCGTCGCCGGTGACGTGCGGGTGGTGCTGGCCGGTCCTCGCGCTGCGGGCGTGCAGGTCACGGCCTACGACGGCACCGGCCGGGTGCTGGACACCCGCCGGGCCGACGTACCTGCCCGGGGTGCGGTGACCGTCCCGGTGCCTCGCGGCGCCGCCGCGGTCCGGCTCACCGCGCCGGCGTCCTCCGGCGTGCGCGCCGCGGTGCGACTGAGCTCGGACGCCGGCCTCGCCGTCGAGGCGGTCCCGGCGGCCTCCACCGACGCGGAGGTCCCGGTGGTGGTGCCGCTCGCGCCCTGAGCGGGTCCGAGCGCGAATCAGTTGGGCGGGTCGAGTCAGTTCGGGTCGAGTCAGTCCGGGTCGTAGTCGGGGTGCACGTCCTCGGGCGGCAGGCCCAGGACCTCGGCGACCTGCTCGACGAGCACGGTGAGGACCAGCGCCTCCAGCTCGGCGCGGTCGCGGGCACGGTGCTCGATCGGACGGCGCAGCAGCACCACCCGGGCCGGGGAGCCCGCCCGGGCGGCGACGTAGGAGGCCAGCGGCACGGTGTCCTCGCTCCAGCCCGCCGGCAGCAGCGGCACCTCCTCGACGCCGAGCTGGACGCCGCCGAGCTCCTCGGGGAACCGCTCCCACAGCTCCTGCATGACGCCGAGCGCGAGCGCGTCGAAGCGCTCACTCGCCGTGCGGTGGGCCGGCACCCGGTCGCGGCCGGGGCGGATCCCGAACGCCGGACCGCGCATGCCGCGGTCGCGACGGTCCCGTGACGTCGTGCCCACCCCTGGACCCTAACGGTCCCTGCGGACGCCGGCGTGGTGGTGGAGGCGGTTGCTCCTGGCCGCCGCCGGCGATGGGCCGACGCGCGTCCGCGAGCCTCGCCGGTGGGGGCGCCGTGGCGTTGTACGTTCTGCTGCGTGACCGTGCCGCTGAACTCCCTGCGCCGGTGCTCCCGCACCGCGTGCGGGCGCCCGGCCGTCACCACGCTGACCTACGTCTACGCCGACCAGACCGCGGTGCTCGGCCCCCTCGCCACCTTCGCCGAGCCGCACGCCTACGACCTCTGCGCCCAGCACAGCGAGCGGCTCAGCGCCCCCCGCGGCTGGGAGGTGCTGCGCCTCGCGCACGACGACACCACCGGACCCTCCAGCGACGACCTGCTCGCGCTGGCCGATGCGGTCCGGGAGGCGGCCCAGCCTCGTCCGGTCGAGGTGGTGCGCCCGGTCGAGGGCGGCCGCGAGGTCGCGCGTCGCGGCCATCTGCGCGTGCTGCGGTCCGAGGACTGACCGGTCCCTCGCCGGTCCCATTAGGGTCGGGACCATGGCGACGACCGACGGCGAGAACCTCCAGGCGATCTTCAAGGCGTACGACGTGCGAGGGGTGGTGCCCGACCAGCTCGACGCCGAGCTGGCCGAACGGGTCGGCAACGCCTTCGTGGTGGTGACCGGCACCGACGCGGTGGTGGTGGGGCACGACATGCGGCCCTCCTCGCCCGACCTCGCCCTGGCCTTCGCCCGGGGAGCCTCGCGGGCCGGCGCCGATGTGGTGCAGATCGGGCTCTGCTCGACCGACGAGCTCTACTTCGCCTCCGGCCACCTGGGCCACGCCGGCGCGATGTTCACGGCCAGCCACAATCCCGCCCGGTACAACGGCATCAAGCTGTGCCGCGCGCAGGCCCAGCCGGTCGGCATGGAGACCGGCCTCGCCGAGATCCGCGACCGCGTGGCCGGCGGGGAGGACCAGGCCGCCGAGCGTGCCGGGGAGATCAGCGAGCAGGACGTGCTCGAGGCCTACGCGGCCTACCTCCTCGAGCTGGCGCCGGTGCGCGGACGCCGGCTGCGGATCGTGGTGGACGCCGGCAACGGCATGGCGGGCCTGACCGCGCCCGCGGTGCTCGGACGTCTCGACGCCGACGTCACCGAGCTCTACTTCGAGCTCGACGGCACCTTCCCGAACCACGAGGCGAACCCGATCGAGCCGGCCAACCTCGTCGACCTGCAGGCCCGCGTGCGCGAGACCGGCGCCGACATCGGCCTGGCCTTCGACGGCGACGCCGACCGGTGCTTCCTCGTCGACGAGCGCGGGGAGCTGGTCAGCCCGAGCACGCTGACCGCGCTGATCGCGACCCGTGAGCTGGCCCGCCACCCCGGCTCGGCGGTCATCCACAACCTGATCACCTCGCGCGGGGTGCCCGAGATCGTGGGCGAGCACGGTGGCCGGCCGGTGCGCAGCCGGGTCGGGCACTCCTTCATCAAGGCGACGATGGCCGAGACCGACGCCGTCTTCGGCGGGGAGCACTCGGGCCACTTCTACTTCCGCGACTTCTGGCGCGCCGACTCCGGCATGCTCGCGGCGCTGCACGCGCTGGCCGCGCTGGCCGAGACCGACGAGCCGCTCTCGGCCGTGCTCGCGCCCTTCAGCCGGTACGCCGCCAGCGGCGAGATCAACTCCACCGTCGCCGACCAGCAGGCCGTGCTCGTCGAGCTCGAGGAGGAGTGGGCCGGCAACGGAGCCGCGGTCGACCACCTCGACGGCCTGACGGTCACCGCGGACCGCTGGTGGTTCAATGTGCGTGCCTCGAACACCGAGCCGCTGCTGCGGCTCAACGCCGAGGGCGAGGACGAGGCGACGATGGCCGACGTGCGCGACCGCGTGCTCGCCACGATCAGGAAGGACCGAGGGTGAATCTCGACGCGCAGCTCCTGGACCTGATCGTCTGTCCCGCCTGCCGGGCCGACCTCGCCGTCGACACGGCCGCCGAGGAGCTGGTGTGCACCGGGTGCGGCCTGGCCTACCCGGTGCGTGACGACATCCCCGTCCTGCTGGTGGACGAGGCCCGCCGGCCGGCCTGAGCCCTGAGGACCCGATGGCCTTCGACGACGGCCGCCTCGACGACGCAGGCGTCCTGGACCGCTTCGACGGGGTGCTGCGCCACCTCGCCGGCGCTGGTGCGCGCGTGCGCGCGGAGGCGGTCTCGACGCAGACCGCCGTCGCGGACGCGGTCGACCGGCTCGGGGGCAGCCGGCCGCGTGCGGTGATCGCGGCCGGGCCCGACTCGCGGTTGCTGCGGGCGGTGCTCGAGCCGGTCTGCCCGGTGCCGTTCCTGGCCTGGCCGGTCGCCGGTCTCCCGGGATGGGCCGGCAGCCTGGATCTCGTCGTGGTGCTCGCTCCGCGCGGCAGCGACCCGGCCACGGCGCGGGCCGCGGCCGAGGCCGTCCGCCGGGGATGTCCGCTGGTGGTGGCCGCCCCCGCGGCGTCGTTGGTCGCCGAGCACGCCGCGGGCCGCTACACCACGCTGCTCCCGTCGAGCTCGGGCGACCAGCTCGCGACGGCAGTCGTCGTGCTCGAGCTGCTCGACCGGCTCGGTCTGGCTCCTGCCACGGATCCGGAGAAGGTCGCCACCGCCCTCGACGACGTCGCCGTGCGGTGCAGCCCGCACCAGGACCTCGCCGTCAACCCCGCGAAGATCCTCGCGGGCAACCTCGCCGACACCAGCCCGCTGCTGTGGGGCGGCACCGTGCTGGCCGCCCGTGCGGCCCGCCGGGTGGCGGAGTCGGTCCGCCGGGCCACCGGGCGAGCGGCACTCGCGGCCGACGCGGAGCACCTGCTGCCCGTGCTGGAGGCCGCCCGACCCGTCGACGTCTTCGCCGATCCCTTCACCGACGAGGTGGCGACCCGCCCGTCGCTGGTGGTCCTGGAGGACGGCTTCGAGGACCCGATCGTCGAGCAGGCGCGCGTCGAGCTCGTCGACGCCGCGCGCGCCCACGGCGTCCGGGTCGAGCACGTCGCGACCCCCGTCGAGGGCGAGGTCTGCCGCTACGCCGCGCTGCTAACCACCGGCACCTACGCCGCGACGTACCTCCAGGTCGGACAGGTGGGCTGAGCCCGGCCGCTAGCCTTCTGCACCATGTCCACCGAAGGCGGCTCCAAGGCGGTGGTCGCCGCGCTCTCGGCGAACCTCGGCATCGCCGTGCTCAAGTTCGCGGCGTTCGCCCTGACCCGCTCCTCCTCGATGCTCGCCGAGGGGATCCACTCCGTCGCCGACTCGGGCAACCAGGTGCTCCTGCTGGTCGGGGGACGCCGGGCGCGTCGCGAGGCCACCCCGGAGCACCCGTTCGGCTACGGGCGCGAGCGCTACCTCTACGCCTTCGTGGTCTCCGTGGTGCTGTTCAGCGTCGGTGGCCTCTTCGCGCTGTACGAGGCCTGGCACAAGCTGCAGGAGGTGCTCGACCACCCCCACGACCTGGGAGACCTGGACGGGCGCTGGTGGTGGGTGCCGATCGTCGTGCTGGTCGGTGCGATCGTGATGGAGGGGCTCTCCTTCCGGACCGCGGTGCGCGAGACGCTGCCGCTCAAGGGCGAGGTCGGCTGGGTCGAGTTCATCCGCCGGGCGAAGGCGCCCGAGCTGCCGGTGATCCTGCTCGAGGACGCGGCGGCACTGGTCGGTCTCGTGCTCGCGCTGCTCGGCGTCGGCCTGGCGCTGATCACGGGCAACCCGCTCTTCGACGCCCTCGGCACGGCCCTGATCGGCCTGCTGCTGGTGTGCGTCGCCGTCGTGCTCGCCGTCGAGACCCGCAGCCTGCTGGTCGGCGAGGCAGCCGCACCGGCCGTGCAGGACCGGATCCGCGCCGCGATCGAGGGCACCGCCGGCGTCGGGCGGGTCATCCACATGCGCACCCTGCACCTGGGCCCCGAGGAGCTGCTGGTCGGGGTGAAGATCGCCGTCGAGCCGACCGACTCGGCGGCCGCGGTGGCCGCGACGATCGACCGGGCGGAGGCCGCGCTGCGCGGGGCGGAGCCCACCGCCCGGGTGGTCTACATCGAGCCCGACGTGCTGCGGGCGAGCGGCGCGGACGGGGTGCAGCAGACCGAGGGTGCGGCCTCGGGCGTGTGACTACTATGGGTGCAGCGCCTTTCGCACGAGATCGTGGCCAGACGCCCTGACCCGGCATGCTCGCGTTCGAGCGCCGGGGAAGCCCGCCCGAGCCCCTCGACACACGCTAGGAACCACCATGGACTTCAAGGTCGCCGACCTCAGCCTCGCCGCCTACGGCCGCAACGAGATCGCCCTCGCCGAGCACGAGATGCCCGGCCTGATGGCGATGCGCGAGCGGTACGCCGCCACCAAGCCGCTCGCCGGTGCCCGCATCGCCGGCTCCCTGCACATGACGATCCAGACCGCCGTGCTCATCGAGACGCTGGTGGAGCTGGGCGCGGAGGTCCGCTGGGCCTCCTGCAACATCTTCTCCACCCAGGACCACGCGGCCGCCGCGGTCGTCGTCGGCCCGCACGGCACCCCCGAGGACCCGCAGGGCGTCCCGGTCTTCGCCTGGAAGGGCGAGTCCCTGGAGGAGTACTGGGAGTGCACCCAGCGCATCCTGGACTGGCCCGGCGACGAGCTGCCCAACATGATCCTCGACGACGGCGGCGACGCCACCCTGCTGGTCCACCTGGGCGTCCAGGCCGAGAAGGAGGGCGTCGCCCCCGACCCGGCGACCGCGGCCAGCGCCGAGCAGAAGGTGATCTTCGAGGTGCTCGGCGCCCAGCTCGCGGCGAATGCCGACCACTGGACCCCGATCGCGAACGCCATCAAGGGCGTGACCGAGGAGACCACCACCGGCGTGCACCGTCTCTACGAGATGATGCGCGAGGGCTCGCTGCTGTTCCCCGCGATCAACGTCAACGACTCGGTCACCAAGTCCAAGTTCGACAACAAGTACGGCTGCCGGCACAGCCTGATCGACGGCATCAACCGCGCGACCGACGTGCTGATCGGTGGCAAGGTCGCCGTGGTCTGCGGGTACGGCGACGTGGGCAAGGGCAGCGCGGAGTCGCTGCGCGGTCAGGGCGCCCGCGTGTTCGGCACCGAGATAGACCCGATATGCGCGCTGCAGGCCGCCATGGACGGCTACCAGGTCGACACCCTCGAGAACGTCATCGGCGAGACCGACATCGTCATCACCACGACCGGCAACAAGGACGTGGTCAAGGCCGAGCAGATGAGCCGGATGAAGCGCAACGCGATCGTCGGCAACATCGGCCACTTCGACAACGAGATCGACATGGCCGGACTGGAGTCCTGGCCCGGCATCGAGCGCACCAACATCAAGCCGCAGGTCGACGTCTGGACGTTCCCCTCCTCGAACGGCACCCCCGGCACCTCGGTGATCATCCTGTCCGAGGGTCGGCTGCTCAACCTGGGCAACGCCACCGGTCACCCCTCGTTCGTCATGTCGAACTCCTTCACCAACCAGGTGCTCGCCCAGATCGAGCTCTTCACCAAGACCGAGGAGTACCCCACGGGCGTCTACGTGCTGCCCAAGCACCTCGACGAGGAGGTTGCGCGACTGCACCTCGCGTCGCTCGGGGTGAACCTGACCGAGCTCAGCGACGAGCAGGCGGCCTACCTCGGCGTCCCGGTCGAGGGTCCGTACAAGTCCGACCAGTACCGCTACTGAGCGGCTGAGTCCTTCGGAGGACGGCGTGGCGGGAGGAGAGGCAGCGGTCGCGACCCGGGTCCTGGTCGTCGACGACGACCCGGCCCTGGCCGAGATGCTCACCCTCGTCCTGGGGACCGAGGGCTTCGAGGCCTCGGTCGTCGAGCGCGGCGACGAGGCCCTGGCGGCCTTCCGCTCCTTCCGCCCCGACGTCGTCCTCCTCGACGTGATGCTGCCCGGCCTGGACGGGATCGCCGTCTGCCGGCAGATCCGCGCCGAGTCGGGCACCCCGATCGTGATGCTCACCGCGCGCGGTGACACCGTCGACGTGGTCGCCGGTCTCGAGGCCGGGGCCGACGACTACGTCGCCAAGCCCTTCAAGCCGCGCGAGCTGGTCGCTCGCATCCGGGCGCGGGTCCGTCGTACCGGAGGCGGCGAGCCGGAGACGCTGCGCGTCGGCGACCTCGACATCGACCTCGCCGGGCACGCGGTGAGCCGTGGCGGCGTGCCGATCAGCCTGACGCCGTTGGAGTTCGACCTGCTGGTGTGCCTCGCGCGCCGGCCGCGCCAGGTGTTCAGCCGCGAGCTGCTCCTGGAGCAGGTGTGGGGCTACCGCCACGCCGCCGACACCCGGCTGGTGAACGTGCACGTGCAGCGCCTGCGCGCCAAGATCGAGCACGACCCGGAGAACCCGCGCATCGTGCTCACCGTGCGCGGCATCGGCTACAAGGCCGGCGGAGCGCCCGCGGGCGCCGAGGGCGAGGCCGGCGCCGAGGCCGGCGCTGGGACGGGCGCGGGTGGCGGGCCGGCCTGAGCTCGGCTGGCGCGCGGCCGGGGTGGCGCTGCGTCGTCCCTTGACCTGGTGGCGGCGCTCGCTGCGTGCCCGGGTCGTGATCAGCATCGTCGCCCTGAGCGCGCTCGTGGTCGGCACGGTCGGCGTGCTGGTGATGCGCCAGATCGCCCACGGCCTGGCCCACGGCCGCGTCACCACCGCGCTCGCCGAGGCACGCAGCGAGACGGCGAACGCCCGCGACGGGCTCGGCGCGGCGGGCGGCAGCGCCGTCGACCCCCAGACCCAGCTCCGCCAGCTCGTCGAGTCGCTGGTGACCCGCGGCGAGGCCCGCGGCTACGGCGTGGTGGTGCGCGGCCCGGTCGGACGGCCCGGCCAGGAGGGCGCGGTCGGCGTGCAGAGCACCGCCGGCCTCGAGGCCCGCAGCGTGCCGGCCACGCTGAGCGCCGCGGTGGAGCAGGAGGGCAGGGCGTCCTGGACCTACACCCGGGTCCGCTACGACGGCGCCGGCCAGCGGCGCTCGCCCACCGACGTGCCCGGCGTGGCCGTCGGGACCAGCGTCCTGCTGCCCTCCGACGGAGGTCGCTACGCGGTCTACTACCTGTTCCCGATGGACCAGGAGGCGCACACCCTGAGCCTGCTCCGCAGGGCTCTGCTCACCTCCGGTCTGCTGCTCCTGGTGCTCATTGCCGGCGTCGCGGGCCTGGTGACCCGCCAGGTCATCACGCCGGTGCGACTGGCCCGCCGCGTCGCGGAGCGGATCGCGTCGGGCCGCCTGGAGGAGCGGATGAGCGTCTCCGGTGAGGACGACATCGCCCGGCTGGCGTCCTCGTTCAACCAGATGACCGATGCGCTGCAGCAGCGGATCCGTCAGCTCGTCGAGCTCTCGCGCGTGCAGCGCCGCTTCGTCTCCGACGTCTCCCACGAGCTGCGGACACCGCTGACCACGGTGCGGATGGCCAGCGACGTGCTCCACGACGCCCGGCACGGCTTCGACCCCGTGACCGCGCGCGCGGCCGAGCTGCTGCAGACCGAGCTCGACCGCTTCGAGAGCCTGCTGGGCGACCTGCTGGAGATCAGCCGGTTCGACGCCGGAGCGGCGGCCCTGGACCTGACCGACACCAATCTGGTCGACGTGGCGCACCGGGTGGTCGACGCGGCCGCGCCCCTGGCCGAGCGGCGCGGGGTCCGCGTGGTCGTGCGCGCCCCGGGACCCGTCGTCGCGGAGGTGGACCCGCGCCGCGTCGAGCGGGTGCTGCGCAACCTGGTCACCAACGCGATCGACCACGCCGGCGCTCCGGGGTCGGAGGTCGTGGTGACCCTGCTGCACGCCGAGGACGCCACGGCGGTGACCGTGCGCGACCACGGCGTCGGGCTCGAGCCGGGACAGCAGGCCATGGTGTTCAACCGGTTCTGGCGCGCCGACCCCGCCCGCGCGCGGACCAGCGGCGGGACGGGACTGGGGCTCGCGATCGCCCAGGAGGACACCCGCCTGCACGGTGGCTGGCTGCAGGTCTGGGGTGCGCCCGGGGAGGGCGCCCAGTTCCGGCTGACGCTGCCGCGCCGCGCCGGCGACCCGCTGCACCGCAGTCCGCTGCCGCTGGTGCCCGCCGACGCCGTGGGCGTCCACGTCGTGCCCGACGCGCCTCCCGTCCCGCACCCCGCGAGCGGGGTGGCGCCGTGAGCCGGCGTCCGAGCGCTTTGCTGCTCGCCCTGCTGAGCGCCTGCTGGGTGCTGGCAGGGTGCTCGCTGCTGCCCGACTCCGGGCCGGTGGTGCAGGGCGTGGGCGAGGGTCAGGCGCCCCCCGCGGAGCCGCAGTACGTCGAGCCGCCGGGGCCGGTGCCCGGAGCCGACCGCGAGCAGGTCGTGCGCGGCTTCCTCGAGGCGATGCAGGCCAACCCGCTGACGACGGCCACCGCGCGCCTGTTCCTCACCGAGCAGGCCCGGCAGACCTGGCGCCCGGACGCCGGCACGGTCGTCTACGACGCGCTCGGGGTGTCCACGCCGGACGACGCACCCGGCGTGGTCTCCGCCCGGCTCTCCGACGCCCACCTCCTCGACGGCGACGGGCGCTGGTCCAGCCGGCCGACCCGCACCCGCACGATGCGCTTCCACCTGGTCCGCGAGCACCGCCAGTGGCGGATCCAGGACCCGGGCGACCTGCTGATGGTCCGCTCGGTGTACTTCAACGACACCTTCGAGCCCTACGACCTCTACTTCTTCGACCGTGCCGAGCGCACCCTGGTCGCGGACCCGGTCTACGTGCCCGGCGGGCCACAGTCCGCCTCCAGCCTGGTCCGCGGCCTCCTGGCGGGTCCGACGCCCCCGTTGTCGGCGGTCGCACGCAGCGCCTTCCCGGCGGGCAGCGTCCTGGACCCCTCCGTCGTGGTCACCGACAGCGGCGTCGCCGAGGTGCCGCTGGGCAGCGAGGTGCTCAAGATGGCACCCGAGGAGCTGGACCGGGCGATGGTGCAGCTCGCCTGGACGCTGCGGCCGGTGCCCGGCATCCGCCGGGTCCGGATCACGGTCAACGGCACGCCGGTGCCCCTGCCCGACGGCCGGACCGACCTCGGCGTGAACGAGGGCGAGGAGTTCGGTCCCTTCGGCCTCGGCTCCACCCGGGAGCTGATCGCCCTGCACGCCGGCCGCGTGGTCACCGTCGCGGGCACGTCGGTCTCCCCGGTCGCCGGCGGCCTCGGCCGTCCCGGGTTCGCACTCCGCTCGGTCGCCCTGGACCGCGCGGGCACCCAGGTCGCCGCCGTCGCGCAGAACGGCACCACGGCCTACCTCGCCCCCACCGACCCCGGCAGCGACCGGGTCGCGCGGCCCCTGGACGGCGCGACCGACCTGCTGCGGCCCACCTTCGACCTCTTCGGCGTGCTCTGGCTGGTCGACCGCACGGCCGCGGGGGCCGTGGTGCACGTCGTCCTCGACGGCCGGGACCGCGTGGTTCGCATCCCCGGCATCACCGGCGAGCAGGTGACCTCCTTCGCGGTCTCGCCCGACGGCACCAGGATCGTGGCGGGCATCGCCGACCCGATCCGCCCGCGGGTCACCGTCGCCGAGGTGCTGCGCGGCCCGAACGGCGTGGTGCGCCGGGGCCTCGCCCCGCGCACGCTGCCCATCGCCACGGTGGACCCCCTGCACGAGCTCGGCCCGGTGACCGGCGTCGGCTGGCGCACCCCCACGCTGCTCGCGGTGCTCACCCGCCCCGACGAGGCCACCAGCCGCGTCGTCTACGCGCCGATCGACGGCTCCCCGGGCCTGGACCTGCCGCCCCTGCCCGACCCGCTGCCGCGTCCGACGCGGGCGCTCCTGGTGAACGCCGACGGCGCGCTCCCGCTGATGCTGCTCGACACCAAGGGGCGCCTGGTCCGCCTGGACGGCGCCGGCAAGTGGACCGCGGTGGGGTCCGTCCGGCTCGCGGCCGCGGCCTACACGGGCTGAGTCGGCGACCGCTGCATCGGATGGCGTCCTCCACAGGGTCGCCGACCCCCTGGCGCGGGCAGCGACCTGCGCGCAGGGTGGGTGCGTGCGCCACCTCATCGGCCCGGACCGGCCCGACCCCGACCGGCCCGACCCGGAGCGGCTCGACCCGGCCGGGCTGCGCGACGCATGGGCCGACCTGGTCCACGGAGGCCGCTGCGTGGTCTGTGCTCGGCCCGGGCGGCCGCTGTGCCCGGCCTGCACCGCCTCGCTGCCGCGCACCGGCGTGCCGGTGGCGCCGCACCCCTGCCCGCCCGGCCTGGCGCCGTGCCGTGCCGCCGGTCCCTACGCCGACCCGCTCCGGGCCGTGCTGCTCGCGCACAAGGAGCACGGCGTGTGGGCGCTCGCGGGTCCGCTGGGCACGGTGCTGGCCTCCGTCCTCGCCTCGATGCTCGCCCCCATGCCCGAGCCCGAGCCCGTGCCCGAGCCCGGGTCCGAGCCCGTGCCCGAACCCATGCGGGGCCGGTCGGCGCGCTCGGACCCGCCGGGTCCGGTGGTGCTGGTCCCGGTGCCCTCCCGACGCGCCACGGTGCGTCGGCGGGGGCACGACCCGCTGACCCGGGTAGTGCGGGCGGCGGCGGGCCGGCTGCGTGCGGACGGCGTCCCGGCGCTCGTCGTACCGGCACTGCGGCTGCGCCGGCAGGTGGCCGACCAGGCGGGACTGGCCTCGGGCGAGCGTGCCGCGAACCTGATGGCGGCGATGGCCGTGACCGCCTCGGGTCGGAGCCTCCTCGCGCGCACCCCGGCGACCGGTGCGGTCCCGGGCGTGATCGTGTGCGACGACGTCCTGACCACCGGTGCGACGGCCCGCGAGGCGCAGCGGGCGCTCGAGGACGCCGGCGTCCCGGTCGGCGCGATCGCCTGCATCGCGGCGACACGCCGCCGGGGTCCGGTCACGCCCCCGCCCTCGCTACCGGTTTGGCGAGCGGCCCACTAACGTCGGTGCATGGAGTCCGCCCGGGTCCGTGGTTGCGCCGAGCACGTCGTGCTCGGGTCCCGGCCGTGGAGAGTCACCGTGCCGGTGGCCTGGGCGCCGATCACTCGGCAAGCCGATGCCAGTCGCAGGCGAAACGGTCCACGTAAGGCGGATCCCGGCACGTGTGCCGCGGAGCGCCGATCACGGTGCGGCTTAGAGGTAAGTCCTGCCGCCCCCGCGTCGTCGGACACGGCGCGACCGGGCGAGAAGGCGGGTAGTGGCAGACAAGCTGCGAGAGCCTCAGCAGGCGGGTGTGGGGTCGAAGACCAGGTCGGCCGGGCGGACTCCTCCTTCGTCGTGCACCGTCCCGGAGCCGGGCAGCGAGAGCCCAACAGCCAGAGCCCATCGAAGTAGCAACCGAGAGGGAGGTCCCGCGTGGACGTCGTGGTCAGTGGTCGGCACTACGAGGTGTCGGAACGGTTCCGTGAGCATGTCGAGGACAAGCTGAGCAGGTTGGAGAAGCACGACCACCGGATCATCCGGGTCGAGGTCCAGGTCGAGAAGGAGCGCAACCCCCGCCAGCCCGACCGCGCCGTGCGCGTCGAGCTCACCGCCCTCTCGCGAGGCCCGGTGGTGCGGGCCGAGGCGTGCGCCGAGGACAAGCACGCGGCCCTCGACCTGGCCTTGGACAAGATGGCGGCGCAGATGCGCCGCGCCGCGGACCGTCGCAAGGTGCACCGGGGACAGCACGCCCCGGAGTCCGTGGCCCAGGCGATGGCGCGCACCAACGGTGCCGACGCCGGTGCGGGTGAGGGCGACGAGACGACGTCGGTCCATCAGGTCGGGCCGATCGCCGTCGACGGCGACGGCCCGCTGGTGGTGCGCGAGAAGACCCACGCCGCCGCGCCGATGGGTCTGGAGCAGGCGCTGTACGAGATGGAGCTCGTCGGGCACGACTTCTTCCTGTTCGTGGACAAGGAGAGCGAGCGGCCCAGCGTCGTCTACCGGCGCCGCGGCTACGACTACGGCGTGATCAGCCTCGAGCTGAGCTGAGCTGATCGGGTCGCACCCGACCACGGGCCGGCCCACCCGTCCGGATCACCGCCGCGGTGACCCGGACGGGGGACCGGCCGGACGCCGAGGTGGTCCCTTCGGGCCATCACCTCTGGCATGATGGCGGGCGTGCCCGATCTGTCGGAGCCGGCGGCCTCGACGTCGTCCAAGGTCCGGGTCGTCCTCGTCGACGACCAGGAGCTCTTCCGGCGCGGCCTGACGATGCTCCTCGGCGTCGAGGACGACATCGACGTCGTCGGTGAGGCCGGTGACGGGGTCTCCGCGGTGACGCTCGCCGAGCAGGTCGTGCCCGACGTGGTGCTGCTCGACGTCCGGATGCCCAAGGACAGCGGCCTGGAGGCATGCATCCGGATCAAGGAACGGGTGCCGTCGACCCGGATCATCATGCTGACGGTCTCCGACGAGGAGAAGGACCTGTACGAGTCGGTCAAGAACGGAGCGTCGGGCTACCTGCTCAAGGACTCCTCGATCGAGGAGGTCGCGCAGGCGATCCGCGTCGTCGCCGAGGGGCAGTCGCTGATCAGCCCCTCGATGGCGATCAAGCTCATCGACGAGTTCAAGGAGATGGCCCGCGGCGACCGTGACCAGGCGCTCACCCCCAAGCTGACCGACCGGGAGCTGCAGGTGCTGCGGCTGGTGGCCAAGGGGCTGAACAACCGCGACGCGGCCAAGGAGCTCTTCATCAGCGAGAACACCGTGAAGAACCACGTCCGCAACATCTTGGAGAAGCTCCAGCTGCACTCGCGGATGGAGGCGGTCCTCTACGCCGTCCGCGAGAACCTCCTCGACATGCCGTGACCCGGCAGCACTCGCTCAGCGCCGCCCAGGCCCGCCGCATCGCGCTGGTCGCCCAGGGCTTCCGGGACCGGCCGCACGCCGTGCCGACGATGCGCACCCTGGATCGGACGGTGCGGCGGACCGGCCTGTTGCAGGTCGACTCGGTCAACGTCCTCGCCCGGGCGCACCTGATGCCCCTGTTCTCGCGGATGGGTCCCTACGACGTCGACCTGCTGCGCCGTGCCGCCGAGCAGCCGCCCCGGCGGCTGGTGGAGTACTGGGCGCACGTGCAGGCACTGATGCCGGTCGAGCTGTGGCCGGTGATGCAGCACCGGATGGCGCACTACCGACGGCAGCGCGGCAAGTGGGGCTCGGAGGGGGTGACCGAGGCACTGATGGCCTCGTTGCGCGCCGAGATCGCCGAGCGCGGCGCCAGCACGGCCCGCGAGCTGGACGAGGGACTGCCCCGGGTCAAGGACCAGTGGGGGTGGAACTGGTCGACGACCCGGCGGGCGCTGGACGCGATGTTCTCCGCCGGCGAGGTGGCCATCGCGCGGCGCACGTCCCAGTTCGAGTGCGTCTACGACCTTCCCGAGCGGGTGCTGCCCGCCGCCGTCCTCGCGGCGCCGACGCCGACGCCGGCGGAGGCGGCACGCGAGCTCGTGCGACGGGCTGCGCGCTCCCACGGCGTGGGCACCGAGCAGTGCCTGCGGGACTACTACCGGATGGGGCTGGCCGAGACGCGGACGGCGATCGCCGAGCTGGTCGAGGACGGTGAGCTGGTCACCGCGGTGATCGAGGGCTGGCGCCGCCCGGCGTACCTGCACCGCGACGTCGCCGAGCGCGGCCTCCCGCGCCGGGTGGAGGCATGCGCCCTGCTCAGCCCGTTCGACCCGCTGGTGTGGGAGCGCGAGCGGGCGCTGCGGATCTTCGGGTTCGACTACCGCATCGAGATCTACGTGCCCGAGCACAAGCGGGTCCACGGCTACTACGTGCTCCCGTTCCTGCTCGGGGAGCGGATCGTGGCCCGCGTGGACCTCAAGGCCGACCGCCGGGCCCGGCTGCTGGTCGTCAAGGCCGCCTACGCCGAGCCGGGTGCCCCGCCGGCCACCGGGACGGCGCTGGGGGCCGAGCTCCGGCGCCTCGCCGGGTGGCTGGGGCTCGACGACATCGTCGTGCACCCCCGCGGCGACCTCGCGGTGACGGCGCGCGGTTAGGGCGGGCCGCGGGTCGCTGGGTAGAGTGGCGCAGCCCAACGACGTCAGGGAGCCCGACTCACGTGCCTGCCATTCTCGACAAGGTCCTCCGCATCGGCGAGGGCAAGATCCTGCGACGGCTCGAAGCGGTCACCAAGGCGGTCAACGCCATCGAGGACGAGTTCGTCGCGATGTCCGACGACGAGCTGCGCGGCATGACGGAGGAGTTCCGCAAGCGCATCGCCGACGGCGAGAGCCTCGACGACCTGATGCCCGAGGCGTTCGCCACCGTGCGCGAGGCCGCCCGGCGCGTGCTCGGGCAGCGTCACTTCGACGTGCAGCTGATGGGCGGTGCCGCGCTCCACCTGGGCAACATCGCCGAGATGAAGACCGGTGAGGGCAAGACGCTGGTCTCGACGCTCCCGGCCTACCTCAACGCGCTCACCGGCGAGGGCGTCCACATCGTCACCGTCAACGACTACCTGGCGAAGTTCCAGTCCGAGATGATGGGCCGCGTCCACCACTTCCTCGGGCTCACCGTCGGTGTGATCCTGCCGGAGATGACGCCCGACGAGCGCCGGATCGCCTACGGCTGCGACATCACCTACGCCACCAACAACGAGCTCGGCTTCGACTACCTGCGCGACAACATGGCCAACTCGCTGGCCGACTGCGTGCAGCGCGGGCACCACTTCGCGATCGTCGACGAGGTCGACTCGATCCTCATCGACGAGGCCCGCACGCCGCTGATCATCTCCGGCCCCACCGAGGACGACGTCCGGTGGTACGGCGAGTTCGCCAAGGTCGCACGCCGCCTGGTCAAGGACGAGGACTACGAGGTCGACGAGAAGAAGCGCACGATCTCGATCCTCGAGCCCGGCATCACCAAGGTCGAGGACTACCTGGGCATCGACAACCTCTACGAGTCGGCCAACACGCCGCTGATCTCGTTCCTGAACAACTCCATCAAGGCCAAGGAGCTGTTCCGCAACGACAAGGAGTACGTCGTGCTGGACGGCGAGGTGCTCATTGTCGACGAGCACACCGGCCGCATCCTGTCCGGGCGTCGCTACAACGACGGCCTCCACCAGGCGATCGAGGCCAAGGAGGGCGTCGAGGTCAAGGAGGAGTACCAGACCCTCGCCACCATCACGCTGCAGAACTACTTCCGGCTCTACGACAAGCTCTCGGGCATGACCGGCACGGCGATGACCGAGGCCGCGGAGTTCGACAAGATCTACAAGCTCGGCGTCGTGCCGATCCCCACCAACCGGCCGATGGCCCGGATCGACCAGGCCGACCTCGTGTACCGCACCGAGGAGGCCAAGTTCAACGCGGTCGTCGAGGACATCGCCGAGCGGCACGCCAAGGGCCAGCCCGTGCTGGTGGGCACCACGTCGGTGGAGAAGTCCGAGCTGCTCTCCGGACTGCTCAAGCGCAAGGGCGTCCCGCACACCGTGCTGAACGCCAAGCAGCACGCCGACGAGGCCAAGGTGGTCGCGCTCGCGGGTCACAAGGGCGCCGTCACCGTCGCGACGAACATGGCCGGCCGCGGCACCGACATCATGCTCGGCGGCTCGGTGGAGTTCCTGGCCGACCAGGAGCTGCGCAAGCGCGGCCTGGACCCGGTCGAGAACGTCGAGGAGTACGACGCCGCGTGGCCGGCGACCGTCGAGCGCATCCAGGAGCAGGTCGCCGCCGAGCACGACGAGGTCAAGGAGCAGGGCGGCCTCTACGTGCTGGGCACCGAGCGGCACGAGTCCCGACGCATCGACAACCAGCTGCGCGGCCGGTCCGGGCGCCAGGGCGACCCGGGGGAGTCGCGGTTCTACCTCTCGCTCCAGGACGACCTGATGCGGCTGTTCAAGTCCGAGTGGGTGGAGCGGGTGCTGCTCGCCCTGCGCGTGCCCGACGACGTCCCGATCGAGCAGAAGTCCGTCACCCGCTCGATCCAATCGGCGCAGAGCCAGGTCGAGGCGCAGAACTTCGAGTCGCGCAAGAACGTGCTCAAGTACGACGACGTGATGAGCCGGCAGCGCGAGGTCATCTACGCCGAGCGCCGCGACGTGCTCGAGGGCCGCGACCTGCGCGAGCACGTCCTGCAGATGATCGACGACCTGGTGGCCACCTACGTCGCGGCCGCCACCGAGAGCTTCCCCGAGGAGTGGGACCTCCCCGCACTGTGGGACGCGCTCGGGACGCTCTACCCCGTCTCGCTGCGGCACGAGCAGCTCGAGGCGGAGGCCGGGGGCCGGGACGGGATGGAGCGCGACGACCTGATCGCCGACATCCAGGCAGACGCACGCAAGGCCTACGAGGCACGGGAGACCGAGCTCGGGGCGGAGGTGATGCGCGAGCTCGAGCGGCAGGTGATGCTCTCGGTGCTCGACCGCAAGTGGCGCGAGCACCTCTACGAGATGGACTACCTGCGCGAGGGCATCGGCCTGCGGGGCTATGCCCAGCGGGACCCGCTCGTGGAGTACCAGCGCGAGGGCTTCGACATGTTCAACGCGATGAAGGACGCCATCCGCGAGGAGACGATCAGCTTCCTGTTCCACCTCGAGGTGCAGACCGAGGAGCCGGGCGACGAGCTCGAGGCCGAGGGTGAGGGCGTCGAGCACCGGCACGTCGAGCCCGTCGGTCTGCTGCAGCCGCGCCAGGCGCAGAACCTCTCCTACACCGCACCGAGCGACGACGCCAGCGGCGCGGCCGAGGTGCGCGGCGGCGCGGCGCCGGCGGAGGACCCCTACGCCGGCGTGAGCCGCAACGCCAAGTGCCCCTGCGGCTCGGGCAAGAAGTTCAAGCAGTGCCACGGCGCGCCGGGAGGGCCGACCGGCCTCACCGCCCGCGCCAACGGCTAGGACGCGTGGAACGGCGCACCTCGCGGCGTTCTCCTCGCTCGACGACCCACCCCGGGCTCGCCGTCCGCGTCCTCGCCGGATCCGGCATCAGCCGAGCTGGAGGGCGACGCAGATCCACCGCTGCCCGCGGTGCTCGAGACGGGCGGCGATGGCGCGGGAGCGGTGACCGTGCCGGACGTGGATGCTGAGCTCGGCCGCCTCCGGGGAGGGGCAGAACAGGTGCACGCTGCGCACCTGCGCCCGCAACCGGCGGAGCCGCTCGTCGGACCCGGTGGTGCCGGCCAGCGCCCGGGACCGGCGCACCAGGTCGGAGTAGACCTCCTCGCTGGTCCACCGCAGCAGCTGCTGGGGTCCCCGGTCCCCGCCGAGCACCTCCACCAGGACCGCGCTGAAGCGGCTCGCGAAGGCGTCGAGCTCGGCCCGCAGGCCGGCCACGGCGCGCAGGTCGGGGCGGCGCGGCACCGGTCGCGGGGTGCCGAAGTCGAGGGCGAGGGTCCCCTGGGTGGTGGCCATCGGCGCCACGGGCAGGGCGGGTGGCCCGATCCGCGCCAGGTGGGTCACGCCACTGCCGCGGTCGGCGGGGGTCGTGCAGGTCATCGAGGACTCCTCTCGTCGTGCTGGCTGGTCGGGAGCTGGAGCCGGACGCCGGGGTGCAGCAGGTCCGGGTCGGCGCCGATGACGCCTCGGTTGAGCCGGTAGAGCGCTTCGACGGTCGTCGCCACGGCGGCGTCGTCGGCCCCGGGGCGGTGCCGCGCGGCGATCCGCCACAGCGAGTCGCCGGGCAGCACCACGACCGTCGTCGGCGAGGCCGGTCCACCCTGGGACCGGGCGCCCAGGTGGCCGGTGCCGTGCGCCGGGCCGAGGAGGCGATCGGTGGGGCGGGTCAGGCTCGGGGGGTGCCAGCCCTCGGCGTGCGCCGGTGTCAGCGCTCCGGCGGCGACGGCCGCCCCGGCGGCGGCCAGCACGACCGGCCGCCAGCGCCGTGGGCAGCACCACCGCAGCAGGTCGGGGCCCCGCACGGCGGCCACCAGGAGCACCGACGCCGCCAGCGCCGCCCACCCGCAGCTGACCAGCAGCACCCAGCCGGCCAACCAGGTCAGCGCCGGCCCGAAGCCGACGGCCGCGGGTACGGCGTGCACCAGGTGCGTCGTACCGAGGAACGCTGCGGCGGCGCCGGCGACCAGCGCCGCACACCGGCCAGGACGTGGGGATCCGAGCTCCGCCATACCGAGATGACCTTTGCGTTTGCGTGTGTTTGCGTCAGTCAAGGCCCGACAGCATGTACTGTCAACCGCTCGTCCACAGGGTTGACCTGCGTCGGCTCGGGTAGGAGGCAGGGATGGATCCCGAGAAGGACCGGGGTGCGAGCCGCCCCGGTGGCGACGTCGTCGAGCGGTTGCTCGCCGACCTCGAGCAGCAGGCGCACGGGCTGCACCTGCGCGAGCGCGACGACGACGTCGCCGGCCTGCTGCCGGCGGAGTACGCGCGGGTCGAGCTCGAGGCGCGGGTGCACGCCTCGGTCGGGCGCCGCGTCGCGGTGCGCACCCGCGTCGGCGTGCGCGTGGAGGGCGTGCTGGAGCAAGCGGGCCGCGGCTGGTTCGCGGTGGCCGGCGACGCCCGGGAGTGGGTCCTCCCGCTCGCCGGGGTGCTGGCGTTGTCCGGTCTGGGGGAGCGCTCATTGGTCGAGGACGCCCGTCCGGTCACCGGCCGGCTCGGTCCCGGTGCGCCGCTGCGTGAGCTCGCCGACCGCGGCGCCCGATGCCTGTGCTGGCTCGCCGACAGCACCCGGCTCGAGGGGCGGGTGCGCCGGGTCGGCGCCGACTTCGTCGAGGTGCAGGGCACGGGAGCGCCCGAGGTGGTGCCGTTCTCGGCGCTCGTGGCGATCGCCGCAGAGCGGGTCTGAAGGCCCTCAGCCCCGCTCGTCGGTCGGCACGCCCTCGGTGAACGGGTGCTCGGCGACGAAGCGCTCGGACTCCTCGTACAACCGGGCGATGTAGGCCTCGAGCTCGCTCGCCTCCACCCGCCACTGGCCACGCCCGCCGATCTTCACCGCCCGCAGGTCGCCGCGCCGCACCAGGGCGTAGACCTGGGCGCCGGAGATGTTGAGGATCTCCGCGACGTCGGCGAGCTGGAGGAATCGTGGGGCGGCCACCGGGTCACTGTGCCACCCGATGCGTCCGGACGCGAGCGGATGCGACCGGGATTGTGGGGTCGCGCCCTGTGGAGGACCGTGCCAGAAGCGCCGTCGTAGGCCACGATGGAGCCGTCACGCGTCCGCTCGAGGAGGACCGATGCACCACCCCATGAGGAGCGAGGTCGCACCCGCGCAACGATCCCGGCGGTCCCGGTGGCGCGACCTGCGGGTGCTGGGCGGCGTCGCGCTGATGGCCCTCGCCGTGCTGGCGGGCTCGTTCGCCGTCGTGTCGGCCGACGACACCGTCCCCGTCGTCGCGGCGCGCCACGACCTGCGCCCGGGCGTGGTGATCCGCGCCGCCGACCTGGAGGTACGCCGGGTCCGGTTCGCCGATGCGGCTGCGCGGGACCGCTACCTGCACGCGACCACCGACGTGCCGGCCGGGTCGGTGAGCTCGCGTCAGGTCGGCGCCGGCGAGCTGGTTCCCCGGGCGGCGCTCGCGCGCGCCGAGGAGGCCGCACCGCGCACCGAGGTGCCGCTCAGCGTCGCGGTCGACGACGTGCCGGTCACCGTGAGGACGGGGAGTGTGGTCGACGTCTGGGTGCTGCCCGAGCAGGGAGCCGGGCGGGCCCGGCGGGTCCTCGACGGCGTGACCGTGCTGCGCATCGCCGGCAGCGGCGACGCGCTGGCGCCGCGCGCCACCCGGCAGGTCGTGATCGGCCTGCCCGGCGGCGCTGGCGACGGCGGGTCCCCGGTGCTCGAGCAGGCCCTGGGTCGCATCGCCGGCGGTCGCGTGCTGCTGACCAGGCAGGGCTGAGATGGCCGGGCTGCACGCCGGTCCCCGGCCCTGTGTCGTGCTCGCGGGGGCCCGCGCGCCGTGGGAGCCCGCATTGCTCGGGGTGCTGGCCCGGGCCCAGATGGTCGTGCTGCGCCGCTGCGTGGACCTGGCCGACCTGCTCGCCGTGGTCGGCACCGGCCAGGCCGACGCCGCGGTGCTCTCCGCCGACCTGGTCGGCCTGGACGCCGACGCCGTCCGTCGCCTCCTCGCCCACGACGTCCGGCCGCTGGTGGTCGCCGAGCCGGGGGCGGACGTGGACCGGATGACCCGGCTCGGCCTGCCCGTGGTCGCCACCGCCGAGGAGGTGCCGGCGACTATCGAGGCGCTGCTCGCCGCAGAACCTGCCGCGGCGGCGACGTCCCCCGCAGCCGGAGCCGGCGCACCGGGGGGCGGTGGTCCCGCGGGTGGCGGGTCCGGCCCGCGCTCGGGTCGCGTGGTGGCGGTGTGGGGTCCGACCGGGGCACCGGGACGCACCACCGTCGCCGTCGGCATCGCCGCCGCCCTCGCCCGACGCGCGGACCCGGGCGCGACGCTGCTCGACGTCGACCCGTGGGGCGGCGCCGTCGGTCAGGCCTTAGGGATCCTCGACGAGACCTCGGGGCTGCTCGCCTCGGCGCGCGCCGCCAACGAGGGTGCGTTGGACGCCGCCGCGCTGGGCCGGTGCCTGCGCCGGGCAGGGCCCGGCCTCGACGTGCTCACCGGCCTCCCGCGGCCCGACCGGTGGATCGAGGTGCGTGCCGGCGTGGTGGAGCAGGTGGTCGCGCTCGCCCGCTCCGACGGGTCGGACGTCGTCGTCGACTGCGGCTTCGCCCTCGAGCGCGACGGCACGGCGCTGGACCGCAACACCGCCACCCTGGAGGCGCTCTCCGTCGCCGACACCGTGGTCGTGGTGGGCAGCGCCGAGCCGACCGGCCTCAGCCGGCTGGTCCGTGGACTCGTCGAGCTGGGCGAGGTCGTCCCCGGTGCGCGCACCCACGTCGTGGTCAACCGGATGCGCGAGACGCTGGGCTGGAGCCGGCACGACGTCACCGGGATGGTCGAGGGATTCGCTCCCGCGGCACCGGTGCACCTGTTGCCCCTCGACGTCGCCACGGCCGACCGCGCGGCCCGCACCGCGGTCCCGGTGGCCGAGCTCGGCGAGACGGCGTTGGGGCAGGCGCTCGCGGCCTGCGCGGACGCCGTGCTGCCGGCGCGGGGACGGCCGGCCGCGACGCGGGCTCAGCTGCCGAACAGCAGATACAGGCCGGCGAAGGTGTAGCAGACCATCACCGCCAGCATGGCCAGCTGCCCGGTCACCTGCGCCCGGCGCGGCAGCAGCGTCAGGGCGCGGTCGTGCGCGGCGACGGCGCCCACGATGTGGCCCAGCACGACGGCGAGCACCTTGATCGTCGCCAGCACCGACGGGTGGTAGCTCAGCCACAGCCGGGGTGCGAGGCCCGCCGTACCGAGGTAGTCGTCACCGCGGACCAGCGGGTCGGAGAGGAAGACCAGGGTCTGCTGGCCCTGCTCGACGAAGTAGCTCAGGTAGTGGGCGACCATGTAGCCGACCACGATCGGCACCACGGCGTGGGCCAGCAGCATCGGGAGGTCGCCGCGGCGGACGCGGCCCGCCGCAGGGCCGACCACCGGGCCGTTCACGGGGCCGTCCTCGGGGCCGTCCTCGGGGGCTGCCCGCGCGGCCGGGTCGGAGAGCACGGTGAGGCGCGCCGCCACGGTGAAGCTCACCCCGACGACCAGGCAGAACAGCACCAGCGCGCCGGTGTTGATCCAGACCGGGTCGGTGCTCAGGCCGTCCACGAGTCGCACCCAGCGCAGGCTGTCCTTGTAGGAGTCGAAGGCGGTGGACCCGAACAGCACCGCGACCACCGCGACCAGCCCGGGCCGGGGGACCACCCGGGCCAGGTGGGCAAGCGGGGACAGCACGACCAGGCGCCCCTCGTCGTCTCGCCCCCACGGCGAGAGGTGGGCCAACAGGTCGGAGTAGACCTCGAACGGGTCGGCGTGCTCGAGCCAGGTGTCACCGAAGACGGCACTCCCCACGAGCATCACCGCGAGGTACACCACGAGCCACAACCGGATCGAGGACAGCTCGACCTGGTGGGGGTTGACCAGCTCCTGCCACACGAAGGCGAAGAGCCCGACCGCTGCAGGCCAGGTCCCCAGCCGGGCGGGGTAGGGGACCAGGCCGACCCGGGGGTCGGTGCGCAGCGCCCTCGCGAGGACGACGTGCAGCGTCCGTACCGGGCTCAGCGCCCGCGCGACGCGGCCGAACAGCAGCGAGGCCGGCACGATGCCGACCCAGACGAGCACGTAGAAGACGCCGAGGGCGGGGTTGTTGTTGCTGTCCGCGCCGGCGACCAGGGCCCACGTCGTCCACCCGAAGAACGCCAGTCCGAGCACCCGGACCGCCCAGCAGAGCCCAGCACCGTCGGTGATCCGGGCGAGCGCGGGCACCGGCACCCCGCGCCGTGTCGCCGGCGGGTCGTAGCGGGGACGCCGCCAGGCCAGGGCGAGCACGACGAAGGAGACGACGAGCGCGAGCGTGCCGCCCGCGATGGCCAGCGGCGCCGGCACGGGCAGGTCCTTCGCGCCCCCCAGCCCGTGCTGCGGGACGAAGGGGAGGAACGCCGGGGCCAAGGTCAGCGGACCTCGAGCTGGACGATCGTCTTCTCCAAGGCGTGGCTCTCGACCTCGACGACACCGGGCTGGTCCAGGGTGAGCACTGCGGCCGAGGTGCCCTTCGGGTACTCGATGTGCTGCTCGGGCGTGCTGTGCACGTGCAGCTCGCCCGGGGCGGTCGCGGTGATCAGCAGGGTGACCGGCTTGCCGGCGCTCACCTGCACCCGGGAGCCGGAGGGGTCGACACTGTCGCCGGTGATGTGCACCCGGATGACGGTGCCCGAGGGCTGGGCGCTCGCCGGCGTCGGTCGAGCCGTCACCGCCGCCTCCTCGGGAGCGCCCGAGGCGTCGGCGGAGGAGCCGGAGGACGACCCGCATCCGGTGAGGACCCCGCCGACGGCGAGCAGTGCGGCGGCCGCGCCGGCGGTGCGGACGAACCGGCGCCGGGACGGGGGCACGGAGGGGCGCACGGGCAGGGGACCGGTCGGCGACGTCAACATGGCTCCTCGTGAGGGACGGATCAGGTCCGCTGGACGCGGCTCTGACACAATCCCACAGCAACCTGGGACGGCACTGAGAGCCACCGGCGAGGAGGACACCGTGACCACCGAGCGCCTCCGGCGCGACGACCTCGCCCTGCTGGGCAAGGAGTCCCCCCAGACCCCGATGCACAACGTCACGCTCGAGATCTTCGACCCGCGCGACTCCGGCCTCGACTACGACCGGCTGGTCGCCCACATCGAGGACCGGATCGCGTTCGTGCCCCGCTACCGCCAGCGGATCCGCAGTGTGCCGGGACGGCTCGCCGCCCCCGTCTGGGTCGACGACGCCGACTTCGACCTCGCCTACCACGTACGACGCTCCGCGCTGCCGCGCCCCGGCACCCTCGACCAGCTCCGCGAGCTCACCGCGCGGATCGCCTCGCGCCGGCTCGACCCGGACCGCCCGCTGTGGGAGATCTACCTCGTCGAGGGCCTGGAGGAGGGCCGGGTGGCGGTGCTGTCGAAGTCGCACGAGATCCTCGTCGACGGGATCTCCACGGTCGACCTCGGCCAGGTGCTGCTCGACGTCGACCCCGGTCCGCACCTGGTCGTTGCCGACTCCTGGTCGCCGGCACCGGACCCGACGCCCTCGCGGCTGCTCGCCGGCGCACTCCTCGACACCGGCCGCGATCCTCGGCTCGCCGTCTCGACCGCTCGGGGGGCCGTGGACGCCGTGGGCCGGGGCGTGGGTGAGGTCACCGCGCGGGTCGGCGCCGTGGCAGGAGCGCTGGCGGGCCGGCGTACGCCGTCGGGGACGCCGTTCCACCTCGAGCCGTCGGCGCAGCGCCGGGTGCTGTGCGTCCGTACCGCGCTCAAGGACTACCGCAAGGTGCGCCGCGTCCACGGCGGGACGGTCAACGACGTCATCCTCACCACGCTGACCGGGGCGCTGCGCGCCTGGCTGATGACGCGTGCCGAGCCGGTCAACGGACGGCGGCTGCGGGCGCTGGTCCCGATGAGCGTCATCGACGAGGAGCTCGAGCCCACCTCGCTCGGCTCCCAGGTCATCGCCCACGTGGTGGACCTGCCGATCGGCGAGGCCTCGCCCGTGGTCCGGCTGCACCAGCTGTCCTACGCCCTACGCGCCCACGGGGAGACCGGTCAGGCGGTGGCCGCGGACCGGATCGCGGGCGTCGCAGGCTTCGCGCCGACGACCTTCCACGCCCTCGGATCGCGGCTGGCGGCCTCCGACGACCACGGCGCGCACCTGGTGATCACCAACGTGCCGGGTCCGCAGTTCCCGATGTTCCTGGCCGGCGCCGAGATGCTCGAGACCTACCCCGTCCCTCCGCTGCACCCGGGCTTCGGCGTCGCGATCGGCGTGACGTCCTACGACGGAGGCGTCTACTACGGCATCACCGCCGACCGGGACGCGCTGCCCGACGTCGACGTGCTCGGCCAGTGCGTGGTGGAAGCGCTCGACGAGCTCGTCGACGCCGCCAGCGACAACCGTCCGCGGGCGCGTCGCGGTCCGGGCAAGAAGGCGTGAGCGTGCGCGTCTACGTGCCGGCCTCCCGGGCCCTGCTGCGGTCGTGGGTCGCCGCCGGGGTGGTCCCGGCAGCGGGGGCCGGGGCGGGTCCCGAGCGGTCCGTGGCGGCCGAGCCCGACGAGGAGAGCGAGTACGCCGCGCTGATGGCGGCGGCCGCCGACAGCCGGGCCGCGGGGGTGCCCGAGCGGGTCGTGGTGGTCGGCGAGATCGGCGGCGAGGACGCCGACGCGGCGTTCGGGCTCGACCGGGTGGTCGCGGTGCACGCCGACGAGCGGGCGGATGCGCACTCCGACGACGACCTGTCCTGGTTCGCTCCCTCGGAGGTCCGCGACCTGCTGGCCTGACCCCTCGTCACCGCTGTGGGGAGGGCGCGGAGCCGGGTTGGGCACGGGCGAGATTGTCTGACAACATCGGCGGCATGGACGCGATCACCCATCCGCCGATGCCGGTCAACGAGCCGAACCTCTCCTATGCCCCGGGCAGTCCCGAGCGGGTGGCTCTGCGCACGGCGCTGGAGGACCTGCAGCGGCGCGAGCTGGAGCTGACCGCGACCATCGGCGGGGAGCAGCCGATGGGCGGTGGCGCCGAACTGGCGGTGACGCAGCCGCATGACCATGCCTCGGTGCTGGGGGTGCTCAAGCACGCCACGCGCGCGGATGCGGAGGCAGCGGTGCGAGCGGCGGCTGCGGCGGCGCCGGGGTGGCGGGCGTTGTCGTTCGACGACCGTGCCGCGATCTTCCTCAAGGCAGCCGACCTGCTGGCGGGTCCGTGGCGGGCACGGCTGAACGCCGCGACGATGTTGGGTCAGTCCAAGACGGCGTGGCAGGCCGAGATCGATGCCGCGTGCGAGCTGATCGACTTCTGGCGCTTCAACGTCCACTTCGCGCGGGGGATCCTCGCCGAGCAGCCGATCGCTTCAAGCCCGGGGGTGTGGAACCGCACCGATCACCGGCCCTTGGAGGGGTTCGTCTACGCGATCACGCCGTTCAACTTCACCGCGATCGCCGGCAACCTGCCCACCGCTCCGGCGCTGATGGGCAACACGGTGATCTGGAAGCCCTCCCCGACCCAGCAGGTCGCCGCGCACCTGACCATGCGGCTGCTCGAGGAGGCGGGCCTGCCGCCGGGGGTGATCAACATGCTGCCCGGTGACGGTCTGGAGGTCTCGGAGGTCCTGCTCGGACACCCCGACCTGGCCGGCATCCACTTCACCGGCTCCACGCCCACGTTCCAGCACCTGTGGCGCACGGTGGGGGAGAACATCGCCGGCTACCGGTCCTACCCGCGGGTGGTCGGGGAGACCGGTGGCAAGGACTTCGTGGTCGCCCATCCCTCGGCGGACGTCGACGTGCTGCGGGTGGCGCTGCTGCGAGGTGCCTTCGAGTACCAGGGCCAGAAGTGCTCGGCGGCCTCGCGTGCCTACGTCCCGGCGTCGCTGTGGAGGCAGCTGCGGGAGCCGCTGGTGGCCGAGACCGAGGCGCTCCCGGTCGGCGACGTGCGCGACCTGTCGAACTTCATGGGCGCAGTGATCGACGAGCGCGCGTTCGGCAAGCACCAGGCGGCGATCGCACGCGCGCAGGGCTCCGACGCCCTCGAGGTGATCGCCGGTGGGCAGACCGACGGCTCGGTGGGCTGGTTCGTACGGCCCACCATCGTGGAGTCGGGCGACCCGACCGATGCGGTCTTCACCGAGGAGTACTTCGGTCCGATCCTCGCCGTGCACGTCTACGACGACAGCCGCTACGAGGCCGTCGTCGACCAGCTGGAGTCGGTGGCCCGCTACGCGCTGACGGGTGCGGTGATCGCCCAGGACCGGCAGGCGATCGCCTGGACCGGTGAGCGGCTGCGCTACGCGGCGGGCAACTTCTACGTCAACGACAAGCCGACCGGCGCGGTGGTGGGCCAGCAGCCCTTCGGTGGTGCCCGGGCCTCGGGCACCAACGACAAGGCCGGCTCCGCGGCGAACCTGGCGCGGTGGACCTCACCACGGTCCATCAAGGAGACCTTCGACCCGCCGACCGACCACCGCTACCCACACATGGCACCGGAGGCCTGAGGGCCGCCCCGAGCGGCCGCGTCGTCAGGTCACATCAGTGGTTCGCGAGCCACTTCCTCCCGACGGCGTTCTCGGCCTTGAGGGCCTTGAGCAGCATCGAGGCGATCAGGTCCTCGAGCTTGCCCGAGACCAGCGGGATCTTGACGGTGATCTCGACGCGCACGTGCTCGGTGGTGCCGCCGTCGTCCTCGGCGAGAGCGATGGTGCCGGCCATCTCGCCCGGCTTGCCGGGGATCGTCACGGTCAGGTCGGCGGCCGTCGGCGACGTCCAGGTCTCCTCCTGGACGATGTTGATCTCGGCGCCGATGAACTTGCGCGCGAAGCCCGGGATCTCGTCGGCCGGCCGGTACTGGTCGATCCGCACGTGCATCCCCGATCCGGCGTCGTCGACGGTGACGGTCCGGCGGGGGAAGCCGGTGTACGCGCACACCTCCTCGCGGAAGGCCGCCGTGCCGAGCATGGCGTAGACGTCGGCGGCGGTGGCGCCGTCGTAGCGCATGTCGTGCGTGAGTGTCTTCATCCTCAGCGTTCTCCTCGCAGCCCGGCCGCGGCCGTGGCGTGGTCCTTCTCGGTTCCCGGCGACGACCGGACGAGCAGTCTCTCGCACCCGGTACCCGGGTGCAGCGAGGCCATCATCGGGGGTGGAGCCGCTCCGCGGCCAGGACCCGCGGCCGGTATCTGCGGCCGATAGCCACGGCCGGTACCTGCGGCCGGTCCTGCGACGAGGCCACGGATCACGCGTAGGTTGAGGGCCATGGCCGAGACCTCTGGCAGCACCTCCTTCGGCGAGGACGGCGCGCTGCTCACCTACGGCAGCTACCTGCAGCTCGAGCGCCTGCTCGGCGCCCAGCAGGTCGCCTCCGAGCCGCCGGCGCACGACGAGCTGCTGTTCATCACCATCCACCAGGTCTACGAGCTCTGGTTCCAGCAGCTGCTGCACGAGGCGGTGGGCGCCCGGGACGCGATGCTGGCCGGCGAGAGCTGGCGCGCGCGGCACCTCCTGCACCGGATGCACGTGGTCGAGCGGGTGCTCGTGCAGCAGGTCGACGTGCTCGAGACGATGACCGCCCAGGACTTCCTGGAGTTCCGGCAGCGCCTGGCGCCCGCGAGCGGGTTCCAGTCGGTGCAGTTCCGCGAGCTGGAGTTCCTCTCCGGCGCCAAGGACCCGGCGTTCCTGCGGCGCTTCCGCGGCCTGACCGACGCCGAGCGCGGGCGGTTGGAGCGGCGGCTCGCCGAGCCGACGCTGTGGGAGGCGTTCCTGGCCGTGCTCGCCGAGCACGGCCTGCCCACCACCGACGACGAGGCGGTGACGGCCTCGCTGCGCACCGCGGCGCACGACCGCAGCCGGTACGCCGACGTGTGGGCGCTCGCCGAGGCGCTGCTGGAGCACGACGAGCTCGCCGCGGCCTGGCGCGCGCGGCACGTGGTGATGGTCGAGCGGATGATCGGCACCCGCACCGGCACCGGCGGCTCGACGGGCTCGGAGTACCTGCGCAGCCGTCTCGACCTGCGCTACTTCCCGCTGCTGTGGGAGCTCCGCTCGGTCCTCTGAGGAGCGCCCGCCCGGAGGGTGCGCGGACCGGCGCGTCGCGAGTTGTCGGCCGCACCGGCACGGTCCTAGTGTCGGAGGGTGGACACCGCCGAGGACAGCGTTCGGTCAGATCTCTTCCAGCGGCTCTCGGCGGCCGCGCAGCAACGGGCAGGCGCCGCGCGCGCCGGTGTCGACCTCCCCGAGCTGGCCCAGGCCTACTACCGCCACGTCGCCGCCGAGGAGATCGCGGACCGCAGCGACGCCGACCTGCTCGGACCGGTGCTGCACCAGCTGCGGCTGGCCGGTGACCGGCCGCAGGGGAGCGCCCTGGTCCGGGTCTTCACGCCGACCGTGGCCGACAACGGCTGGTCGGCGCAGGGGCACACGGTCGTGGAGATCGTCACCGACGACATGCCGTTCCTGGTCGACTCGGTGTCGATGGAGCTCGACCGGGGCCACCACGACGTGCACCTGGTGGTGCACCCCCAGCTCGTCGTACGACGCGACGTGGCCGGCGAGCTCCAGGAGATCCTCGACGACCGGGCCTCGGCCCACGAGCACGACCGCACGCGCGAGTCCTGGATGCACCTGGAGATCGACCGGGTGCCGGAGGAGGCCCACGACCAGATCCGCTCGGCGCTGGAGCGGGTGCTCAGCGACGTCCGGGAGGCCGTCGAGGACTGGCAGCGGATGCACGCCAAGGTCGACGGCATCCTCGCGACGCTCGAGAAGAACCCGCCCCCGGTCGCCCCCGGCGCGCTCGCCGAGGGTCTCGCGTTCCTGCGCTGGCTGGGCGAGAACCACTTCACCTTCCTGGGCTACCGCGAGTACCACCTCGCCGCCGTCGACGGTCAGGAGGTGCTGACCGCCGTCCCGGGCACCGGCTACGGCATCCTCCGCTCGGACCCGTCGGGACCCGGCGTGCTGCCGCCCGAGGCCGCCGCCCACGCCCGCGACCCGCAGCTGCTGGTCATCGCCAAGACCAACGCCCAGAGCACCGTGCACCGGCCCGTGCACATGGACTACGTCGGGGTGAAGATGTTCGGCCCCGACGGCGAGGTCATCGGCGAGCAGCGCTTCCTGGGGCTCTTCTCCTCGGCCGCCTACCACGAGTCGGTCACCCGCATCCCGCTGCTGCGCGAGAAGGTCGACCAGGTGCTCGACCAGGCCGGGCTGGACGCGATGAGCCACGCCGGCAAGGCGCTGATGGACGTGCTGGAGACCTATCCCCGCGACGAGCTCTTCCAGACGCCGGTCGAGGACCTGGTGCCGATGGCCTCGCAGGTGATGCACACCCGCGAGCGTCGCCAGCTCCGGCTGTTCGTGCGTCGGGAGACCTACGGGCGCTACCTGTCGTGCCTGATCTACCTGCCGCGCGACCGCTACAACACCGCCGTCCGCGAGCGGATCGCGGCGATCCTGCGCACCCGGCTCCACGCGGGGTCGGTCGAGTACACCGCGCACGTGGGCGAGGCCTTCGCCGCCCGGCTGCACTTCGTGGTGCGTCCCGAGCCGGGCCACGAGCTCGCGCCGGTCGACGTCGCCGACCTCGAGCGGCGCTGCGCCGAGGCCGCGCGGTCCTGGCGCGACGACCTGGTCGGCGCGGTGCTGGCCGAGCACGGCGAGGAGCGCGGGAGCCGGCTGGCCCGCCGGTACGCCGACGCGTTCCCCGAGGCGTACAAGGAGGACTACAGCGCGGCCACCGCAGCCAGCGACCTCGACCGTCTCGAGGAGATCGCCGGCGAGGAGGGCCTCTCGCTGGCGCTGCACGAGCCGGTCGACGCACGCGAGGGCGAGGCGCGCCTGAAGATCTTCCGCGCCGGGCCCCCGCTGTCGCTCTCGGAGGTGCTGCCCGTCCTGTCCACGATGGGGGTCGAGGTCGTCGACGAGCGCCCCTACCGCCTCGAGGGCCTGGAGCGGGAGTCGTGGATCTACGACTTCGGGCTGCGCTACACCCAGGCGCTCCCGGACCAGGCGCGGCGGCTCTTCGCCGAGACCGTGACCGCGGTCTGGGAGGGCCGCAACGAGAGCGACGGCTTCAACGCCCTCGTGCTGAGCGCCGGCCTCAGCTGGCGCCAGGTCATCGTGATGCGGGCCTACGCCCGCTACATGCGTCAGGGCGGGACGCCCTTCGCGCAGGACTCCATCGAGGAGGCGCTGCGGCTCAACGTCGACATCACCCGCGGGCTGGTCCAGCTCTTCGAGGCCCGCTTCGATCCGGGGCGCCACGGCGACATCCCGGCCGACAGCGAGGGCCGGGTCGCCAAGTGCGCGGAGATCGAGGAGCGGGTGGTGCGGGCCCTCGACGACGTCGCGAGCCTCGACCAGGACCGGATCCTGCGCTCCTACCTCGACGCGATCAAGGCGTCCCTGCGGACGAACTTCTACCAGCGCGACGCCGACGGCCAGCACCACCCGTACCTGTCCATCAAACTCGACCCCGCCGGCATCGGCTTCCTGCCCGAGCCGCGGCCGCGATACGAGATCTTCGTCTACGCCCCCCGCGTCGAGGGCGTGCACCTGCGCTTCGGTGCGGTCGCACGCGGCGGCCTGCGCTGGTCGGACCGGCGCGACGACTTCCGCACCGAGGTGCTCGGTCTGGTCAAGGCCCAGATGGTGAAGAACACCGTGATCGTGCCCGTCGGGGCGAAGGGCGGGTTCTACCCCAAGGCGCTGCCCGACGCCTCCGACCGCGACGCGTGGATGGCCGAGGGCATCGCGTGCTACCGGACCTTCATCTCGGGCCTGCTCGACGTGACCGACAACCTGGTCGCCGGCGAGGTCGTGCCGCCCGAGGGCGTGGTCCGGCACGACGGCGACGACACCTACCTCGTCGTGGCCGCCGACAAGGGCACCGCGACCTTCAGCGACATCGCCAACCAGCTGGCCAAGGACTACGGCTACTGGCTCGGCGACGCCTTCGCCTCGGGTGGATCGGTGGGCTACGACCACAAGGCGATGGGCATCACCGCCAAGGGTGCCTGGGTGTCGGTACGCCGACACTTCCGCGACCGCGGCATCGACTGCCAGACCGAGGACTTCACCTGTGTCGGCATCGGCGACATGTCCGGCGACGTCTTCGGCAACGGCATGCTCTGCTCGGAGCACATCCGCCTGGTCGCGGCCTTCGACCACCGCGACATCTTCCTCGACCCCGACCCCGACCCCGAGACCTCCTTCGCCGAGCGCAAGCGGCTCTTCGACCTGCCGCGGTCCTCGTGGAAGGACTACGACACCTCGCTGATCTCCGAGGGCGGCGGTGTCTACCCCCGCAGCGCGAAGTCGATCCGGCTCAGCTCCCAGGCCCAGCAGGCCCTCGGCATCGAGGCCGCCCAGCTGACCCCGGCGGAGCTGATGCGCGCGATCCTGCTCGCGCCGGTCGACCTGCTGTGGAACGGCGGCATCGGGACCTACGTCAAGGCCTCCTCGGAGTCGCACGGCGACGCCGGCGACAAGGCCAACGACGCCATCCGGGTGGACGGTGCCCAGCTGCGCGCCGCCTGCGTGGGCGAGGGCGGCAACCTGGGCTTCACCCAGCGGGGCCGGGTGGAGTACGCCCTGCGCGGGTGCGACGGTGCGGGCGGGCGGATCAACACCGACTTCATCGACAACTCCGCCGGCGTGGACACCTCCGATCACGAGGTCAACATCAAGATCCTGCTCGACAAGGTCGTCGACGACGGCGACCTCACCGAGAAGCAGCGCAACCAGCTGCTCGCCACGATGACCGACGAGGTCGCCGAGCTGGTGCTCGCCGACAACTACGACCAGAACCTCGCCATCGCCAACTCCCTGGCGAACGCGCCCGCGCTGTTGCACGTGCACGAGGACTGGATGCGCACGCTCGAGCGGCAGAACCTGCTCAACCGCGAGCTCGAGGCGCTGCCGAGCCGCAGCGAGGTCGCCGCGCGCCGCGACCGCGGGGAGGGGCTGACCGCCCCCGAGCTGTCGGTCCTGCTCGCCTACACCAAGATCGTGCTCGCGGAGGTGCTGCTCGAGACCGACATCGCCGAGGACCCCTTCCTGCGCAGCGACCTCTACGCCTACTTCCCGGAGAAGATGCGCCAGGGCTACCGCACCCAGATGGAGCAGCACCCGCTGCACCGGGAGATCGTCGTGACGAAGATCGTCAACGACCTGGTCAACGGCGCCGGGCTGTCCTTCCACCACCGCCTCGGGGGCGAGACCGCAGCGCCGGTGGCCTCGCTCGTCCGGGCCAACTTCGTCGCCCGCGAGGTCTACGGGGCCGCGCGGATGTGGCGCTACATCGCCTCCTTCGACAACGTCATCGCCGCCTCGGTGCAGACCCGGATGCGGCTGGAGGTGCGCACGCTCGTCGAGCGGGCCAGCCGCTGGCTGGTCACCAACCGACGGGCACCGCTGGACAGCGAGGCGCTCGTCGACCAGTTCGAGGTCACCGTCGAGAAGCTGATGACGGTGCTGCCCGACCTGCTCGTGGGAGCCGAGCGCGAGGAGTTCGAGGAGCGCCGCGACGCCCTGATGGCCGAGGGCGTCCCCGAGGACCTCGCGGTGCGGGTCGCTGCCTGCCCGCCGGCGTACACCCTGCTGGGCGTGGTCGAGATCAGCACGCGGGAGGACCTCGACCCCGAGGACGTCGCCAAGGCGCACTTCGCGCTCGGCGAGCGGCTGGGCCTGCCCCTGCTGGTCTCGCGCATCCTCTCCCTGCCGCGCACCGACCGCTGGCAGACGATGGCGCGGGCCTCGCTGCGCGACGACCTCCACAGCGTGCACGCCCAGCTCACCGCCCAGGAGCTCGCCGGCCACGCCCCGGGGGACGACGAGGTGGCCCGCGCGGTCGCCCAGCTGCAGGAGATCGCCGGCGAGGAGGACTCCGACCTCGCCCGGCTCTCGGTCGCGCTCCGGGTCGTCCGCGGACTGCTGGACTGAGCCGGACGCGATGAACCTCGCCGACCTCGGAGCCGCAGAGCTCGCCCACGCCGTGCGCACCGGCGACATCACCGCCGGGCAGGTGCTCGAGGACTGCCTGAGCCGGATCGCCGAGCGCGACCCCGGGCTCAACGCGTTCGCAGTCGTGCTGGCCGAGCAGGCGCGCGCGGAGGCCGCCGCCCGCGACGACGACCTCGACCGCGGCCGTACGCCGGGCCCGCTGCACGGCGTGCCCGTCGCGATCAAGGAGGAGATCCCGGTCGCCGGCTGCGTCACGACGTACGGCGGGCGGGGCAACAGCACGCCCGCCGTCGCGGACAGCGAGGTCGTGCGTCGTCTCCGCGCCGCCGGAGCGGTGATCATCGGCACCACCCGGATGCCGGAGTTCGGACAGTGGCCGTTCACGGAGTCGCTGGCCGGTGGGATCACCCGCAACCCCTGGGACCGCTCGCGCACCCCCGGCGGCTCCAGCGGCGGCACCGCGGTGGCGGTCGCGGCCGGCATGGTCCCGGTCGGGATCGGTGGCGACGGGGGCGGCTCCATCCGGATCCCGTCCGCCTGCTGCGGCCTCTTCGGCCTCAAGCCCGAGCGGGGCAGGGTGAGCAGCGGGCCGCTGCCCCACCTGTGGTGGGCCCTGGGCACCACCGGACCGCTGACCCGGTCGGTCGTCGACGCGGCACTGGTCTACGACGTGCTGCGCGGCAATCTCGCGAGCGACCTGTTCACCGCGGAGGAGCCGCCGGCGTCGTTCGTCGACGCCGCGCTCGCCCCGGCCCGGCCACTGCGGGTCGGCTGGTCGACGCGTCCCGCCGCGCGCGGCGTGCGCGTCGACGCGCAGTCGGTGCGGGCGGTGCGCGAGACCGCCGACCTGCTCGCCCGTCTGGGGCACGGGGTGCGCGAGGTGGATCCCGGCTACCCCGACACCACGGCGGCGTTCGTGCCGCAGTTCCTGGCCGGGGTGCGCGCGGAGGCCGACACGATGGAGCATCCCGAGCGGCTCGAGCCGCGCACCCGCCAGACCGCCCGGCTGGGTCGTGCGGTGACGCCGCGCGCCCTGCGCTGGGCCCTGCGTGCCGGGGAGCGGGTCGACCGGCGGGCCAATCGCGTCTTCGCCGACGTCGACGTGCTGCTCACGCCGACGCTGGCGTGCCGGCCGCCCCGCGTCGGCGTGCTCGAGCGGGGCGGCACCCTGACCCAGGGGGTCCGCGCGCTGCCGATGATCGCCTTCACCGCTCTGTGGAACGTCACCGGCAATCCCGCCGCCTCGGTGCCGGCCGGCGTGGGTCCCGACGGGCTGCCGCTCGCCGTCCAGCTGGTGGGCCGCCACGGTGAGGAGACCACGCTGCTCACCCTCGCCGCGCAGCTCGAGCAGCAGCGGCCCTTCCCAGCGCCACCGACCGGCGCGTAATGGCCGAGCGGCCGTTGCCGGCCGCAACTACAGTGGCGGTCGAGATGACCGCCTCCTCCACCGCCACGCCGCCGGCCCCCGCGCCGGCCGGCGTACACGCGCTGTGGCGGTTGCGGGGCTACCTGCGCCCCCACCTGGGTGCGCTCGGGCTGATGCTGGCGGCCGCCCTGGGGGGTGTCGGGCTCTCGCTGGCGATCCCGCTGGTCACCCGGGCGATGATCGACGGTCCCATCGCGCACCACCGGGTCGGGCCGGTGGTGCCGCTCGGGCTCGCCGCGATCGGGCTGGGAGTCCTGGAGGCCTTCCTGGTCTGGCTGCGACGCTGGGTGCAGTCCGACGCGGTGCTGCAGGTGGAGACGGCACTGCGTCACGACCTCTACTCCCACCTCCAACGGCTGCCGATGAGCTTCCACTCCCACTGGCAGTCCGGGCAGCTGCTCTCCCGGGCGACGACCGACCTCTCGCAGATCCGGCGCTTCAGCGGCTTCGGCATGCTGTTCCTGCTGACCAACGTCGTCCAGCTCGTCGTCACCACGGCGGTGCTGCTGCACATGTACCTGCCGCTCGGTCTGGTCGTCGCCGTCGCGGCCGTGCCGATCGTGTGGCTCTCGATGCGCTTCGAGCGCGCCTACGTCGTGGTCTCCCGCCAGGTCCAGGACGAGCAGGGCGACCTCGCCACCCGCGCCGAGGAGGGCGCGGTCGGCATCCGGGTGATCCGCTCCTTCGGCCGCAGCGACCACGTCGCCGCCCAGTACGCCGCCGCCGACCAGCTCCGCGCGACCAGCCTGGCCAAGGTCCGGCTCTCGGCCCGCTTCTGGACGTTCCTGGAGGTGGTGCCCAACCTCGCGGTCGTGGTGGTGCTGCTGCTCGGAGCGATCGGGGTCGGCCGCGGCGACCTGACCACCGGCACGCTCGTCGCGTTCGTGACCCTGTTGCTCTCCCTGGTGTGGCCGGTGTCCTCCCTCGGGGTGATCCTGGCGATGGCCCAGGAGGCGATGACAGCCAGCGCCCGGGTGCTCGAGGTGCTCGACACCGGCTCGGACCTGGTCTCGGGCACCCGGCGGCTGGAGGCACCGCGGGGGCACCTGCGCTTCGAAGACGTGCACTTCGCCTTCCCCGACGCCGGACCCGGCGAGCCGTCGGTGCTCCGCGGCGTCGACCTCGACATCCGCGCCGGGGAGACGATCGCGATCGTGGGCGCCACCGGGTCGGGCAAGACCGCGCTCACCGCGCTCGTGCCCCGGTTGTACGACGTCACCGCCGGCCGGCTCACCCTCGACGGCGTCGATGTCCGCGACCTCGACCTCACCCATCTGCGGAGCCTGGTCGCCACCGCCTTCGAGGAGCCGACGCTGTTCTCGATGAGCGTGCGGGAGAACCTCACGCTCGGTCGGCCCGAGGCGAGTGAGGCTGAGATCGCGACCGCGCTGCAGACCGCCCAGGCCGGCTTCGTCCACGACCTGCCGTTCGGGCTCGACACGCGCGTGGGGGAGCAGGGGCTCTCGCTCTCCGGCGGCCAGCGGCAGCGGCTGGCCCTGGCGCGCGCCGTGCTGACCCGCCCCGCCGTGCTGGTGCTCGACGACACGCTGTCCGCCCTCGACGTGCACACGGAGCGGCTCGTCGAGGAGGCGCTGGGCCGGGTGCTGCAGGGCACGACCGCGCTGCTGGTGGCGCACCGGGCATCGACCGTGCTGCTGGCGGACCGGGTGGCGCTGCTGGAGGACGGGCGGATCACCGCGCTGGGCGAGCACCGGGCGCTGCTGGCCGAGGTCCCGGCGTACCGGGAGCTGCTCGCGGCGGACAGCGACGCTTCCTCCGGCGCGACCGCCGCGGGGAGGCGGCGATGACGGTCCCGCAGCAGCAGCAGGCCGCCGGCTGGCGGGGCCGGCTCGACGAGGCGGACGCCGAGGAGGTGGAGCTGGCGGTGCGTGCCGGTGCCGGGCGCCGGCTGCTCGCCGACCTGCTCCGCCCGCACCGCCGGACCATCACGGTGCTGCTCGCGCTGGTGCTGGTGGAGAACGCCGCCCGGCTGGCCGTGCCCTACCTGGTCAAGGTCGGCATCGACAGCGGCATCCCGCCGATCCGGCAGAGTGGCTCGCTGGCGCCGCTGCTCGGCGTCGTCGCGGCCGCGGTGGTGGCCACGATCGTGCAGGCGCTGAGCCGCAACGCCTTCCTGGTCCGGTCCGGCGAGGTCGGCCAGGACGTACTGTTCACCTTGCGGGACCGGGTGTTCCGGCACTTCCAGCGGCTCAGCACGGCCTTCCACGACCGCTACACCTCAGGGCGGGTGATCTCGCGGCAGACCTCCGACATGGAGGCGATCTACGAGATGCTGGAGAACGGCTTCGACGGCCTGGTCACCGCCGCGCTCACGCTGCTCGGCACGGCCGTCATCCTCCTGGTGCTCGACCTCAGGCTGGGGCTGGTGGCGCTGTGCTGCGGGCCGTTCCTGGCGTGGCTGACCAACTGGTTCCGCCGCTCCTCGGCGCGGTCCTACCGCCGCACCCGCGAGAAGGTCGCGCTGGTGATCGTCCACTTCGTGGAGTCGATGGGCGGCATCCGCGCCGTCCAGGCCTTCCGTCGCGAGCCGCGCAACCAGCAGATCTTCGACGACGTCAACGACCAGTACCGACGGGCGAACCTGCACGCGTTCCGGCTCGTTGCGCTCTTCATGCCCGGGGTGAAGCTGGTCGGCAACCTGACCATCGGCGTGGTGCTGCTCTACGGCGGTTACCTCGCCTACGACGGCCAGATGACGGTCGGCGTGCTGGCGGCGTTCCTGCTGTACCTGCGGCAGTTCTTCGAGCCGATGCTCGACATCTCGCAGTTCTACAACTCCTTCCAGTCGGCCTCGGCCGCGCTGGAGAAGCTGGCCGGGGTGCTCGAGCAGGCGCCCGGCGTGCCCGAGCCCGACCGCCCCTCCGAGCTGGGCGACGTGGCCGGTGAGCTGCGCTTCGACGGCGTGCGCTTCGCGTACGCCGCCGGACGCCCGGTGCTGCCGGACCTGGACCTGCTCGTCCCCGCGGGTCAGACGGTGGCCTTGGTGGGCACGACCGGTGCGGGCAAGACCACGCTGGCCAAGCTGGCCACCCGCTTCTACGACCCCGACGCCGGCGCGGTGCTCCTCGACGGGGTGGACCTGCGCGACCTCGACTCGGCCGCGCTGCGCCGGCACGTGGTGATGGTGACCCAGGAGAACTACCTGTTCTCCGGCACCGTCGCCGACAACATCGCCTTCGGCCGGCCCGGCGCCACCCGCGCCGAGGTGGAGGACGCTGCCCGCGCCCTGGGCGCCCACGACTTCCTCGCCGCGCTGCCCGACGGCTACGACACCGACGTGGCCAACCGCGGCGGCCGGCTCAGCGCGGGCCAGCGCCAGCTGGTCGCCTTCGCCCGGGCTTTCCTGGCCGACCCCGCCGTGCTGATCCTCGACGAGGCCACCTCCTCGCTCGACGTACCGTCGGAGCGGCTCGTGCAGCAGGCGCTGCGCACCGTGCTCGCCGGCCGGACCGCGGTGATCATCGCCCACCGGCTGTCCACGGTCGAGATCGCCGACCGGGTGCTGGTGATGGAGCACGGCCGCGTCGTCGAGGACGGAGCGCCGGGCGAGCTGGTCGCGGCCGGCGGCCGCTTCGCCGACCTGCACCGTGCCTGGGAGGACTCGCTCTCCTGAGCGAGCGCCCTATCCTCGGCCCATGTCGTCGCCGCTGCTGATCACCCCTCGCGCGTTCCTGCGCCGTCGCGTGGCCGGTCCCGTGGCGGCAGTGGCAGGTCACCCGCTGCCCAGCCCGCTGCGCGGTCGCCGGGTGCTCATCACCGGCGCGTCCTCCGGGGTGGGGGAGGCCACGGCCCGCGAGGTCGCCCGCCGCGGCGCGACCGTGCTGCTGGTGGCGCGGCGCGCGGACCGGCTCGAGCGGGTGGTCGCGGAGATCCGCGGGGAGGGTGGCCAGGCGTACGGGCTCCCGTGCGACCTCACCGACGCTGCCGCGACCGACGCCCTCATCGAGCGTGCCATCGGCGAGCACGGAGGCGTCGACCTGCTGGTCAACAACGCCGGCCGATCGATCCGGCGCAGCCTCGCGCTCTCCTACGACCGCGCGCACGACTTCGAGCGCACCGTCGCGATCAACTATCTCGGCCCGGTGCGGCTGACGCTCGGACTTCTGCCAGGGATGCGAGAGCGGCGCTTCGGTCACGTGGTCAACTTGGTGACCTGGGGCGTGCAGCTCAAGGCGCCGAAGTACGCCGCCTATATCTCGTCCAAGACCGCCCTGGACGCCTTCGCGCGCATCGCCGGGCGGGAGACCTGGTTCGACAACGTCACCTTCACCGACCTGCGGCTCTCGCTGGTGCGCACCGACATGATCGTCGCCACCGAGGCCTACCGACGCGCGCCCGCACTCACCCCGGAGCAGGCGGCCGAGCGCGTGGTCCGTGCGCTGGAGGACCGGCCGCTGACCATGGGCACGCCGATCAGCAACGTCGGCGAGGTGCTCAACCTGCTCGCACCGCGGCTCGCCGACGCCGCCTTCGCCCTCGGCAACCGCCGCCTGCCCGACTCCCGCGCCGCACGCGGGCTGCCGGCCCGCTCGACCGCGCCCGACGCCGGCTGAGCTGGGTCCACCAGCTCGCCTCCAGAAGCAGGCGAGGCAGTCGACCGTGGAGACTTCCACGCACGCAGTGCATGCGATCCTCCGCAGACCAGCGGCGTAGCAACGAGCACCGCCCCCCCTTCCGGGTGACTGCCTTCTGCGCGTCGATCGACCCGGCAACTTCGAAAAGTTCACACTTCGGTTGGACACAACGCCCGCATCCGGACATGTACCAGGTGAGAGCCCCTTGCGAACCGGAGTGAACCGTGCACGACGACCTCGACGACCTGCTGGCAGCTGCCGCGCGGCCGGTTGCCCGGCGGACGCCCGAAGTCGACCGCGCGGTGAGCGAGATGGTCGCGCGCAGCGAGGAGCTCGCCTGCCGCCCGCGACGCCGGTGGCTGCGCTGGGCCGGCGCCGGCATTGCCGGATTGCTGATCATCGGGGGCGGCGTCACGGCCGGAGCGTCGAACCTGATCCCGACGCCGACCTACGGCCACACCTGGGGTGACGGTCCGGCCACTCTTCACGAGACCCGCACGCTGCCATCGGGTGCGACGTGCAAGGTCCAGTACGAGGTGGTCCCTCTCGAGGCCACGTTGGGAGTCGGCGCGAGGCAGTGGCAGGCGACGATCGACGCCTCCCACGAGTTCCTCATGCACTTCGACCTCGCGTCGATCGATCTCCAGGAGGCCCTCGCCCGACAGCGCGCCGCACGGGACCGCCGCGGTGGCGCCACGGGTGTGACGAACGAAGACGGCGCACCGCCTAGTGCAGATTCCGACGTACTCGGGGCCATGACGTCCGAGATCTATCGCCGGCTCTCGCGACATCTCCGGGGCCTGGGTCTGCCGTATCGCTCAGTGACCATGGGCACGGGTACCACGTGCGACCGGAGAATCGAATGACCGTTCACGATCGCGCCGATGTCCGGGCGGCGCTTCGTGACAGCTCCCGGGACCTGCTCGCCTACTTCGAACGCCGCCTTGACTGTCACGAGGATGCGGCCGACCTGCTCGGTGAGACCATGCTGCAGGTCTGGCGCCGTGCCGAATCCTGTCCCGTCGAGCCCGAGCGGCAGCGGATGTGGCTGTTCACCATCGCCACCAACGTGCTCGCCAACGAGCGACGCTCACGACGACGTCGCTCCGCGCTGTCCGATCGTCTCCGCGGGCTCTTGACCGGGGACGCCGAGACCGAGGCGGACCTGGCTGAGGCGCAGGCGGTGCGCGACGCGGTGATGAGGCTTCCGTTCACGCACCGCGAGCTGATCACCTTGATTCACTGGGAGCAGTTCAACGCCCAGGAGGCGGCCGAGATCCTCGGCATCAACGCGTCGACCGCACGAAGCAGATACGGAGCGGCCCGCGCCCTCTTGCGCGAGGCGCTCTTCCACGACGATCACGGGAAGCCGACCTGCGCAAGGCGCAGTGGCCCGGCGGGGGACTTGGCCTGACGGACGGGCCGGGAAGGGGAAGGACATGAACAACAAGATTGGGGCGGCGGCGCTAGCACTCGCCACCTTCGGCGGCTTGCTCACCGCGGCGCCCGCAATCGCTGGCACCGACGGCGCGCTGGCGACGGGCAGCTGGTCGGTCGGCACGGAGTACGGCAACACGCTGCGAGCCGAGTTCCGACAGAACACCGACGGCTCCGGCTACTACTGGAGAACCTTCGGCAGCGGGAACTGCACCGCTACCACTAGCGACGTGGACATCTCCATCAGCGACATGTCGACGTACCCGAACAACTGGGACAACACTGCATCCTGGGCGAAGGACCAGGCGGCCTGCGACACGCGGCTCTACCGCTACAGCGGTTTCAGTACCGAGCTGACCTCGGGCTGGACGAACTACGGCAGTGGTGCCTCATTGGCCGCCATCAACGACCTGACCAGTTCCTACAAGCTGAGCTGACGGTCGAATGAGACGAACGGGGGTGAGCAGTGCGGCGGCGATCGTCGCCGCACTGCTCCTGTCGGGATGCACAGCGTCGGCCGAGTCGCACTCCGAGCCGGCGATCGCCGTGCGGACGATCACGAGCACCGGCCAGATTGACCTACCGCTGGCGCGCTTTGGCACGACCGCATCCGACCAGCAGGCGATGTTCGACGCAGCCAACGTCGAGCAGCGCCGTTGCGGACAGCAGTTCGGCGTCGATTACACACAGCGGGCTACATCGCAACTGACGGAGATCCAGAACGACACGGTGCGGCGGTACGGCATCGTGAACGCGGACGAGGTTGCGAAGTACGGCTACGACCTGCCGCCGACGCCCGGCCAAGGGGGCGACGACAAGAACGCTGCTGGGGCCTGGAATCCCGGTCCTCGGGAGGCGGAGGTGATGGAGGGCCACACGGCATCGGGGTCTCCGAGCCAGATCAAGGCGGCTGACGGCACGTCCCTGCCCTTCGGGGGTTGTGGCACCCAAGGGTTCCGAGAGGTCTGGGGCGGAAAGCGCGGACCGCAGAACGACACCCTGATCGGGCAGTATCTCGGTGACGCCTGGGCCGAGACGATGGCCGACTCGCGAGCCCGCGCGGTGGCGGCCAAGTGGGCGACATGCATGGCGGGGCACGGCTACCACTTCAAGCATCGCTGGGACGCCGGCAACTCGGTGGCGACCGCGAGCTCAGCCGTCAAGCTCGCCATGGCGAAGCTCGATCTGTCCTGCGCACTCGAGGTCAACTACATCGGCGTCTGGTACGCAGTCGACTCGGCCTACCAGCGGCGGCTGATCGACCAGCACGAGGGCGAGCTGAACGCGGCGATGACGCAGTACCACCGGATGATGGAGCGCGTACGGCGCATCCTCCAGGGCGGCTCGTGAACGGGTTGCGTGGTGCGCGTCCGTCCACTCGGTTCGCATTCGTCGGCCTGAGCCTGATGGTGCTCGCCGCAGTCCTCGGGTTCGCTGTCGGACACGCCGTCCGCTCTCCGGCTCAGGTTCTCGCACAGACGGCCGCGCCACCGAGGACGACCCTGACCGCGGCGGTCACCGAGCGCAAGGTCACCCGCACCGTCGCCTTCGACGGGGAAGTCCAACGCCGGTACATCAGTGATGTGGTGGCACCGTCAGGTGACAGCACTGCCGCTGCCGTCGTCACCCGACTTCCGCGGCACGTGGGTGATCGGCTCCGTCCGGGCGACCTGGTGGCAGAGGTCAGCGGCAGCCCGGTCTTCGTGCTGCCCGGGCGCATCCCCGCCTACCGGACCCTCGGTCCCGGCATCAGTGGACCCGATGTCCGCCAACTGCAGCACGCCTTGACTCTCGCCGGTTTCGCCGACGACGATCGACCGGGTCTCTACGGACCCGCCACCGCTGCCGCTGTCGAGGCGCTGTATCGCAGCCGGGGCTACCAGGCGGAGCACGTGGGTGGCGACGTCGTCGCCTCCGCCCAGGACGCCCTCCGGTCCGCCGATCGCGATCTCCAGCGCCAACGAGCCGCCCATGCCGGTGCCCTCGACCTCCGGTATGCGACCGACGACCTCGCGCGCGCCCGACGGGACCTGCTCGATGCGCAAGCCATGAGCGGTGCGGAGGCGTCGTACGGTCAGATCGTCTTCGTGCCGGTCCTGCCCGCCACGATCTCCGCGGTCAACGCGCGGGTCGGTGCCGAGGTCGCCGGCCCCCTGCTGAGCCTCGCGAGCGGTCCACTGATCGTGCGTGGCGCTCCGACGGCGGCCGATGCCACGTCCATCCGGCGGGGAGAGCGGGTCCGGCTACTGCTCACCCCCGGCGGGGAGGCTGTGGGCACCGTCAGCGGCTCTCGCCATCTGGCCCAGGCCGCTGACGACCAGGCGCCTCCCGGCGCTGCCGATCCCAACGCGGCTCCGGTGCAGTTCACCGTCCGCCCACAACATCGGCTACCCGCCCGCAGCGCGGGGTCGCCGGCCCGGGTGCTCGTCACCGTTTCGACGTCACCTCACCCGGGACTCACCGTCCCCCTGTCGGCCATCTCCGCCTCGGCGGACGGCTCGGACACCGTGACGGTGCTGCGCAAGCAACGGAAGGCGGTCGTCGGGGTCACGACCGGCTACTCGGGCGATGGATACGTTCAGGTACGGCCCGCGTCCGACGGACTCCTCCGGGCGGGCGACGAGGTCGTCGTCGGCGTCGGCGTCGGCTCGGCAGCATGAGCGCCGCGAGCTCCGTCGAGGATCACTGCGCCTACCGGCTCGACGGGGTGAGCAAGGTCTACGGCGGCGATCGCGGTGGTGCTCGGTTCGTCGCCCTTCGGGACGTGTCGCTGCGGATCCCGGAGGGTGCCTACGCCACCGTCGTCGGACCGAGTGGATCGGGCAAGTCGACGCTGCTCGGCCTGCTGGGTCTGCTCGACCAGCCGTCGAGTGGAACCATCTGCGTGGCTGGCTGGTCGATGAGCGAAGCCAACGAGAAGATCCGCTGCCGGATGCGCGCACAACACCTCGCGTTCGTGTTCCAGGCATTCCACCTGATGCAGCACCGCACCGTGCTGGACAACGTGATGCTCGGTGGGCTCTACCGCGGCCTCGACCGGGGCGAGCGGCGTGCACAGGCGCATGCCCGCCTGGCCCAGGTCGGGCTGTCCGCCAAGGCGGACAAGCGGGCGGGAACACTGAGCGGAGGGGAGCGCCAGCGCACGGCCATCGCTCGCGCTCTCCTGGGCTCGCCCAGCGTGCTGCTGTGCGACGAGCCGACCGGCAATCTCGACAGCGCGAACGGTCGTGCAGTCGTCGCACTGCTCGGTGAGCTGCACGCGTCGGGGATCACGATCGTGCTGGTCACCCACGACGAGCACATCGCGGCCCAGGGGGACCACCGGATCAGCGTGGTCGACGGCCAGGTCCGCGGGGACGGCTGTGCGTGACCGGGGCCGACTCCGCATCGACAGGTTGGGCGTGCTCGACGAATCGGTGGCCGCACTCAGCGAGCGGCCGGGCCGGACACTGCTCACAGCCATCGGCACCGTGCTCGGCGTCGGGGTGCTCGTCGCCGTTCTCGGACTCACCGCCACCGCGTCGTCACAGATCGACTCAGCGTTCACGGCGCTCTCGGCCACGGAGGTGACGATCAGCCAGGTCGCCGACCCGGTCGCCACCCGGAGCATGGCCTTCCCCGACGACTTCGAGGCGCGCGCGAAGCACATCCGGGGAGTGGTCGACGTCGGTCTCTCCTGGGTGATCCCGGAGGAGATCGCGCCGGTGCGCACCTCGCCGGTGCCCGGCCAGCAGGCGCCGATCACCGGCAAGGTGCTGGCCGCCTCGCCTGGCGCCCTCCGGGTGGCGGGCGCTCGCGTGCGATCGGGCCGGCTGTACGACGACTTCGCTCAAGTCAACCATGCGAGGGTCGTGGTCTTGGGCCCGGTCCTCGCCGACGACCTCGGCATCGCGGACCTGTCGGGCCATCCGTCGCTGACGATCGCCGGTGCCTCGTTCACCGTCGTCGGCGTGCTCTCGCGGGTCACGCGCCATCCGGAGATCCTGGACGACCTGGTCATCCCCTCCTCGACCGCGAGAGCCATCTGGGGTGATCCGTCCGGCGGCAGTCTCGCCACGGGGTGGGTGAGGGTCGAGAAGGGAGCGGGCACGGTGGTCGCCGACCAGCTCGCGGTGGCCGTCGCGCCGGACCACCCGGACAGCTTCGAGGTCACTCCACCGCCCGACCCTCGGCACCTGCGCGGCACGGTGAACTCTGCGCTGCAGAGCCTCTTCCTGCTACTCGCCGGCGTCTGCCTGCTCGTGGGGATGGTAGGCATCGCCAACACCACGTTCGTCGCTGTGATGGAGCGGATGGGCGAGATCGGGCTGCGTCGCGCCTACGGTGCCCGTCGTACGCACATCGCCGCGCAGTTCCTCGCCGAAGCGAGCGTCATCGGCTTCGTGGGGGGACTGGCTGGTGCCCTGCTCGGCCTCGGCGTCGTCATGCTCACGGCAGTGGCGCACCAGTGGACGGCGGTCCTGCCGCCCCTGGTGATCGTCCTCGGTCCCGCTGTCGGTGCCCTCACGGCGCTGCTCGCGGCGGTGTATCCCGCGCTCCGGGCAGCGAGGATCGAGCCGATCGTGGCGCTGCGCACGGGAGCGACCTGAGCGGTCGGCTCAGGCTCAGGCGGCCTTGTCGCCGGTGCCGTGCGGCGTCTGCTTCGGGCTCTTGGGACTCTTCCGGTCCTTGTGGTCCGCCGGCTTGGCGTTCGGTACGCCGAGCGGCGTCGCGAAGACGACGACGTTGCTGGTGTACTCCTTGCCGGTCCACCCGGTGCAGGTGATCAGCACCAGCCGGTTGTGCTTGCGCTTCTGGGAGAACAGCTCCGCGGCGTGCTTGCTCAGCTGCTCCTTGCTGTAGACCACCACCTGGGTCTCGCGGTACCACATCGTCCCGACGGGGGTGACGATCCGGATCGAGGCGCCCTGGCGGATCGAGCCGAGATGGTCCATCTGGCCGCCGCCGGTGTGCACGGTGTGCCCGGTGATCACGGTCTGCCCGGTCAGCGAGCCCGGCTTGGCGCTGCGCTTCCAGTAGCCGACTTCGCGCGGGTTCGACGGCGGGTCCAACGTCGCGTCGGCGCTGACCTCGATCGGCACGATCGGGGCGTCGATGTGCAGCGAGGGCACCACCAGCCGCACCGGCGCAGCCGGGGTGGACAGGTCGTGGTAGCCCGGCGCGGCCAGACTCGGAGCGTTGGGAAGCACCAGGCCGCCGACTGTGGCTCCCAGGAGGAGCCACAGTGCGACGGCCGTCAGTGTCCGCCCGGTCTTCTCGAGCCCGTCGAGCGCCGACCTGAGCGGGAACTTGGTCAAACCAGGATCACCCGCGCGGCATCCCGTAGCGGCGGTAGGCCAGCGTGCCGGCACCGCCACCGAGGGCGAGCAGGGCCGCCACGGCCGCGATCCAGACGTTGGCGTCGCTGCCACCGTCGTAGCTGGCCAGGCCCGAGTCCACGTGACGCGGGATGCTCGGCGTCTGCGGCGGGACCGGCGGCTCCGACGGCGGGGCCGGGGTCGGCGTCGAGGCGGTCAGCCGGCCGTTCGGGCCACAGGTCACGTGACCGATGGCGCCGCTGATGAACGAGGAGCCGGCGATCTGCTTGGCCGCGGGCAGCACCTGCAGGTCCAGGGCGGTGAGGTCGATGGACTTGCCGGCGTCACCCGTGGACTGCTTGTTCAGGGTGATGTCGAGCAGGTTCTGCTGCAGCGGGGTGAGGAGCGGGTCGCGCAGGTTGTCCACGAGCGTGGTGACGACCTGGTCCTGGATGGTCTGCAGCAGCGTCCCGGCGGGGACGCCGATGGCCTTGAGCTGACCGTTGACGGCGTTGTTGAGCTCCTGCTTGATGCCGTCGATGAGCGTCTGGGTCACCTTGTTGAGGTCGACCACGACGTGGGTGTTCGGAGCGGGGTTCGCGGGCAGGTCGACCAGGTCGATCGGGCCGGCGCCGGGGAGCGTGACCGTGATCGGGGTGTTCGCCGCGCCGCCGGAGGAGTCGACGATGTTCGCCGTGCCCTGCGCACCCGACGGGTTCGCGGTGCAGATGCCCTCGATCGCGCTGAGCGAGCCGCCGAGCTTGACCTCGCCGAGCGGCGTGCCCTTGATGCCGTCGTCGATCTGGGTCACCAGGCCGTTGAGGTTGGTGCCGAGGGTGGTCAGCAGGGCGCCGAGGCCGGGGATGGAGTTCAGGGCGCTGCCGAGCGCGCTGTCGTTACCCAGGATCACGTTGCCGAGGGACAGGTTCGCCAGGTCCAGGGTCAGCGGCGTGCCGTTGATCTTGCAGGAGCTGTCACCGACCTTGACCACGCCGCCACCGGTGCCGGCGATGCCGGCGCAGGCGAAGGAGTTGCCGTCGCCGTTGTCGGCGATGTTGGCACCGGCCAGCTGGGGGGCCACGCCCACGCCGAGCAGGGTGTTGCCGGGGATGACGCTCGCGATGGTCGGCACCGTGCTGTTGTCGACCGTCTTCGCGCCGTTGCCGTCGTTGGTCGCGGAGACCTGCTGGCTGATCGCCGAGTTGCCCGCGATGCTGAGCTGGAGGCTCTGCGCGGTCGCCTGGGAGATGTGGGTGGCACCCATCGCCGGGCCCGCCGCGAGCACCGCGATCGAGGCGACACCCACCAGGGCGCCCGCCTTCATGTACGTCTTCGTCACTGGTTTTCCCTCGTTGTCACTGGTCGTCGCTCGGAGCCGGCGCACAGATGTGCACCACCCGTACCACTGGATTCAACGAGCACCGTACCGAATAGTCACGTCCTGTGGGGCCCGCCGTCCCGATACGGACGGCAACGCAAATCGGACGCAGATCGGGCCGGGTCCGGCCGGAGGCCGGCAGCGGCCTCAGCCGGCCTTCTTCGCCGGCGCCTTGGCGGCGGCCTTGTTCGCCGCCGCCTTCTTGGCCGGGGTCTTCGCGGACGCGGCCTTCTTCGCAGCCTTCTTCGCGGTCTTCTCCGCCTTCGCCGGCTTCTCAGCCGCCTTCGCGCCGTCCTTCGTGCCGTCCTTGGTGCTGCGCTTCCCGGCGGTGGCGCCGGCGGACGGGTCGGCCTCGTCCGGGGAGGACGGGGCCTCGCCGCGGGCGCTGCGCGCCGCATCGACGCTGCGCTGGAGCGCCGCGAGCAGGTCCACGACCTCGCCGCTGCTCTTCTGAGCCGTCGGCGTCCGGGTGACCTCGCCGCCCTCGACCTTGGTGCGCACCAGCGCCTCGACGGCCTCGCGGTAGTCGTCCTCGAACTCGTCGGCGTCGAAGTCGCCGGCGAGGGTCTCGACGAGCATCCGGGCCATCTTCACCTCGGCCGGCTTGGCCTCGCCGGCCTCCAGCCCGCCGAAGTCGGGGGAGCGGATCTCGTCGGGCCACATCATCGTCTGGAGCACGATCACGTCCTCGCGCACCCGCAGCACCGCCAGCGACATCCGGTTGCGCAGCGAGACGGTCGCCAGCGCCATCCGGTCCGCCTCGACGAGGGCCTCGCGCAGCAGGGCGTACGGCTTGGCGCCGGACTTCTCCGGCTCGAGGTAGTAGCTCTTCTCGAACAGCATCGGGTCGATCTGGTCGCTGGGCACGAACTTCTCGACGGTGATCTCGCGGCTGCTGCTGGCCGGCAGCTCGGCGAGGTCGGCGTCGGTGAGCACGACCATCTCGCCGTCCTCGGTCTCGTAGCCCTTGGCGATCTCGCTGTAGTCGACCAGCTCGCCGTCGATGCTGCACACGCGCTGGTACTTGATCCGGCCGCCGTCGGCGGCGTGCACCTGCCGGAAGGACACGTCCTTGTTCTCGGTCGCCGCGTAGAGCTTGACCGGCACGCTGACCAGCCCGAAGGAGACCGCGCCCTTCCAGATCGCTCGCATGGGCCCAGCATGGCCGTCGGTGCGCGCGGTTTCCAGCAGGCGCGGTGCGGCACGGCGGTGCAGGCAGCAGGATGGAGGGGTGCGCCCCATGCTCGCGACCACCGGTGACGTCGTCCCCGACGGACGGGCGTGGCTGCACGAGGTCAAGTGGGACGGCATGCGTGTGCTCGTCGAGGCGGGCGGGGACCGCACGGTGGTGCGCTCGCGCAACGAGAACGACGTCTCGGTGTCCTTCCCCGAGCTGCAGGGCCTCACCGGGGGCCGGCCCGCGCTGCTCGACGGCGAGGTGGTCGCCCTCGGCGACGGCGTGCCGTCCTTCGGTGCCCTGGCGGAGCGGATGCACGTGCGGGACGCCGCGCGCGCCCTCCGGCTCGCCCGGAGCCGCCCGGTGACGCTGATCGCCTTCGACCTGCTCGACCTCGACGGCACGCCGCTGCTCGCCCGGCCGCTGGAGGAGCGGCGTACGGCGCTCGCCGATCTCGACGTCGACGCGGCCGTGTGCCAGGTGCCTCCCGCCTACGACGACGGCCGCCTGCTGCTGCAGGCCGCCGAGGCGCAGGGGCTCGAGGGCGTGGTCTCCAAGCGACGCGACTCCGCCTACCACCCGGGCCGGCGCAGCAGGGACTGGCTGAAGTTCCCGATCCGCCCCACCGCGTCCTACGTCGTGGGCGGCTTCCGCCACGAGACCGGCAGCGACACCCGGCTCGGGTCGCTGCTCGTCGGGCAGCCGACCACAGGCGGCCTGGTCTACCGCGGCAAGGTCGGCTCCGGCGTCGCGGGACGCGCGGGCGCCGTGCTCGCCGAGGTGCTGCGGCCCCTGGTGCGGCAGGCGTCGCCGTTCGCCGAGGAGCTGCCGCGGCCCGACCGCGCGGGCTCGGTGTGGGTGGACCCCGTGGTCGTGGTGGACGTGCAGTACCTGGCGCTGACGCGGGAGGGCCGGCTGCGCCAACCGGCGTACCGTGGGGTCCGGGGAGACCTCTCCCCGGCTGATCTGATGGGGCCGACCTGATCCCGAGCGACCTGTGAGGACCGATGCCCACCCGTGACCTGACCACCGCGGCCTTCGCCGACACGGTGACCGGCAGCGAGATCGTGCTCGTCGACTTCTGGGCCGCCTGGTGCGGGCCGTGCCGGCAGTTCGCTCCGACCTACGAGGCCGCCTCGGAGCGCCACCAGGACATCGTCTTCGCCAAGGTCGACACCGAGGCCGAGCAGGCGCTGGCCCAGCAGGCGCAGATCACCTCGATCCCGACGCTGATGGCCTTCCGCGACGGCATCTGCGTCTACTCCCAGCCCGGCGCGCTGCCGCCGCAGTCGCTGGAGCAGCTGATCGAGGCGGTGCGCGGCCTCGACATGGACGACGTGCGCCGCCAGGTCGCCGCCCAGGAGGGCGGACCGGCCGACGAGATCGACATCGACGAGCTCGCCGCCCGGCACGCGCAGGGCGGCGACGACTTCTACCTGCTCGACGTGCGCGAGGACCACGAGTACGCCGGCGGCCACGTGCCCGGCGCCGACCACATCGCGATGAACGACGTCCCGGCGCGGCTCGCCGAGGTGCCCACCGACCGCCCCGTGCACGTGATCTGCCAGGCCGGCGGCCGCAGCCGCCAGGTCACCGACTTCCTGCGCCAGCACGGCGTCGAGGCGATCAACATCGCCGGCGGCACCGGCGCCTGGGCCTCCCGCGGCTGGCCCCTCGACCGCTGACCCGTCGAGTTGCCCCCCGTGGTGCATCGAGTTGCCCCTCGTGGTTGCGCGAGTGGGCAGTTGTGGTTGCTCTGCGCCGCTGCGACCCTGCTGATCCTCCTCGGCACCGTGCCCGGCGCTGCGGCTGAGGCGAGCAACGTGCGGCTCGACGGCGTCACGGTCCGCGTCCCGAACGGTGGCCAGCAGGTCATCACGGTCAACCGCACGCACGGATCGCACGCCCGGGTGACGTTCTGGCGCTACGCCGGCGGCCGATGGCACCGGCGCTCGTCGACCGACGCCGGCCGGATCGGGTACGGCGGCCTCGTCGCACCCGACCGCCGGCACCAGGGCTCCGGCACGACGCCGCTGGGGACGGTTCGCCTGATCGGGTCCTTCGGGTCCCATGCCCGGCACGCCGCCTGGGATCTGCCCTACCGACGCGTCCGCTCGGGCGACTACTGGGTCGAGGACAACCGCTCGGCCTTCTACAACCGCTACCGCAACCGCGCGCAGGGCGGCTTCCGCTGGCGGCTACCGGTCGAGGACGAGAACGGGTCCGAGCGGCTGGCCGACTATCCCCGGCAGTACGAGTTCTCGATCGTCACCGACTACAACTACGCCGACCCCGTGCGCCACCGGGGCGCCGGCATCTTCCTGCACGTCAACGGCAGCGGTGCGACTGCGGGGTGTGTCTCCGCGCCACGCGCCTTCCTCCGTGTCGTGATGAACCGGCTCGACCCGCGGCGACACCCGGTGATGGCGGTGGGCCGGTGAGCACGCCCGCCGACCGCACCGAGGTGCGCGTCGAGGTCGACGGCCGCACGTTGACCCTGGTCAAACTCGAGAAGGTCATGTATCCCTCGACCGGGACGACCAAGGCCGAGGTGCTGCACTACTACACCCAGGTGGCGCCGGTGCTGCTGCCGCATCTGGCCGACCGGGCGGTGACCCGGATCCGCTGGCCGCACGGCACCGGCGACCAGTCCTTCTTCGAGAAGAACGTTCCGGCGGGCACGCCGTCGTGGTTGCGGGTCGTCGAGGTGCCGACCACCGGATCGCGGTCGGCGTCGGGGGAGAGCGGCACCCTGCGCTACCCGGTGCTCGACTCACTCGCAGCCCTGGTGTGGACGGTCAACCTCGCCGCCCTCGAGCTGCACGTGCACCAGTGGCGGGTCGACGACGAGGGCGAGGTCGTGCCCCCGGACCGGATGGTCATCGACCTCGACCCCGGGGAGCCGGCGGGTCTCGGGGAGTGCGCGCGGGTGGCGCTGCTGGTGCGCGAGCGCTTCGCGGCCGAGGGCCTCCGGTGCGGCCCCGTGACGTCCGGCTCCAAGGGCCTGCACCTCTACGTCGGGCTCGAGCCGGATCGGTCCTCCGAGGAGGTGCGCGACTGGGCGCGCGAGGTGGCCGAGCAACTGGAGCGCGAGCACCGCGACCTCGTGGTCTCCCAGATGGCGAAGGCGCGGCGCGCCGGCAAGGTGTTCCTCGACTGGTCGCAGAACGTCGGCGCGAAGACCACGATCTCGCCGTACTCGCTGCGCGGCCGTGCCCGCCCCACCGTCGCTGCTCCACGGACCTGGGCGGAGATCGAGGCGGGAGCCGACGACCCGCTCGCGCTGGAGCAGTTGGACCTGCACGAGGTGCTCGACCGGGTGGCGTCCCACGGCGACCTGCTGGCGACGGTCCTCGACGGCTGAGCCGCGAGAGACCGGAGAGCGCGCCCCGCCGATCCCGAGATCCGGCGGGGCGCGTCACCTGGTCCCGTCATCCCCACCCGTCACGCGAGACAAACCCCCGTCCACAGAAATCCCCGCGCGCCCTTGTCGGACCTTCCTCGACGGCGATAGAACGATGCATCGCCCAACTCGGGAGGTGCGATGTCGAGAGTGCTGGTGCGGCCGGCGCCGAGGTCCGTCGAGGTGACCCCTGCGTCCCTGGTCGACGAGCTCGCCGAGGGCGTGCGCGAGCAGGTCCGCCGTGACGGTGTCGACCCACAGCGCGACGCGGGCGCGGTGCGAGCGATCGCCGACGACGTCGTACGGCGCCACGATGAGCTCAGCCTCACCGGCGCCGTACTGCCGGTGCACGACCGCGTCGCCGTCGTCACCGAGCTCGTCGCGCGGATGTCGGGATTCGGCCCGCTCCAGCCGCTGCTGGAGGATCCCGAGGTCGAGGAGGTCTGGATCAACGAGCCGAGCCGGGTCTTCGTCGCCCGCCACGGCCGGCACGAGCTCACCGACGTGATCCTGGACCGGGCCCAGGTCCACGAGCTGGTCGAGCGGATGCTCAAGGCCAGTGGCCGCCGCCTCGACCTGTCCACACCGTTCGTCGACGCGATGCTGCCCCAGGGCCACCGGCTGCACGTCGTGCTCGAGGGGATCAGTCGCGACTTCGCCGCCGTGAACATCCGCAAGTTCCTGCTGCGCGCCAGCACCCTCGACGACCTCGTCGAGCTCGGTTCGCTGAGCGCCCCTGCTGCGCGGTTCCTCGAGGCGTCCGTGCACGCCGGCCTCAACGTCCTCGTCGCAGGAGGCACCCAAACGGGCACCGAAAGGCAATATTGCTCCGGGCCCAGCGCGGCAGAAGAGCCGCTGTCGGTGGGCGGGCGTAGCGTCGAAGCATGGCCCAATGCACCGCTCCCGTCGAAGGGCACCGCACCGCGAGCGGCGCCGCGAACTGCCCTGCCTGCCGAGGCGGCCGGTCGTACTCGTACCGGCCGACCTACTACCCGCCGCCTACGCCGCCGCGGTACGCACCCAGCGGTGGCGGGTCTTCTAGCGGTGGAGGCGGTGGCGGCGGTGGCGGCGGTGGCGGCGGGGGATCACGTCGGCTGCGGAGCGGCGGGTCCGTGTCGTACAGCTCCACGGAGTGGCGGACCTTCGAGCCTCTGGCCCGGCAGGCCGAGGTGGTGGCTCGGACACACCCGGACCGGCGCGACCTGTTCCTCTGCCACGCCTGGGACGACCGCCAGGGTGCGGCCAAGGACCTGTGCGACCTGCTCGTGTCGCACGGGGCGACCGTGTGGTTCAGCGAGTACGACGTCGGCCTCGGCAAGTCGCTCCTCACGGAGATCGACAAGGGGCTGAGGAGTTCCCGCGCCGGGATTGTGCTGGTGACCCCCGCGATGCTCCAGACCCTTGAGGCGGCAACCGGGATCGCGAGCAAGGAGCTGGCTGCGCTCCTCGCGACTGACCGCGTCGTCCCGGTCGCCCACGGCGTGACGTTCGACGACGTCCGTGAGGTCAGCCCGCTCTTGGGCGCTCGATCGGGGCTGACCACGGGGGAGGCGTTGTCCCTCGACGAGGCCGCGAAGAAGATCGCCGGCGCGGCAGCGGCCGAGGGCGTCGTCTGACGGCAGGGGTGGCTCGTCGGCTAGAAGAGCCCCTCGTCGGTGTGGTCGGCAGTGCTTTTGCTCGCCTTCACGTACGGCAGCATCGTGAGCGGCAGCTTCGGGCGCTTGCCCGCGAGCAACTCGGACACGGTGATCACCTGGACCTTCGGGAACGTCTGGCCGTTCGCCGGGTGCGTGTAGGTGCCGGCGTGGTTCACGGCGTCGACCACCCCGCGCGTCGGCTCGGTCATCGTGATCAGCACCCCCATCTCCGCGTGCTGGGTGTTGACGGTGCCGAGGAGGTCGCGGACGAACTGGGGGCCGATGTGCTTCCCGCCCTTCACCGAGATGAGCACCTGCCCGACCTGGCGCGCCTTCTTGTTCGGGTCGCCCAGCGGGAACCGCGCGACGCCGTCGACGCCCTTGTCCCCGACCTGCTTCTGGTTCGGCTGGCCGTTGATCAGCGAGACCGCCCACCGCTCGAAGTCGAACGGCGACTCGGAGAACAACGCGAGCGCGGCCGCCTTGTCCCGTGGGATGCCGGAGACCTCGTAGGTGTCTGCGATCTCGGCGCCGAAGCGGTCGATCAGCCGCTTGTTGATCAGGTCCACCGCGATGTAGGTGATGTCGATGCCGAGCCACCGGCGGCCGAGCCGCTGGGCCGCGTCGATGGTGGTTCCGCATCCGCAGAACGGGTCGAGCACAACATCGCCTGGGTTGCTGCTTGTCCGAAGGATCCGTTCGAGGAGGCCAACCGGCTTCTGCGTCGGGTACCCCAGGCGCTCCGGGTCGGTCGTCCCCAGCCAGGCGACGTCCTCGTCGATGCCGTCGTCCGTGCCGTAGAGGTCGCCTTGGTTGCCGCCCCAGGCGCCGGTGCCCGGCTGGTACGCCCAGATGTCGCCGATCGGGGTCCCGTCGTCCTCGCCGAGGTACTTGACGGGGTACGGCCACTTCCCGCCCGGTTCGATCTCGATCAGGTCGCGCTCGTACAAGGCGTCCAGCCGCTCGAGGACGCCGGTGCCCTGGAGCTCCGGGGGAAGCTGCTCGTTGAGGTACCCGGGGATCGCCCAGTGCCGACCGCTTGCCGACGGGTCGAACCCCCTCCAGACGGCACCCGACTCCCCGCCTGTCGCGCCGGCGCCCGTCAGGATGTTGCCCTTGGTGACGAACTTGAGCCGGCCGCTCTCGTCGGCCTGGTACCGCCGCTCGACGTGCATGCGCGTGTAGGGCTTACGAAGGACGTTGAACGTGTAGTCGTTGGACTTGACGTAGAACAGGATCACGTCGTGCAGCGGGCCGTACGACCGTCGCGGCGCGTGCGAGCCGGTGCGGCGCCAGATGATCTCGTTGCGGAACATCTCGGGACCGAAGATCGCGTCGAGAAGCACCTTGAGGTAGTGGCTCATAGTCGGGTCGCAGTGGAGGTAGAACGAGCCGGTGCTCTTCAGAACGCGGTGGAGCTCGACCAGCCGTGGCGCCATATTGACGAGGTAAGCCATCGCGTCGTTCTCGGTGAGCAGCCCGCGCATGGCAATCAGCGCGTCGGCGACCTTGTTCGGCACGGCCCCGCTGAGGAGGTCCTGGTACTGCTCCTCGGTGGCCGGCGTCCACACCCAGGTGTCGCCGAACGCCTCGATCTGGGCGGCCGCGCCGTCAGCGGTGACGTGCTTGCCGAAGATGACGTTGTAGTTGCGGTTCGAGTTGAACGGTGGGTCGAGGTAGACGAGGTCCACCGTCTCGGCCTTGATGTTCGTGCGGAGCACGTCAAGGTTGTCGCCGTAGTACAGCCGGTTCTTGTCCGCCACGGCGCCACCCTGTCACGGCGCCGCTGACCGCGCGGGTCAACGGCGGCCGTGTCGCCGACGGCCCATGCCCGGGTGCGCCGGCAGCGGCGACACCGGGTGATAATGGGAGCTGAGGGAACCGACGCCCCGAGTAGTTAGGACGTCCGGTGCCCACACCACCCAGCCCGCCGACCGTGCGGTCGGCCCACGCGCGCCTCGCCGCGATCCGCCGTCACAGGCCGGGCGACGAGGCCGCGATCCGGCAGGCCCAGCGCGACCTGGTGGTCGCCACGGCCGCGTCGCTGGCCGCCGAGGCGGCCCGGCTTCTCCGGGGTGAGGGCTGATGCGGCGCCGCGACCTGGTCGCGGACCGCTCCGCGTGGGCGGCGGTGCTCGCGGTGCCGTGCCGCCGGCACGCCGCGGGGGCGGGCGAGCCGTGCTGGCCCTCACCCAGGGGGCTGTGCGGTCGCCGCCTGACAGCCGCGCAGAGGCGGAGGACCCGCCGATGAGGCCCTACACCTACGCCTCCGGCGAGCTCCACGGCGACGAGTTGGCCGCCAACGTGCGGCCCGACCTTGCGGACGCCCCCAACCCCGGTGCGGCACCGGTCACCCGGAGCCGGCGCTCGAGCTCGCTGGCTCGCCGCGCCCGGAGGGCGAGGACGGACCCGGACTGGGCCACGCGGTCCGAGGAGAGCAAGCGGCTGCTGCTCGACGTCGACGCCCGGGACGAGCGGGGCGCCCGGTGAGCGCCCCCTGCCGGTGCTGCGGCGTCGCCACCGACCGGCGGCTGGCCTGGCTGCCCGACACCACCCCGACGGGCCGGGCCAGCGGGCGCGAGTACGAGGTCGGCGTCTGCGACGACTGCGCGGGCCTGCGGCCCGAGGAGCCGGGCTCGGCGGTCCGCGCCGCTCTGCGCCTGCTCGGCAAGGCCGAGGGGGAGTGGCGGCTCGCCGCCGAGGCGTTCGAGGACGCCGGGGTCGACGTCTCGGTGCTGCTCTACGACAGCCGGGTCCGCCCCGAGCCGCAGCGCAAGCCGTGGGGCCACGTCGCCCGCGAGGACCGCGCGGCGCTCCGGGCGGGCTACGCCCGGCTGCTCGACCTGCGGGTGCACGCCGCCGCCGACCACGACCGGCCGGTGCCGCCGACCGCGCCGCCGGGCGACACCCCGCACCGGGGCTGCCTCGCCTGCGGGCTCGACAGGCAGGCCGAGCCGTGGCGCGGCCCCGTGACGACCGGCGCGTTCACCAAGCCCCGCATGGCCAGCGGCTACCTGTGCTCCGCGTGCGCCGCAGCGCTGGAGGAGGTCGGCGCGCTGGGCGCCTCGATGCTGGAGCGGGCGCTGATGGAGGCGCGCGGGCTGGAGTGGTCGGAGGCGGTGCGGCTGCCGGGGCTGCGGGCGTGGGTGAGCACGGGGGAGCCCCCGTCGCCGACGCCGTGGGCGCACGTCGGCGAGGTCCGGGCGCCCGAGCCCGAGCCGACGCTGGCCGACCTCCGCGCCGAGGTCGCCGCCCTGCGGCGCGAGCTCGATGCCCTCCGGGAGGCGCCGTGACGGTCGAGTTCTGCGGCTCGCCGGTCTGCGCCGCACGGGTGCAGTTCTTCCTTTGCGACCCGGGCGACCCGCTGGTTCGGGAGCCCTGCGCGCGCTGCGTGGACGCGTTCGCTCGGACCCTCGGTGTCGCCGCCGGCGAAACCCTGCGGAGCGTCTACGCGGCCGTCCTGGGTGGTCCGTCTTGAGCGACCGGCTGCGCGGCCTCTGCAAGCGGGGTCTCCACCCGATGAGCGGCGACAACGTCGGCGTGCAGCGGAGCACCGGTCGCCAGTTCTGCAGGGCGTGCCGCAACGACCGACGCCGCAGGGCGCGCGAGAGCCGGCGGACCAGCTGGCCGCGGAGCCGCCGACCTGCCGGCGCGGACACGAGCTCACGGAGGCCAACCTGCACACCACCGCAGCTGGGAAGCAGACCTGCCGCGAGTGCCTGGACCTGGCGAACGCGAGCCGCCGCGACAGGCGCCGGCGGGCCAGCGAGGCCAAGGCCGCGAGGCGCGCCGCGGAGGCCGCCGCCGAGGAGAAGGCCCGCCGCCGGTTCGTGCTGCCGCCCGCCGGTGTGGGCACGGTCGGCGTGGTCGGCGGCCGGGTCGTGCGCGGGGAGGACGCCGCGAGGGCGAGGCTGGCCGCGATGGTCCGCCAGGGCCGCACCTAGGGCACTCTCCGCGCCGACCAGGTCGCCGGGGTGCCCCGGTGATGGGCCGCGGCTGCCGGGTCGAGAGTCGGGAGCCCCGCAGCCGCAGGTGTTCTCCAACACCCGCGGTAAAATGGGGCCAATGGCGCGACGTACCGCGCCAGGGACCCAAGGGGGTCCCTCGACCACCGAGGAGACCCCTGTGTCCGAGCCCATCCCCAGCCAGAAAACGGCCCACGGCCTGCTGGCGCACGCCCACCGCTACGGCCCGCCCGAAAAAGTCGAGGCCGCCAAGGCGACCTTCCTGGCGGCGCAGCTGAAGCGCCGCATCCTGGCCGCCATCGCAGCCGAGACGCCGCCGACCGACGCGCACCGCGCCGAGCTGGCCGCCCTGTTGACCGACGGCGGCCGCCGGTGAGCGCCCGCGCCGGCCGGTACGCCTGCGAGCGGTGCCAGCGGCCGACTGCGAAGAAGCGGCTGACCAGCACGGCGGTCGGACTCCTGTGTCCGCGGTGCGCCGAGCACCTGCCCCGCCGGCTGCGCGCAGCGAAGGGGGCGGACCGTGGGTGACTGCGACGCTCGCCCCCTGGCCAGGCGGCTGCTCGCGGTCGGCGTGCCGGTGGTCGTCGTCCGCAACGGCGAGACGCCGCCGCCCGGCTGGCAGCACCTCACCGCGGCCGAGTGCGACCTGTCGAGCTACCGCCCTGGGCGCGACGCGCTCGCCCTGGTCGGCGGCCACGGCATCGACCTGGTCGACGAGGACACCAAGGACGGCGGGTCGGCCGACAACCTGCCGCCGTTCAGGCGCTACGGCGTCACCCGCACGCCGACCGGCGGACGGCACCTGGTCGTGCCGTCCAGCGGCCTCGGCAAGATCTCGCCGCTGACGACAGAGGCCGGCCACGTCGGGGACTACGTCGGGGGCCGGCCGGACGGCTCCGGGAGGCTGCTCGGCTTCCTCCCCGGGTCGGTCCGGTCGAAGCCCGAGCACGGCGGCCGCCCCTACGTGGAGGAGGAGCCCTGGGACGTCGAGGAGTGCGTGCGCTCGAGCTCGGACCCGGCCCTCGTGCAGGCCCTCGCGCGCTGCGGCGGTCGCCGGGCCGCGCGGGAGCAGTACCTGGACGACTCCCCGACGCGGGACCCCGCGCTGGGCGTGCACCCGTACGCGGCGGCGGCGGTCGCCGGCGAGCTCGATCGGCTGCGCGAGTGCTCGCGTCTCGGCTGGGACGGCCCGGGCTGGGACAACACGACCTTCGAGGTCGCCTGCAACCTGCAGGAGATCGCGAACAGCGGGTGGTCGGGGTACACCGAGGAGCAGGCCCTGCGGGACCTGCTCGACCACGCGCCGACCGACGCGGCCTGGGGGGAGCGCGAGCACCTGGCCAAGTGGGCCTCGGCCCTCAACACGGTCGACGGCGGCGGCCGCCGCGAGCCCGCCCGGGCGACGGCGGCGGAGGACTTCGCTGTCGAGCGGGGCGCCGGCCCTCCGGCCGACGAGGCCGCCGGAGGGTGGGACCCGATCGACCTCACCGCGACGGTCGCCGGGCTGCTCGACGGCACGGTGACCCGGCCGGAGCCGACGGTCGGGGACTTCGGTGGCGGATGCCTCTTCTACGCAGGCCGGATCAACAGCGTCCACGGTGACAGCACCGCGGGTAAGACGTGGACGGCGCTGGTCACGGCCGCGCAAGAGCTCGAGGCGGGGAACACCGTGGCGTACGTCGACCTGGAGGACTCCGCCGCCGGGGTCGTGTCGCGCCTGGTCCTGGACCTCGGCGTGGACGCCGACGCCGTGGCCGCCCGGCTCCTCTACCTGCACCCGGACGACCGCCTGACGCCGGCCGCCGCCGAGGGGCTCGCCCGGCTGCTCGAAGCCCAGCGGCCTTCGCTCGTCGTGGTGGACTCGACCGGCGAGGCGCTGGCGGTCGAGGGCGCGAACCCCAACGCCGACGAGGTCGCTCGGTGGTTCCGACAGCTGCCCCGGCTCGCCGTCCGGTGCGGGGCGGCCGTGTTGCTTCTCGACCACGCGACGAAGGCAGGGGACAACGACCTGTGGCCCATCGGGTCCCAGCGGAAGCGCGCCGCCGTGACCGGCGCCGCCTACCTGCAGAAGGTCGTCGTGCCGTTCGGGAAGGAGCAGGACGGCAAGGCGGTGCTGCTCTGCGCGAAGGACCGGCACGGCAACTACCCGCTGCGCCGGCGGGTGGCGGCGCTGCAGGTGCGGGGCGGCTGCATCAGCCTCGGCGACGAGGGCGGCGGGGCCGGCGCCGAGTTCCGGCCGACCGGGACGATGGAGCGGGTGAGCCGGCAGCTGGAGGGGGTGACCCTGCCGATGTCGGGGCGCGACGTCACCGCCGCCGTCACCGGGAAGAAGGCGGTCGTGGCGGCGGCGCTCGACGCCCTGGTCCGCGAGGGCTACGTGCGCCGTGAGGCCGGCCCGCGGAACAGCCAGCTGCACGTCAGCGTGCGCCCGTACCGGGAGGCCGCCGACCAGGGGTTGCTCTGAGCGTCTCCCGCGGGGGGCGGTCGGCAGCTCGAGCAGTGGGGGCTCGCCGACCGCCACCGTCCCCCGTCTAAGGCCGGGGGACGGGGGGACGGTCGTGTGGGCGGAAGCCAGCGTCCCCGGGGGACGCTGGGGGACGGTGGGGGACGGTCGCGCCGAGTGGTCGTCAAGGGGCGTGACCGCGACGAGAACCCGCCAAACCCGGCCGTCAAGCGGCGGCCCCAAAACCCGCGCTGATCTGCCGAAACGTGCTCGGCCTGGGGCGAATCCTCGACCGACGGCGCACGCGCTGGCCCGTTGGCCCGCGGAACCGCGGTCGCTGGCCCGCCGGCCGGTGCCGGCCGTTGCCGCTCGCGCGCTCGGCCCGAGCGCCACCCCGGGCGGCCGTCTGGGGTACACCCGTGCCGGACCGGCGGAAGCCCAGCGGGGCGGCACGGAACTGGGCATATTTGAAGTTGAACCTTCAACCAACCGGCCCGGACGGGCCGACCCCGAGAGGAACCGACCCATGACAGCCACCGTCGGCTACCGCCGCGTGAGCACGACCGACCAGCGCCTCGACCGGCAGGACCTGGGCGCCTGCGACAAGGTCTTCGAGGACCAGGCGAGCGGCAAGGACCGGGACCGGCCGGGGCTCGCCGCGTGCCTCGCCTACGTCCGCGAGGGCGACACCCTGCGCTGCTACTCCGCGGACCGGCTCGCGCGCAGCCTGGGCGACCTGATCGCGCTGGTCGAGGACCTGACCGGCCGGGGCGTGCGCGTGGAGTTCGTCAAGGAGGGCATGGCGTTCGACCGCGACACCGCCGACCCGTACGCGGTGTGCCTGATGCAGGTGATGGGCGCCTTCGCGCAACTGGAGCGCAGCCTGATCCGGTCGCGCCAGGCGGAGGGCATCGCGCTGGCAAAGCAGCGCGGCGCCTACAGGGGGCGGCAGCCCGCGCTGGCGCCCGAGGAGGTCGCCGCCGCGCGGCGGCGCCACGCCGACGGGGTGACGCTGGCCCGCCTGGTCAAGGACTACGGCGTCGCCAAGAGCACGATGCAGGCCGCCCTCGCGGGCACCGGCGTGTACGCGGGGGTGGCGGCGTGAGCGCCCCGGAGCACACCTGCGGCGTAAACCCCGCGTGCGGCGGCTGCCACTGCGGCTGGTGCGGCCTGCCTTGTCCCCGGTGCGGCTACGCCTGCGGGGCCTGCCTGCTGCAGTTGCTCGACGCGCCGTCCGGGTGGGACGAGGCCAACGACCCCGCGCCGCTCGCGGCGGCGCTCGACGCGCTGCCCGAGGGCACCTGGGTCGAGGTCGGCGTGGCGGGGGAGACGCACCTGATCGTGCGCGTGCCCGGCGGCTGGCACCTGCCCGGCGACCTCGCCGTCGCGTCGGCTGACGTCGCCGAGGGGCGCCCCGAGCGCGTCGAGGTCTTGGGCCCGGACGACCACCTGCCGCCCGAGCAGGCGGTCGCGCGCGCCCGCGACGCGCTGGCGCGGATGGCCGACCCCAGCGAGGCCGACGCGGTCGCCCGCGAGATGGACGACCTCGCCGCGGTCGGGTGGCCGGAGGCCGCGGCGCTGCGCGACCGGGCCGCCGCCTGGCGCGACGCCCTCGACCGCCTCACCCCCGAGCAGCGCGGGCGCGTCGCCCGCGACGGCACCGAGGGCGCCGCGGCGCTGCGGCGGGCGCGGGCCCTCGGCGACGACCGCTAGGCGGCCCCAGCGAGGGCCCCGGGGCGTCGCGCCCCGGGGCCCGCGCCGCGTCAGGGGTTGGAGGA